>JBJOKH010000027.1:0-18427 GCA_046046195.1 Actinomycetota bacterium | reverse complement strand
CAACTGGAATTCCACTAAATTTGGCCGCTTCTGGATTGATGCCAATGGCAAAGGTCCAGCGACCAATTCGGGTGTAGTGCAAAACAATCCAGGCAATGGCAGCAAGAATTGCCAATGGGATTGTCGACCACGGTAAGAATGTTCCAGGGATGTTTTCGTACCCGAGGACAATCCACTCTTCTGGAAGCTCGTTTACTGGTTCGTTTCCTAGTAGTGCGTAGCACAAACCTCTAAACAGAGCCAAGGTTCCGATTGTCACGGCAAGTGAAGGAAGTCCTACCACCGTGACCAAAAAGCCGTTAATCAACCCACAAATCAAACCAACTAGTAGCCCGCCGAGGATCGCCATCTCAAACGGAGCGCCGTTTCTAAAGAGGAACCCTAGGGTCGCACTTGATAGACAAAGGATTGAAGCTACTGATAGGTCAATTTCTCCTGCGATGATCAAATAAGTCATCGCTAGGGCGATGATTGCTATCTCAGCTATGTCTTGAATAACAAAGCTGATGTTGTCAAAGTTTGCAAAGTATTCAGAAACGAAGCTTCCGATAACGACTGTCATGACAAGGAAGATGGCAACGCCTTGATCCCAACCAAATGTGTACTTCTTTTTCATTATTTGGCCCCCATGATGGACGTCGGTTTGACTCGGGTGGATAGGTATCTATCGAGTGAAATAGCTGCAATAAGTAGTGTCCCGTTTACCGCAAGCTGCCAGAATTGCGGAATACCAAGGGCCCCCAAGGCCATCGTTATTGCCTGGAGCAAGATGGCCCCAATAACGGCTCCGTAAACTGTTCCAATTCCACCTGCGATGGCCACGCCACCAACTACACAGGCAGCAACCACACTGAGTTCAAGCCCGTTTCCGGAGTTTGCCGCTGCGGTGTTGAACCTTGCCAGCAATACAGCTCCGGCAAGGCCGCTAACTGCACCGGTAGCTAGGAACGCTAGGAATACTCTTCGGGCTACTGGGATACCACCGAGTTCAGCAGCCAGCAGGTTTGAGCCAATTGCATAAAGGTCACGCGCTGAGCGGATTCGCTTCATGATGAATCCCACAATGATCATGAGAACGAAGGCAACAATAAACAAGTACGGGATGCCGAAGAAAGTGTTCAAACCGATGAAGTTAATCGGACCAGGAACCATGTCTTCAGTGATGGTGTTTCCTCCGGCAACTTCGTTGAAGATACCCCTGACGATGTAAAGGGTTCCAAGAGTCACCACCAGGCTAGGTAGCTGAAGATAAGCGACCATGAAGCCGTTGGCTGCTCCAACTGCCAGGCCAAGTGCTAGAGCAAGCCCCATGCAGTACCAAAAACCGTGTCCCTGGGAGGATGCGTCTCCGATTAGATATGCAGAAAAACCAATTGTCGAACCAACCGACAAGTCGATGTGCTTCATCACGATCACCAGAGTTTGGGCAACGGCTAAGGTGGCCACAACTGCAACACCTAAAGTGATGTCCTGGAAACCAGAGAGAGTGAAAAACTCTGGGTTTGCAGTTCCGGTGATGATTACCACGATTACCAGAGCAAGAAAAACTGGTAGCTCACGAATTCTGAATAACTTTGTCGCTAATGACTTCATACTGTTGCTGCCCCCGTTGCAACTGCGATGATCTTTTCTGGAGTCGCAGCACTTCTATCGAACTGACCAACCATGCGGCCTTCGCGCATTACTAGAATCCGATCTGCCATACCCATGACTTCTGGAAGTTCAGAAGAAACAATCACAATTGCGACACCGTCCTGGGCTTTCTTAGATAGCAGTCTGTGAACCTCAGCTTTTGTTCCCACGTCAATACCGCGGGTTGGTTCATCAACGATTAGAAGTTTCGGTTCGGTTGCAAGCCACTTGGCAAGCACAACCTTTTGCTGGTTTCCGCCGGAGAGTCTCTCCACTGGATCAAATCCAGTTGCATACTTCAGGGAAAGCGTTTCACCCCAAGACTTAGCAAGCTTCGCCTCGCTCTTTTCTCTGATGATGAATAGCTTCGAAAGACGCTTCAGCATCGTGACAGCGCTGTTCCTGTTGATTGACGAGGACATAAACAATCCCTGCTGACGTCGATCCTCGGGAACCAGAGCAACTCCAGAAACCATTTGAGCTGATGGGTTTCCAGGCTTTAACTTTTTACCGTTGAGGGTGACTGAGCCCTTGTCATACTTGTCGACGCCAAAAATAGCTCTAACAATTTCTGAACGGCCTGAACCAACCAGTCCAGCTAAACCAACAATTTCACCAGCTCTTACTTCGAAACTAATGTCTGTGAACTGCCCGGCTAATCCAAGATTCTCGACTTTCAAAACTACATCGCCAATTTTTGCTTCAAGTTTTGGATAAAGTTCAGAAACTTCGCGGCCAACCATGAGTTGAATAACTTTTGACTCATTCATTTCTGCAGTCAGTGCACTTCCAACTGTTGCTCCGTCACGCATAACGGTGATCCTGGAGCAGAGCGCAAAAACTTCATCAAGTCGGTGGCTAACAAACACCACAGCACAGTTTTGTGACGCAAGGTTTCTAGCTACCTGAAAGAGGCGGTCAACTTCTTTGGAAGAAAGGGCTGCGGTTGGTTCATCCATGACGATGACGGTTGCTTTAGTTGAAAGAGCCTTAGCGATTTCAACAATCTGCTGGTCCGCAATTGACAATCCACGTGCGCTGCTAGTTGCATCAAGCTTCACGCCCAACTGAGCGAAGAGTTTGTTGGCTTCGTCTTCCATGGCTTTCCAGTTGACGGTGAAACCGGACTGAAGCTGACGGCCAACGAAAACATTCTCGGCAAGAGTTAGGTCAGGGAAAAGGCTCGGTTCTTGGTAGATAACAGCGATTCCCTGCTCGCGAGCTAGGCGGGTGCTGCCTTGTTCGAATGGCTTGCCGTTCAGAGTTATTGTTCCGGAGTCAATCTTGTGAACTCCGGCCAGAGCCTTTAGAAGAGTGGATTTACCAGCGCCGTTTTCACCGAGCAGGGCGTGGATCTCGCCAGCGTACAGAGTCAGGTCAGCTCCGTTGAGCGCCTGGACGCCTCCGAAAGCCTTGCGGGCGTTGCGCATTTCCAGAATGGGGCTCTGGTTTGCAACCATAAAAACTCCGTCGTTTTAGGTCTAAATGAATCGTTTCAATTTATGTGATGTAATCTACGTTGTTGAACTTGTTCAAAAAATGAAAAGCTGATTTTGTGACCAAATCGTAACATTTGGCTTTTTGGGCTTGAACGTTCAATCAGATCGGAGGGGAATTGCCAGTCAGCGTAAGGGATGTAGCCAGAAAAGCCGGAGTCTCGGTTGGGACGGTTTCTAATGTCCTGAACAGCCCAGACAAGGTTTCTAAGAAGACTGCTGAGCTGGTTCAAGAAGCCATCGACTCACTGGGTTTCGTAAGGAACGATGCCGCTAGACAACTCCGAGCCGGAAAATCTAGATCTATTGGCCTAGTGGTGCTTGACGTTAGAAACCCATTCTTCGCCGAGGTTGCAAGAGGCACCGAGGAAGCTGCGGGCGAGCACGGACTGAGCGTCCTATTTGCTAACTCCGACGAAAACTCCGAAAGGGAAAACAACTTACTAGCGCTTTTCGAAGAGCAGCGAGTGGCAGGAATCTTGGTGTCACCTTTGACATCTGACCTAAGTGAAATAAGTCGCATCCGCGATAGGGGAACCCCTGTTGTTTTGGTAGACCGAAAATCAAAGAACAAGACCTTTAGTTCGGTATCGGTTGATGACGTTGCGGGAGGAAATCTCGCCGTGGAGCACCTCGTCGATAGTGGCAAGAAACGCATCATGTTTGCAGGAGGCCCGCTCGAGATAGAGCAGATTGCCGATCGCCTCAAGGGGGCCCAGAAAGCAGCAGAGAAAAAAGGAGTGAAGCTCGAGGTAGCCGAGACAAAAAACCTAACCGTTCTGGAAGGCAGGGCACTTGCCGAACAAATACTTGCAAGACCCAAGAATCTAAGGCCCGACGGAATCTTTGCTGCTAATGATCTCTTGGCTTTGGGAATCATCCAAGTTCTGGTCGTTGCTCCAGATGTCTCGATTCCAAAAGACATTGCCCTGGTTGGTTATGACGACATCTCTTTTGCGGGCAGCGCCTTAGTTTCCCTTACTTCAATTCGCCAACCCTCGCTGCTAATTGGAGCTCAGGCTGTCGAATTACTGATTGAGGAGACTAGGGCTGATGGCGCTCCGAGAAGGCGTCAAGTTGTTTTTCAACCAGAACTTGTAGTGAGGGATTCAACTAGAAAGTAGTCTCCTCTGACTGTTTGTTATGCAGTGATCAGAGGTTAATGATTAGTTTGAAACTAATCTGTAATTGATTCCAGGGTCAACGACAGTTCTTCGATGTCCAGCGCATCGGTCCCGCAACATCCGCCTACCCATTCAATCGGCAGGTTCTTCCATTCCGGTATCCACTGCGACAAGGAGCGCTTGGAGCCACCCTCCCAAGCACCAGATGCTGAATCCCAAGTTCCACCGCAGTTAGGATACACAACAGAAGGCAAAGAAGTAACAGAGTAAATCTTTGTGATTAAGGAAGCCACGTGAATTGGATCGACACAGTTCACACCAACAGAAATCAAGTTATTCAGTCCGGCAACGGCCTGGGCCGCTTCAACGACTTCTTCGCCTGACCATAGCTTGTCGCCAGAACCGGCGGTGAAGGATATCCAGAACGGAATCTCCACCCCCTCGAGAACATTTCTCAATGCCTTTGATTCGATGACATTTGGAATCGTTTCGACTGCCAGCATGTCAGGCTCCGCATCAAGCAAGACCTCTAAGCGCTCTGAATGAAAGTCTTCCAACTGCCACTGGGAGACTTTGTAGTCTCCACGGAATTCAGATCCGTCGTGTAGTACCGCACCGTAAGGACCAACGCTCGCCGCAACTTTGCTGTCAGCCCCTGCTGTACCAGTCCTGGCAATCGAAACACTTCTTCTTAGTGCCTCGTCGGCGTCTGCTTTGGTCAGTCCTATTTCCTCGAAGCCGATCCGGCTTACTTGGTAGCTGGCAGTAATAGCGCTCTTGGCCCCTGCCTCGGCGTAGTTCCTGTGGGCAGCTTCAACCAGTTGAGGATTCGTAAGCAGATTCTGCCCAGTCCAAAGATTGCCCTCAATGACGGCGCCGAGCCTTTCAAGCTCAGTCGAGAGTCCTCCGTCGATTACCTTCATTTTTCTGAATTGATCCACTCAAGAAGCTTAGATTCGGAGGGCGGGATTGTTGTTCAGCGAAAAACAAAACCCCAGCCGTGGAGGGCTGGGGTTTCGTGGCTAGTGAGGGATTCGAACCCCCGAAGGCTGAGCCAGCTGATTTACAGTCAGTTCCCTTTGGCCGCTTGGGTAACTAGCCATGCGCAAAAGCTTTAGGTGCCCTAAAAGAATACCAATATTTGCATAGGGGCCGAACCTTAGATATTTCAGGGCAGCAATTGCTGCCCTTGTAAACTATGGGAATGGCTGATTCCTCATTCGACATCGTAAGCAAAGTTGACCCTCAAGAAATTGCGAATGCCCTAAACCAGGCGTCCAAGGAGGTTGATCAGCGCTATGACTTCAAGGGTGTAGGTGCATCAATCGAGGAATCCGGCGACAAGATTCTGATCAAAGCCAATAGCGAAGAGCGTGCCAAGGCCGTTCTAGATGTATTTCAGTCAAAGCTTGTAAAGCGCGGCATCTCTTTGAAGAGCCTGGAAGATGGCAAGCCATTTGCATCAGGTAAAGAATTCCGCATCGAGTGCAAGATCAAAGAGGGCATCTCGCAGGAAAACGCCAAGAAGATAAACAAGATTCTTCGCGATGAGGGGCCTAAGAGCGTTAAGTCACAAATTCAGGGTGACGAGCTACGCGTTAGCAGCAAATCCCGCGATGACCTTCAAGAAGTTCAGGCCCTGCTGAAATCTAAAGACTTGGAAGTTGACGTTCAGTTCGTCAACTACCGCTAAGAACTTCTTTTAGAGGTCATCAACTACAGATATTGGCCCGGTAAGCGGGAAGGCGTTGTCCATAGCCTCTTTGCGCTTGGCGGTCTTGGCTACTCTTCCTGCCAGAACACCTGCGATAAACATCATTGCTATTGGGAAGATGAACGCCAGTACCAGTCCTATTCCTTGAGCGAGTGCCCCCATGAAAATCTTGGCCACGATCACTGCGATCGCGTTCACCAGCGACATTCGAGAAAGCGCTTGAGCGGTAGTCAACCCTGAAACGTGACCGGCGGCTCCAAAAAATGACGGCACCATCGGTGCCAAGCCAAAGCCAGCAATGCCCCAAAAGAAAGAAAGTACGGCGAGGGCAAGTATTGGGTTGTATGAAACAAGTGGTGGCGCAAGAACAACACCCAGCAACATTGCAACCGATCCGAAGATGCCGCCCCATTTAGACAGATCGCTGATGTTGTATTTGGCGGTTGCCTTGCCAATCAACAAGCGCCCAACAATCATCGCGAGAGTAAAGACGGTAAATGGAATTGCTCCAAGCGTTGGATTCAGGAGCATGATTTGCTTAGCGAATACAGCAGACCAGTCCATCATCACAAGTTCTGGGAAAACTCCCGCGAAGAATCCAAAGGCTAGTAGCCAAAGCTGGTTTGGGGACTTAAAGAACGGCACCTTCTTGGAGGCCTGTCTTTCCTCGTGATGCCCATCTTCCGAAGGGGTAAGCATTTTGCGGATAGAAACTTCGAACGCGACAAGCGCAAGAACGCCAACCAGAATCAAGTGCAGCTGCAGGGACATAAAGCTTGCAAGAATTCCTGAAACCGCAGCGCTGATACCTGCACCTATGCTCCAGGCGGCGTGGAACTTTCCAAGGATTACCTTTTTTACTTTCTTCTGAAGCATCACCGACTGGGCATTCACCGCGATGTTGAAAAAGCTCATGCTGAACATCATCAGTGCGTGAAATAGGAAGTACATCCAGCCGTTGGTAGCAAAGCCAAGGCTTGCGGTTGTCACCACAATCAGCACACTCGAAATTCGGACTATCGGTCTGGTGCCGTATTTTCCAATCAGGCGATTTGTGATCAGGAGTGGAATAAGTGAACCAAGGCCTGCAAGTCCAATAATCAGTCCCCAGACTCCGAATGAGACATCGATCTGGTCGATGATTTCAGGAATTCTTGGAAGGTAGGTGATTGCTAGGAATCCCTGGATGAAAAATGCCGAGACGAGAGCGAATTGTGCGCTTTTTGATTTGGCAGAAGAAAATGGCACTTAGTCGGCCTTGGCTACCGACAGGAAGTCTTCACGCTCGACCAGCTTGATGCGCTCTCTGCTTTGCGCAGCGCCAAGGCGTTTTTCTTCAGCGTCAATCTTTAGCCACTGTGGCCAGCCAACAAAGTCAACGCCTCGGGATTCAAGCAGTTCAACAACAGCCGATTCTTCCGGAGCACTTGGCTGCCACCAGGTTGGCTTGTCGGCAATAACCTGCGCGATGGTTTCAATTGCGTCTGACTTGGTGTGTCCGATAAGGCCTACAGGTCCGCGCTTGATCCAACCGGTCGCGTAAACGCCCTCGATGTGTTTGCCCGACGCATCCAGCACTCGACCCTTGTCGTTTGGAATAACTCCGGCCTTGGAATCAAAGGGAATCTCGTCTAGTTCAGAACCGAAGTAACCAACAGCTCGGTATAGCGCCTGAATAGGAACTTCGCGGAATTCACCGGTAGCAACAACTCCCCCGTTGCCGTCTAGCTTGGTGCGTTCAATCTTTAGGGCCTTGACCTTGCCGTTTTCACCGATTACTTCAACTGGGGAAGAGAAGAAGTGGAGGTGTAGGCGCCTTGCCGCTCCGGTTTGCTCCTTACCGCGCAGATCTTCAAGAGTTTTCACCATCACGCGGGTTTGGTTGTTGCTCTCAATCTGCTTGTTAGAGCCCTCGTCATACTGGAAATCTTCATCGTGCACGATTGTGTCAACGCCTTCAACGTGAACTGCTTCGCGAAGCTCAAGAGGAGAGAACTTCACCTGGGCTGGTCCTCTCCTTCCAAACACGTGGACGTCGGTGGCCTTTGATGCAAGAAGACCCTTGTAAACGTTTTCCGGGATGTCGGTTTCTAGCATCTGCGCTGGAGATTTCACCAGGACTCTGGCAACATCCAATGCCACGTTTCCGTTTCCAATAACGGCAATTTCCTTGGCGCTTAGATCCCAGCTGCGCTCGAAGTCTGGATGTGCGTCGTACCAATTCACAAATGCCGCAGCCCCGAATGAACCCTCCAGATCAATTCCTGGAATGTTTAGGTCGGCGTCTTTGATGGCACCGGTTGAGAAGATAACCGCGTTGTAGTGCTTCTTTAGATCATCGAGGGTGATGTCTTTGCCGTAGGTGACGTTTCCGAAAAACCGAATGTCTCCTCGATCCAAAACCTCATAGAGCGCCTTGATGATGCCCTTGATTCTCGGGTGGTCAGGGGCAACGCCGTATCGAACCAATCCGTATGGAGCAGGAAGTAAATCAAAAAGGTCGATAGATACGTCAAAATCGCGCAGTTCAGATTTGATCAATAGATCTGCTGCATAGATTCCGGCGGGTCCCGCGCCAACTATTGCAAGCCTGAGCTTTGACATCTTTGATTCGTTCCTTAAATCTTTTTTAGTTTTGGCGCTCGATAACCGCATCGGCGAAGTTGGTAAGCGCATCCCTAACTGGGCCTTGTGGCAAACCGTCGAGGGCGGCAATTGCTTGGTCGGCCCAACGTTTTGCTTCCTGGAAGGCACGCTCAGTTGCGGGGTGCTTTCTCATCTTCTCGAGAACCTCGTTCAATGCGGCATCGTCATCGAGTCCGGCATCAATTATCTCAACTAGCTTGGCAGCTTCCGGATCATTTTTGGCATCCTGCCGTAGATACAGCACAGGCAGGGTTGGAACTCCTGCCCGAAGGTCAGTTCCAGGAGTTTTCCCCGATACTTTGCCATCGGAGTGAATGTCGATGAAGTCATCAATCAACTGGAAGGCAACACCGATTGCCTCACCATATTTCCTTACTGGCTCGCGAAGGCCTTGGTCAGCTCCTGAGAACAAAACACCAAGTTCTGCAGAAGCGGAAATCAAAGAACCGGTTTTATCTGATAGCACACTCAGGTAGTGCTCGATTGGATCTTGACCGTCGGCTGGTCCAACAGTTTCATTCAACTGGCCCAAGCAAAGTCTTTCAAAAGTGTCAGCCTGAAGGGTTAGAGCTTTTTGTCCAAGTTTTGAAACCAATTGTGATGCTCTTGCAAAAAGAAGATCGCCGGTCAAGATTGCGACGTTGTTGCCCCAGATCTCGTGAGCTGAATCAACGCCTCTTCTTTTTGGTGCATTGTCCATAACGTCGTCGTGGTACAAAGTTCCGATGTGTGTTAGCTCAACAACAACTGCGGACTGAATTACCTCTTCTTGCGCGCTGTCACCTAGTTGAGCACAAAGCAAAACCAGAGTCGGACGAATTCTCTTTCCACCGGCGTCAATCAAGTGTCGGGTTGTGACTTTGGCAATTGGGTCGGTGTGTGCAACGGCTGCAACAAGCTCCTGCTCGACTTGCTCTAGACCTGCTTCGAGCTTGGCAAGGAGGTCTTTGTCAGCGACCTTGCGAAGCTGTCTGGGCAGAGAGGTTTTTGGCATCAATTACGCTTTCTTGGGCTTAGTTCCACTATGGATAGCAACAATGCCGAGGGTTTGATTCCTGAATTCAACAGATTGGTAGCCAACTTTTTCAATTAGTTTGGCAAGTTCTTGCTGCTTTGGCCAAGCGTCGATGGATTCCGCTAGGTAGCTATAGGCCTCGGGGGTCTTGCTCACCAAGGCAGAGATAGCAGGCAGCAAGTTCTTCAGGTAGAACCTGTAGATAGCGTGCAGGAACTTGTTTGGGATAGTCGAGAATTCGCAGACCACCAATTTGCCGCCAGGCTTCAAGACTCGAAGCATCTCAGATAGTGCAAGCTCGGTGTTCTCCACGTTTCTAAGACCAAAGGAAATGGTCACCGTGTCGAATTCACCGGTTTGGAACGGAAGCTTGGTTGCGTCGGCGAAAACAAACTCGATCTCAGGGTGGCGTCTTCTGCCTTCTTCTAGCATGCCGTTAGAAAAATCAGCTGCCACAACACAAACGCCATCTTTTAGGAACGCAACTGAGGATGCGCCGGTGCCGGCTGCTAGATCAAGAATGGTTTGACCCTTTTGTGGGTTAACCAGTTTTGCTACCTGCTTGCGCCAAATCCTGGCTGATCCAAATGAGAGTAAATCGTTGGCTTTGTCATAGTTCTTTGCGACACCGTCAAACATCGCAGCAACTTCCTGCGCCTTTTTGGTTAGGTCGGCTTTACTCACTCATCAATCTTACCTTTGACCTAGAATCGAAATAGTTCCCCATCTTTTGCCCTAAATGAAACGGCTTGCAATGTCTCTGCTTCGAAAACTTCGCGTAGAAACGCGTGAGTTGGGGACCCCTGCCGGTTTCGACATAACATCCCATTTCCCAGAAAATCCAACCGTGTTTATCAGAAACGGTCAGGGAATCGTCGGCTTCGGAGAAGCCGCCCGCTTTGAAACTTCTGGGCCAGATCGAATCTCAGAATTAGCGAGCATTTGGCGCGACCAGGTAAGCCTTTCGGCAATCACAGACTCGATGAGAATCCCCTGCACCGGATTGGTCGCATTTGGAAGTGCAACTTTTTCTGCCGACAGTGTGCTGAATTCTGTTCTGGTTATTCCAAGAATTGTTCTTGGCACCAGAGACGGCAGAACCTGGATCACGAAGATCACTCCAGAGGGCGAAGCGGAGCTATCGGATGAGTTCTATACCAAGGTCATGAACTACCGCCAGAACCCAAAGCTTTCCTTCGTCGAAGGCGCCATGACATCTCAGGGATTCATGGAGGCCTCAGACAAAGCCATCTCAAAGATCAGGGCTGGGAAGATTCAGAAGGTAGTTCTTGCAAGAGAGATTCTTGCTCAGCTACCACAAAGTTTCGATGTTCGAAGTGTGCTTTCATCACTAGCTAAGAAGTATCCAAGCTGCTGGATCTATTCGGTCGCCGGTAACTTTGGAGCTTCCCCAGAGCTATTGGTGCGAGCCTCGCACGGTCAGGTCTCAGCTCGCGTATTGGCTGGAACTACTTCCAGGGGTGCAACGGAGGAAACTGATAAGGCGCAGTCAGAGGAACTAGTCGCCTCAGACAAGAACCTGCAGGAGCACCGCTTCGCCGTTGATTCTATGGTCGATGCCTTGAGGCCATTTTGTATTTCGGTCGATACCGATGACAAACCTTTTAGCTTGGCTCTTCCTGACCTCTGGCACCTTGCAAGCGATGTTTACGGAAAGCTAAAGAACAACACTTCGGTTTTGGACCTTGCTGCTTTCTTGCACCCAACCGCAGCGGTAGCTGGAACTCCAAGATCCGCAGCTCAAGAACTTATTGCCGAGCTAGAACCATTTGATCGAGGCGGTTATGCAGGTCCGGTTGGTTGGATTGGTGCTGACGGTGACGGTGAATGGGCAATCGCAATTCGCGGAGGTTTCATCGAGGACAATGTTGTCACAGCTTACGCGGGTTGCGGTTTGGTTGCCGACTCAGAACCGGTTGCCGAACTTGCCGAAACGGATTTGAAGTTTGCTCCGGTGCGTGGAGCACTCAGCTAGAGCTTTACCTCTATCAACACTCTGCCTGGTGTAGCAAGAGCTTCTTGAAGTTCCTGCTCATTCGCGGGCGTGATGTAAACAAATCCGTAGGCGTTTGCCAAGGACCAGTAGTCGACTTTCTGCCCGGCACGGAAAATGCGATCGAACATTCCTTGCTCAACAGAGTTGAACAGTTCGAGTTTTTCGAAGATGCTGCCCCCCGAGTCGTTGACCATGATCAGCTGCAAGTTCAAAGTTTCCTCGGGGTCCTCAATCATCGAACTGGCATCGTGAATCAAGGTCAGATCGCCAAGAATCACTCTGGTGAATGCGCCTTCTGCTCGAAGGGCGATGCCGGTAGCGGTAGCAATGGTGCCATCGATTCCTGAAAGCCCTCTATTGGCAAAGACCTGTACAGGCTTAGAAGGCGCCCAGACATCGGCCTCGCGAATCATGCGGGATGCCCCAAGCACGATCGAGTCATCTAGTTGGCAGGCCTGATAGACCAGCTCGATTACTTTTCTTCGGTCTAGTCCCGACGAATGGGTTTGTGCCGAGATCCAGTTGTGCGAGGCAACCCTCCACCTGGCAAGCCACTCACTGCTTACCTCACCGTTGACGGTTAGGTCGTCGACGATCTGGCTGGCGTTGCCGTAAGGATTGAAGTTTCCAGTTAGTTCTGACCTGACCACAATCAATTCGATATCGTCGCGGGCAATTAGCTTTTGCACTTCACGACTAAGTGTTGGCTTTCCGTAAACAACCACTCGCTCAATCTTGGACCTTAGCTCTTCGTCTTCAGCCAAAATCGCCGGATAGGCCACGATGCTGTTCGCTCCGTAGCGGCACCTTGAACTAGGTTCAGCAAACACCGGCCAACCGAATGCTTCTGCTGCCTCAAGTGCGAAGATTCCAGCTTCTGCTCCGGCAATCACCACGGTGTTTACTTCACCGCGCAAAATTGCAAACTCTGGAACTCTCGGTTGTTCATCTGGGAATTCGGCACCAGTGTAAACATCGGCGGCATCTGGAGTCATTGAGGAAAGTGGTTCCCTAAAGCAAATGTTTAGGTGAACAGGTCCTGCCTGATGCGGGTAATCCCCCATCGCCACCGACACGGCGCGTTCAGCTAGTGAGCGAACAAAATCTAAATCGACATCACCTTCGGGCGCTGGAACATCTTCACAAAACCTAACCGCATCGCCAAAGATTCCAACCTGGTTGGTGGTCTGGTTGGCACCTACGCCGCGTAGTTCTTGCGGGCGATCTGCGGTGATAACAATCAGCGGAACTCCGCTGTGACTAGCTTCTAAAACTGCGGGCAACAAATTGGCAACTGCAGTACCTGAGGTTGTGATGATTGCTACCGGTTGACCAGAGGCCTTGGCGGCGCCAAGGGCGGTAAAGCCCATGGAGCGCTCATCGATACGAACTCGAAGAGTTAGTCGATCAACATCGTGTAGCTGTTGAGCTGCAATTGCCAGTGATTGTGATCTTGAGCCAGGTGAAAGGAATGCTTCTTCAACCTCGAGCTCGGTGAGTGCGGCCATAAGGTGGGCCGAAAAAATCTGACTGGCAGTTGGAAGCAAGGCTAGGACTTGTCCTTGGAATCTTTGTCTACGTCGCCCTCATCAGGCTTGTCTTTTGATTCGTCTTTATTGGCTTCGGGCTTAGTATCTTTTTCGTCCAACTTGCTAGAAAGATCACGAAGGAAAGCTGGGTCATCGTCAGGAGCGACGATCTTGGTTTTTCCGGATCTGGACTTTGGTCGGCCCACGGGGCGTCCGAGAATCAAATACAACAAACCACCGATTAGTGGAACGAAGAGACAGATAACAATCCACAGCCACTTCGGTAGGTTTCTAACTTCGTTCTTATTCGCGCTTGCCGCAAACACAGTTACGAACACCGTGAACAGCAGCCAGGCTGCGAATACGAAGATGAGCAATCTAAGAGGCATACGTCAAGCCTAAGCGAGAGACAAACTTAGAATGTAACTGTGAAAAAACTCTGGCTGATCTACATTTCCGCCCGAATCGGCCTGTTTGCCCTATTCCTGACCATATTTCTGCTGTTGGGGTTTGATGGCATCTACTCAGCCGTGATTGCCGGAGTCCTGGCCTTGGCGGTGTCACTGGTTTTCCTTCAGAAGCAGCGCGACGCTCTATCCATTGAGATCTATAAGAGAAACAACCGGGACAAGTTCTCAGGTGTCCCAGACAAAGATGCCGACGTCGAGAACTCGATCCTGGACTCAAAAGAAGACAATAAATAGCCCTGCAGCAAGGCTTAGTGCGTAAGCCAATGCCGCAAAGCTAGTTAGCTTCAAAACCAAAATCAATTCCTTAGCGGTTTTGGCCGTCAAGACAATAACCGTTGCCGGAATAACAAGGAGCAAGGTTAAGAAGCCCAGCATTGTCGCCGGATACAACAGCACAAAAAACGCCAGGATTACAAACGGTAGCCAAATCATCAAAAGGAACAAGAATGTGGCGGCTTTCTTGCCCAAGATGACGGCAAGGGTCTTTTTGGAAGCTAGCTTGTCGGTTTCGATATCCCGGATGTTGTTCACCATCAATACCGCAGAGGCAAACATCCCGGCCGCGATTGCTCCCAGCACGGAGTTGAACTCGATGAAACCAACTTGGATAAAAGTAGTGCCGATGGTTGCAACCAGTCCAAAGAAAACAAACACCGCGAGCTCGCCAAGACCTGCGTAGCCGTAAGGGCTCTTTCCTCCGGTATAAAACCAGGCTGCAACAATTGCCGCAGCACCAACTGCGATCAACCAATACATTCCGGTTAGGAAAACAATTGCGAGCCCCGACAGGGCCGCCAGACCAAAAAACGCAAAGGCCGCAAGCTTTACAGCCTCTGGCTTTACCGACTTTGATCCGGTAAGTCTTAGCGGACCAACTCGGTAGTCATCGGTGCCACGAATGCCATCCGAGTAATCGTTAGCGTAGTTGACTCCAATTTGTAGAAACAAAGCAACTGCCAGAGCCAATAGTGAAAGAGTCAGATCAAAAGCTTGAACCGAGTCGGCGGCTCCAGCTCCAATTGCTGCCGGCGCAATTGCAAGAGGCAGAGTGCGAAGTCTTGCCCCCTCGACCCAAAGCTTTAGCTTTTTTGATTTCACTTCAATTACTCCTGACCAAAAAGTTGTGCAACCAGGCGGTTGTCTGTTTTGCCGGTGTGAAGCTTTGGTAGTTTATCGACTCGAAGAACTCGAATTGGTTTTCCTGCTGGACCTAGTAAATGCGCTAGTTGATTTGCGATGTCGTCTGCTACCTCAGGAGATCCAACATAAGCAATTCCAACCCGCTCTCCCCAAGTTTCATCCTGCAGTGAAACAGCTGCAATTTCTTCTACCCCTGGGAGCTCAGAACCTAAGTACTCAACTCTTTCAAGGGCCACCTTGATTCCACCCGAGATGATTACTCGGTCCGCTCGTCCGATGATGTTTAGTTTTCCACTTGGTGTGAGCTCTGCTAGATCGTTGGTGAATATCCAATCGTCCTGGTCTTCGGCCATAGTTTTTCCAGAGATGAGAAGTCTGGAATCAGGAGCGATTTTCAGCCTCACTCCTTCGAGGGGAATGCCGTCAAAAACGCAGCCGCCTGCCGTTTCGGTCATTCCGTAGCTAACAACTACCTTGATGCCCAAATCCAGTGCCTTGTTGCGAAGTTCGTCAGGGGTTGATTGACCGCCAACCAAAATTGCCCTAAAGCCTCGAAGGGCCGAAAGCAACACCTTGTCTTGCTCGGCGCTAACGACAAGTTTGGCAAGTTGAGCAGGAACTAGCGAAGTGTATTTGTTCTCGTGGGTCATCAACATCGCCGATCTAAGAAATGCCTCTGGGGTGAAGGGCACAGCGGTATTCATGATTACTGGTTGAACATCGGCCAGCAGCGAGCGAACTAGAACCTGCTGCCCCGCGATGAAGTTAATCGGTAGCGCCAATAACCACTGACCTAACGGACCTAGGCGTTCTTGACCGGCAGAGGCTGCGTGCAGCAGCGCGCTGGTCGAAATTGAAATTATTTTTGGTGCTCCAGTAGAACCTGAGCTTTCAACAATTAGGGCGATATTGTCTGCAACGGTTTCAGGAACTGGATCAAATTTTGGTTGATTGCCATTTACAACCGCAGGTGAAACAAACATTGCTTTGGTGCCGGAGATAACCTCGGTCATGAAAATGAGGGCAGCAACTGTGTCGTTGGCGGGAACAACCGCAAGCGGTTTACTCATCGCTGTTTAGAAGTGCCAGGGGTATGGCGCCCAGTTTGGTTCGCGCTTTTCTAAGAATGCATCGCGGCCTTCGGCTGCTTCATCCGAGGCGTAGGCAAGGCGGGTTGCTTCTCCGGCAAACAGCTGCTGCCCAACCAGACCGTCGTCGATGGCGTTCATCGCATACTTGAGCATCCGAATGGATGTTGGTGACTTGGACATGATCTCGGTTGCCCATTCAACACCTGTTTTCTCAAGGTCCTGGTGCTTGACGGCCTTGTTGACTACACCCATTTCAACAGCGCGCTGCGCACTGTACTCCTGACCCAGGAAGAAGATTTCGCGGGCAAACTTCTGGCCAACCTGGCGGGCTAGGTAAGCACTTCCGTAACCTGCATCAAATGAACCAACGTCGGCGTCGGTCTGCTTGAATTTAGCGTGCTCGATGCTTGCAATCGAGAGATCGCAAACCACGTTTAGTGAGTGTCCGCCGCCTGCTGCCCATCCTGGAACCAGGGCAATTACAACCTTTGGCATAAAGCGAATGAGTCTTTGGACTTCAAGAATATGAAGTCGACCTGACTTAGCCGGGTCTTGCTGGTTGTCGTCGTCGGCGTATTTGTATCCGTCTTTGCCGCGAACTCTCTGATCGCCACCGCTAGAAAATGCCCAGCCACCATCCTTTGGTGACGGTCCATTTCCAGTAAGGAGCACAACTCCGACCTTGGAATTGTTCTTGGCGTGCTCTAGAGACGCCGCAAGCTCGTCAACAGTCTTTGGTCTAAACGCGTTTCTAACCTCGGGGCGATTGAAGGCAATTCGAACAACACCCAAGGACACATGCTGGTGATAGGTGATGTCGGTTTGGTGCTCAAAGCCTGCAACTTGCTGCCAGATAGCAGCGTCGAAAAGCTCAGAAACTGGATTTACCATGCTCTTAGACTAACAATGTGAACGCATCCCTTTCAGCCCTGCTTGGCTCTGCCCGCGTAGTTAGCGTTCCGCTGAGAACGAACTTCCGAGGAATTTCTGAGCGCGAGCTGCTTTTGTTCGAAGGCCCCAACGGTTGGAGCGAGTGGGCTGCGTTTCCGGAGTATTCCGACGACGAGGCAGCCAGCTGGCTCGCTGCTGCAATCGAGTGGGGATTTGCCGAGCTTCCAAAACCTAAACGAACCAGCATTTTTGTAAACGCCATCTTGCCTGCTGTGCCCCAAGAAGAAGTAGCAAAAATCTTGACCAGGGCCGGCAAATTCAAAACCTTAAAAATCAAGGTCGCCGAGAAGGGTCAGGGCCTTGCTCTTGATCTGGCAAGAATTCTTGAGGTGCAAAGGCTTTATCCAGATGCCAAGCTGCGCCTTGATGCCAACGGTGGATTTGAGATTCCGCAGGCCCTTGAGCTGCTTCACAAACTAAGCCATGAGGGTATCGAGCTTGAATATTTTGAGCAGCCGGTAGCAACAATTGCAGAACTTGCCGAGCTAAAGGTAGAACTAGCCAAGGAGGGCTTTGCAACGGTTATTGCAGCTGACGAGTCAGTTAGAAAATCTTCAGACCCGTTGGCGGTTGAGTTAGCCGGTGCTGCAGATATCTTGGTGCTAAAGAGTGCTCCACTTGGAGGAGTACTGCCTGCCCTAGAAATTGCAGCCGCATCGAAGCTCTCTGTTGTTCCATCCAGTGCGATGCAGTCATCGATTGGTCTTTCAGCCGAGCTTCACTTCGCGGCAACTATAGAAACTTTGGAATTTGACGCCGGTCTTGGAACCATGAATCTCTTCGCTGGGGACCTGGTCAGAGATTCTCTGAAACCAGAAGATGGCGTGCTGGAAGTAAGACGACCTGAGCTAAACACGGCTTCGCTAGAAACATTTAGAGCCGAAGATCACAGATACGACTTTTGGATTGCAAGGCTTGAGCGCTGCGGAAGGCTTATTGGTTTAGAGGCTTGATTTATAAACCTGAGTAAACGTGTAGTCCCTTGAAGAACATGTTTACGATTGTGAAGTTAAACACAACTGCTGCGAATCCAATTAACCCTAACCAAACGGCACGTTTACCGGTCCAACCTCTAGTTGCGTTGGCGTGTAGGTAGCCTGCATAGATTGTCCAGATGATGAAGGTCCAAACTTCTTTGGTGTCCCAACCCCAGTAGCGGTGCCAAGCACGCTCTGCCCAAATCGCACCGGCAATAAGAGTAAAGCTCCAAAGGATGAAGCCGATGATGTTGAACCGGTATGCCAACCGCTCGAGAGTTTCTTTGGCAGGGAAAATACCCATGATCTTCTTGAAGTTTTTGGTTCTTGGTGTCTTTGCCTTCTCGACCCAGTTTGCGGTCTTCAATAGATAAGCCGCAGACAACGCCGCAGCGAGGCTAAAGAACCCAGTTGCAAGAAGAGCAACCATGACGTGAATCACTAGCCAGTAGCTCTGAAGAGCCGGCATCAAAGATGCCACCTGAACATAGAACACCGAAACTGCAGTTCCCAAAACCAACAGCACAAACCCAACCACGAAAGTTCCCATGATGCGAACTTCCTTGGACTTGATAGAGACCAGATAAATCGTCAACAAGATCAGGGCCCCGGTAATCGAGTATTC
>JBJOKH010000025.1:0-5809 GCA_046046195.1 Actinomycetota bacterium | reverse complement strand
TGGATTAGCTGCTGGGTTTTTTCAACTCCCAGCGTTACAACCGAGTAGCCAGAGAGATAAAGAAGCGAAGCTGCTGAGAAATCAATGCCCGTTAGGTCTAGCTTGGTATTGGCTGCTCGATCGGTGTAAAAGGTTCGATTGTTCCCCTCCACCAAGATCACTATCTTTCCGGTCTCTAGCTCCTGATCTGCTTGCAGGTTGGGGGTTAGGTGGGAAGACCTGAAGTGCTGCTCCAGTTGCTCTTTGTCTGATTCTCCAACTCTTGCCACCAGTTCTGTCTCGACACCAAGTGATGCCAGCCAGACTGCGAAGTTTGCTCCTGATCCACCTGGGGTGGTGTGGATTTGCGAGCGATTGTCGGTGTTGGTTTTGGTTTGGCTCTGAGTAATCACAATGATGTCTTGAATGACATCACCTATTACAACCACCTTTTTCAAGAAAGTGCCTTGGCGATGTCGGCAGCTAGAGACACATTGTTCTTAGCAAGCTCTAGGTTTACCTCAAGTGATCTGCCACCAGAGGCCTCGACGATGTATTGCAATAGAAACGGTGTTACCGCCTTGCCTCTGACTCCTGCGTCATCAGCTGCTTGAAAAGCTTTTGCTAATACTCGGTCATGCTCTTGCTTGTCCCAAGCTTTATCACTTGGAATCGGGTTAGCAACCACCAGTGCTGATTGGGTTTTTTGTTTTCTTTGAGACTTGATGATCTGGGCAATTTCTTCGGCAGAGTCTGCTTGCCAGTCAATTGTGAAATCAGATTCTGGTAGCCAGAAGCTTGGAAAGATTTTGGTTTTGTAGCCAACCACTGAGATGCTGAGGGTCTCTAGTCGCTCCAGCGTTGCACCTATGTCCAAAACGCTCTTCACTCCAGCAGCTACGACTGCAATTGGTGTTGAGGCGAGAGTGGTGATGTCTGCTGACTCATCAAAGGTTTCGACCGCTCCTCTGTGAACACCGCCCAGGCCACCGGTTGCAAAAACTTGGACACCAGCCCTGGCTGCAATGTGTGCGGTGGCGGCCACGGTTGTGGCACCAGAAATCTTCTTGGCAGAGAGGATTGCCAAATCTCTGACTGATGCTTTTGGAATGTCTTGGTTGGCAATCAGGGAAAGTTCTTCCTCTGTTAGCCCTACCGTTGGCACGCCGTTTATAACTGCGATGGTGGCGGGGGTTACATCTTTATCGAGCAGGATCTGCTCAAAGTCTTTAGCGGCTTGGAAGTTTCTTGGTCTTGGTAATCCGTGCGAGATGATGGTGGATTCCAGTGCAACCACAGGTTTGCCCTTTTTGAGGGCTTTCTCAACTGCTGGGTGAATAACAAGATTTTTCGGCACGGGATAAGGCTATTGGTTTTCTTTGGGGAAATTAGGCCATGATTGATGAGTGAAAAGACCCTGGCTCATCACCACCTCCGGCATGAGGCTGAGCATGATTTCAGGGCTTCTGATTTCTATTCTTCTTATATACCCCGCTATCCAGCAGGTGCAGGAGGAGAACAGTTTGATCCCTCCGCTTGATACCAAGGCTGTCACCTACTGCGAGCTCTCTGCCTGCGGCTATTTGGACACCTTGGGACTAGAGATAGTTTCGCCACCCCTGCTTGAAGAGGGAGAGTTTGGAACCGAGGTGTTTGTCCAGGTGATAAACCGAGGACGGCTCTATGGCGAGCGGGAGTTCTGGGCGCAGCTTCGGACCCAGGACGGGGCTTTTGTTGAGGCAATGCGGGGCGACATTGTCTTGACGAATCAAGGACCCCAGCTGGTTCGTTTCTTTTTTACCGGCAAAAAGGCCGAGTTTCAGGGCCTAGTTATGGAGTTTGGCTACTAGCCCGTTATAAAAACGTTACCAATCTCAGGATTTTCTCAGTTTGTGGCTAGGTTTGGAATAGACGTAGGTCGAGCAACGGGGCTAAGAAGACCTCTTAGAACTCCAATCGGCTCGGCCCACGCCTAATTAGGCCGAAAGGAAAGAAATATAAATGAGTGAAGCCGGTTATTCCGTAGTCTTCAACATGCTCTCGCTTGGAATTGCGAGCATGTTGTTCACTACAACCTTCCTCCTGGTAGCACGCGAGCGAGTACTACCTCGCTACCGCATTGCAGTTATGGTTTCCGCAACTGTTACCGCGATCGCTGCTTACCACTACTTCCGAATGTTCGACAGCTTTGTCCACGCATTCGGACCAGGCGCAATTGAAGGAGCTACTTACAACGTTGGCTACCGCTACGTTGACTGGTTCCTAACCGTTCCACTACTACTGGTTGAGACCGTTGCAGTTCTAGCGCTAGCTCGTGAAGCACAGCGCTCGATGCTGTTCCGTCTAGTACCAGCAGCTGCAGCCATGATCGCTCTTGGTTACCCGGGAGACGCTCGCATTGACCTATGGGGTATCACTCCACCGGTCTGGGGTCTGCTATCAACCATCCCATTCCTCTACATCCTCTACGTTCTATTCATCGAGTTGGGTAAGTCCCTCGAGCGTCAGAGCGAGGCAGTTGTAAGAAGGATCAAGGAACTACGCCTGTTGCTACTAGCAACCTGGGGTGTTTACCCAATCGCCTTCATCGCGAACATGAACGCAACCGGCTTCGACGAGGCTGGCTTCGTACTGCGTGAGACCGGTTACACCATCGCCGACATTCTGGCGAAGTGTCTATTCGGTCTAGTCATCTTCTCGATCGCTCGCATCAAGAGCGCGGAAGACGACAAGGAGTTCGCACGTAGCGAGTTCAAGGACTAATTAGTTCAAAGAAAAGAACCCCAGGGAAACCTGGGGTTCTTTTTATTTCCAGGCAGGTTTGCCATCCCCTGTGGACCTGATCACCTGGATGCCACTCACCTTCACCCGAAAAACATCGGTTGGTTTCAGTTCGAGTTTGAAGCTAAATATCATTTGAGCTTTGGTTTTGTCTTGGGTTGCTTTGTTGAAATGTGACCAGGCTCTGCCGACTAGGTAGTAGCGGACCTTTCCTCCGACTACTCGTCTGACTTCAATGCGCGCAGGCTTGTTCACATATTTCGCTGGCACCGCAGTAACGACGCTGGTCAGACCGTTAATTCGGCTGATCAGAACGGTGGTGGTGGGTTTTGGGGTGTCCGGCACAACAACCGGTGGTTGGGGTGTCGGGGTCACTGGCGAAACCGGAGACTCAGGAGCAGGAGGGTTGTTGTTAGGAGGATTAGGGGCAGGGATTGGAATATCCCATTGGGCATAAAAATCCGCGTCCGCTTCAATCAGGAAGTCAGGTTCAACAACTTCTCCGGTTGGGGTGAGGGCCCATCCCAAGAACTCATGAGGAGACTCAGGAATGTCTAGATCATATTCATCAAGCACTTTACTGCCGACAAATTCATCGGTTTCAATGGTGTCATTGCCATTGAAAAAGCGAACCTGAAACAGCTCTTGCCAGGATGGATAGACAGTGTCGTTTTCAAGAATTGGATACCGACTCACGTACTCAAGGTCTTCCCAGCTCCTTAGTGAAGTCCAGACCGTGGCGATGTGATCCGGCTTTGTCCGCGCGTTGAGAGAGGGTAGCGCCACCCAGCCCCGTGTCTGGGTCACAGTGTTAAAGGGGGCTGCGGTTGCGTCATTCGCAAAATTAATGGTGACTTGCTGCGCTGGATTGCTGTTGAGAATAAAAAAGACGTCGTAGTTGAAAGCAATGTTGTCAAATGTAAGGTTCTCAAGCTCAAGCACAAATGCTTCTTGGCAATCTCCATCAGTACAGAGTTCTTCATCGGTGAGTTGATTGTTTTCATTCACCACTGGTTCCTCCATAAACCAGAATTCTCGCCTGAAGTCCATGGAGAATAAGTTGCTCTCGGTGATAAAAGGGTCACCATCGGGCCAACTTTCCCAAGTGACTTCTAGGTTTTGTCGATGATCAGCAAGTTCCGAAAGGGGTTGGACCAGGGGCAGGGTGATGTAGAAACTAGAGTCAGCTGGCTCATAAAGCTGCCCATTGACAGATAGGCAGAATTCCAGGTTGAGTGCAGGATTAGCGCAGAAGTCAAATGTCAGTTGATAGCCGAACAGATTCACGCTTGGCGTTATATCGACCTCAGTGAAAACGGGTTCAAACGTTTGGTCTGTGAGTATCGGTACGAATTCACCAGGTTCGTATTCCGTAACGACGTCACCTATAGTTTTTGTGAACCCCGTCAGAAGATGGACAGGGCTTGGGGAGAACTCATCAGGTGCATAAAGTGGCAGCTGCTGCCAACCTTGCGAGACAGGGGTGTCAGTCCTTTCTTCTTCAGTCCAATCAATCCGAAAGCTAGGTTGGGCGCCAGGGGCGTAGCGCCTGAGCAGAATGACGTTGACTGTTTTGGCTGGCTGTTGCTGCGAGGGGCTATAGGCAACGATCTCAAGCCGGAACAAATTTGAACAGTCAACATCTAATGCGTCGTGACAAGACTCGTTTGTATTCAAGAATCTTCGGGCTGAAGTGGAGCTATCGACACCGTCGATACGGATGCCATTGGGTATGTCAACCGTTGGTGGATAGGTATAGAGACCAACCTGAAAACGAGAATCACTGGTTATGGCGAAGTTGATCTTGGTTGGGTCGTCTAAATCGAAGACTGAATAAAGGGTACTTTCCGAAGAATTGTCTACTTCAATCGGGTCTTCGCCTTCGACAGAGAGGCTGAGTCCTGGGACATCCGAAATCCAAAGTGCTCTCGCCGTGATGCTTCTATCCAACAGAATAAACTCACCCGGTTTATAGACCTTGGTTTCGTCATCGATATCTTGCCAACCACCAAATGCATAATTGAACTTGAAAAGGGTGCCAGCGTCTGGCACTTGAACATAGCCGCGAAGAGAAGAAATTGTTTGAGGGGGCAGCCCCCCGTCGATTGTTTGTTCTCCCATTAGAGGTGGACGTGGCCAAAAAGAAAAGTTTATTAAGTCGGACGCTACCGGTCTGACTACTTTGATTCGATAGACAATCGCGTTCTCTTCGTCCTCACTTGTCACCGTGATTAATATCTCACTTAAAGGTGCTTGGCTCCCTGCAGGACAGTCGCCGTTTACCAGGAAAGCAGTGCAAAAGTCCTGGTCTTCTATTTCGAGACTTGACTGCGCTTGGTTGTTCCAAAATCGAACAACCCCATCACTATTTAGCTCAATGTCGACATCCGCTCCAGCGGGATTGGTCCACTCCAGTGTGATTGATGTGAAATCGGCAGACGGGATGTTATAGACGTACTCAGTGGCATAAGAATCGAAGGCCCCACCTTGCCTCGTCATTAGTGAGGTGCTACCTATTTCCAAGGAGGTGAGCAAATAGTCACCGCTAAGGGGCGCAGCAACCGCCGGGACTGCGCCAGGAAAAAGGCTAAATAGCAGCGCTGCGATGAGAATTCTGCTTCGACGCATACCCTCAAGTTAGGTTTTTGTCTTGGTCATTGCTCGGTTGGAGGGGGTTTCCCCCACGTAAGTTGGCAACGAATTGGTGTAGGGAGAATACTTGAGCCATGGGGCTAGCCAGGGTTCTGATTGTTGAGGATGACGCCTTTTCGCGCTCCTTGATTGAAGGGGTTCTAACTGCCGCTTCTTTTGAAGTTGCCGCATCCCCCGGTGCAAGTTCGGCAATGGCTCAAGTCAAGACCTTTGATCCAAACTGTGCCCTGCTCGACATTGATCTGGGGATTGGTCCAACCGGCGTTGACGTTGCACATGCGCTGCGTGAGCGAAAGCCCAATCTCGGGATCGTTTTTCTGACCAGTTATCTTGACTATCGACTTTCCAAAGCGGGCGAACTCAAGCTCCCGCCTGGGGCTCGATATCTGACCAAGAG
>JBJOKH010000016.1:0-4005 GCA_046046195.1 Actinomycetota bacterium | reverse complement strand
GCCTCACTTATCTTCTTGTCTTTTAGGCACCAAAAAACCAATCCGAAAAAGGGATTTTGCCTTTAGGGCCAAAAGTCCAGCTTAGGCGAAAACACGCCGAAATGGAAATTTAATTTCTAGGCCGAAAGGCCCCCGAAGGGCACCCCGAGCGCTTCCAGCCTTGCTTTTCCGCCATCTGGGCTGGTCAAGACCCAGACCCCGGACTCTGTGACTGCCACCGAGTGCTCCCAATGGGAGGCATCCGAGGAGTCCTTGCTAACCACGGTCCAGCCATCGGCCAAAACCTTGGTTTTGTTCGATCCCGCCGTCACCATCGGCTCAATTGCCAGCGCCAAACCCGGGGTGACCTTGGGTCCTAGTAAATCGGTCCGGAAGTTATAAACCGGCGGCTCTTCGTGCATGCTGCGCCCAATTCCATGGCCCACGTAATCCTCCAAGATTCCGTATCTACCCTGGGCCTCTATATAGTCCTCGACCGCGGCGCCGACTTCGCCCAACCGCTCGGCCTTAGCTAAAGCAGCGATCCCTGCCCAAAGGGAACCTTCGGTGACTCTGGAAAGTTCAAGTCTGGCCTTTACCTTGTCGGTTTCAGGAAGTGACCCATCGGCATTTGGAACCACGATGGTGATCGCGCTATCGCCATTCCAGCCATCGATTTCTGCTCCGCAGTCAACCGAGAGAATGTCGCCCGCTTGCAGGATTCTGGCTTCTGCTGGAATGCCGTGCACCACTTCGTGATTGACCGATGCGCAAATGGTGTGGTTATAGCCTGCGACCAGTTGAAAGTTTGAGTGAGCTCCGAAAGACTCAATTGTTTGGTTGGCTATGCGGTCCAGCTCAAGGGTTGAAACCCCGGCAACGCAGGCGTTCTTCACAGCTTCCAGTGCCTTGGCTGTAATCAGGCCAGCTTTGCGCATGGCGATGAATTGCTCAGGGGTTTTTAGTTCGAAGTCAGCGCGGGACATTTTGCTTGAAGCTCTAGTGCTGGTTCTTGGCGTTTAGCGCTTCGATGATTCTTGCGGTCACCTGGTCGATTTCACCAAGTCCATCAACCATGATCAATGATCCGCGAGCTGCATACATGCTAATTAGCGGGGCGGTTTGCTCTTCGTATACCGCCATGCGGTTTCTGATCACGTCTTCGGTGTCGTCGGATCTTCCCTGCTCAATGGCGCGCTTGGCAAGGCGCTTTACAACTTCGTCGGTGTCTGCGGTTAGCTGAATCACTGCATCCAGTGATGAATTGGTCTCATCAAGAATTGAATCTAGCTCGTCAACTTGGTCGGCGGTTCTTGGGTAGCCATCGAGTAAAAATCCGTTTAGGCAGTCTGGGTTTTGCAGTCTGTCGCGAACCAGCTTGTTGGTTAGCTCATCTGGAACGTATGCTCCACGGTCCATGTATGACTTGGCCTCAAGACCGAGCGGGGTTTCGTTTTTGACGTTGGCGCGAAAGATATCCCCTGTTGAAATTGCTGGGATACCAAAGACTTCTGAAAGTTTTGAAGCCTGAGTTCCCTTGCCGGCCCCAGGTGGGCCAATCAAGAGAAGCTTCATCACTTCAGTAGGCCGTCGTAGTTGCGCTGTTGCATCTGAGCGCTGATCTGCTTCACGGTCTCAAGTCCAACACCAACGATGATCAGAATCGAGGTTCCACCGAACGGGAAGTTCTGGTTTGCGCCAACTAGCGAGAAGGCAACAAGTGGAATCAATGCGATTAGACCTAGGTAAATCGAACCTGGGAAGGTGACTCGAGAAAGAACGTACTCGAGGAACTCTGTGGTTGGGCGGCCTGCGCGGATACCCGGAATGAATCCACCGTACTTCTTCATGTTGTCTGAAACTTCTTCAGGGTTGAAGGTAATCGCAACATAGAAGTATGTGAAACCGATGATTAGCAAGAAGTAAAGCGCCATGTATAGCGGGTGGTCACCCTGGGTCAAATAATTAGAAACCCACTGAACCCATGGATCTACTCTTCCCTCAGCATCTGGCTGGTTGAACTGAGCAATTAGAGCTGGAAGGTATAGCAAGCTCGAGGCGAAGATAACCGGGATAACACCAGCCATGTTTACCTTAATTGGGATGTAGGTAGCCTGGCCACCGTAGGTTCTTCTTCCAACCATGCGCTTTGCGTACTGAACTGGAACACGTCTTTGTGACTGCTCAACTAGAACAACCAAACCAACGATTCCAACACCAACCACGATTACAACCAACAAAGTCTCAATTGAACGAGTCTCGGCGATTGCCAATAGCGAGGATGGGAAAGAGGATGCAATCGAGGCAAAAATCAGAAGCGACATTCCGTTTCCAACACCGCGCTCGGTGATGAGCTCACCCATCCACATGATCAAACCGGTACCGGCGGTCATGGTGATAACCATCATGGTGATGGCAAGAGGAGAGGAGTCGGTCAGAATCGGAAGCACACAGTCAGCTCCGAACAGGGCTCCCTGGCGGGCAACTGCAATCAAGGTAGTTGACTGAAGAAGACCAAGAGCAATAGTTAGGTAGCGGGTGTACTGGGTCAAAACTGCCTGACCAGACTGACCTTCTTTGTGCAGAGCCTCGAAGCGAGGAATAACAACGCGAAGCAGCTGGGTGATGATCGATGCCGTGATGTAAGGCATGATTCCAAGGGCAAAGATCGATAGCTGAAGCAGTGCTCCACCGGAGAATAGGTTAACTAGCTCATACAAACCGGAAGTGTTGTTGGTTTGTGCCAAACACTGCTGCACGTTGCCATAGTCAACGTAAGGAGCGGGGATGAAAGAGCCCAAGCGGAAAACGGCAACGATAGCAAGTGTGAAAAATAGCTTTCGTCTTAGATCCGGGGTGCGGAACGCACGAATCACGGCATTAATCAACTTGAGGCCTCCTGGCTAATTGCCTATTTGCTAGTTGCTAACGGAGCCGCCAGCAGCCAAAATCTTTGATTTTGCCTGCCCGGAGACCTTGTCAACCTTTACATCCAGCTTAACTGAGATGTCTCCAGTGCCCAGAACCTTCACAGGCTCGTTCCTGCGAACAAGACCCTTGTTTACAAGGTCGTTCACTGTGACAGCTCCACCTTGCGGGAAGTGCTCTACTAGCTTGTCTAGGTTTACAACCTGGTACTCAATGCGGAATGGGTTCTTGAAACCACGAAGCTTCGGGGTTCTCATTACTAGACGAACACCACCACCTTCGAAGCCTGGACGAACCTGGTATCTAGCCTTGGTTCCCTTAGTTCCACGACCTGAGGTCTTACCCTTAGACGCTTCACCACGACCAACACGAATGCGGTCCTTCTTTGAACCAGGAGCTGGACGCAAGTGGTGCAGCTTCAAGATCGGAGACTTTTCAGCAGGCGCTGCCTTCTTCTTCTTTGACTTAGCCTGACGCTCTAGCTTTACAACCTTCTCAACCTTCTCGGCCTTTGGAGCAGCTGGCTTCTCAGTTGCTAGCTCTGCAGTCTTGGCTGCCTTCTCGGCAGCAGGCTTTGCAGCAGTCTTGGCGGCAGGCTTCTTCTCAGCAGCAGGCTTTGCAGCAGCAGGCTTCTTAGCTGCTGGCTTTTCTGCTGGCTTCTTCTCTTCAGCCATTAGTTGATCTCCTCGACTACTACTAGGTGGGCAACGGTCTTAACCATGCCGCGTACTACCGGTGAATCCTCCTTGACGACAATGTCGCCAATTCGCTTCAGTCCAAGTGAGCGAAGGGTGTCGACCTGGTTAGGTCTTCCACCGATCTTTGACTTGACCTGGGTGACTTTTAGACGGGCAGCCATTTACGAAACAGCCTTTCTTTGCTCGCGAAGTAGTCCTGCAGGAACAACTTCCTCCATCGACAAACCACGACGGTTGGCAACTGCGGACGGCTCTTCGAGGTGACGCAGTGCTGCAACTGTGGCGTGAACAATGTTTAGGGTGTTTGAAGATCCGAGTGACTTTGAAAGCACGTCGTGAATTCCAGCACACTCCAAAACTGCACGAACTGGACCACCGGCGATAACACCGGTACCAGCGG
>JBJOKH010000050.1:0-11860 GCA_046046195.1 Actinomycetota bacterium | reverse complement strand
ATCCCATTGGCAATTCTTGCTGCCATTGCCTGGATTGTTTTGCACTACACCCGAATTGGTCGCTGGACCTTTGCCATTGGCATCAATCCAGAAGCGGCCAAATTTAGTGGAATTCCAGTTGCGCGAATGAAGCTTGGCTTGTTCGCGGTGACTGGATTGATGTCTGGCGTTGCAGGTGTGGTCTACACACTTCGTTTCGCCAGCGCATCACCAGATGGAGCAGTGGGATATGAACTGAGTGTCATAGCTGCTGTTCTATTTGGCGGAGTAGCAATTGCCGGAGGTGTTGGAACTCTTTGGGGAGTACTCGCCGCCGTTCTGTCGCTCGGAGCAATTCGCTCTGTGCTTCAGTTGATTGATTTTTCTGCCAATGCTTTGCTCGTAGTGAGCGGGGCTCTGCTCCTAATCTCAGTAGTTATTCCAAAGGCTATTGAGATTTACCAAAGTCGACGCAATTCGGCATTTGTTACAAAAATATAAAAACACCCTCAAAGGAGAGTAAGAAATGATAAAGAAACTCGCAAAGGTTGTTGCAGCTGCAGCAATCGTTGGTGCTCTAGTCGCAACCACTGTGGCTCCTGCATCTGCAGTAGTTCCTGGCATCAAGACCGGTCTAAAGATCGCGATTATGCCAAAGGCAGTAAACATTGGTTACTTCACCGCCTGGAACAAGGGCGCTCAGAAGGCCTGTAAGGAAATTGGTGCAAAGTGCGATTACGTTGGTCCAACTGAGGCGACTGGTCCTGCTCAGGTTCAGTTCATCAACAAGATCATTCAGCAGCGCTACGACGTACTAGTTATTTCAGCAGCTGACCAGAACGCAATTGTGCCTGCGCTAAACAAGGCAAAGGCAAGAGGAATCACAGTAGTTACCTCTGACGCCGACGTTGCAGCAGCATCTTCGAAGTCACGTGTTGTTTCAGTTCTTCCTGCAGCGTCAGACCGCATTGGTACTGCACAGGTTGACTGGATCGCAGAAGCAGTAGGCAAGAAGGGCTCAATCGCTGTTCTTTCTGCTGCAGCTACCGCTGCTAACCAGAACGCTTGGATCGCAGCCATGGGTCCATACCTAACCAAGAAGTACCCAAACATGTCTTGGGTAGGCGGAACCGTTGACAAGTCAGTCTTCTACGGTGACGACGACGCAACCAAGTCAACCGCTCAGTTCGCTGCGATTCTTTCTCAGTACCCAGATGTAGCCGGAATCATTTCTCCAACCACTGTTGGAGTTCTAGCTGCAGCTATCGAGAAGAAGGCAAAGAACGCAAAGGTTAAGGTCACCGGTCTTGGTCTTCCAAGCCAGATGGCTCCTTACATCGAAGACGGCACCACTGAGAAGGTTGGTCTATGGAACCCAATCGACCTAGGTTACGTTGCTGTTTACGCTGCAGCTCGCGCTGAGAGCGGAACCTTCAATGGCAAGGTAGGAAGTTCATTCCAGGCTGGCACAAAGACCTACAAGGTAACTGCCGGTGGAATCGCATTCTTGGGCGACCCATTCACCTTCACCAAGAAGAACATCGCAACATTCAAGAAGATCTACTAAAACCTCCAGTTAAGTAGTTCTACTTAAGAAATGTCCTGTGGTGGGTGGCAACACCCACCACAGGATTTCAAAACCCAGCAGGAAGGAGAGATCAGATGCAACGAATCGGCTTTAGGCTCCAGCTAGACGCCAGCCGTCTGGACGAGTACGTCGAACATCACAAAAATGTTTGGCCTGAAATGCAAGCTGCACTCTCCGCAACCGGCTGGCACAACTACACGTTGTATCTAGATCGAAGTGATGCCTCGCTTTTTGGCTACTTCGAAACACCGGATCTTCAGGCCGCTCTTGATGGAATGGCAAAGACCGATGTGAACGCGCGCTGGCAAGCCATGATGGGGGAATTCTTCGTGTCTCTAAATGGCCGTAGACCAGACGAAGGCTTTCTTCTTTTGGAAGACGTATTCCATTTACCGTAAGGCCAGCAACATCTGGCAAGAATTAGGCTCCACCAGAACAAGGACAGGTTTATTCAAATGGCAGGCAAAATTACTGATCAGGAGCTCTTCGAGCAACTAGACGATCAAGCCATCGAGCTTCCGTCATGGGCATTTGGTAACTCAGGCACTCGCTTTCGAGTGTTTAGCTCCGCTGGTGTTCCGCGCAACCCATTCGAAAAAATCGAAGATGCCGCACAGGTCCACAAGTATTCCGGTATTGCTCCAACTGTCGCACTTCACTACCCCTGGGACAAAGTCGACTCGTTTGTTGAGCTAAAGAAGCACGCTAACGATCTAGGTGTTGATTTGGGAACTATCAACTCCAACACCTTCCAAGACGAGGAATACAAGCTTGGTAGCTTGGCTCACCGCGACCCCAAAGTTCGCCAGCGAGCAATCGATCACCACTTCGACTGCATCGACGTCATGAACCAAACCGGTTCCAGGGATTTGAAGATTTGGCTAGCAGACGGAAGCAACTATCCAGGTCAGGACGATTTGAGAGCTCGTCAGGACAACCTTGCCGACTCGCTAGAAAAGATTTATGCACGCATCGGTGCGAATCAACGTCTGGTTTTGGAATACAAATTCTTCGAACCAGCTTTTTACCACACCGATGTTCCTGACTGGGGCACCGCTCTAGCTCAGGTAAACGCCCTAGGTGATCGCGCTGTAGTTTGCTTGGACACAGGTCACCACGCGCCTGGTACCAACATCGAATTCATAGTCATGCAGTTACTAAGACTTGGAAAGCTGGGATCATTTGATTTCAACTCTCGCTTCTATGCTGACGACGATCTAATCGTTGGGGCTGCAGACCCATTCCAGCTTTTCAGGATTATGTATGAGGTAATTCGCGGCGGAGGCTACGGAGCTAAGTCTGGAGTTGCTTTCATGCTCGACCAGTGCCACAACATCGAGGACAAGATCCCAGGTCAGATTCGAAGCGTTATAAACGTTCAGGCTATGACCGCACGTGCCCTTCTGGTGGACCGCGACAGCCTGGACAAGGCCCAGAAAGCAGGCGATGTCCTGGCTGCCAACGACTTGTTTATGGACGCTTTCTACACAGACGTCCGTCCAGTGTTGGCGAAGTGGCGTGAATCAAAGGGTCTAAACTCTGACCCAGTAGACGCCTTCAACAAGTCTGGATACCTCAAGCACATCGCTGAAACCCGCGTTGGCGGAACTCAAGCAGGCTGGGGAGCTTAATTCCAATGAGCAAGAAACCGGTAGACGAACTCCTAGATCGAAGTAATCGACTTGGAAGTAATCCTCGCTACACAAATTACGCAGGTGGCAACACTTCGGCTAAAGGTTTAGGACAAGACCCAGCAACCGGAAAGAGCATCGAACTAATTTGGGTTAAGGGCTCCGGTGGCGATCTCGGAACATTGAAGGAATCAGGCCTCGCCGTTTTGCAAGTGGAACGGATTCGCAGTCTCAAAAACATTTACCCAGGTGTGGAACGCGAAGATGAAATGGCAGAGGCGTTCGATTACTGTCTTCACGGCCGTGGAGGTGCAGCACCGTCAATCGATACAGCGATGCATGCGCTGATCAACGTTAACCACGTGGATCACCTTCACCCCGACAGCGGAATAGCAATCGCAACTTCAAAAGATGGTAAGGCAATAACTAAGAAAATTTTTGGCGACAAAGTCTTGTGGGTTCCCTGGAGAAGACCGGGATTCCAATTAGGGCTAGACATTGCAAAACTGCAGTCTGAAAACCCCCAGGCCATCGGCTGCATTCTCGGTGGCCACGGAATAACCGCGTGGGGAAAGACAAGTAAAGAGTCCGAAGCAAACTCTCTGGAGATAATCACCACCGCGGAAAAATACATCGCTAAGAACGGTGCAAAAAATCCATTCGGAGAGAAAGTGGCCAAGTTTCAACCACTCAAACCTGCTGCCCGCCAATCCAGAGCTGCAGAGCTCGCAGGCTTCATTCGAGGCCTCGCCTCAACCGACAAAGCTCAGGTTGGTCACTTCAACGACTCAGATGCCGTCTTGGAATTCATGGGAAGTGCCAAGCTTTCAAAACTAGGTGCCCTTGGCACTAGCTGCCCAGATCACTTCTTGCGCACCAAAGTCAAACCCATGATCCTTGATCTTCCAGGAGATGCTGACCTGGATAAGGTAAAGGCTCGACTAGTTATCCTGCACGAGCAGTATCGAAAAGATTACGCAAGCTACTACAAGAAGCATGCGAAAAAGAATTCACCGTCAATGCGTGGAGCTGATCCGGCAATCGTCTTGATTCCTGGAGTTGGAATGTTCTCCTTCGGTGCAAATAAACAAACTGCACGCGTTGCCGGTGAGTTCTACATCAACGCCATCAACGTGATGCGCGGTGCCGAGGCAATCTCCTCTTACTCTCCAATCAGCGACGCCGAAAAGTTCAACATCGAGTACTGGGCGCTTGAGGAAGCGAAACTTCAGAGAATGCCAAAGCCGAAGCCCCTAGCTACCCGAGTAGCTTTCGTGACCGGAGCAGGTAGCGGTATTGGCAAGGCCATAGCCGAGCGAATTGTTGCCGAGGGAGGTTGCGTAGTAATTGCCGACCTAAACCTGAAGGCCGCTCAAGAAGTCGCAGCAGCTCTGGGTGCAGATAGTGCAATAGCGGTAAGCATCGATGTCACGAGTGAAGAGAAAATCAAAAAAGCTCTGAACGAAGCGGTATTGGCATTTGGGGGACTTGACCTAATTGTGAATAACGCTGGCCTTTCTATATCAAAACCACTACTCGAGACAACTCAGCAGGACTGGGATCTGCAGCACGACGTTATGGCTCGAGGCTCATTCCTAGTATCAAGGGAAGCGGCCAAGATACTTATCGACCAGAAACTCGGCGGAGACATCATCTACATCTCTTCCAAGAACTCTGTCTTTGCAGGGCCCAACAACATCGCGTATTCAGCGACTAAAGCCGATCAGGCACACCAGGTTCGACTGCTGGCTGCAGAACTGGGAGAACACGGCATTCGCGTCAATGGAATTAACCCAGACGGTGTTGTTCGCGGATCAGGAATATTTGCTAAGGGTTGGGGCGCTTCTAGGGCCAAGGTCTATGGTGTGAAAGAAGAAGACCTCGGCAAGTTCTATGCGCAGCGCACACTGCTCAAGCGAGAAGTATTGCCTGAGAACGTGGCTAACGCGGTTATCGCACTAACTTCAGGTGAACTAAGCCACACCACCGGCCTTCACATTCCGGTCGATGCTGGCGTCGCCGCGGCCTTCCTGAGGTAGGTCATGTCTTCCCTAACAGCTTTCGCCGCGGTCGATTTAGGTGCTTCTAGCGGCCGAGTGATTCTGGGCAAGATTTCCAACGAGAAAATTGAGTACGAAGAGGTACATCGCTTTGGAAATGGCCCATTCGAACGCGGTGACGGACTCTACTGGGACATCGACCTTCTAAAGCGCAACGTAATGGAGGGTTTGAGCAAACTCGCGGACTCCAATGTCGTAAGCATCGGCGTTGACTCCTGGGCGGTGGACTACGGTTTGTTAGACGATCAGGGCGAACTAACTCGAGGACCGCACCACTACCGCGATGAAAGAAACTCACGTGGAGTTGAAGCTGTAGAAAAAATCATTGATCGGGAAAGCCTCTACGAACAATCCGGGCTTCAGTTTCTTCCATTTAATACTCTCTACCAACTTTCGGTTGATCACGCAGAGCAGAACGAATTACTTGATCAAAGCGACAAGGCTCTTTTAATTCCTGACCTGTTTAACTATTGGCTTTGTGGATCAAAACGCGCTGAGCGCACCAACGCTTCCACTACCGGTTTACTGAATCCTGTTTCCAAAACGTGGAATACCGAATTGATTAGCAAACTTGGAATCGAACAATCCTTGCTCGGGGAAATCGTTAGCGAAGGCACTTACCTAGGCCCGATTACATCCGAGGTTCATGAAACAACTGGCCTCAACGCAGAAACAAAAGTAGTGACCGTAGGTTCTCACGACACCGCATCGGCATTTGTTGCTGTTCCCAGCACAAAGCCAAACTCACTTTTCCTGTCAAGCGGAACCTGGAGCTTGTTGGGGGTAGAGCTTGAGCGTCCGGTTCTTACCGAAGCTGCCAGAAAAGCTAACTTCACAAACGAAGGTGGCGTCGACGGAAGAATCAGGTTCCTGAAAAACGTGACTGGACTTTGGTTGTTGCAGGAATGCGTGAGGGAATGGCGAAACAACGGTAAGAATCACAACATTGAGCAACTAATCGACGCGGCTAAGCAGATTCCAAAAGGCTCGGTAATTGATGTCAATGACCCAAGATTTATTGCCCCTGGAGACATGTCAATCCGCATCATGGAAGCCTGCAGGGAATCTGGTCAAACAATTCCAAGTTCGGAAGCTGAAGTTGTAAGGGCTGTCATTGACTCTCTGGTTTCTAAGTACATCGAAGTCATTCACGAACTAGAGAACATAACCCAGATCAAACTAGAGCGAATTCACGTTGTTGGTGGAGGGTGCCAGAACGAGCTACTGAACCAGCTGTTGGCTGACGAGAGCGGCCTAGAGGTTTTTGCAGGTCCCGTTGAGGCAACGGCACTTGGCAACTTGTTGGTCCAAGCCAGAGCCGCAGGAGTGATTCAGGGAAGCTTGGAGAACTTACGCGAATTGGTAGCCAAGAATTTTTCAATAAAGAGTTACAGCCCATCATCCAGAGGAGAAAACTAATGGGAAAAATCAAACGTCGTATCCCTAATCCAAAGGATCTGGCTCAACTGATGAAGTTCAAGGCTCCGACCTGGAACGCAACAGAGCGTCGCCTAAAGGAAGCTCACACCATCTACGATCTTCGAGACATCGCAAAGCGAAGGACCCCGACAGCGCCTTTTGATTACACCGACGGTTCTGCCGATCAGGAAATATCTCTGGCTCGAGCTCGCCAGGCTTTTGAAGACATTGAGTTTCAACCAAACGTGCTCCGTGATGTTTCGGATGTAGATCTTTCATCAACTGTTTTGGGCAAGAAAGTTTCCATGCCGGTAGGTATTGCTCCAACTGGCTTTACCCGAATGATGCACACCGAAGGTGAAATTGCTGGCTGCCAAGCAGCGGAAGCCGCCGGAATTCCTTTCTCACTTTCAACCATGGGCACCAGATCAATTGAAGAGGTGGCCGAAGCCTCACCGAATGGCAGGAATTGGTTCCAGCTATACATGTGGAAAGACCGAGAGAAAAGCATGGCGCTGGTTGGGCGAGCTGCAGCGGCAGGCTTTGACACCCTCATGCTTACTGTGGACGTTCCAGTTGCAGGAGCAAGGCTTAGAGATAAGCGCAATGGAATGACAATTCCGCCAGCTCTCACACTTGGAACTGTATTGAATGCCCTTCCAAGGCCAGCATGGTGGATTAACTTTCTAACTACCGACCCACTCAAGTTTGCGTCTCTAGACAGCTGGAACGGCACGGTTGGGGAACTGCTCGACAAAATGTTTGATCCGACTGTGACCTTCGAGGACTTGAAGTGGATACGTGAGCAGTGGAAGGGCAAGCTCGTTGTTAAGGGCATCCAAAATGTTGAAGATGCAAAGCAAGCCGTCAAGGCCGGAGCTGATGCTGTTGTGCTTTCTAATCACGGCGGCCGCCAACTAGATCGGGCACCAATTCCATTCCACCTGGTGCCTGAAACAGTGAAGGCGATTGGTAAGGATGCCGAGGTTCACGTTGACACTGGAATCATGCACGGTGCAGACATCATTGCCGCAATTGCAAAGGGCGCAAAGTTCACTTTGATTGGTCGCGCGTACTTGTACGGACTTATGTCTGGAGGAAGAGAGGGCGTTGACAAAGCTCTAAGCATTCTTAGAACTGACATGATTCGCACCATGAAATTGCTTGGGGTTAGGTCTCTAGAGGAGCTAGAACCTTCCCACGTCAAGATTCTTGAGCGGCTAAGCCCCGCTTCAAGTCAGTAATCAACAGGGCTTAGGCAGAGGCAAGAAAAGACTCAGGGCAAAACCCTGGGTCTTTTCGTTTCTTCGGTGCCACAATAAAGCTTGTCCCTAAATTCAGAAGGATTCACCTTGAACGCAATCGCCTCATTCATCACCGGCCGCAAGACCTCTTGGGTCACACTTCTTATTGGATTGATCTTTGTCATCTTGGCATTCGGTCCACTAAGCGCCCCGAAGTCTGACACCTCACCTACTGATGGTCTGCCGGCCAACAACGAGACGGTTCTTGTGAACAAGGCTCTAGAAGATCTTCCTGGTACAGACGGAACCGCCGCCGTTGTCGTCTACTCGTCTGACACTGAGCTAACCGAAGAACAGAAGCTATGGATCACCGGAACCTTTGACCCAGCCACCCAGTCCTTCGTCGATGGCGCAGGGGATAAGTTCTTGGATTACACCTCGGGCGAAATAAATGGACAGGCTTTTGTGCCACCAGCCCAGATTTCCGAAAACGGTAAGGCCGCAGTAATTACCGTCCCACTAGATGAAATTGAAGAGGTAGCAGACCGCGCAGATCGCATGGAAGAAATGCGTGCGGCAGCCAAGGAAGGCATGCCGGCAGGTCTTGAGGTTTACATCACCGGACCCGAAGGTTTCGTCGTTGACATCTCAGGTGTTTTTGCAGGTGCTAACTTCACCCTGTTGCTAGCAACAGTAATCATCGTCGCCGTGCTACTACTTATTACTTACCGCTCACCTGTGCTCTGGCTTGTGCCACTGATTGTTATCGGTGTTGCCGACGGTATGGCCTCACAGATCGCACCTCAGCTTTCAACAATCTTCCTTGGTGTCACCGCCGACGGATCGATTACGGGAATCTTGTCGGTTCTGGTGTTCGGTGCTGGAACCAACTACGCACTACTCCTTATTGCCCGCTATCGTGAAGAACTTCTGCTGAACGAAGACCGCCACGTTGCGATGAACAAGGCCCTTCGTGGAGTAACCCCTGCAATTTTGGCCTCCGGTGGAACAGTTGCACTGGCTCTACTCACCCTGCTCTTTGCTGAGCTTGGTGGAAACAGAACCCTGGGTCTTGTTGTCGCAGGTGGAATCGTTATGGCGATGTTCGCAGCGCTAGTTGTGTTACCTGCTGCAATCGTGGTGTTTGGTCGCGGATTGTTCTGGCCGTTTATTCCTAAGTTCGGTGGAGTAAACAAGTCAGACAAGGGACTATGGGCAAAGCTTGGTCGTGGCGTTAGCAAGCGTCCAGTAATTGTTTCCATCGCAGGTTTTGTAATTCTTGCAATCTTGAGCTTTGGCGCCACCGGCATTAAGGTTGGCCTTTCTTCAACCGAGCAGTTCCGAGTAGCACCTGAGGCTGCCGTTGGTCAGAACGTATTGGCTGAGGCTTTCCCAGCAGGGGCAACCTCGCCTGCAATCGTGATTGTGAACAAGGGCTTCGAGGATGAAGTTGCGGCTGCGGCCAAGTCGGTGTCTGGTGTAGCAGAGGTCACCATCGGTGACTCTAACTCTGAAATCACAAAGATTGACGTCGTGATGGACGCCGAGTCTCAGTCCGAGGAGGCCTACGCAATCATCCGTGATCTTCGAGAAGAACTTCACGCGGTCGATGGCGCAGATGCTCTGGTCGGCGGATTAGATGCTCAGCGTTTGGACGTAAAGGACACCTACGCATCTGATCAGCTAACAGTTATTCCGCTGATCTTGCTACTGGTATTCCTAGTTCTAGTGATTCTGCTTCGTTCGCTAGTTGCGCCAATCTTGCTACTACTTACTGTTGTGGCATCGTTCTTCTCCGCTATCGGTGCAGCTTGGCTGCTGTTTGAGAACGTGTTTGGTTTGCCGGCTCTTGACCTATCGGTATTCCTATTCAGCTTCTTGTTCCTGGTAGCTCTGGGTATCGACTACAACATCTTCTTGGTGACTCGTGCGAAGGAAGAATCCGAAAAGCTTGGACTCAAGGAAGGCATGATCAAGGCCCTAGCTTCAACAGGTGGTGTGATCACAAGCGCCGGTATCTTGCTGGCTGCCGTGTTCGCAGTTCTTGGTGTGCTACCGCTTATCGCGCTCTACCAGATTGGAATCATCGTCGGTATCGGTGTTCTTCTGGACACCTTGCTGGTTAGAACTGTGATTGTTCCATCCCTTGCATTCATCACCGGAAAATACTTCTGGTGGCCAAATCACAAAAAGGCTAAGTCCTAACCCAAGCGCAACTGTTGGTTTCAAGCTGGCCGCTCTTTAGCGGCTGGCTTGAGATCAACACCTTTTCCTCGTCGATAGCAATTGGCTGTTTGCCGAAGTTATAAATCACTTTCACGCCGGAATTTTGATACCCAAGTGAATCGGGTCCAGTGTGTGTATCAAGCCAATCAAAAGAGCCGTGACCTAAGCTAAACTGCTTTCTGAGATCCAGGGCGTTTTTGTAAAGCGCAAGAGTTGACTGCGGATCCGATTCTTGTAATTCTCGTGCCAGTAATCGATAGCTTTCTGGTTGTGGAAGCCAATTCTTTCCTGTTTCGCTAAATCCACTGGAGTCTGAACTTTGGTCCCAAGGAAGTGGCACGCGACAACCGTCGCGTCCAACTCTTTTTCCTTCGGTGCGGAAAAAAGTTGGGTCCTGACGGAACTTATCTTCCAAGGTGGTGTGCTCAGGAAGGCCAAGTTCTTCACCCTGATAGATGTAGCTAGCGCCAGGTAGACCAAGCATGAAAAGCGTCGCACCCTTGGCAATTTTCAAACCCAGTTCGTTATCGGGCTGAGATTGATTTGGACCAACACCATCGGATGCTGTGGTGCGGCCGTAGTCGCCGCCAAAGCGGGATGCGTGGCGCATAACGTCATGATTGTTTAGTACCCAGGTCGATGGGGCGCCAACGCCATCAAAAGCCTCGAAGGATTCGTTGATCGCATCGAAGAGTTTCTTGGCGTCCCACCCAGCATCTAGGAATCTGAAGTTAAATGTCTGATGAAACTCATCAGGCCTTACCCACTTGGCCATCAACGACAGCGGGTAAACGTAAGCCTCGCCGCACATCGCCCGATCGCCCGGGTAGCTTTCAAGAATCTTGCGCCAGCGCCTAAAGATCGGGTGCACTTCCTTCTGGAACCACATCGGGGGGTTTTCCCTGCCCTCGATGAAGCCAGCGCCTGCTTCTTCCACGTAGGGGTGATCAGGTAATCCCTCTGCCTTTGCCATAGCGTGCGGCTGGTCGACTCGGAAACCGTCAACACCGCGGTCTAACCAGAATTTCAAAACTTCCTCGAAGGCCTCCTGAACTTTTTCGTTGCGCCAGTTCAGATCGGGCTGAGAAGAATCAAATAGGTGCACATACCACTGACCTGGTGTTCCATCGCTTTCGGTGACCCTGGTCCAGGCAGGGCCTCCAAACATTGAAACCCAGTTGTTGGGTGGCAATTCACCCTTTGGCCCAAGGCCATCTTTGAAGTGGAAAAACTCTCGCTCTGGTGAATTAGGTTCAGCCTTTAGAGCCTTCTGGAACCACTCATGCTGATCTGAACAGTGGTTGGGAACCAGGTCAATCATCACCTTGATGCCAAGCGAGTGCGCTTTGCTAAGCATCTGATCAAAGTCTTCAAGGGTTCCAAAGAGTGGATCAACATCGGTGTAGTCGGCTACGTCGTAGCCGGCATCTTTTTGAGGAGATCTATAGAAAGGTGAAAGCCAAACCGCATCAATGCCAAGGGAAGCAAGAGAAGGAAGTCTTTGCTCGATGCCCTTTAGGTCACCAATGCCATCGCCGTTGGCGTCAGCAAATGACCTGGGGTAAATCTGATAGATCACACCCGATTGCCACCACTTCGATGAAGCGGTGGCCTTATGCGAGGTTAGAGCTTGATCCATGCGGTCTGGTCGTGCTCTAGGACACCTTCGATTGTTAGATCGTGCTGAGTTGTGACCAGCAGTTTTCCTGCAGG
>JBJOKH010000043.1:0-85923 GCA_046046195.1 Actinomycetota bacterium | reverse complement strand
TTGTTGTAAAACTCTAGGAACAGCCACTGGTTCCACTTGTAGTACTCAGGATCAGACGTGATCAGAACTCGATCCCAGTCGAAACTGCAGGCGTACCTTCGCATCGAAGCTTTCTGCTGTGCGATGTTGTCGTAGGTCCAACCCTTGGGATCTAATCCTCTTTTTATTGCAGCGTTCTCGGCTGGAAGTCCGAATGAGTCCCAACCGATAGGGTGCATGACGTTGAAGCCTCTTTGGATCCAGTACCGGGCTATAACATCCCCTAAGGCGTAAGCCTCGGCATGCCCCATGTGTAGATCTCCGGACGGATAAGGAAACATGTCCAAGACGTATTTCTTGGGTCTTTGGTCGTTTGCCTTGCCAGAATCGAATGGCTTTAGTTCATCCCAGACCGGTAGCCATTTGTCGGCTAACGCCTTAGCGTCAAACTGGACTGGCTCGGTAGACAACGTAATGCTCCTAGATGGCGAACAATCTTTCTCTTGGCAAGGTTACCAAGTCAACTAGAGCTGCTTTACTTCTTGGCTTTTGGCCACATTGCAATGACCCCTGCCAGAATCGCCCAACTCAGTGGGATAAGGGCTAGGCGGTCCGAGCCCTGCCAGGCAATTAGGGCAACGATGCTAAGGACAACGGCAGCGCCCAATGCCCAGTACTTACTTACTTTGTTCTTGCGAGATAAGCCAGCTAGCACAACCGCTGCGATTCCCAGCATGAATAATCCGATGACAATTCCACTAACCAGTAGAGCTAGATCTTCCATGAACTATCCTCCGATTGCCTTGAGCAGTGCCTTAGCTTTGAGCATAGTTTCTTCAAACTCACTCTTGGGGTCGGAGTCAATCGTGATGCCTCCTCCTACGCCAAGAGTTGCTGAAGAGCCCTTGAAAACAAGAGTGCGTATTGTCATCCCAAAATCTGCCGACCCGTCAAACCCTAAGAACCCAAATGCTCCCGAGTAAATGTGCCTTGGCTGCTGCTCAAGCTCCGAAAGGATCTCGACCGCCCTAATTTTGGGAGCACCGGTCATGGAACCGCCAGGAAAACATGCTTCTAGCGCACTAGTTGCGCTTTGACCTTCGGAAAGCGAGCCGGTGACCGTGCTAACCAATTGGTGGACAGTTGCGTAGCTTTCTACTTCGAACAACTTCTCCACCGCGACCGAATCCGGCTCACACACCCGCCCCAAATCGTTTCGCATTAGGTCGACAATCATTAGGTTTTCAGCCCGCTCTTTTTCATTGCCCGCCAACTCATCGGCAATCAACTTATCTTCGATCGGATCTTGCGACCTGGGTCTTGTACCCTTTATCGGCTTTGAAGAGACTTTTCCTGAAGCCGAAACTTTTAGGAACTGCTCGGGTGATGAACTAACAATCTCGGTTTCGCCAATCTTTAGGTATCCGCCATATGGAGCAGGGTTAGCATCGCGGAGCGTGAGAAAAGTTTTCAGTGGATTTGCGTCAAGTTCCATTTCTAAGTGGTTGGTTAGGCAAAGCTGAAAAACATCGCCTTGTTGGATAAAGTTCTTTGCTTTGCCAATTAGTTCAAGGTAGCTTTCTTCAGGTTGCCTGAGCTTTGTGGAGAGTAGTTTTGGTTCCCTGGTGTTTTGCATAAAGGAAGCCCCTTCTCCTCCCACCAGGGTTAATCTCAGCAAAGCGGCGCGGTGCCAGTTGATGAATTCATCTTTGGTTTCAAATAATCCAATGAAGTACATCTGCTTACTGGCGTGATCAAAAACCATGGCCCGATCGACAATCATGAGTTCGCTTTTTGGATGAACCTGGTCGGCTTTCGAGTTGCCAAGTTCATATCCGAGATATCCGACCAGACCTGGCCTAAAGCTAAAAGGAATTTCTATCTCAGGCACAGCTTCGACGCTCTCAAGCAGGCTTTGCAGGTGATCTCTCGCGAGCGCCAGCGCGTCATCTCCCGCTCTTATAACTGATCCGGCAGACCCAATTATCGAAACTGGTTCGTCTGGATTAGTAGAGCGATCAAGCCAGAAGGCATTTGGGTCTTTGGAGTGCATAGCGAGAAAAGCATCTGCTGGGTTTACCCAACCACGAAGCTTTTCCAGCTCAAGACGCAAAGTAGTTCACCTAATCAGGGTTGGGGAAAACGGCTATCCAAATACTCGTAATCTATAGATTAGAGCAAGGCCGACCCGGAGGATTTTTTATGAGCGTTCTAGGAGATTTCTATCGCCTAGAAAATGGCGAACTAAAGCCAGTGCTTGAGTATTCAACCGAAGTCCAGCTGCGAGTTGCCGACTCCTGGTTGGTTGACGAGGGTCGAGTTAGGTCGCTCGATGCTCACTTCAAAAGATTTAGTGGTTGGGTTCTTCACGAAGACTCTAGCCAACAGGAGCTTCTGCCGGGTTTCTTCGCTGAGATTAAGCGTCTCCTACCTAAGGAAGGTAGGTGGTTTCCAAGAATGGAATACCACGCTGAGCAACCTCAGCAGCATCGACTATTTCTTCGACTTCGCGAAGCGCCTACCCGCATGGACTCCATAACCCTCTGGACTTATCCGGAGCCAGACCCAAGAGCCAATCCAACGGTCAAAGGCCCTGATTTGTCTCTTTGCCAACAACTCCGGCGTCACGCCAACATGAATGGCGCCGATGAGGCGGTGATCACAAACTCAAAAGGTTTTGTGGCTGAGGGTGCTTTGAGTGCTCTGGTTTGGTGGCGGGGCGATGTGCTTTGCACCTCCGATGATCAGACCAATTGGCTTCCCTCAATTACTCGCGAAGAGGTCTTATCGATTGCCACCCAGATGGGGTTCGAGGTGAAGCTAGAAAACGTCAAGCCTTGGGACCTGGCCAAATTGCCCATCTGGGCCCTGAGCTCACTGAATGGCATCATGCCGGTTAGGTCTTGGGTTGATGTATCAATGGAGCTACCCGAATCCGTGAATCTAGATGCTTTCAATAAGCGCCTAAAGCTGCTTGGAACTCAGCTGGACTAAAGCCAACCATCAGGGTTTTCTCACCCTTTTCATGGGATGATTTTGGTGTGAACGAAATCTTGGACTGGTTGCTGGCTGGAGTCTCCGGCATTGACCCGTTCTGGCGGAATTTCTTTGCTGGTCTTGCAATCATGCTCGAAACCTCCCTGTTTATCGGGCTAATCGTTCCAGGTGACACAGTTGTGCTGGTCGCCTCCACAGGTGTTGCTGATCTGCCCGATTTTTTCTGGCTGGTTGGGGCCGTTTTGTTGGGCTCGATGATTGGTGAGACCATTGGGTTCTCAATTGGCAGGCTTTTTGGCGATCGAATCAGGGCCTCAAAGCTCGGGCAGCGCTTTGGTGAAGACAATTGGAAACGGGCTGACATATTCGTTGAAAAGCGCGGCGGTCCTGCCGTTGCAATCTCGAGGTTTCTTCCGGTTCTTCACTCGTTGGTCCCGGTTGTCGCCGGAGCCACCAAGATGCGCTATCGGACTTTCATCATTTGGACTTTCGGGGCCTGTTTGGTCTGGGCGAGCACCTACGTGGGAATTGGCTACATAGCCAAGGCCAGCTACCAAGAGGTGGCCTCTAACTTCAAGTTCGGAGCCCTGATCTTCGTGGGTATTCTGGTGGTTTTCATCTTTGCAATTCACTTGGCCAAGACCAAGATTTCAAAGGTTGCCGACCAGATGATTGACGAAGAAATGCAAAAAACCAGCAAATAACTGCCCTCTGGGCTCGATTTTCCTTTGTCGGTCGATAGCCATACACTAATGATTATTCGAACATTTGTTCGAATAATTAGCCGTTTATGGGGAAGATTCATGATTGCAGTCGACGAGACCGTCAAGGTGCTCACCAACCAAGCTGGTGAGCCGGTTCGTTTCAGCTGGCGAAATAGCAGCTACCAAGTCACGGCCCGCCCCGAGCGCTGGTTCTCCAGAAAGCCCTGGTGGCTAGAAGCTAACCGCGCTCAGCGTGGAATCGGGCCGGAACTTTTGGAAGTCGAGATGTGGCGAATTAGCGCCGCTAAGGGGGCTAGCTCCCCCAGTCAGTTTGAATTGCTTCACACTCGAGCAGGCTGGCAATTGGTTCGAATCTGTGGTTGAAAATGACCTTTACTCACCTGAATGTCTCGTCGGCTTACTCTTTTCACTTTGGAACTGCTAAGCCTGATCATCTAACTCAAGCTGCGGCGAGCTTAGGTCAAAACGCTTTAGCGATAACCGATCAAGATGGTCTTTACGGAGCGGTCAAGCATATTGGTTCATGCCTAGATAAAAACATAAGTCCGATAGTCGGCGTTCGACTATCGGTGCAAAATCGTGGAACAGTAACAATTCTTGCCAAGGGGAATAATAAAGGCACCGGTTGGGCTGCTTTATGCAAGCTGGTTTCTAAAGCACAAAGCAATTCCAAAAAAGAAGTTTCGATATCTGAGAAGTACCTGTCTGAGCTAGTCGCGACAGACGGAAAAGCAAACTGCACAATTTTGCTTGGGCCAGATTCTGACTTTGGTCAAGCCATTATCAATTCCAACGCAACTGAATCAGCTAAAAAGCTTTTATCCTGGCAAGAGCTGATTTCAGTTAACGATTGCCTGAGCGTAGAAATTGTTTCCCACCTAACCGAGCCCGGTACAAACTACTCGACGCTGCAGGCACGAAGAATGCTGCAACTGGCGCTAACGGTTGGCGTTAGGCCGGTTATAACAAATGCCGTCCGCTACCTAGAGCCAGACGATGCGCTAACCGGTGACGTTTTGGACGCCGCTAGACACCTTGAACCACTTGGTATCTTTACCCCTCAACCTAACGCTCAGGCATGGCTAAAGCCTGAGTCGATGATGAAGCAGCTGGCTGTTGAGATTGCCCAGAGTGAAGATCTAGCTATCCAGATTCTTAAGAACACCGAAGATCTGGCAGACACTCTGAGGCTTGATCCAGTTAGTGACTGTGACTGGTCTAGACCAAAAACTCCAGAGAAGTCAGCTCTCGGTATTGAAGGAAACCCCTTTGAGGTGCTCTGGCAAAAGGCCCACGCTGGGATTCAGTGGCGCTATCCAAACCTTTCGGAAGATAAGCTGCTTCCGGTTAGACATCGGCTCCACCAAGAACTGATAACAATCAACAAGCTTGGCTTTGCTACCTACTTTTTGACAGTGGCTGACGTTGCCCAAATGATTCGGGATATGCGGATTCGTACTGCCGCCAGAGGATCGGGTGCTGGCTCACTAACAAACTACCTTTTGGGCATAAGCGGTGTTGATCCGATTGAGCACGAGTTGTTGTTCGAAAGATTTCTAAGCACCGAGCGTTCCAGCCTTCCGGATATCGATATCGATGTCGAATCGGCAAGAAGACATGACATATATCGAGCGATATTTAAGCGCTACGGCGGAAACCGAGTGACTTTATTGTCAATGCAGTCAACCTATCGAGGTCGAGGTGCGGTTAGGGATGGCGGACTTGCACTTGGCTTTGAAGAAGATCAGATTGATGAGATAGCAAAGAGTATCTGGAGATTTAGTGCCAGAAACTTTAGGGGCATGCTTAGACAAAAACCAGAACTACAAAAACTTGCCGAGCAAGTCGAACACGATAGAAGACTGAATCTGCTAGTCGACATAACTGAGCGATTAGACCGACTACCAAGACACATCTCAATGCACCCTTGTGGAGTAATTCTTGGAAATGAGAACCTGCTGTCTCTGACCCCCGTGGAACCAAGCGGTTTAGGCCTGCCGATGAGTCAGTTTGATAAAGACGATATGGACCCGATGGGGATGCTAAAACTAGACATTCTTGGGGTCCGGATGCAATCCAGCATGGCCTATGCAGTTAGGGAAATTGAACGCATATCTGGAAAAGTTCTTGATCTGGACTCCATCCCCCGCGATGACAAAGAGACCTTTAGGCAGATACGAACCACCAACACCCTTGGGGTGTTTCAGATTGAAAGCCCCGGGCAACGAGAGCTCACTGGCAAGCATCAGCCCACCGAGTTCAATGACCTAACCATCCAGATATCGCTATTTCGACCAGGTCCGATGAAAGGCAACATGATTGCCCCTTACCTAGATGGCAGGCATGGATTTGTGAAACCAGACCTGATTCATCCTGACTTGGCTCCAATTCTCAAATCAACTCAGGGAGTTGTTATTTTCCATGAGCAGGTGCTGAAGATACTGAATGTCATGACTGGCTGCTCACTTGCCAAAGCCGATGAGCTTCGCAGGACTCTAGAAAAAGACCAGAGTGCAGTAGAGAAGTTCTTCAGACAAAACGCCACAAAGCGTGGGTACTCCAAGGTTGTTGTTGATCGGATATGGAGTGTGCTGGAGGGGTTTGGGAGCTTCGGGTTCTGCAAGGCTCATGGTGCAGCTTTTGCACTGCCCACCTACCAGAGCGCTTGGCTTAAGACTCACTACCCAACTGAATTCTTGGCAGGTCTTTTCACTCATGACCCTGGGATGTATCCAAAGCGCCTTCTGTTATCTGAGGCCAGAAGACTAGGCGTCAGGATTCTTCCGCTTGATGTCAACAAATCAAAAGAGGAATATCTGGTGGAGAAGACTGACGATGGCGTTGGGATTCGTATGGCAATTACCGACTTACACGGTATTTCAAACTCTGAAGTTTACAGAATCATCAATCAAGCTCCCTATTTGGATCTGGCCGACTTCTACTTGAGAGCAAGTCCGTCTAGAGCAACCCTGAAACGTTTGGCCCTGGTAGGGGCACTTGATGAGTTAGCCGGTGGCAGCAACGACCACACCCGAGGAGACATATTGGAAAGAGTGCGGGAGCTAACGGCGCTGAAGGCAAAACCCAAACTAGACCAAAACCAACCGATGCTGGACTTTGAGACTAAGGAGAAGATGCCTTCTGGTTTTGCCGAAGTATCAAAATCCAGCCAGATTCAAGCTGAGCTGGATTTACTTGGTATGGACATCACGGATCACCAATTGGCTAAGTATCAACCGATGCTGGATCAAATGGGCGTGGTCAGGGCAAACGAACTAGTTTCCTTGCGCTCAAAAACTGATGTTTTGATTGCAGGGGTTAGGGTTGCAACCCAAAGTCCCCCGATGAGATCTGGCAAGCGAGTTGTGTTTATAACCCTCGACGATGGAACCGGATGTAGTGATGCGACCTTCTTCGACGAAGCCCAGTCCCGCGCAAGCGGGGTGCTTTTCAATACCAAGCTGATGTTGATATCAGGCAAGACTAGGCGTACCGGCGTTAAGGGCGTATCGGTTATGGCAGAAAACGCCTGGGACCTAAATCAACTCTGGCGAGAGTACTGCCAGAAAAATGAATTAGTCGCGGTTGAAAATTGACAGCAGTCGAAGAATTTCGACGTAGAGCCAGATTAGAGTCACGGCAAGACCGAAAGCCGCACGCCACTCCATCTCAACAGGCCACTTGTCTCTTGAGCCAACCATGATGGTCTCGAAGTCAAGGTTCAAAGTGAAAGCTGCGAGTCCGGCACCAATTAGTCCTGCAATCCAGCCAAATGCCGAGCCGTAAACTCCAGCACCACCGGTGAAGAAAACAAAACCAAGGTTGACGACGGCAAAAATCATGTAACCGATGATTGCGAAAGTCATGATTCGAGTGAATCTAGCGTCCACCTTGATCCAGCCAAATCGGTAGGCAGCAAACATCGCACCCGCAGTAGTCAAAGTTCCCAAGACAGCAGACTGAACAATACCTGGATACATAGCCTCGAACATTGAAGAAATTCCGCCCAGGAAAACACCCTCAACAGCTGCGTAGGCAACAATTACCGCTGGCATTACCTTCTTGGAGAAAGTAATCCACATCGCAAGCCCAAGACCGACGAGCATGGCAGGGAACCAAAGCTGCTGAAGCGGAGCAAAGAACCAAGTGGCTGCAGCTGCAGCAAGTAGAACAGTGAAGATAGCCATGATCTTGCCAGCAGTGCCTTCAACGGTCATTGGCTCCGACTTGGAAGCAATCTTGGCAAATTCGGCATCAACAAGTTCCTGAGGTACCTCTCGGGCAGCCTCTAGACCGGTTTGCATTGAACGGTTGAATACTGGGTTGTGTGACACGCTAATCTCCTTCTTTCATAGGGGTTAACTAAGAAAAGTGTATGGCCTATTCCTTTGAGAATGCTGAAGGTTTGCCCTAAAGAGCCTTCGCAATCGCTTGAACGTGCTCGGGGCTAATCTGATGGCCCCCGTGGTGCATCAAGACAGTAACCTGAGCGCCGAAACCCTCAAACTCTGCAACCATCTGTGTGGTTTTGTCTTTAGGAGAGTAAGGGTCGATCTCACCATTGGCAATAAAAACCCTCTTACCCCTCAAATCGGGAGTGGCCGGGCTGTTTGAAAATGCCTTTGTAGTTCCAAAGGCAACAATTGCCGAAACGGTGTCTGGGTGCAGGACAAGCAAGGCTCCAGCGGTATTGGCACCATTTGAGAAGCCAACCGCTACTAGGTTCTCGAGACTAAATCCATAGTGAACGCTAGCCTTGCGAACAAATTCTGCAAGTTCGTCAACGTTCTCCTTGATAGATTCTTCATCAAATGATCCGTCTGGAAATCTAATAAAGAACCGATTCATTCCGTTCTCGTCGACCAACCCTCGAGGAGAAATCAAATTTGCGTTTGGATCAAGGGCTCGTCCGAGATTCAAAAGATCAAACTCGTCTGCTCCTGTGCCGTGTAGCAATAACAGCGTTCGGCCCGATGAAACATCTGCTCCGGGTTCAAAAACGTGAGGCCTAGTTAGGTCAGAGCCTGTCAAGACGCGTACTCACCTTCTTTGATTTCAATAGGAATCAAATTCGCTTCAATCTGCTCTCTAGTCGGCTCCAGCCAAGGCGGTAGCTTTAGCTTCTTTCCTAGCTCTAGAAGTGGTTCGTCAATATCGAACCCAGGTGTGTCGGTGGCAATCTCAAAGAGTACTCCACCTGGCTCGCGGAAGTAGATGCTCTTGAAGTACTGGCGATCCATAATCTGTGTGACCTGAACTCCATTTGATGAAAGTTCTTGTTGCCACTTGGTCATAGTCTCGATGTCTGGGGCACGATACGCCACGTGGTGGACTGTACCTCCAGCCTGCAAACCTCGCTGGCTAACTCCGGCTACTACATTTACTAATGCTCCGGAAGCACCGCCGTTCATTTCAAATACCGCAGTGTTCGCGCTCTCGGATCCAAGCTTCATACCTAGCAAGTCCGTGAGCATCTCAGCTGTTGGATCTAATTGAGCTTGTTCCATCGTCACGGAATGCAAGCCCCGCACCGCATGCTCCATTGGGATACTTGCTACGCCATCCCAGCCGCTCCTTTTATCGCCTTCAGTACCAACAAGTTCTAGGCGCATACCGTCGGGGTCTCGAAGAGTTATCACTGGTTCGTCGCCTCGCATTGTTGGAGCTTCGACGTCAATTCCGAGCTTGCTAAATCTGTGCTGCCAAAACCCAATGGATTCAGCGGGAACGCTAAAGCTGGTTGCTGAGGTTAGGCCAGCACCTTCCCTACCCCTTAAGACTCCAGGCCAGGGAAAGAAAGTCAAGATGCTCGCTGGGGTACCTTTTTCGTCGCCATAGTAGAGATGCCAAATGTGTGGAGCGTCAAAATTTACAGTTTGCTTGATTAGCCGAAGACCTAAAGCCTGCGTATAGAAATCAACATTCTTTTGAGGGTCAGATGCGATGGCAGTGACGTGGTGAAGTCCTGATGGATTTACGGTCACCGTTGCTCCTTAGTTGTCTTTCAGGAATTAGTGCAACCTTCGATCACAGAGCTTTATTCCGGCTGGTTCTAGAAATAGCCCCGAGGGGCTATTTCTGTATTCGTGGACCTGAGGGGACTTGAACCCCTGACCCCCTGCATGCCATGCAGGTGCGCTACCAGCTGCGCCACAGGCCCATTGTCTTTCCGACCAGCTGTTAGCTTAGCTCAAACTCGAGTCTGCCGAAACTAAGTCCAGTGCAACCACTGGGCAATCGCTCCAGATGCGTTCGAGTGAGTAGTACATTCTCTCTTCTTCATGCATCACATGGCAGATTACGAACCCGAAATCAAGAAGTATCCAGCGACCTGTTGCTTTGCCTTCTCTTCTAAGCAGCTTCACGCCGCTATCCAGCAGTTTCTCCTCAATAGCGTCAGCAATCGCCATAACTTGACGCTCATTTCGACCAGAGGCAATCAGAAATATGTCCGTGAGGGGCATTGGGTTTGTGACGTCTAGTGCTACTAGGTTTTCGGCTACCTTGTCAGAAGCCGCCTGGGCGGCAATCTGAACAATTCTTAGCGCTTCTTTACTCGCGGTCACAAATTCCTATCTATTCGAAGATTCCAAGCATAAAGGCTGCAACTATTAGTGCGCCGATGGTGATCATCAAAACGGCTGTCGACATAACCGCGTAAACCTGGCCCTGACCCTTGCGTGTGACAAGAGTGAGCTCAACGGTTTTAGCTCGTGTCTTGGCAATTCCAGCAGCTCTGATTGGTGCAACTGAGGACACAAAAGAATTTAAGCTGTCCTCGACAAGCGCCTCGTCCGCTTCCTCACTGGCTGCAATAACAGCAATGCTTCCTGTGGTTGGGTCAACGTTGGGAACCTCAATTGAACCGGTAGTCATGGTTGCGCCAGTGCCAGAAATAACAATTGTGCTGTTTTCAAGATCTGGAACAGTGTTGATGATGATGGATGCAGTCACAGGTTCAGCACCGAGATTACTTGTGGAACCGAAGTCTGCACTTTTGACCGGCTCAAGAAAAATGTCTGGTTCTTTGATGGTTGGGCTAGGCCCAGTCATTGTCGGTTCTTCAAAACTTACTGGTGCAACCGGTGCTGAGGAACCCTTCTTCTCGGCTTCTCTACGTTCTCTCCTTGACTGGTAGACGGTGGAATCGCTCACGCGACACCCCTGTAGAGTTTGTGCTTACCGATGTACTGGACGACGCCGTCTGGAACCAGGTACCAAATTGGTTCGCCCTTAGCAACACGGTCTCGGCAATCCGTTGAACTAATGGCAAGAGCAGGAACTTCAACTTTTGTCACGCTGCCAGCTGGTACGTCAGGAATCTCCAAGTTGTGTCCTGGGCGACTAACGGCCACAAAGTGAGCCAAGCCCCAAAGCTTCTCAACCTCGTGCCACGCCAGAATTTGCGCGATTGCATCGCTTCCGGTGATGAAGAATAGTTCGGCGTCAGGATACTGGGCCTTTAAATCCCTCAATGTGTCCACTGTGTAAGTGGGTTTTTCTCGATCGATATCTACTCGCGACACCATGAACCTTGGGTTTGCAGCAGTTGCAATCACGGTCATCAAGTAGCGGTGCTCCCCGCCGGTCACTTCTTGTTTTTGCCAGGGGTCACCTGTAGGCACGAAAACGACTTGATCCAAATTGAGTTCGGAGGCTACCTCACTGGCAGCAACCAAGTGGCCGTTGTGTATGGGGTCAAAAGTGCCACCCATAACGCCCAGTCGGAATTTTGCCATGCTCAAAAAGCTTTGGTGGCCTAGTGACCCTGAGAGCTTGAGTTCTTGTGATCGTGGCGGTTGGCGACATCGCGGTAGGAATAGACCACGAATGCAAGCAAGATAAAGATAGACATCGCAATCAAGCCATACATCAACGGAGGCATAGGAAGCTCTGTGTGGTGGATGATTGGTCCAGGTCCCTCAGTAAGCAGTGAAAGCAATTTTGTCTCCTCGGAAAGTCTTGAGTCCAGAATAACCTAGTTGCGCGTTTGACCGGACCCGCGAACCAGCCATTTCGTGGCGGTAAGTTCGCTAAGCCCCATAGGGCCTCTAGCGTGAAGCTTCTGGGTAGAGATACCTACTTCGGCTCCGAAGCCAAATTGACCGCCATCAGTAAATCGCGTGGCCGCATTGACCATGACCACGGCCGAATCGACTTCAGCCAAAAACCGCTCCGCGTTTATAGAGCTGTCAGTGATGATTACCTCGGTGTGGTGGGTTGAATACTTCAGAATGTGCTCCAGTGCTTCATCGAGTCCAGAAACCACCTTTACGGCAAGATCCAGGCTGTAGTACTCGGCGTGCCAATCGTCTTCAGTTGCCTCAACGGCGACTGGGAAAACAGCTCTCGTTGCGTCATCACCATGGATTGTGACTCCGGAATCGGAAAGTCTTTTCAACACCTTAGGCAGTATTGAATTGGCAACTGCTTCATGAACTAAGAGGGTTTCTAGTGCATTGCAAGTGGCAGGACGCTGAACCTTTGAATTGTGTACAATCTCAACAGCCCAGTCCGAATTTGCCGTTTCATCGATGAACAAATGGGTGACTCCGTCACCTGTTTCAATAACTGGCACCTTGGAATCTTCAACTACAGCCTTAATTAACCCAGCACTGCCACGCGGAATAAGAACATCAATTAGTCCTCTAGCCGACATCATCGCGTTAGCACCTTCACGACCGAAGTCGTCGACAGTTTGAACAAGGTCTGGACTAAGCCCTGCCTTGGCTAATCCCTGTTGAAGAATTTCAACAAGTGCGATGTTGGTGTTCTCCGCGGCAGTCCCGCCCCTCAAAACAACCGCGTTGCCAGATTTGAGAGCAAGGGCTGAGATGTCAATGGTCACATTAGGGCGAGCTTCGTAGATAGCACCAATCACTCCGAAAGGCACTCTAACTTCGGAAAGCTTTAGTCCGTTCGGTAGTGACATTCCACGAACCACTTCTCCGATCGGGTCTCCGAGCGAAACAATTTGACGAATGGAGGTAGCTAGAGCAGAAATGCGATCTGCGTTTAGCATCAATCGATCCTGAAGACCAGTGGATAACCCATCAACTTTAGCACGCTCGAGATCTTTGCTGTTTGCAGAAACAATTTGCTGTTCACTTGCAACTAGGAGACTTGCAATCTGTTCGAGAGCTTCATTTTTTTGAACGGTCGAAGCTATGGCAAGCGACCCACTTGCCTTCTTTGCAAGCTTGATCTTCTCTAGTGCAGACATGAGAACAGCCTACTTTCGAGCAATCTTGATTTGTGGATTAGGTTCAAAGAAAGTGCCTAAAGACTCTCCACCGAGCGTTCTTGCAACGTTGTCGGCATTAGTAATCACTACTCCGATTCCGGCTTCCGTGCAACTGGTGGCTGCTGCAACTTTCGTTATTGCACCGCCGGTTCCAACGCCAGTGTTTGTACCGGCTACTTCCAAACCGCCAAGGTCCTTGCCAAAAGGAACGAATGGAATCAGTTTTGCAGCAGGGTTCGTAGGAGGCATGTCGTACAGTCCATCAACATCGCTGAGTAGCACAAGCGCATCAGCGTGCAGCAGAACGGCCACCATTGCGGCTAGTCGATCATTGTCTCCGAAGCGAATTTCTGTTGTGGCGACAGTGTCATTTTCGTTGACGATTGGCAGCGCGCGAAGTTGAAAAAGACGCTCCAGCGCCTTTTTGGCATTCTCTCGACTCTCCTGCTTTTCGATGTCGGTCAGAGTGAGTAGGACCTGTCCAGCAACGATGTTGTGACGTTCAAGGCTCTTCTGATACCTGGAAAGCAAACGAAATTGGCCAACTGCAGCCAGCGCCTGGAAAGTATCTAAATCCGTTGGCTTCTCATCGAAGTCAAAAAGAGGCATTCCCGTGGCAATTGCCCCAGAAGAAACGAGAACAACTTCAGCACCTCTTTCCATGGTTGCCGCCAAGGCGTCAACCAGTTGATCAATTTTCCCCTCGTTTTTGCCAGTGACAGAATTGGAGCCAATCTTCACAACGATTCGTTGGGCGTCAACAAGCCACTTTCCGTGATCTGACACTTAATTCTTCTCCTCAAGATCGTCGGGGGTAGACCAAGCACCGGACTTGCGTTCGGTCTCCATTTTCTCTCGAAGGGCTGTCCTGGCATCCATCATTTCTTGATAGCGCTTGCGCCTTTCAACATTCGTGCGGCGCTCATTAAGAGGGCCAAACCTAGGGTCTGTGCCTCTCGGGCTTACCAGCAACTCTGCCGTCGAAGAAATTGTTGGTTCCCAATCGAAGATAACCCCGTCACCTGGTCCAATTACGACAGTTGACCCGTTAGAAGCTCCGGCCTTAAACAAAGCATCCTCGATGCCAAGCTTGGCTAAGCGGTCTGCAAGATATCCAACCGCTTCCTCGTTGCCGAAGTCGGTTTGAGCAACCCAGCGCTCAGGTTTAGTACCAAGGATTCTGAAGAATTCCTCGAGGCCTCTTTCCTCACGTGTGATCTTGAAGCTGTTGTCTTCCCGCTTGGTTTGCATCAACTGAATCTTGGGTCTTGCGGGAATGCTGGACTTCTCAAGGCGATCGGCTTCAACCAACTTCGCCATCGCATATTTCAGCTCCTTTAGGCCTGCGTGTGATGCCGCTGAAACCTCAAACACTTGATATCCGCGGGCTTCGAGCTCTGGTCTGATGAATTCGGCGAGCTCTTTGGCATCTGGAATGTCGACTTTGTTCAGGGCAATAAGGGTTGGTCGATTGGTAAGTGGCGTTTGTCCCTCAGGAACTTTATAAGCATCAAGTTCTTTGAGTACTTTTTCTAGGTCTGAAATTGGATCACGGTGTGGTTCAAGGGTTGCGCAATCAATCACGTGTAGCAACGCCGAGCAACGCTCAACATGTCGAAGGAACTCAAGCCCTAGCCCTTTACCTTCGCTAGCTCCTTCAATCAGGCCAGGAACATCTGCGATTGTGAATCTAGTTTCACCGGCTTGGACAACTCCAAGATTGGGATGAAGGGTAGTAAATGGGTAGTCCGCAATCTTTGGTCTAGCGGCGGACACGGCAGCAATTAGAGATGACTTTCCCGCGGAAGGGTAACCAACTAGGGCTATGTCGGCCACGGTCTTGAGTTCTAGAAGGACATCGCCCGACCAGCCTGGAACACCAAGGAGAGCAAACCCGGGAGCCTTACGTTTTGTACTCGAAAGTGCGGCGTTACCTAGTCCCCCGATGCCGCCTTCTGCAACAACTAATTCCATGCCAGCTTCGTCGAGGTCGGCAATTAGATCGCCGTTTGGCTTTTTGACTATGGTCCCAATTGGAACGGGTAACTTTAGGTCTTCACCGTGAGCACCATTTCTGAAATCCCCAGCACCGGAACCCCCGTCGCCTGCAGCGCGGTGAGGATGAAAGTGATAATCAAGAAGCGTTGTGGTGTTTGGGTCGGCAAACAAAGAGATGCTTCCGCCTCTGCCGCCGTCTGCGCCATCGGGACCACCTAGAGGCTTAAACTTTTCGCGCTTTACTGAAACACAACCTTTTCCTCCGTTGCCTGCGCGCAGGTGAAGGGTAACTTGGTCAACAAATGAGACCACTGTGTTCCTCCTTCGCAAATAACTAAAGGCGAGCCTCTGGCTCGCCTTTAGTAAAAACTTTTGTCTTTATAGACTTATGCAGCCTCGACGATGTTTACTACTCGGCGGCCACCCTTGGTTCCGAATTCCACGGCACCGGCAGCTAGGGCAAACAGAGTGTCGTCTTTGCCCTTGCCAACGTTCTTTCCCGGGTGAAAGTGAGTTCCACGCTGACGAACGATGATTTCTCCAGCATTAACTTCCTGGCCTGCGTAGCGCTTGACTCCAAGGCGTTGTGCGTTGGAATCGCGACCGTTCCTGGTGGAGCTAACTCCCTTTTTGGATGCCATTTGCTCTAATCCTCTACTTGATCTCTAGTACTTTTACGCGAGTCAGCTCTGAACGGTGACCCTGGCGCTTTTTGTACCCAGTCTTGTTCTTGTACTTCTGAATAACAATCTTTGGTCCACGGAGGTCGTTTAGAACCTCAGCAGTTACTTTTACCGCAGCAAGAGCGCTGGCGTCGGTGGTTACTTTGTCGCCATCAACCAGCAACAAAGCTGGAAGCTGAATCTTGCCATTGGTGTCGGCCTTGACGCGGTCAAGAGTCACGATGGTGCCAACTGACACCTTCTCCTGACGGCCGCCTGCGCGAACTACTGCGAAAACCACTTGATTTACCTTTTTCTAAGTTTTGGAAGTCGCCACCTGGGCAACAGCTCCCAAGTCTAATGGGGCTTAGGCTCCTGGGTCAACCTTGCCTGGGCTGGTAGCCCGCCTTGGCTTGCGCTTACCATCAGTCTTTTGCTGGGACTTAGGCTCTGGTAGAGCATCCAGTATGCCCTCCAGGGTCGCCTTTTCGGGCTTATCGTCTGACTGGATTTTTGGCTCAGGCTTTCCCGCACCGATCGTCGAGGCGGCAATTTTGGCCACCACCGAGTTGATTTCAGATGCTCGTTCTGGAGTTACAACGTTTGCAACGTCCATGTGGCCCTTGCGCTTCTTTTCAGGCTTTCCTTCGCCTGATCCCCTCGAGCGCATGATTGGTTCGTGGTGAACGATGGCTCCTCGGGCGCTGCAAACCTCACAGGGCTCACTGAATGATTCAAGAAGCCCAAGTCCCAGCTTCTTTCTGGTCATCTGAACAAGGCCTAGAGAAGTGACCTCTGCAACTTGATGTTTGGTGCGGTCTCGACTCAAGCACTCAATTAGGCGCCTTGATACGAGGTCGCGGTTGGACTCCAGAACCATGTCGATGAAGTCAACGACGATGATTCCCCCGATGTCACGGAGTCTAAGCTGACGGACTATCTCTTCGGCGGCTTCCAAGTTGTTCTTTGTCACGGTTTCTTCGAGATTTCCACCAGAACCCACGAACTTACCAGTGTTTACGTCAACAACGGTCATAGCCTCGGTGCGGTCGATTACTAGGGATCCACCGGAAGGGAGGTAAACCTTGCGCTCAAGTGCCTTGCCGATTTGCTCGCCAACGCGGTAGCGGTCAAAGATGTCTTCCTTGCCGTCATAGATCTCGACTCGATCCATCAAGTCAGGGGCGACCGATTCCAGATACTCAGTGATGACTACCTGCGCATCTGAACCAGAGATGATCATCTTCTGGAAGTCCTCGTTGAAAACGTCCCTGACGATCTTTACTAATAGATCAGGCTCGGAGTGAAGAAGGGTAGGGGGTGTAGCCTTCTTAATCTTCTTCTGAATCCCATCCCATTGAGCCTTTAGCCTCGCAACATCCAGAGTCAACTGCTCTTCGGTAGCACCCTCGGCAGCGGTACGAACAATCACGCTGGCTTCTTCTGGAACGATGTCTTTGAGAATCTTCTTCAGTCGAACTCGCTCGGATTCTGGAAGTTTCCTAGAGATTCCATTCATGTTGCCGTTTGGCACATAGACGACGTAGCGCCCCGGAAGCGAAACCTGAGAGGTTAGGCGCGCACCCTTTTGCCCAACTGAGTCTTTAGTTACCTGGACCAAAACTGTGTCTCCGGACTTTAGAGCTAGCTCAATCTTTCGTGGCTGACCATCTAATCCGTCTGCCTCCCAGTTGACTTCACCTGAATAAAGAACTGCATTCCTACCGCGACCGATATCTACGAATGCCGCCTCCATGGAAGGAAGAACGTTCTGAACCTTACCCTGGTAGACGTTTCCAATTAGTGAACCGTCTTGAGTTTGAGCAACGTAGTGCTCAACAAGAACTTTGTCTTCAAGAACACAGAGCTGAATTTTGTCATCCTTGGACCGCACCAGCATCATTCTGTCTACTGACTCGCGTCGAGCCAAAAACTCAGTTTCGGTAATTGTCTGACGACGTCGCCCAGCATCTCTACCGTCACGGCGACGCTGCTTCTTTGCCTCAAGTCTGGTTGAACCCTTAACGCGCTGTGGCTCATTGCTTGGTTCTTTTGGAGGGCGGGGAGTTCTTACCTTGACAACAACGTTCGGTGCATCCGGATTTACATCGATTGGTTCTCCGGCACGACGACGAGAACGGCGCCTAAGGTGTGACTCGGACTCCCCCTCAACAACTTTCTTGGAAGGACCTTTTTTTCTTGGCTCAACCGGAGGCAAGTCAGGCGCTTTGAAGATTAAGGAGGTAGCACTTACCTTAGGCGCTGCTTTTACTGAATCAGTCTTTTTGTTGGTTGTTGATTCTTCAGGGCCGGTCTTCTTTTCTAACTTCGGAGCGGTTGCTTTCTTGTCCGAAGTCTTTTTTGAATCTTTTTCAGGAGTAGCTTTTTCGTCAACTTTCTTGACAACTTTTTTTGCTACTTTTTCAGCCTTGGCTGATTCGTCTTTATCTTTCACCATTTAAGGTGCACTCCAAGCCGCCGGTTGGCCTAAGCCCACACACTTGGCCGAAATACCGGCTCTAAATCCTTATCGGTGACTTTTGCCACCGACTAAACCTTTTTAGTTGCGAGTCATTGCTGTCACGTCGCCCTGCCAGCTGCCCGATGGGTCTTATGCCTTGGAGCCAAATGCTCGATAAACCTTCTAAGCCGGAGGATGTGGCCCCCGTTTGCTTATGAAGATAAGTATTACACCAAATGGGTAAATCGCCCAGAAACGCCGTGGAATACTTGAATTATGAGCCAACACACCAAGGAAAAACCCGTTATCCAGGGCACCACGTCACTTGCGTGGACCCTGATCATTGGTGGGGTCATCGGTTGGATCGGGGCCTTAGCTCTGACAATCGAGCGGTTACACGTAGCCTCAAATCCGGACGCCGTTCTAAGTTGTGACATAAGCCCATTCATTTCTTGCAAGTCAGTGATGCTCACCGAACAGGCAGCTCTACTTGGCTTTCCAAACTCTTTGATAGGTCTTGCTGCTTTTTTTGCTCCAGTCCTAATCGGAGCGGCAATTCTTGCAGGCGCAGGTTTCGCGAGATGGTTCTGGCAATTGTTTACGCTTGGAATGGCCGGAGGTTTTGTTTTTGTTATTTGGCTTTTCACCCAAAGCCTCTTCGTAATTGGAGCGCTTTGCCCTTACTGCATGGTGGCGTGGTCAGGAATGATCCCAATGTTTTGGAAGCAGTTTCTTTTCTCTGCCCGTGAGGGAATAGTTCCAGTACCCCTAAAGACCGTTGGATTCTTTGTTGCCGCATACGACTGGCACTTGCTCTTCACATTCGGAACCTTTGGCGCAATCATCACAACGACGATCTGGCGCTTTTGGGACTTGTGGCCGAGCCTGCTCTAGCTAAACCAGATTTTTAGCTCGCGGTTTGCAGATTCAACAGAATCGGAACCGTGGACCAGGTTCTTTTGCACCTTTTCAGCCCAGTCGCGACCCAAATCCCCGCGGATAGTTCCTGGAGCGGCAGTCGTGGGATCAGTGGTCCCAGCAAGTGATCTAAATCCTTCGATTACTCTGTCGCCTTCAACACGCAAAGCAACAATCGGGCCTGATGCCATGAACTCCATGAGCGGAGCATAAAAAGGTTTTCCTTCATGTTCGGCGTAGTGTGCGGCGAGCTGCTCCTTGGTAGCCTCCAGCATCTTCAAACCGGTGACTAAATAACCCTTCTGCTCAATTCTGCGAATGATTTCGCCAGTCAAGAACCGAGCGACGCCGTCTGGCTTAATCAGTACTAGGGTCTGCTCTTTCATCTACTTTTCACCTTCTGTTGAATCCAATTTGCTTTTCGCTGCTCTGGCTTTGTCAATTGTCCCACCGGCAATCATGCCCCAGGCCCACATTCCTATAAATACTGCCCCAAGTAGGTACATCAATGGAACCCAGATTCCCAAAGAAATAACTATTCCCTGCAGAATCCAACCCAGGACGTAAGTCCCAGGCTTTCCTAAAATCGCTGGAAAAACCATAAGAATTACAGACAGCCCTAGTCCAACTCCCCAAATAACTGCAGGGTCTGGGTGAACCTTTAGACCAAATCCAACTAGGGTCGCGAAGAACACAACAACAGATTGGAAAACCATAACAAGCGAACCCAGCGTTGCTTTTGTGGACCTATTCCTCATCAGATTCCTCCTGGATCAGTTTGATTGCGTCTCCTACTAAGGTAATCGAACCTGTGACTACAACCATGCCACCGATTTCAAGTGCTCTAGCCTTGGCACTTTCTAGTCCGACCTTGAAATCAGAAAAAACAGCCAAAGGCGAATAAATAGTTTGGCTGGCAATCGCTTCGAGGTCCTGCACCGGAAGCGCCCTTGGCGAGGACGATTGAGTCAAGATTACGCTTTCAAACAACCCTGAGAAGTTTGAAAGTAGGCCTGAAACATCTTTGTCTGCCAGAACTGAAATCAATGCAACCAGTGGTTTTTCGGAAAACTCAGACCTGAGTGCTTTGGCAAGAATGTCCGATCCAGCAGGGTTATGCGCACCATCAATCAATAATGGTGGTTCGGTCTTAATCAACTGAAGTCGCCCGGGAGATGACACATCTGAAATTGCAGAACGAAGAACATCATCGGGAATTGCAACTTTGCCCCCTCCCAAGAAGGCTTCTACGGCTGCAATTGCAACCGCGATATTTTGTGCCTGGTGAGATCCGAAAACCGGAGCCTCGAATGGACCATACTTTCCAGCTAAGCCCTCAACGGAAATTGTCTGGCCTGTGGCTGTCGGGGTAAAACTTGCGACGCGGAAACGATGCCCTTCTAACGCAAAGTCCTCACCGACTGTGCTGGCAGTTTTTTGCAAGACTTTGACCACTTCAGGATTCTGCGCTGAACTTACAACAATGCTTTTTGGTTTGATGATTCCCGATTTTGTCTGTGCAATCTCCTCAATAGTGTTGCCGAGACGATCCATGTGATCTAGGCCGATTGGGGTAAACACCGCCACGTCACCGTCGGCTACGTTTGTTGAATCCCAAGCTCCCCCCATACCGACTTCGAGCACCAGGACGTCTACAGGGGCATCCGCAAAAACTGCAAAGCCCAGAACGGCCAGGGCTTCAAAGAATGTCAGCGGGCTGTCGCCAGACTCCAACAGCTCCTGATCTACGAATTCAAGAATTGGTTCAATGTCCGAGAAAACCGAAATCAATTGTTCATCACTGACCGGCTCCCCGTCCAGCGAAATTCGCTCATTGAGGCGAACTAAATGCGGCGAGGTAAATCTTCCAGTTCGAAGCCCGTGTTCTCGAAGAATGCGCTCAATAAATCTCGTAGTTGAAGTTTTTCCGTTTGTACCAGTCACATGAATTATTCGATAGGACTTTTGTGGATCACCCAAGAGCTCTACAGCCCGTCGGGTTGGCTCCAACCGCGGACGTATCTTGTTCTCAGGAATTCGACGTAGAAGTTTCTGAAGAACTATGTCTGATTGTGAGGCCCAGTACTTTTCGTCCTTGGCTTCTAGGCTCAAAGTTTCTCCACCGAGATTTGGACGAGCTGAGAGTCACCAACTGGCACCGGGGATTTATGCGCACTTGATTCAAGCAATGAAAGCTCGAGCGTGAGTGTTTCGTTTTTGACTAGCTCCTCGTGAGCACGAACTGCTTCCAAAACATCATCTTCGGCAGTCAGCTCAGTCTTGATTCGGTCTGAAACGTCGAAGCCTGCGTCTTTACGCGCCTGTTGAATGGCACGCACAACATCTCTGGCTAGACCTTCTGCAGACAACTCCGCTGTGACAACGCGATCTAGAATCACGAAACCCCCTCCTGGAAGGATTCCGATCAACTTGTCTTCGCTGGATTCGTCCTTGGCAACCAGAGAAATCTCATACTCACCTTCGAGTAATGCAACACCGTTTACTGAAATTTCGCCATCGTTTTCGGACCAGTTTCCAGATTTGGCTGCCTGAATAATCTCTTGGACCTGTTTACCGAGGCGAGGACCTAAGGCTCGCGAGTTAACTGTTAGTTGCTTCTCGACACCAAAAGCGGAGGTTGATTCCACAGCCAGCTCAACAAGCTCGACTTCCTTAACGTTGAGCTCATCAGCGATGATGCTTGAAAACTCAGAAAGTTTGGCCGCTTTTGATGTGACAACAGTCAGCTTTGATAAAGGCAAGCGAACTCTAAGTCCATTGGTTTTCCGAAGGCCAAGGGCCACCGAGCTGACGGCTCGCACCTGATCCATAGCATTAGCAAGTTCCTCGTCGTAATCCAACTTGCTAGCATCAGGCCAATTCTGAAGGTGGACGCTCTTTCCGCCGGTGAGACCACGCCAAATCTCTTCTGCCACCATGGGCAGAAGTGGCGCAACCACACGGGTGACCATTTCTAGCACGGTGTAAAGAGTGTCAAACGCCTCTTCGTTTCCAACCCAGAATCGATCTCTGGATCTGCGGACGTACCAGTTAGTGAGAATATCGCTAAAGTCGCGCAGCCTTGCAGACGCCGCGTAAGAATCAAATTGATTCAAGTCTTGCTCAACACTGACAATCAAGTCTCTAGTTTTTGCAATTAGATACCTGTCCAAAACGTCGGTGCTTGAAACGGAGTACTTGGCCTTGTAGTTGGATGCATTCGCATAAAGGGAGAAGAAGTACCAAGTGTTCCAAAGCGGAAGTAATACCTGACGAACACCTTCGCGGATACCTTGCTCAGTGACAATAAGGTTTCCACCGCGCAGTATTGGACTTGACATCAAGAACCAGCGCATCGCATCTGATCCATCGCGGTCAAACACTTCGTAAACGTCTGGGTAATTCCTCAAGGACTTGGACATTTTTTGGCCATCATTTCCAAGCACAATTCCATGAGAGATTGCACTCTTGAAAGCTGGTCTATCAAACAAAGCTGTCGCGAGAACATGAAGGGTGTAGAACCAGCCCCTGGTTTGGCCAACGTACTCAACGATGAAATCACCTGGGTTATGAGTTTCGAACCAGTCACGGTTTTCAAACGGGTAGTGAACTTGAGCAAAAGGCATCGAACCAGACTCAAACCAGCAGTCCAAAACTTCAGGAACGCGCCGCATCGTGGATTTGCCACTTGGGTCGTCTGGGTTTGGTCTTGTTAGCTGATCGATGTATGGGCGGTGGAAATCTTCCGGCGCCTTGCCGAAATCTTTTTCCAGCTCCTCCAATGAACCATAGACGTCAATCCGAGGAAAGTTGGGGTCATCTGATTTCCAAACTGGAATTGGTGCGCCCCAGAATCGGTTGCGGCTAATAGCCCAATCACGAACGTTCTCCAACCACTTTCCAAATGACCCATCTCTTGTGTGAGAAGGCGTCCACTCAATTTGCTGGTTTAGCTCGAGCATTCGATCTTTAATCTTGGTCGTCTCGACGAACCACGACGAAACGGCTTTGTAAATCAGTGGATTCTTGCACCTGTAGCAGTGAGGGTATGGGTGCTCATAGCTGGCTTGTCTCAGAAGGCGCCCGTCAGCTTTGAGTCTTTGAGTAATTGGCTTATTGGCGTCAAACACATGCTGACCCGCGAAATCAGTGACTACTGAATTGAATTGTCCACGCTCATTTACCGACACGTAAACAGGAATGCCCGCCTCTTCGCAGAGCTTCTGGTCGTCTTCACCATAAGCCGGAGCCTGATGGACAATCCCCGTTCCTTCATTGTCCGCAACGTAATCGCCAACGAGAACCTGCCATGCGTTTGACGTTTCAAACTTTGAAGCGTCAGAGTAGTAATTAAAAATCCGCGTATAGCGGACGCCCTTTAGGTCTTTGCCAAAAAGCGTCCTGGAAGTTGCAGCTACTGCAGCTTCGGCATCTTCGTAGCCCAAGTCTTTGGCATATGAACCAAGAAGTGAAGCTGCAATCAAGTACTGAGTTCCCGAAGCTCCTCCATCAGCTGCTCCATTGGGTCCAGCTGGAACCACTGCGTAGGAGATTTCAGGACCGACGGCTAGAGCGAAGTTTGTTGGTAGAGTCCACGGGGTAGTTGTCCAGGCCAGCATTCTGACCCCGTCCAAATCTCCTCCAACAATTGGGAACGTGACCGTGACGGATTGATCCTGACGTGTTTTGTAAACCTCGTCGTCCATGCGCAACTCGTGGTTCGACAGCGGAGTCTCACATCTCCAGCAGTAAGCCAAAACCTTGAAGCCTTCGTATATCAGTCCCTTTTTGTGGAGCTCTTTGAAAGCCCAGATAACACTCTCTGTATAACTTGTGTCCAAAGTCTTATAGTCGTTGTCAAAATCAACCCAGCGAGCCTGTCGAGTCACATATGCACGCCAATCCTCGGTGTACTTCAGAACTGAGGTCTTGCAATAAGCGTTGAATTTATCAACACCATACTTTTCAATTTCGGGTCTTCCTGAAATACCTAACTGGCGTTCTGCTTCAACTTCTGCGGGAAGTCCATGGGTGTCCCAGCCAAATCTTCGTTCAACTCGGTACCCCTGCATGGTCTTGAACCTGGGAACCAAGTCTTTTGTATATCCAGTTAGCAGGTGTCCGTAGTGAGGTAGTCCATTAGCGAATGGTGGGCCGTCATAGAACACGAACTCTTCAGCGCCCTCGGCCTTGCGTTGGTCAATTGACTCTTGAAATGTGCCTGATTCTTCCCAGTATTGGAGGATTTGCTTCTCAACTTCAGGAAAACTAGGGCTCGGATTCACGCCTTGAGCCTTGCCGTCCGAGTTCAGGGGATACATTTTGGGCTTTCTGGGCTATGTGTTCAGCAATCTCTGACAATGTTAACCTGTAACGACCCCCATTTATGGAGACTTTGACCCTTGAATAATCAGCCTTCACCTGAATCGAGCTTTGTCCGCGCCGCCTCAACCCCGGACAAAGTTGGGGTCGAAGGGCTCGAGGCCAAGTGGGGTCCCAGCTGGGAAACAAGTGGAACTTATAGCTTCAACAAATCCGCAGACAAATCAGCTATCTATTCCATAGACACCCCTCCTCCAACTGTTTCGGGCTCTCTTCACGTGGGGCACGTTTTCAGCTACACCCACACTGACTTGATTGCCCGATATCAAAGAATGCTCGGCAAAGAGGTTTACTATCCGATGGGCTGGGATGACAATGGCCTGCCCACCGAGCGTCGCGTGCAGAATTTCTATGGTGTCCGTTGCGATCCAACCCTTGCCTACCAACAAGGTTTTGTTCCCCCGTTTGAAGGTGGGGATGGCAAATCATCAAAGGCTGCGGACCAGATCCCAATTTCAAGGCGTAACTTTATTGAGCTTTGCGAAAAACTAACTCTGGAAGATGAGAAGCACTTCGAGGCACTGTGGCGCCAACTTGGTTTGTCAATTGATTGGTCCCAGACATACCAAACTATTTCTCCCGACGCCCAGGCTATTTCACAGAAAGCATTCCTCAACAATCTTTCTCGTGGCGAGGCATATCAGGCGATGGCACCAACTCTTTGGGATGTCACCTTTCGCACTGCCGTTGCACAAGCCGAGTTAGAAGATCGCGACCAGCCTGGTGCTTATCACCGAATCGGCTTCGATGGTCCGGACGGAAAAGTATTCATCGAGACAACTAGACCAGAACTAATCCCTGCTTGCGTTGCCCTTGTTGCCCATCCGGACGATGAGCGCTACCAGCCGATGTTTGGCAAAACAGTAAAGACTCCCCTGTTCGGTGTTGAGGTTCCAGTTCTTGCTCACCATTTGGCTCAAAAAGATAAGGGCTCAGGAATCGCCATGATTTGCACATTTGGCGATGTGACAGACGTCATTTGGTGGCGAGAATTAGATCTGCCAAACCGAGCAATTCTTGGCTGGGACGGAAGAATCGTTTCCGATGCGCCGGCAGCGATACAGGACGCCAAAGGTAAAGAGGTGTTTTCTCAACTTGCCGGCAAGACTGTTTTCTCTGCCAAGCAAACAATCGTCGAACTTCTTCAAGCTTCGGGAGACATGTTCGGAGAGCCAAAGCCAATTACCCACCCCGTCAAGTTCTTTGAAAAGGGAGATAAGCCACTCGAAATCGTTTCAACTAGGCAGTGGTACATCAGAAATGGTGGCAGAGATCAGGCTCTGCGCGAGAAGCTAATTGAGCTAGGTAAAAAATTGAAATTCCACCCAGACTTTATGCGGGTGAGATACGAAAACTGGGTTAACGGACTCACCGGAGACTGGCTAATTTCTAGACAGCGTTTCTTTGGAGTTCCGATTCCGGTTTGGTACCAATTAGATGGCGACGGAAATCCTGACTACGAAAAGGTAATCGTTCCAAACGTCGACCAACTACCGGTAGATCCTTCAAGTCAGACTCCCGAGGGATTTAGCGAAGACCAAAGAGGAAAACCAAATGGGTTCATCGGCGAAGTAGACATCATGGACACCTGGGCAACTTCATCTTTGACTCCCCAACTGGCGGGAGGCTGGATTTCCGACCCGGAGAAATACTCGAAGGTTTTCCCGTTTGACCTAAGGCCTCAGGGACAGGACATTATCCGAACCTGGCTGTTTTCAACAGTGCTTCGCTCTTTCCAAGAGGAAGGTGTTCTGCCTTGGTCGGATGCCGCTCTATCCGGTTGGATTCTTGATCCGGACCGCAAAAAGATGTCTAAATCTAAAGGAAACGTAGTGGTTCCAAACGACTTGCTTGATGAGCATGGGTCGGATGCCGTTAGATATTGGGCGGCTTCCGCAAGGCTCGGTACCGATGCAGCTTTTGATGTTGGTCAGATGAAAGTCGGTAGGCGCCTTGCGATCAAAGTATTAAATGCTGCCAAATTTGTTCTTTCATTCGAGGCCGATTCAAACTCCGCGACAGTCACCGAAGCCATTGATAAAGCGATGCTCAAATCTCTCGCAGAAGTTGTGGTCCAAGCCGGTAAAGCTTTCGAAACCTACGACCACACCAAAGCCCTTGAGCTCACTGAAACTTTCTTCTGGACATTCACGGACGACTACCTCGAGCTAGTGAAGGAAAGGGCCTACGGTCAGGGCACAACACCTGAAGCTCAGGGTTCTGCTGTGTTGGCACTAAGAATTGCCCTGCATACAATGCTTCGATTACTTGCTCCGTTTATTCCATTTGCAACTGAAGAAGCATGGAGTTGGTGGCAAGAAGGCAGTGTCCATCGCCAAGGATGGCCGAATGAATCTGAGCTAGCTAAATACACTGAAGGCGCGGACGCTAGTTTGATGGCTAGTGCTTCCGAAGCGCTTCTGGGAATCAGAAAAACCAAGTCCGATCAACAGTTGTCAATGAAGGCCGAGATCCTAAAGATCCGTATTGCGTCTGCTGACCAAGACGGGTTGAAGTCAATCGAAAGTGATCTCAGGTCAGTTGGAAAAATTGATGCCTTGGAAATTGTTTCTGGCGATGGTTTTTCTGTCCAGGAAGTGATTTTTAAGCCTGTTGCTTAGGCTTGCTGCCCAACGGCAAGTTTTGCCAACCCAGAACCAACATTCCTGCAACCAGAGCCCAAAAGGCTCCGCCGATGCCCAAAACACTGATGCCAGCAGCTCCAACCACAAATGTTATTGATGCTGGGAGCCTGGTTTTCTTATCTTCCAGCGAAGTTCCAATTGCGGAGATAAAACTTGGCAGCAGAGCTAGGCCCACAACCGCGAGAAGCAATTCGGATGGGACAGCCAGCACGAAGGCTGCAAAGAAACCCGCGCCAATTGCAAAGAGCCAGTAAACCAGCCCCCCAACAAATGAAGCTAGCCATCTGCGGGAGGGGTCCTTGGCTGCTTGTTCGTTGGCATTGATAGCTGCCGTGATTGCCGCAAGGTTCATTCCAAAACCACCAAAGAAAGATGAAGCCACGGTAGCAAGACCTGTGGAACCAATCACTTCACGAACAGGGACGGTGTATCCGAAACCCTTCATGATTGCGATCCCAGGTAGGTTCTGGCTAGCCATGGTAATTAGGTAAAGCGGAATACCGACCGAAATCATGGGAATGAATTCGAATGTTGGAACGACCAGGTCAAAACTTGGAAAAACTGCAACCCGGTCTAACCAACCAGATCCGATGTCGATGTTTACCAGTAGAAATGCCATAACGATTGCTATCGGAGTTGCCCAAAGGGCAGCTAGCCGATTCAAGATAAACCAGACCAAAACAAAAGGCAGGACCAAAAGCGGGTAGTCAACGGTTGCCTTCACGGTGGTCACAACAAAAACAAACAACACTCCTGCCAACATTGCACTAGCAATGGTCGCTGGGATTTTCTGTACCAGGTTCGATAGAGCAGGCCAAAAACCAGTGATGGTTAGCAGGATTCCAGAAAGTAAAAATCCGCCGACGGCTTGTTCGAACTCGAGGCCTAGTCCTGCAGAAGCCGCAAGAAAAGCAGCCCCCGGCGTTGACCAAACAATCGAAATCGGCATTTTGTAGCGATAGCTCAAGACCGTTGACAGAAGTCCGTAACAGATCAACAACACAAATATCGCAGTGAAGGTTTGATCTCTGGTTGCCCCCATGGCTAAAAGGCCTGCAATCGCAATTCCAAACGTTGCAGCAGAGCCTGAAATCGAGGCGACAAAGCCTGCGATGATCGGTGCTTTTAGTTCTGGTTTTGGCGTTGCCGCACTAGGCATTTACTAGGCGGACTTTTCTTGAGCTGATTTCTTGAAAGGTGTGATTTGGGCTTCTTTCTTACCCAAAACAACATCTTTGGTGATCTTTACCGTTCCTTGGTTTTCCATTGTCGGTATCTCAAACATGATTGGGCCAAGAATGTTTTCCAAAATGGCACGCAATCCTCTGGCACCGGTTTCGCGTGCGATTGCTAAATCTGCCATTTCTTCAAGAGCTGCAGTTTCAAACTCAAGCTCGAATCCATCAAGCTCAAACATCCGCTGGTACTGCTTGGTAAGAGCATTCTTTGGAACCGTAAGGATGTCCATTAACGCGGCTCGGTCAAGAGGCTCAACCGTTGCAATAACAGGTAAGCGCCCGATGAACTCAGGAATCAAGCCAAACTTACGTAGGTCTTCCGACTGAACGTCGTTGAAGATATCTGGATCGATTCCGTGTGCCTTGACTTCGTTTCCGAAACCGATTCCACGCTTGCCTGAGCGATTGGAGATGATCTCCTCTAGGCCAGCAAATGCGCCGGCAACTATGAACAAGACGTTGGTTGTGTCTATCTGGATGAATTCTTGCTGAGGATGCTTTCTTCCGCCTTGCGGTGGAACGGAAGCAACGGTCCCCTCAAGGATCTTCAGCAGGGCCTGCTGTACTCCCTCGCCAGAAACGTCTCGGGTAATGGATGGGTTCTCAGCTTTACGGGAAATCTTGTCGATTTCATCGATGTATATGATTCCCTGTTCGGCTCGCTTGACATCAAAGTCTGCCGCCTGGAGAAGCTTCAAAAGAATGTTTTCAACATCTTCACCGACATATCCGGCCTCAGTGAGGGCCGTTGCGTCGGCAACTGCAAACGGAACATTCAATCGCTTAGCAAGGGTCTGGGCTAGGTAGGTCTTTCCACATCCAGTGGGTCCGATCATCAAAATGTTGGACTTGGCAATTTCAATCGCGTCGTGCTCTTTACCAGCAGCAGTTAAGGTTCCCGCGGATCGAATGCGCTTGTAATGGTTGTAAACGGCAACCGACAAGACCTTTTTCGCCTTGTCCTGACCTATTACGTATTCGTCGAGGTAGCCATAGATTTCTTTTGGCTTTGGAAGATCAATATCTTCGACGTCTTTGGAGGCGGCAGCTCCCAGCTCTTCCTCGATAATTTCGTTGCAAAGCTCAATGCACTCGTCACAGATGTAGACACCTGGGCCGGCAATTAGCTTGCGAACCTGCTTCTGGCTCTTTCCGCAGAAAGAGCACTTGAGTAGGTCGCCAGACTCACTGAGTTTTGTCATAGCTAAAACCCTATTACCCAGCCCCGATAATCGAGGTTAGGTTAACCCCAGAATTTACTTGGCGGCTAGCGGATTCTTGCGAGAAGTAAGCACTTGGTCAATAAGCCCATATTCCAGAGCCTCGTCCGCGGTGAGAATCTTGTCGCGGTCAATATCCCTGTTTACTTCAGCCACGCTCTTCTTCGAATGCTTAGAAAGTGTCTCCTCCAGCCATTCGCGCAGTCTCATGATTTCCTTGGCCTGGATTTCGATATCCGATGCCTGGCCTCTGCCGGAATCTCCGGTTGCTGGCTGGTGGATCAAGATACGTGCATTTGGAAGAGCAAGACGCTTACCTGGAGATCCTGCTGCAAGCAGCACTGCCGCAGCGGAAGCGGCCTGCCCTAGGCAGACAGTCTGGATGTGTGGACGGATGTACTGCATGGTGTCGTAAATTGCAGTCATCGCTGTGAAGGATCCGCCGGGTGAGTTGATGTACATAGTGATGTCACGATCAGGGTCCTGGCTCTCTAGAACCAAAAGCTGTGCCATGACGTCATCTGCAGATGCATCATCGACTTGAACTCCAAGGAAAACAATTCTGTCTTCAAAAAGCTTGTTGTATGGGTCTTGGCGCTTGAAGCCGTAAGAGGTACGCTCTTCAAAGCTCGGGAGAATGTAGCGAGCTTCTGGGCTCAGTTTTGAAAGATCAATAGACAATTGCTACTCCCTACTTGGTTCCAACACCAGTGGCTATGCCAGCCGATGCCTGAATGTGATCGATGAATCCGTACTCAAGTGCTTCTTGCGCGGTGAACCAACGGTCACGGTCGCCATCGGCCATAACTTCTTCGACGGTCTTTCCAGTTTGGTCGGCGGTAATCTGCGCAAGCTGTCGCTTCATGGACATAATCAACTCCGCCTGAGTTTGAATGTCGGAAGCAGTTCCTCCGAATCCACCATGTGGTTGGTGAAGTAGGACTCGGGTGTTTGGTGTTGCGTATCGCTTGCCCTTGGTTCCGGATGAGAGCAGGAACTGACCCATCGAAGCCGCCATACCGATACCTACGGTCACGATATCGTTTGGAACGTACTGCATGGTGTCGTAGATCGCCATACCAGCGGTAATGGATCCGCCCGGTGAGTTTATGTATAGGTAGATATCCTTGGTGGAATCTTCTGCCGCTAGAAGCAAAATCTTGGCGCAAATGTCATTTGCGTTGTCGTCGCGAACTTCACTGCCGAGCCAAATGATTCGGTCCTTCAGCAACCTGTCAACGGTTGATAACTTGTCCATAGCTTTATCTGCCATTTGTTGCCATGCTCCTAGCTTTTGTGGGGCCTATCTGACACAAAGATACTTCCAAAAAGCCCAAGAATCGCCCTTGTTCGCCTAGGGCAATAAAGCGGGTTATTTAGTCGTGGTCGTGCCCGGCGTGGGAGTTCTCGGGAACTGCTGTTCCCTTCAGGAACTCAGACAAGTCAACTTTTGCGCCGGCCTTGTCCGTGACCACTGCTTCAAGCAGAACAGCATGCAGAGCCTTTCGCCTGGAAACCTCACCAACAAAAGCGGGAATTTGCCCGTTCTTGCTAATTGTCTCGATGAACTCGTTCGGATCCATGCCGTAGTTCTGGCTGCTCATGACCAAGTACTGCATTAATTCTTGCTCATTAACCTTTATCTTCTCAGCATCGGCAATTTCATCAAGTAGCATTTGGACCTTGAAGGACTTCTCAGACTCTTCAGTAACCTCTGCGCGGTGCTTATCGTCTTGAAGTCGACCTTCACCCTCTAGGTGTCGATTCACGTCAGATTCGATAGTGACCTTAGAAACTGGGATATCGGCTACCTTCAACAATTCATCAGTCAAGACGGATCTAGCCTGAGCGCCCTGAGAGAAGGTCTTGGCTTTAGCAATCTGAGCCTCAATGTCATCTTTGAGTTCCTTCAGGGTGTCGAACTGGCTGGCCAATTGAGCAAAAGCGTCATCGGCTGCTGGTAGCTCGCGCTCCTTGACTGCGTTCACCTTTACGGTGACTTCTGCCTCAACTCCAGCCATGTCTCCACCGACGAGCTTGGACCTAAAGATTGTGGTTTCACCGGCAGTTAGAGTGTCGATTGCCTCATCAATACCGTCCAGCAAGTTTCCAGAGCCCACTTCGTAGGAAATGTTCTCGGCCGAGTCGATTTCTTTGCCCTCGATGGTTGCAGTTAAGTCAATTGATACAAAGTCGCCCTTTTTTGCGGCCCGCTCTACGGTCTTTAGAGTTCCAAAGCGAGCCCGAAGGGCGTCTAGCTCTTCCTCTACCTCTTTACCTGCCACCTTTACGGTGTCGACCTCCACCTTTATACCTTTGTAGTTAGGCAGCTTTATCTCCGGCCGTACTTCAACTTCAATTTCTACGACCAGGTTGCCTTCGAAGGTCTTCTCATCTGGGGTGCTCTTGACATCCGCTTGGGGTTGGCTAAGCGGTCGAAGTTTGGCTTCTTCTAGAGCTTTTCTGTAAATGCTGTCGAGGCCGTCGTTAATGGCATGTGCCAAAATCGCTGGTCGACCAACTCTCTGGTCCAAGATAGCTGCCGGAATCTTGCCTTTTCTAAATCCAGGAACGTTTACCTGCTCAGCGATGTGTTCATAGGCGTGGTCCAGGGAAGGTTTGAACTCTTCTGGGGTCACTTCGATGTTTAGCTTTACGCGAGTTGGATTAATGCGATCGACTTGTGTCTTCAAACTAATCTCCTGGGGATTAGCCCCCGAAAGGGGCAGAGCTTTTGTTTTGTGGTCGGGGTGACAGGACTCGAACCTGCGATATCCTGCTCCCAAAGCAGGCGCGCTAGCCACTACGCTACACCCCGGTGCATTGAGGACTTTTTGCCTTCAACAACCTCGGTAAGTCTATCCCATACAATAGAGGGGTTGCGAACACCAATCGCGAGTGTAGCTCAATGGTAGAGCCTCAGTCTTCCAAACTGATGGTGCGGGTTCGATTCCCGTCACTCGCTCAAATTACTTCTGGCACTTAGGGCACCAATAGAGCTTTCTGGCCAAAAACTCCTCCATCAGCACCTTCTTATTGCACGCCCTACACGTAAGACCTTCTCTTTTGTAGACGGAGTACCTGTCCTCAACCAACACTCGACCGGTTAGGAACTCGTCTCGAGTAAGCATCACACCTTTTTTAACGCCTATCCCCATAAGCTTCACTGCATCTTCCCAAATGCCCATCAGTACTTCTTCGCTGACCTTATCCCCCGGGGTTTTTGGATTGAGTCCTGCTCGAAACAGCAGCTCTGCTCGATAAACATTGCCGATTCCACTGATCACGGCTTGATTCATAAGCGCCGCACCAATGGCGGTTTTTGACGCCCTCACCTTCCTAATGAATTTCTCGGCCTCAACACCGGAAGGGTCTGGATTTAGTGGATCTGGGCCAAGACGCTTTAGCACCTGCTGCACGGACTCCCGATCAATAACTTCGCATGCGGTTGGTCCCCGCAGATCAGCCGATGCGTTAGCGCTACCAAATCGAGCCCTCACCTGACCCCAGACCTCTGGAGCTTTAGAAAGTGGAACTTTATAGAAATTCCACTTCCCATAGATTCCAAGGTGTATTCGAATAGTTAGTTCGTTATCAAATTCCAAAAACAGCTGTTTTCCTACCGCGGTTGAGCGAACTAGAGTTCGGCCCGAAACCATCTTTGCGTCAGTCTCAAAACGCCCTTGCGGTGATAGCACCTTTACCTTTGAACCGAGATAGTCGCTACGAAATGTATTAGCGACACGATGTATTGAATGACCCTCGGGCATGCTTATCCTGCCAGCTTTGTTCTTGCCTCGTTAGCAACATGTTCAGCCTCATGGCAGCGAATGGCCAATTGCTCGCCAGATCGCAATGTGAATAGAACGCCCTCACCCTTATTGGGAATAAATGCAAGTGTTTTTCCCTCTGCCCTAACTCCTAATCCTCCATACCTCCAAGAAGATAAGCGCGTAGTTTCAACACCAGCCAATTCCCCCACTGGAATCGAAAGAACTCTTAAACCCCGCATCTTGACCACCAGATCTTGACCAAGCTCTATTTCTGGAAAAGCGAACCCAAACCAAAGACTTAGGGGAATTAAGCAAAAGAGTAATCCCACTAGTCCTGCCGGAAATGTTGATTGAAATTCGCTCGCCACTGAAGTCTGAATAATTGTCACGGAAAAAATGATGAAAAACATCAGCCAATAGACCAACGCAAAAACGAAATCGAGAAAGCCTCTTGTAAGTGGTGACCTTCTTTTTCCTAGGTAAACAGCAACCTGAATAGCCCATGGTACGAAAAGCGTCAGCGTGGTCAATAGCCAGTATCCGGCTCTTGGCATAAAGCCATCAGCCTGGCCGCTTAGCCCCCAATGAATAGCAATTGGGTCAGGTAAACCATTTGAGTTCGTAAGAAAAATGATCCACAAACCAAAAACTAACTGGGAGGCGGGCGCAAAAATGAAACGATTTGCAGTAGCTAAATTGAAAGTCATCTAAAGGACAACTTCTCCATTTTTCTCAAAGGTGGCAATCTTGCCAATTCTTCTGATGTGTCTCTCGTCATTACTGAATGGCTCGGCTATAAATGTCTCAATAAGTTTGAGAATTTCCTCTTTAGAATGCTGCCTAGCGCCAACGGCAATCACATTGGCGTCGTTGTGACTGCGAGCAAGTTTTGCAGTGTCTTCATTCCAAACCAATGCCGCCCTTATTCCAGAAACCTTATTCGCAGCTATCTGCTCACCGTTGCCGGAGCCTCCCAAAACAACACCCAATGATTGGACCCCAGCCTGCTCATCGTGGATTACCGCTAAGGCCGCATTGATGCAAAAGCCCGGGTAATCATCAAGTGGATCGAAAGATTTTGGTCCGTGGTCAAAGACTTCGTGCCCCGATGCTTTCAAAGAGTCGATTAGAAAGTGGCTGGTTTCCAGCCCCGCGTGATCGGTTGCAATGTGAATTCTCATTTAGTCTCCAACTTGATGCCAGTTAAGTGAATTGGACTATCCGCCACGCAAAAAGCTTGGTTAGAACCCATAGAGGCACTAGCTGATTTCAAAAGGATGTTGGTGGTCCAACCTCGGCTATTCACAAGGCCATTGTCCCACACCCTGAGCGTCCAAGTTAGGCTTTGAATCAATACCAGTCAGAAAGGCTCGGGATCTTGCCTGGAGAAAACCTAACAAGAAGTGAAGCCGTTGAGCGCGCAAGCATCATCGAAGTACACAGCTATCAAGTCGACATCGACCTGACCCAAGGTGAAGAACTCTTTGGTTCGACAACCCGGGTGCGTTTTAGCGGCAAAGACGGTGCTTCGACATTTATTGATGCAATAACGGGCGCGGTGCATTCAGTCGTACTCAATGGAGAAGTTCTAAATCCCGCCGAGGTGTCTGATGGGGTTCGCATCCAGCTCCCAAGGCTCTTAGCTGAAAATGAACTTGTTGTTGTAGCCCAAGGTAAATACACCAATACCGGTGAGGGGCTGCATCGCTTCGTAGACCCGGTCGACCAGGAGGTTTACCTCTATACCCAGTTTGAAGTGCCAGATTCCAGGCGCATGTTCGCCGTATTCGAACAGCCAGATCTGAAGGCAACGTTTGCATTCAACGTCACTGCCCCTAGCTACTGGAAAGTTGTTTCAAATTCTCCAACGCCAAAGGCTCATGAACTTCGCGAGGGGGTATCGGTCTGGAACTTTGAACCCACTCCAAGAATCTCGAGCTACATCACAGCAATGGTTGCAGGTCCTTACATGGAAGTTAACGATGAACTGATTTCCAGCTCTGGCAAAGTGGTGCCTCTTGGAGTTTTCTGCCGTAAGTCGCTATTTGAGCACCTGGATGCCGAATACGTTTTTGAAAAGACCAAACAGGGCTTCGAGTTCTTCGAGGGCCAGTTTGGTGTGCCTTATCCGTTTGAAAAGTATGACCAGCTCTTTGTACCTGAGTTTAATGCCGGCGCTATGGAGAATGCCGGCGCCGTCACCTTCACTGAAAGCTACGTCTTTAGATCCAAAGTTACAGACGCAACCCGTGAACGTCGAGTGGTGACAATACTTCACGAACTAGCACACATGTGGTTTGGAGACCTAGTCACGATGCGCTGGTGGAACGATCTTTGGTTGAACGAATCCTTCGCCGAATACGCATCGACCCTGGCGACCCAGGAAGCAACGGAGTGGCACGGCGCCTGGGCAACTTTTGCCTCTCTCGAGAAGTCTTGGGCCTACCGTCAAGACCAACTTCCCTCTACGCACCCCATTGTTGCTGAAATCAATGATCTAGAAGACGTGCAGGTGAACTTTGATGGCATCACTTATGCCAAGGGAGCTTCGGTGCTTAAGCAGCTGGTTGCTTGGGTTGGTCAGGGGCCATTCATGCGTGGAGTTTCTGCTTACTTCAAGAAGCACGCTTACAAGAACACAGAGCTAAAGGACCTCCTGCAAGAACTAGAAGCTGAGAGTGGACGTGACCTATCGGAATGGTCAAAGCTTTGGCTCGAAACCGCCGGGGTAAATCTTTTGCGACCTGAAATAAAAGAAGAAGATGGCGTCATCACTTCCTTCGAGATTCATCAGTCTGCTATTGCCGATTACCCATACCTGAGGCCACACCGTTTAGCAGTTGGTTTTTATGAAGAGTCAAATGGCAAGCTTGTTCGGACTGAGCGAGTCGAGCTAGATGTTCAAGGTGAAAGAACAACCGTTTCAGAATTGGTTGGGAAAAAGCGTCCGGCTTTAGTCCTACTAAACGATGACGATCTGACTTACGCGAAGATACGTCTTGATGACCAGTCTTGGTCAGCTATGCAGTCGAAACTTTCGAGCATCGAAGATCCTCTTGCACGAGCTATTGTTTGGGGCTCAGCATGGGATGCCACTCGTGACGGTGAGAAATCTGGTCGGGCATTTATCAAGTTGGTTCTGGCCCACATCGCAGATGAAACCGAATCCACCACGATGATGACTCTGCTTCGTCAACTGCTGACAGTTGCAAACATGTTTGTTTCAGTACCTAACCGTCTAACAGCTCAGCTTGAAACTGCGGACGGCCTGTGGCGCCTAGCGCAGAACGCTCAAGCTGGCTCTGATGCCCAGCTTCAGTTCACTAAGTTCTTTGCGCAGTTTGCCAGGAGTGAAAAACAGCTAGAGATTGTCGCAAACCTTCTTTCAGGCAAGCAAGACCTTGATGGCCTAGAAATTGATACTGACTTGAGGTGGGAGCTTCTAACCTCTCTTTCCGTTGGCGGGAAGGTCCCTAAGGAAAGAATCGATATCGAGCTAGAAAATGACAACACTGCCAACGGTCAAAAGGCCCACGCAGCCGCAATCGCCGCAATTCCAGAAAGCGCCTCTAAGCAGGAGGTGTTTACCAAGTTGGTAGACAAAGACCTTATGAGCAATGCTCTGGTGAACTCAGCGAGTCTTGCTTTCGGTCGAGTGCTTGATACCGCTGTCTTAGAGCCATTTGTCGATCAATACTTCGCGAAGGTGATGTCCATCTGGGAGAACAAGTCTTACCACATGGCCGAATACCTATTGGTGAATCTTTACCCCCTTGCCCTAGTGAACCAGGAGCTCGCCAAAAAAACCGAGGAGTTTCTAAAGAACCCAGAGTTATCTTCTAGGCCAGCCCTTCGGAGAATTATTGTTGAGAACCTAGCCAGCGTTCATAGAGCGCTGTCAGCCCAATCAGCAGACAGCAAGGAGCAGTAATTGGCTTGGATAAATGAGGTATTTGGCGAATGGGGATTCGCAGTTCGAATTGGCCTTATCGTCATTGGCTTACTTGTTCTTCGTTGGATTCTCCTAGTCTTCATCAAACGAATTGTGACCACCGTGACCTCCGGTGTGAAAAAACGCGAGGGTGCTGCCGACACGAAAGCGCTCGACGCTTCACCACTTGCCAGAGCTAGGACAGTTCAGCGAGCCAGGACCATTGGTCTAGTGTTGAGCAATTTATTGACCGCCGGTCTAACAATTAGCGCAGCGATTGCGATTTTGTCAGAGCTTGGTATTGCGATCGGAGCGCTTGCTGCTGGTGCTGGAATCTTGGGAGCGGCCCTTGGCTTCGGTGCTCAAAGTCTGGTCAAGGATTTCCTAGCCGGGTTGTTTATTGTCGTAGAAGACCAGTACGGAGTAGGTGACTTCGTAGATCTTGGAAGTGCGATTGGCATAGTTGAATCAATTGGACTAAGAGTCACGCAAGTTCGCGACCTTGAGGGAACTGTTTGGTACGTGCGAAACGGTGAGATTCTGAGAGTGGGAAATCAATCACAGGGCTGGTCCAGGATCATTCTCGATTTGCCACTGGCTTACGATTCCGATTTGGATAAAGCAAAGAAGGTTTTGGAGGCAGCAGCAGCCAAACTAACCGAAACCCCAGGGCTAAAAACCGGCCTGATCGGCAAGGCAGAAGTCTGGGGCATTCAGGCGCTAGCTGGAGAAGGGGTGGTCTTCCGTCTAGTGCAGCAGGTTAGGCCATCCAAGAAAGATGCCCTTAGCCGAGCACTGAGACTCGAAGTGAAGAAGGCGCTAGACAAAGCTGGAGTAAAGCTGTCTGTTCCTGACCAGAAGCCAAGGGCGAAAGCGAAGTAATTGTCTAAAGATTTTGAAGATGCCGCTCGTGTTGAGACAGTTCGAATCAAAGGACCTTCCGGCGAAAGAGTCGGTGGCAACTTCTACGAGCAAATTGGTGGAGCAAAAACCTTCAAGAAACTAACGGACAAGTTTTATGAGGGGGTATCGCAAGATGATGTCTTGCGTCCGATGTATCCAGAAGGTGATTTGGAGCCTGCAGCCGAGCGACTAAGGCTGTTCTTGGAGCAATACTGGGGTGGACCAACCACCTACCAAGAAACAAGAGGTCATCCGAGACTTAGGATGCGCCATGCAGAATTCAAGATCAACCCACTGGCGAGAGAGCGTTGGCTTCAGCACATGAAGGTTGCCGTCGACAGCCTTGAGCTTGCGCCATTACAGCAAGCCGAACTTTGGGGTTATTTGGATCGCGCCGCAACCGCCATGCTAAACAGCTTCGACGATTAGAAGTGTTTAGCTTCTTTTGACAAAACGTGGCCAAATTCTGTTGAAAGTCTGACCCAACCTTGCGAGTGGAACACCGGAACGTCCTGGTCTTTTACTAGGAACCCAAGTCCCGCAGCTGCAAAAGCAGCTCCTGCTGGAACTTTGGATTCAACATCCATGGCCCTACCCCAAACCTCAGCACGAATTCTTGCTGCTATTGGTCCACCAACCGACTCAGGAATGGTTTCTGCAACTTCGGTGATTCCCTTCTTGGCAGTATTCGTCAGCAGTTCCTCGGAAAGAAACCCTGCTTCAACCCAGCCGGTTCGAGGCGGAGATACACCTGCCCACGGAATTCTTTCAGTGGAAACCATCTCAAAGATAAATCGCTCCTCGGTCACCGGGCGCTCTAGCTCGAAAGCTAGTCGATCAAGCACAGCTTGTATGGGAACCAGAATGTTAATCTCAGCTTCGGACTTAAGCTCCATAGTTCTAAGTCCCAAAACTGTTGGACCATCATCCAAAATGCTTGCCGTGAATAGTGGGGCAACATACGCCGTAAGCAAAGCCCCAAAGGCCCTAAGGCGAACGGAGCCTTTCTGGTCCATCTTCCTGGCTCTGGTTAGGTAGGACTTTAGGTCCAGAGCGGTTTGCTCGTCGAGAAGCTGGAAAGTGTTTTTCATTAGAGAACTAAACTTACCTGTGAAAGCTATCTAGCAAAGTTAGGACACCGATCCCAGTGAGTAAGGTTCCCCCTCCTGAAGATCCACTAGCCGATTTGATTTTGGCTTTAGACATCAAAGATGCCGGCGGGGCCAGAACCAAAGAGGACATCTTTATTGGGCCATCACAGTGGATGCCGCACGGCAGAGTTTTTGGCGGTCAAGTACTGGCGCAGTGTCACGTAGCAGCCACCCGCACTGTTGACGCAGAAAGAACGTTGCACTCTCTGCATGGCTACTTCCTAAGACCAGGGGACATAGAACTTCCAATTACCTTCTCTGTTGACCGACTAAGGGATGGAAGGTCTTTCTCAACTCGCAGAGTTCAGGCCTATCAAAAAGGTGAGCCGATTTTCTCAATGATTGCTTCGTTTCAGGCCGAGAATCCAGGTCTGACCCACCATGAAGAAATGCCAAAGGGTATGCCCGCGCCAGAAGATCTTCCATCGGCAGCAGAGGTGCTCGGAGGAATTCCACACCCTGTGGCTCAATACTGGGCTAAGGCCAGACCCTTCGACATGCGGCACGTTCAATCGCCGATTTACTTTGAGGTAAAGGGGGAAGCCGTTGCTCATCAAGCAGTTTGGTTGAAAGCGATTGGCACTCTCCCATCGTCCCAAACTCTTCACCAGGCGGCTCTCGCTTACGCTTCGGACTTCACACTTCTTGAAAGCGTTTATCGCAGACACAAGATCTCGTGGGCAAGACCTGGACTCAAAACCGCCAGCTTGGATCATGCAATGTGGTTCCACGCTCCAGCCAAGGTTGACGAGTGGATGCTCTACGTCCAAGAATCACCCGCTGCTCAGAACAGCAGAGGTTTGGCACTTGGAAAGATATTCAGTCGCGATGGTGTCTTGCTTGCAACCGTCGCGCAAGAGGGAATGGTGCGGGTGCCCGATGGGCCAGTTGCTAGTCTCTTGTCAGTCTTCGGTAGGTAGAGCGGTGAGGCTTGGCAGCTTCAGGGCCTAGTCGCTCAATCTTGTTGGCCTCGTAAGAGTCAAAGTTACCTTCGAACCAGTACCACTTGTCAGGATCTGAGTCTGTGCCCTCGTAGGCCAAGATGTGTGTTGCTACTCTGTCCAAGAACCAACGGTCGTGTGTGATGACCACAGCACAGCCAGGAAACTCTAAAAGCGCATTTTCGAGCGATCCCAAAGTTTCGACATCTAAGTCATTTGTTGGTTCGTCAAGTAGCAACAAGTTGCCACCCTGCTTCAACGTTAGGGCTAAGTTCAGTCGGTTTCTTTCACCACCGGATAGAACTCCAGCCGGCTTTTGCTGGTCTGGACCTTTGAAGCCAAAGGCTGCGACGTATGCTCGTGATGGCATCTCGACTTGTCCGACGTGAATGTAATCAAGACCTCCGGAAACTACTTCCCAAAGACTCTTTTCTGGATCAATACCAGCACGCGACTGATCAACGTAAGAAATCTTTACAGTTTCACCAATTTTAAGCTCGCCGCCATCAAGTTGCTCTTCGCCGACAATCATCTTAAAAAGAGTCGACTTTCCCACACCATTCGGGCCAATAACACCGACAATTCCGTTTCTAGGAAGTGAGAATGAAAGATCAGAAATCAGAGTTCGGTCACCGAATTTCTTTACCAGCGACTTAGCTTCCAAAACAGTGTTTCCTAGACGAGGACCTGGTGGAATCTGAATTTCCTCGAAATCAAGCTTCCTGGTTTTGTCGGCCTCGGAAGCCATTTCTTCATACTTTGCAAGACGTGCCTTGGATTTGGTCTGCTTGGCCTTTGGTGTAGAGCGAACCCATTCCAGTTCATCAGCCAGGCGCTTGGCAAGCTTTGCATCTTTCTTTCCCTGCACGTCCAAACGTTCGCGTTTTTTGTCTAGATAGGTCGAATAGTTTCCCTCATATGGGTAGGCACGACCGCGGTCTAGTTCAAGAATCCATTCAGCAACGTTGTCCAGGAAGTATCTATCGTGGGTTACAGCAAGGACGGCGCCGGGATACTTGGCCAAGTGTTGTTCTAACCAAAGAACGCTTTCTGCATCCAGGTGGTTAGTCGGCTCATCCAAAAGTAAGAGGTCTGGTTTTTCGAGAAGTAACTTACAAAGCGCTACGCGGCGTTTTTCTCCGCCGGACAGGTGAGTCACCGGTGTGTCTCCCGGTGGGCAACGTAGAGCATCCATGGCTTGCTCAAGCTGAGAATCCAAATCCCAAGCATCCAAGTGGTCAATCTGCTCCTGAAGAACACCCATCTCTTCCAAGAGCTTGTCGTAGTCAGCATCAGGATTAGCCAGTTCAGCAGAAATCTCATTGAAACGATCGAGTTTGGCTTTGGTTTCGTGCACGGCTTCTTCGACGTTGCCGAGAACTGTCTTTTCCTCGTTTAGCTTCGGCTCTTGCATCAAGATTCCGACCGAGTAACCCTCGCTGAGGCGAGCTTCTCCATTTGAAGGTGAATCAAGTCCTGCCATGATTTTCAGTACTGATGATTTACCTGAACCGTTAGGGCCTACAACACCGATCTTGGCGCCTGGGAAGAAAGCCAAGGTGACGTCGTCAAGAATTACCTTGTCACCATGCGCCTTGCGCGCCTTGATCATTTGATAGATAAACTCGGCCATTGCATGATCCTAAATTGTCGATGTCAAAAAAATGACACCCTTTTTGCTTTCAGAGTGCTGTGGATAAGTTTATCCGACAATGATTGCTCCCACTCAAGGGATGTCTTCAAATGCACCTGAAACAAAAAGGGTGTCTCACGACTGGGCGCTTAGGGGGAAGAGTCCCAGCCGAGTCTGCTAACTACTCTTAGCTCCTACGAGCTGGCTCTCAGCTTCCAGCTCCGAAGCGTCAGAGTCGTCATCTTCGGGATCTTCGCGAACCAATACGGTCCTGTTGAATTCAGTGGTCCCCCAGACTAAGTCGTGCCCTAGTGACTCGGCCTCTATCTCAACAGATGTGCCACTGCGCTCTCCGTTGTCCCAGTCACGAACCTTGAGTTTTCCGCACACTACAATTCGATCTCCCTTTGATACGGAACTAGCACTGTTGATGGCAAGTTGTCGAAAAGAGGTAATTGTGAACCAATTGGTTTCGCCATCCACCCAGGTTTTCTTGGATCGGTCATAACGCCTTTTCGATGACGCCAGCCGAAAAGAAGTGATGGGCAAACCTTCTTGAGTAACCAAATGACGCGGGGTTGTGGCGACAAGGCCAGAAACAGTAAAGCTTTCAGACATAAGTTCCTTCTTTCAATCTGATTTGTCTAATCAGAAAAGAAGAATCTCAGTCAGTCATCGGCCAGTGGGCCAAAAAAGTGAATCTGTGGAAAAGTTATCTTAAGTAGCCAGCAAATGCCTTAGCGGTCTTATCCATCTTTGGTTTGACTACAAAGTTGCAGTAGCCCTGGTTGGGGTTCTTGGCAAAGAAGTCTTGATGGTAATCCTCACCCATCCAGAAACGCTCGAGCGGTTGGACGGTAGTCACGATCTTGTCGCCCCAAACTTGTTTAGCTCGGACTAGGGCTTGATCAAATAGTTTCATCTGATCTTCACCTTCGTAGAACATGCAACTTCTATAGCTACTGCCGATGTCATTACCCTGCCTGTTGAGCTGGGTTGGGTCGTGCAGGGTAAAGAAGATGTCTAGGACGATATCGGCAGGGATTTCCTTTTCGTCAAAGATGACTCTGGCTACCTCTGCGTGCCCGGTTGCCTCTGAGCAGACCGTTTCGTAGTCGGGGTGACTGGTGTGACCCCCGGAGTAGCCAACCTCAACGTCCTGAATTCCTCGAAACTGCATAAAGGTTGAATCCAAGCACCAGAAGCAGCCTCCGCCGAGCACAAAAGTCATCATCCAGCTAGCTTAGGCTGGAGCTTATGAAATTCCGAGCCAGTCAAGACCGCTACGCCCAGATGAAGTACCGCCGCACAGGAAAATCAGGGCTACTTCTACCTGAAATATCTCTTGGTCTCTGGCACAACTTTGGTGCTGACCACAGCTTCTCTAGTCAAAGAAAAGTTCTTAGACGTGCCTTCGATCTTGGAATCACACATTTTGACTTAGCGAACAACTACGGTCCTCCTTACGGAGCAGCTGAAGAAAACTTTGGCGACCACTTCAACAAGGATTTCCGCCCCTACCGTGATGAGCTAATCATCTCGACCAAGGCCGGTTATGACATGTGGGATGGTCCATACGGGAATTGGGGATCGAGAAAGTATCTTCTGGCCTCACTTGATCAATCACTCGAGCGAATGGACTTGGACTACGTAGACATCTTCTACTCACACAGGTTCGATCCAGAGACTCCGCTAGAAGAGACCATGGGCGCTCTGGCTTCCGCAGTTCGCTCCGGGAAGGCTCTCTACGTGGGAATTTCGAATTACGACCCACACCAGACTTCCGAAGCTAAGCGCATTCTGGAGGAAATGGGTGTGCCGCTTTTGATCCACCAACCGAAGTACTCGATGTTTGTAAGAACACCCGAGAACGGTTTGTTTGACACCCTCGGAAGACTAGGCGTTGGCTCAATAGTCTTCTCCCCCCTTGCGCAAGGTTTGCTAACTGACAGATATCTAGACGGCAAAGTTCCGAAGAGTTCAAGAGCTGCCAAGGGTAAGCACCTAACTCCCCAAAAACTAAGTGATGAATACATGGCTGCGGCAAAACGCCTAAATGAAATCGCGGCAGCTCGCGGCCAGTCCCTGGCACAGCTTGCAATATCTTGGGTGCTTCGTCAGCCTTCGGTTACCAGCGCTCTTATTGGTGCTTCAAGCGTGAAGCAACTTGAGCAAAACCATGCGGCGATTGACGGAAAACCACTAACGCCAGCAGAACTTGCGGAAATAGACACCCTTACGAAGCACGGGATGGTCTAACCAATTGCGCACTAGACGTCCTCTGCTGGGAGTTTTGTTTGCTCTGGCCAGCGTTTTACTATTTGGCTTGAATGCTTCCACTTCCAAAGTTGTAATGTCTTCGGGGATTAGCCCCGAGGAAATTGTTATTTTTCGCTCACTGGCTACTGCCCTTGGGGCTGGAATTGCCCTGCTGATAACAAACAGGAGCGCATTTAAGGTTCAGAGGCACGAGTGGCGCGGGCTGATACTGTTTGGAATTTTTGGTGTCGCACTAATGCAGTGGTCTTACTCAAACGCTGTAAAGAACCTGCCGATCGGAATAGCTCTCCTCATTGAATACACCGCGATTGTCATTGTTCCCCTCGTTTCACTCTGGCTCTTCAAAGAGAAGGTGCTTCCTAGGCTTTGGTTTGCCATTGTTATGGTTCTTGGAGGTTTAGTCGTGGTTTCCAGAATCTGGGACGGTGGCTTGAATCCAATCGGAATCATGTTCGCTGTTATGGCCGCTCTTTTCCTGAGCTTTTACTTCCTCATGGGAGAACACACGTTGAAAAAACGTGACACACTTTCAACTCTTTTCTATGCGATGAGCATTTCAGCGCTGTTCTGGTTAATCGTCACACCATGGTGGAACTTCAAGCCAGAGATTCTCGTTGGCGAAGTGTCCTTGACCGGCAACTTCGAGCAGGTTGAATTGCCACTTTGGGCTCTGCTGGCCTGGATTGGAGTCTTTGGATCGTTCCTTCCAATGCTGTTTTCATTCCTAGCCTTGACGCACCTGAGCGCTACCTCGGTTGGCGTTATTTCAACAGGCGAGACGGTCACGGCATTTTTATTTGCATGGGCCTGGCTGAATGAGATGATAGACGGATTACAGGCTCTTGGCGGTGTGATGGTGATTGCAGGAATCGTTCTGGCTCAAACTTCCAGGGTCCGAGACAAAGATAAGGAGTTAGCAAATGGCAACAATTGAACTGACTCATTCAAGTTTCTCAGCGCAGATTGAGAAATCTGGAATTACCCTGGTTGACTTCTGGGCGGAGTGGTGCGGACCTTGTCGTATGTTTGGACCAATCTTCGAAGCTGCCAGCGACAAGTATCCGGAGATAACGTTCGGGAAAGTTGACACCGAAGCTCAACAAGATCTGGCTGAAGGGGCAGGAATCAGCTCAATTCCAACCCTCATGGTCTTTCGCGACGGCATTCTTCTATACAACAGCCCTGGTGCTTTGCCTGCTGAAGCCTTGGACGAGATTATTTCGGCTGTTTCAAATCTCAACATGGATGAGGTTCGGGCCGAAGTCGCAAAGCAAAATCAAGCTGCCCAAGGCCCTGACAATTCTTAACCCATAATCTCTGAGGCAAAACATGAAGAACAACTCCGCTGCCATGCTCGCAACTGTTGCCTTGGCCGGCCTGGGGGCACTTCTACTGAGCTTTTTTGACACCGGCACCTGCGTTGTGCCAGACGCGGAAGGTTTCATAACCTGCCAGGAAATTGCGAACCAGAGAGTCTGGGCAGCATGGATTCTTGGCGCAATCTTTGTTGGAGGCCTAGTCGTATCAATTGTGAGAAAGAAAAGGCGTTAATCGTGCACAAAAGCAGTGATGAGACCAGGGCTCTTCGAGAGCAAGTCTTCGAGTATGTGCGTACTCGCATGGATTACGACCCGATTCCATTGGACTACCCAGAATCGGAAGAGACGCTTTTGGCTCAAGCTGGAAAAACAATTACCGAAGAGGGTCTTGGAGGCGAAACAGCACTAAATCTCTTCCAGAACGTACTTGCTCCGGCGACAATTTCCACTGACCACCCAGGATTCGTGTCGTTCATTCCTAACGCTGCCACCGAGGCCGCAAGCCTATTCGACCTCGTGGTTTCAGCTAGTTCCATCTATGGCGGTTCCTGGATGGAAGGAGCCGGCGCAATTTTTGCAGAGAATCAGGTTCTGGAATGGTTCGCGAGTGAGGTTGGTCTTCCAAAGACGTCAGGAGGATCTTTCGTTCAAGGCGGCACAATCGGGAACCTCTCGGCCCTGGTGACGGCTCGCACAGCACATCGAGAAAAACTAAGGGCTTCAGGTATTGCTTCACCCAGCCGTCTGGCTTTTGTAGCATCTAAGGAAGCTCACTCGTCACTGAAGGCTGCGGCCAAAGTTATGGATGTGGACATTGTCTTAGCAGACCCAGGCTCACACGGCCGCCTGGAAGCCGAAGCGGTGTCAAAGGCCATCGAGTCCTGTCCTGAGAACTCTGTCTTCGCGATTGTCGCTACCGGTGGAACCACGAATTTTGGAATAGTTGATAACTTGCGCGCAATTGGAAATTTGGCAAACTCTCTAGGAATTTGGTTTCACATCGATGGCGCTTATGGTCTTGCCGGCATTCTCAGTACCAAGTACAAGCACTTGTTCGACGGATCCGAGCTTGCCGATTCGTTTATCGTAGATCCGCACAAGTGGTTGTTTGCGCCTTATGATGCTTGCGCACTGGTGTACAAGAATCCTGAGATTGCAAGAGCAACGCACACTCAACATGGCGAGTACCTAGAAACTCTGACCGAGTCGGGATTATGGAATCCATCTGATTACTCATTTGGGCTAACCCGAAGAACCAGAGGTCTACCGCTCTGGTTCTCGCTAGCTACTCACGGCGTGAAGAAATACCGAGAGGCAATTGAGCACAACATCGATGTGGCACACCAAATTGCGGACATCATTAGGTCCATGGAACACGTCGAACTGGTTAGAGACCCTGAGCTATCGGTTGTTGTATTCGAACGTAAGGGCTGGGGAATCGACCAATACAATTCGTGGTCGGACAAGCTCTTGAGAGATGAGATTGGATTTGTGGTTCCCTCTAGCCACAACGGAAAACCAAACACTCGTTTTGCGATTGTAAATCCCCTCACTAGCGTTGCACTTTTGACCTCAATTCTCGAAAGTATGAAATAGCTACACCACCAAAAAACTTGAACGGCTCTCAAACTTTAGCCATGAGTCCACCTAAAAGATCAGGCCTCGTTCCTGAATAGAGCCTCGCTTCTCAGCGAAATTGTCGATTGTTCAATCGAATCCAAGAATCCGAGCCAAGCCATTTGACCTGTTTCTGAGTAGTATCAGAGCGGAGGGGAACCAATATTTTGAAAAGGCCAACTATCGCTATCAATGCAGGAATTGTTTTATCCATTGCTGCATTATTCACTTCCGCACTATCCCTCTTCCAAGCACTGGATGCCAATCAGCGGGTAGGCCTTATATCCAAAGCCGGAGTGGTTTGCAGTACCGGCGCGGACGGTGAACCTGGTCCTTGCGGCCCAGTTGGAGCAACTGGCCCTTGTGGGCCGCAAGGAATTCCAGGGCCTGCAGGCGCTGAAGGTGAAGCGGGTCAAACCGGAACCGTTGGTGCGACAGGTGCCGTTGGTCCTCGAGGTGAGCAAGGTGAAACTGGCGCGACCGGTGCTACTGGCGCAACAGGCGCAACTGGCACCTCCGGCAGAGACGGCGCGGATGGAATAACGACACTCGGACATCACGGCTCTTTCTTTGACAGTTCGGACCAGCAAAACACTCTGGCCGTCATTAGAGCCATGAGTCTAAATAGTTCTGATCCAAGCAACTGCGGAGTTTATGTTTCAGGTGAATCGAATTCCAGAATTTATGTGACCCGCACTGGTGTCTATAACCTTCAATTTTCCGCGCAACTTCGAACAAACTCCAACCAGACGCAGCCTGTAGACATTTGGCTAGCCAAGAATGGAGAGGCTGTGGAAATGACAAACACTCAATTTTTTGCCCCTGACCGTAAAGGCATTTACATCGCAGCTTGGAACTTCGTTGTCCCATTGAACGCCGGAGACTATCTCGAACTTATGTGGTACTCCGCTGATACCTCCATCTACATAAGTCAACTTCCAGCCCAGCCAGCGCTCGGTATTCCAGCTGTACCCTCACTTATTGCAACCTTGACTCAAGTCGGTTAGAGATTGGGCACTGCTGTTAGGCAGTAGTGTGAAATTGTCGGTTCACTCATGATTGAACCCTAGGAGGCAGAAATGCAAATAACTGGTAAAACCTTTGTGGTAACAGGCGGCGGGAATGGCATAGGCCGAGAAGTAGTACTTCAGCTACTCAAAGCAGGGGCGCGCGTTGCGGCGATTGATCTTTCTCAAGAAGGTCTGGCTGAAACTTCAACGCTTGCTAAGTCAGAGATGCTGTCTACCCACCAGGTAAACATCGCTGATTTGGCTCAAGTCACTGCATCCAAGACCGTAATAAACGCCGCTCACGGCATGGTTGATGGGGTCATAAATGTAGCTGGGATCATCCAGCCATTTGTGAGAGTTAACGAACTCACTTTCGAGCAAATCAAAAAGGTCATGGACGTCAACTTCTACGGACTGCTACACGTCACCAAAACTTTTCTGCCCGAGCTAATCTCAAGGCCGGAGGCTCACATCGCCAACGTCTGTTCAATGGGCGGTTTCGTTCCAGTTCCTGGCCAAAGCATTTACGGTGCTTCAAAGGCGGCTGTGAAGCTGCTTACCGAAGGACTGCACTCTGAATTGCAAGGAACCGGAGTAGGCGTCACCACTATCTTCCCGGGGGCCATCGGAACCAACATTGCCCTGAATTCTGGGATTATGACTGAAGCCCAAATGAAGGAGATGGCAGCAAAGTCAGGACCCGCTCGAAAGACAACCTCGGCCTCCGACGCTGCCAAGGCAATCATTCAGGGCATCGAGAAAAAGAAGTTCCACGTCTTGATCGGGCAAGATGCCAAGACTATGTACTTCCTGTCCAGGCTGATGCCGGAGCGAGCTGCCAATTTGATTTACAAGAACATGAAGGACCTGCTCGGTTAGTTCTTGGTACTAGACTTTTCGAGGTCCAAATTTTGAAGATTCTTGAAAGCAGGTGGGATTGTCCGAACACGCGTTTGGTGCCGCAACACTTCTAGATGTGCAAGACCCGATGGGCCTAAGAGCTGACGCACCCTTATTGGACGCATGGATTAGGGACATCACAACCGAACGCTCTCCGTTCCAAATCCCTGGCCACAAAGGCCGAAACGACCTCACTGGATCAATTGTCGATGGCGACATTCCGGTCCTCCCAGGAAACCACCCGCTTCGAATCTCCCCATCATTAATCGTTGAAGCTGAGAAAATCGCGGCCGAGCTCTGGAATGCAGACCTTTGTCGCTTTGGTGTAAACGGCTCTTCAGGCTCTAACCACGCGGCCGTAATGGCCGTGGCCGGACCTGGCGACAAAGTAATTGTTTCGAGGACTCTGCACAAATCTGTTCTAATCGGAATGGTTTATTCGGGAGTTATTCCAATTTGGGTACGGCCTGAAATCAACCCCGCAACCGGATTGCCAGAACACTTGCGATCTACTGTGCTTCGCGAAACTCTAGCGGCTCATCCCGATGCCAAAGCTGTACTTATTGGCGAGCCTTCTTATGTGGGAACGATGAGCAACATTCCGAAGCTGGCTGCGGTTTCTCATGAGTACGGCATACCTCTAGTTGTTGATGCGGCTTGGGCCGCGCACTTCGGCTTTCATGAAGATCTTCCACTAAATCCGATTCTTGAGGGCGCAGACATTGTTGTCACTTCAGCACACAAGACTCTCCCCAGCTACTCGCAGGCATCTTTTGTTCTTGTCAAAAAAGGTTTTGTGGACCTTGCGAGATTCAATAAGGCTTTTGACTCGACTCAAACCACTTCAATGTCTGGGCGTATTCTGGCCTCAATCGATGCCGCTAGGGCCCTTATGGCAAGGCACGGAAGAGAACTTCTCGGACCAGTCATTGAAGCTACGGCGCGTGGCCGAAAGGCACTGCGTTCTGCTGGAATCGGCGTAATCGATGGCGAATACATCGACCCGCTCAAAATGGTGATTTTGCTTGCAGGAACCGGGGCCGACGGAAACGTTATTGAGCAGGAGCTGCTAAACGCCAACATCGATCTCGAAATGGCAAACCGAGATGTGATTATCCCAATGATTACTTTGGCAGATACCCCCGAACGCATCGATGACCTTATTCGAAGAGTAATAAAGCTGGTGGAAGCTAATCGCGGTACACCGAGAGAAGTTGTCACGGCTGCGGCATTCTCTGTAGTTCCAGAAGTGGTTGTTTCTCCGAGAGAGGCTTTTTTTAGTAGCTATGAGGTTGTGCCGGCGAAGGACTCGGTTGGACGCGTCTGCGCTGAACTGATCTGCCCCTACCCTCCCGGCGTTCCCGTATTGTCGCCGGGTGAAAAAATCACCCAACAAGCTTTTGATGCTCTAATGAGCGCCAAGGAGTCTGGGGTCAGAATCGCATTTATTGCCGATCCATCACTTTCCACCATCAAAGTTCTACCCCGGTAATCCAAGATAAGGGCCCAGGCTCTCCTATTTGTAGGGAGAAACCCGATTCCCCTAACTGTTCCCTCTATTGGTAGGGTCAGAGACTATGTATAGGTTCTCTCTGGCAACTCTTCGCCTTCTGATCGGGTTTGGTCTAATCGGAAGCGTTATCTGGCAAGTCACGGATCGCATTGCCAATGGAATCTTCCGACCTTACGAGTACTTTGCCTACTTCTCTATAGTCACGGCAATCATCGCGGGCTTGTTCTTGATAACAACTGGCTTCGGACTACTTTTGAACTTCGAAGATACCAAGTGGGTGGAGATCTCGCGACTTAGCTTGGCCGTTGCTCTGATTGTCGTCGGTGTTGTTTACCACGCGCTACTGGCAGATGTTGCAAACGATGTTCGAGACGGTGACTACGCTTGGCCGGTACTTCCCAATGAGATCATCCACACCTACGCACCGATACTTGCCGCGCTTGAGTATTTGATCTCAATCAAGGCTTTCCGCATAAGACTGAAGGCGTTTTTGTGGGTTGCAGTTTTCCCACTGACTTGGTTGGTGCTGTCGATCATTCGAGGGTTACTAACTAACTGGTGGCCATACTGGTTTATAAACCCTAATGGCGAAGCGGGGCTCGGTGGAATGCTCACCTACATCGGAGCAATCACCGTATTCTTTCTAGTTCTTGGGGTCGGGGTTCTTGGGCTGAAACAACTGCTTCGGACTCTAATCCTTAGGTAGTCCAAGCGCCTTAGGGTTGCTAGATGCGCTACTGTAATCAGATGCGCGCATCGAAGTGGATTGCAATAACTGGCGGGGTCTTAGTACTGACTATCTCAGCCGGGGCTCTGGCGGTAGGAAACTACGTATACACATCCGGGACAGCTGTGCCCTGCGCCATTAATGAAGATGATCTAGCAAACACCCCTGAAGCCTTCTACACGCCTTCCGAAGGAAACGGTCCATTCCCTGGAGAAGGTTGGGATAAGTGGGCTAGCTACGACTTGAGTGCCTGGTGGATTAAGGACGCAGACTACCAAGCTGTCGAGATTCCAGTAAATAAAGAAGTGACTCTTGCTGCGTGGTGGATTAACCCGACTGAGGCGAACGGAAAGACCGTGATTGTCACTCACGGAATTGGCACCTCGCGACGAGACTTTAATGCACTATTGCCAACTTCGATGCTTGTGAAAAACGGCTTCCAGGTTCTCCTAGTTGACTCCCGCGACACCGGTGAATCGACTTGCACCGATGGTAGACATTCGGCAGGTCAAGAAGAGTCAAGTGACTTTGCAGTTGTTGCTGACTGGTTGATTGCTAACAAACAGGTCAAACCAGAATCGCTTGGCATGTTTGGTGTTTCAGGAGGCGCAATTGCGACTTCCCTACTGCCGGCAAAGACCGAAAACGTGTCGGCCTTTGCAATGGAGGGCACAATTTTTGATTTCAATGCTGCCGCTACACGGGAAGTTGAATTTCAAGGATTTCCTGGATTTTTATGGCAGCTTGCATTGGCCTCGGCTCAACTTTTTCACGGAGTCAATCTGACCGAAACCTCAGCCATGCAAGGGATCGAAGCCGCAGGTAATCGACCAATGCTAATTCTTCATGGTGATAGCGATCAGCGACTTGACTACCAATCGTCTGTCGATTTCTACAACTATGCAAAAAGCGTAGGTGCAACGATTACCTTGGAGACCTTTGCAGGTGCCGATCACACTGAAGGCATGTTGACTGAAACCGATCGGTATGCGCAGGTGCTTTCGCAGTTCTTTGATCAAGCTTTGTCTAAGTAGACAAACTAATGAAAACAGCTAGGAACATCGCTAGATATCTGCTTGGTGCTGCGCTGATTTATGCAGGTGTCGGGCACTTCACCTTTTCTCGACTTGAGTTTCAAGCCCAGGTTCCACCATGGCTTCCGCTAGATCCCGACTTCGTGGTACTGGCTTCCGGGGCCGTTGAGATTGCGCTTGGATTGGCTCTGATCTTTGTTGCTAGATACCGCAAGCAAATCGGTTGGTTAACGGCGGCTTTCTTCCTCGCGGTTTTTCCTGGCAACATCTCTCAATACCTAACGCAAACCGATGCTTTTGGCTTGAACTCCGACACCGCAAGAGCTGTGCGCTTGCTTTTCCAGCCATTATTTATGCTGTGGGCGCTTTGGGCTACAGAAGCAATTGGGGATAAAACTAAGAGGCAGCCAGTCGAGCAGAGCTAGATTGTGCTCGCGTCAATCACAAATCGATAACGGACATCGCTACCAACTACTCGGTCGTATGCCGAATCTAGAGACTTTGCATCACTTACGTCCAAAAGCTCAATAGTCGAGGCAATGCCTTTCTCACCACAGAAATCCAGCATCTGCTGAGTCAAGGCAATGCCCCCTGTGTTTGAGCCCCCGATGCTCTTGAGCCCAGTCACCAACGAGAACGGATCGAAAGACTGAGGTTCTCCGGCTAACCCCACGTAGACCAGTGAGCCTCCGACCCGCAGCATCCCTAAAAGTGCATCGTTATCAGCCGATGAGCTTGTGGTGTTGAGGATCATGTCGAAGAAGTTTTTGTGTGATTCAACGGCATCGACGGTCAAAAGGTAGTCCTTTGACCCGAATTCCTTTGCATCCTTTTCTTTTCCAACGCTTCTACCCAGCACGTATACCTCTGCCCCCATGGCAACAGCAAACTTCACTGCCATGTGACCTAAACCTCCAAGGCCCAGAATTGCAACTTTCTTGCCAGGCCCGACTTTCCAGTGATGAAGAGGTGAATAAACAGTCACTCCAGCGCATAGCAATGGAGCGGCAGCAGCCATGTCCAAGTTGTCGGGAATAGACAGTACGTAATTCTGGTCCACGACAATCTCCCCCGCATAGCCACCGTAGGTGGGGGCACCGTCGTAGTGTCGACCGTTATAGGTCTGAACGTTTCCCCTGAGACAGTAGTTTTGATTGCCTTCGAGACAGTACTCGCATTGACGGCAGGAATCCACGAAAGTTCCAACACCTACGCGGTCGCCGACTTTGAACTTGGTGACATTTGAGCCAACGCCGATAACTTCGCCCGCAATCTCGTGACCCGGAACCATCGGGAAGATTCCCTCGAACCACTCGTTTCTGGCCTGGTGAATATCAGAGTGACAAATTCCTGAAAACAGAATCTTTATGTGAACGCCATCGGTCCCTACTGGTCGAAGTGGCATTTCTGCTTTTTCAAATTTCGATTTTGGGCCAGAAACTAGCAGGGCGCGGGTAGTAGACATTGATCTCCTTGGGGTGATGCTAGAAAAGTGCGAATTGGTTAGGGAATGCGAGTGGCAAGAATCTTGTCAATGCGGCGACCGTCCATGTCGACCACTTCGAGCTTCCAGCCTTCTAGTACAACGCTATCGCCTGAAACCGGCATCTTTCCAAGTAGCAACAAGATAAGTCCGCTGACTGTGTGATAGCGACCCTTGTCCTGTTCTGGAACTTCCTCGATAACCAAGCAGTCCTTCAGCTCGTGAATTGAAGTATCCCCCTCAAACAACCATGAACCATCATCGCGCTGAACAGGGTCAGTCGCCTCTTCACCTTCAGTAACGATTTCCCCAATCAGAGTGTCAAAAATGTCTTGGATCGTGACCAACCCTTCGAGGCTTCCATACTCATCAACCACGAAAGCTATGTGGGTCTTGGACGCCTTGAACTGATCAAGTAGGTCCATTCCGGTGAGAGTTTCAGGAACATAGAGCGGCGCTTCTAGATTTTCCTGAAGACTCAACTTTTCGCCTCTGGCCACAGTAGATAGAGCAGTCTTTGCGCTCAAGACTCCGATTATTGAATCTAGGTCTCCGTCGCAAACTGGAATCCTAGATCGCACTGACTGGGCGATTTGGTCGAAGCTTTCGGATTCTGGGGCATTGATGTCCACATAGATGATTTCGGAACGCGGGACCATCAAGGATCCAAGCTTGCGATCATCCAGGCGGAATACGTTCTTTACAAGTTCTCGCTCCTGGTCTTCGATTAGTCCGGCTACCGAACCTTCGTCCAAGATGGCCTCAATCTCATCCTCTGTGACAGTAGCTTCTTTGTGCTTTCCAACACCAAAGAGTCGCAGGAGAGCGTTGGTGGTCACGCTGAGGATCCAAACGAATGGTTTGGTGGCAATCGACAAAACTCTCATGGGTCTAGCCATAACCGAGGCGATAGCTTCGGGTTGAGACTGACCTATTCGTTTCGGAACAAGCTCACCTACAGTGATGGCTACAAAGGTCACTACTAGAACCACTGAGACAGTCGCCGTTACGTCCGCGATGCCGTCTGGGACTCCAATGCTTTGCAACCAAATGGCTAGAGGCTTTGCAAAGATTGACTCTCCCACGATTCCACTTAGCAATCCAATTGAAGTAATTCCGATTTGGATAGCAGACAGGAACTGGGTTGGGTCTTCGCTTATGCGAAGGGCAGTTTCGGCAGACTTCTTGCCCTTGGCCGACATGGCGGAAAGTTTTGCTCGCTTGGAAGTTAGAAGTGCAACTTCTGACATAGCCAGAACACCATTAACGAGAATTAGAGAAAACAGCAGGATTATTTCCAAAGACCTGTTTAACTCACCCCAATGGCTCGACGAACGTTGAAAGACAATAATCGCAGAAAAACAGCAGCTGTGGGGCCATTTTGCCAGTCAGCTTGAAAACTGGCGTTGGTAAGCCTGTCTAGGGTCGAAATCAAGCCGGCCAATCCACCAACTCAAGGCAATTCACGATCGACGGTCTTATTTGGCTTTAGCTGCAGGTTTCGGTTTTGAATTGTCCTTGCGAGTAGCAAGAGCAAAAAGCGCCAACCCTGCAACTAGAGCTCCAGCTCCTAAGCCGTAGGAAACTACATCAGCAGCACGCGCAGTGTCTACGAAAACTCCGACAAACACAACGGCGATGATTGCCACCACCACGCCAATTAGTTTTGACTTCAAATCGTCTAGATCTCGAACTTGTAGCCAGGTTGGAACTTCTAGGCGAGTGTCAACAAACAACTCGTATAGTCCATATCCGATTACCAGTAGAACAGTTCCAAGAAGGATTGCATCAACAGCTGTTAGGACATCAACAATCGTGTCCTTCAAATATGCCTCGTTTACTACAGCATCGAAAATCACATACATTATGGAAATTGACCCCTGAGCCATCAGCAGCAAGGCTCCGATTATCGAGGCAATTGCAGGAACGATTACTGCGTATCTGGTAAGTCCAAGTATTTTGCGCATGATTTCATGGTACTGGTAGGTATATCAGAAGGTGTAGAAAGCAAGCATTATTGCAATAGAAAACATCACTAAAGCAATCAACGAATCCAGGACTTTCCAGAATATCGGCTTAGACATAAACCTGGAAGCAGCTTTTGCCCCAAAGCCAATAGAGCTAAACCACACCAAGCTCGCAACCGCGCCACCAATAGCAAACCACCACTTATCCGGGCCGAACTGGTTGCCAATTGATCCAAGAAGGATGACCGTGTCGAGATAAACATGCGGATTCAAGAATGTAAATCCAAGGACTGATAAAACTACCGTTTTTGCGCTAGCGCTCTGAACCCCTGACGCGTCGAGAGATTGGGTCTTGAAAGCAGACATTAATGCTTTGACTCCAAACCATGAAAGGTAGGCCACACCGAACCATCTAATGATTTCAAGTAGCCAAGGCAAGCCTGAAATTAGGGCACCAAGCCCGGCCACCCCAAGGAAGATGAGTAAAGCGTCTGAGACTGCGCAGATCAAAACCACAAGCAAAACATGCTTCTTGGTTAAGCCCTGACGAATTACAAAAGCGTTCTGAGCGCCAATGGCGATTATGAGAGAAAGCCCAGTGAGAAATCCAGGTAGGAATGCAAGCATTGGTTTAGTTTAGTTTGACCCTAGTGTTGGCGCCCTCGGCAGGAATCGAACCTGCGACCAAGAGATTAGAAGGCTCTTGCTCTATCCACTGAGCTACGAGGGCAGGCATCCAGTTTATCGGCTATGGCTTACTTCTCGTTTTCGATCCTGGATAGGCGCTGGGAGACGTAAACGGGGATCAAAGAAAGAATAATCACCACAGTTGCAACCACGTTTACAACCGATGCTTGATTCGGTCTAGCCATTTCCTTCAAGATCCAAAGCGGCAGGGTGTCAACACCAGGAGGCGCGGTAAAGATTGTTACCACCACTTCATCGAAACTTAGGGCGAAGGCCAAGAGAGCGCCTGCTGCGAAGGCGGTTCTGAACTGTGGGAAGGTCACAAGCCTGAATGTTCCCCAGAGACCTTCTCCCAGGTCCATAGAGGCTTCCTGCAGAGAAGGGTTCATGCGCTTCAGTCGTGCAAATACGTTATTGAAGACCATCACAATACAAAAAGTCGCGTGGGCAACAATCATCCCAAAGTATCCAATCTGGAAACCTGCGGGGGTAAGGAAGTTGCTATAGGTGTTACTGAAGGCCACACCAGTTACAACTCCTGGAAGTGCAATAGGTAGAACAACCAGAAGATTGACAGTGCCCTTGCCGAAGAACTCATACTTGCTTAGCGCAAATGCCACCAGTGACCCAAGAATCATTGCGATCACCATTGCCCCAAACGCAACAACAGCAGAGTTAAGTAGGGCGGCTCGAATTGCTTCTGATTCGAATGCAACGACCCACCACTTGAACGACCACTCCTGAATTGGCCAAGCCGAGATTTGACGCTCATTAAAGGCGTTCAGAATCAGAACCGTTAGGGGCGCGTACATAAAGATAAGCACCACGGCCACAATTGCCATTAGCGACCAGCGAGAGGTTCTGGAGAATCTGAGCATTGCCCTACATCCTCTCCAGTGAACCAGTGCGACGAGCAACCATCAAATACATAACTACAAACGCGATGGGAACCATCGAGAAGGCAGCTGCAACTGGAGGATTCAAGTTAATGTTCGAAGCAATGATGGAGCCGATCATCTGAGTCGAACCTCCAACGAACTTTGCTGCCAGATAGTCGCCGAGGCTCAGTGAGAAAGTAAAGACACTTCCCGCGATGATGGCAGGGGTTATCAGAGGTAGAACCATGCGGAAAACTGTTGTCCAACCTTTTGCCCCAAGGTCAGCCGAGGCGTCAAAGAGGTTGTGCGGGAGTTGACGAATTGCAGTGAACACCGGCAAAGCCATGTAAGGAAACCAAAGGTAAGCCAAAGTCAGAACCGTGACCGGAATACCAAAGCCTGGTCCAGAAATACCGAACGGCGCCATCAGCCAATTGAATAGTCCTTCTTCTGTGAAGGTGAGCCTCATGGCTAGAAGCTTTACTAAGTACCCCGCCCACAGCGGCAAGGTAATCGCTACTGCAAGCAGACTTCTAACCCAGGGACTTGCGATCTTGGCCATAAATATTCCAAGTGGGATAGCAAATATGATGCAAACCACAGTTACCGCTATTGCTATGGCTAAAGTTCGAAGCGAAGTGGAGAGGTAAGCAGGGACCGTGAATATGTCAACGAAGTTAGTAAGGGTAAAACCAGGAATGACCTTGGAAGTGTATGGGTCGATAAACCAGAAAGCAGTGACCAGCAGAAGTGCCAAAGAAATGATGTACACCCCGACAAGCCAGGTCATTGGCAGCGCTAAGAGGGCTACCAGACGTGTGGTTGGTCTTTTGTGCAGGTAAGTAGAAAGTGGACGCTTCGGGGCTTTCTGAATTGCGCTCAACTTCTCACCTACTCACCTATTTGTTTTGAGGATTGGTATTGCCGGGTGGGGTTACCCCCACCCGGCAAAGCTTTGGAGTTAACCCTTTACGGTTACCCAAGCATTGGTCCAGTCTTGGAAGCTGGTGCACTTAACGTCAGTGCGTCCATCTACACACTCCTCAATTGGAGTGGTCCAAGGCCATACCTGATCCCAGAAAGCCTCGTCTTCAGCTGCGAACTGGTCACAGTGAGCCTGAGCTTCATCGCTGGATGCACAGAAGGCAATGTTTGCAGGAGCCATACCAAAGTTCATGGCGATTGCTCCATTGACGCTTGCCTGGCTGGTGTAGTCGATCCATGCGTAAGCACAGTTCGAGTTTGGTGTGGTGGTTGAAACCAACCAGGTGTCGTACCAACCGGTTGAACCTTCTTTAGGAAGTGTGGTCTTCAGGTTGTCCTGAGCCGCAAACTTCTTCAAGATTTCCCAGCTTGTTCCAACTACGGTGTTGCCACCAACGAAGGAAGTAATCTGAGCCACTGGGTCTGACCAGTACTCACCGATGATGGTGTTCTGCTGCTTTAGCAGTTCAACAGCAGCGGCTAGCTGAGTCTCGTCTAGTGCGTATGGGTTGGTGATGCCAAGCTCTGGCTTGGTGGACATCAAGTACACAGCTGCGTCAGCGATGTAGATCGGTGCGTCGTAAGCGGTGATCTTGCCAGCGTATGGGCTGTCAGTCTCCCAAACAACGTCCCAGCTCTCAGGAGCTCCACCAGTTACAGTCTCGTTGTACTGCAATAGGTTTGCACCACGGCCGATTGGAACACCGTAAGGCTTGCCGTTTACTACGTCATAGATCTGACCCTTCATACCTTCAGCAATTTCATCGCTGAAGTTAGGGATTAGCTCCATGTTTAGAGGCTGTACGTCTCCACCGACGATTAGTCGAAGGGCTGCGTCACCAGAAGCTGACACAATGTCGTACTCGCCTGTGCGCATCAAGGTAACCATCTCATCGCTGGTACCTGCAACGCGGGAGTTAACTACACAACCGGTTTCTGCAGTGAATGGGTCAACCCACTTTGGATCTACGAAACCAGACCAGTTAACGATGTTCAGTTCACCCTCGAAGGCACCAAGTTCGGTCTTCATTGGTACGTCTGGAACCGTAAGGGTTAGTTCGCCACTTGATGTTGCACAACCAGATAGCACAAGTGCGCTAGCTGCTAGTAGTGCAGGAAGAGCTAGTTTGCTTCTTCTCATTTGTTTCCTCTCATTTATTGTTTGGAATCTTGGCGACGTGTTCCTTGCGGAATGAGGCCAATACCCTGTCACCCGCTTCAAGACCTAGGTCTTGTCCCGGTAACTCTTCGTTTAACCGGGTTGCGATCAGTCGCAAGCCGGCCTCGGATTCCAACACATACAACGTGTTGGCTCCGGTGTAAGCAACATCTGTGATGGTTGCCTTGATGCCAATTTCCCCCGCGCCAATTCGTGACTTCTCGCTCGATAGCTTGATTCGCTCAGGTCTCACGTTGACCATTTGCTCTGAACCGAATAGCTCTTTCGCACTAGAACCAGAAATCAAGTTAGAAACTCCGAGGAAGCTTGCAACAAAGGCAGACGAAGGACTCTCATACACCTCACGCGGGCTGCCAATCTGTTCGATGCGACCGGCGTTGAAAACCGCAATTCGATCACTCATGCGCATAGCTTCTTCTTGATCGTGTGTGACGAAGATAAAGGTGATGCCTGCCTCGCGCTGGATACGCTTTAGCTCAACCTGCATCTCTTCGCGTAACTGCTTATCCAGTGCACCAAGCGGTTCATCTAGAAGAAGAACTTTCGGGCGAAGCACCAATGCTCTAGCTAGAGCGATACGTTGACGCTGTCCGCCCGAAAGCTGGTGCGGTAGTCGGTCAGCCAGGTGAGTTAGCTTCACCGACTCAATGGCCTCAGAAGCCAACTTCGCGCGCTCAGCTTTTGGAATTTTGCGAGCGCGCAATCCATACTCGACGTTCAACTGAATGGTCATGTGCGGAAAGAGCGCGTAATCCTGGAAAACTGTGTTTACGTCCCTGTCAAAAGGCGCTAGCTCGGTAACGTCAGTGCCTTCAAGTAGAACCCGCCCGCTGGTGGCGCTTTCAAAACCTGCGATTATGCGAAGGACAGTTGTCTTTCCAGAACCCGAAGGTCCAAGCATCGAGAAAAACTCACCCTGGGGAATGTCTAGGTCTAGATCAGAAACGGCGATGACGTCCCCAAAGCTCTTATTTAGGCCCCGCAGGCTAACTGCGACGGTGGCCGATTTGGCCTTAGAGCTCGAAGTGCCCTTTGAGGAGCTTGTGGTCAAAATATCACCTAGTCAGTTTGGACTTCTTTGTCCGATGGAGCCTCCCCAAGACCCCTGAACACCCAATAGCTTACCCGTCAGCCCGAGAATGGTCTTTTACCAGACCATTAGTCAGGTATCAGTTTTATAAAGAATTCCCTGAGTTCATGAGACAGGGGATGGGGAGAGTCTTGCCTAGCTTCCCCACTGGTACGGCGGCCCAAGCCAGATTAGGAACATGAATAAGGACACTACAAAAACAATCAAGACCAGCACCAGCAGCACCGGTCGGAAAATGAACCAGCGGAACAGGCGGTCAAACCAGGAGTTATCGCGCGGGTCTTTTGCGCCCTCAATGCGCCATTCCCCTGCAAGCATGGATCGCTTATCCAGGTAGCGTTCGTAGGGGTAGGTCGCAAATGGAACAATCGCGAGCAACACCGCAAGAGCTGTTTTCCCGAAAGACCATCTTTGGTTTACGCCCACCAGCACGGCTGAAACGGCGTAGCCCATGAATGCCAGACCGTGGGTTGCGCCAACAACAGTAAACAAGCTTGGGGCCAGACCGATGGTTTCTCTAGCGATGATTCCGGCGATGAGAAGTGCCCAAGTTAGCATCTCAATTCGAGCGAAGGTTCCGAATATGTCTTTAGGTCTTGCATCCATGGTTTAACCCTATTGCCCGATTTACCAAATCATTGGCAGTTGGCTGGAAGTTGCTACCTGCTAAAGTCGCCCTCGTTTTGCCCGTCAGACTCTTGTTCTCCTTGAGTGCCATAGAAAGATTCCGGGTAAGCAGTGCTTGGTGAATAACCACTGGGACCAGAACGGTAATCGCCTTCATTCATTGAGGTGCTCTTGGTTGCTTCGGGTGGTCTGTATTCAGACGGGTCGAAACTCAGAATCTTCCTTAGCCAATTAACAAACCCCATGACTAGCCCTTCAGTGCTTTCTTAGCTTCGCCCCAAAGCAGTCCTCCGATTAACGCACCAAAAAACAAAGTGGGGATGACGATCCACGGCCAAATCTTGTTGAACCAGAAAACGACAACTTCAATTGATTTCATGGTCAAAGGTTAGAAGTGACCACTGACATCCATGATGAGTCTGAGTTTGGCTAGGGCTTGCCCTTTAACATCGCCGCGTGAACCTCTTCAGTTAGCTTCTCGATGCGAAGGCTCAGCTCGTGCACCTGCCTTGTAAGCTCCAGGTTCTCCTGGTCGATTTGGTAGGTGTGGATAGCAAGCTCAGAATTGATCTGGTCTTCGCGCTTGGCTGCGATGAGCAAGATAGCGCCCTGCAGGGCGGCTATGCAAGAAAGTATGAGGTTCAACAGGATAAATGGGAATGGATCAAAAGCACCGTCGGCATTGAAATACATCCAAACTGCAAGGAAGGCTAGGGCCGCAAACACAAATGGCCAGGAGCCCATGGCGTTTCGAAGGACGTCGGCGGCTCTCTGGCCAAAGCTCAACTGACCCTTGCCGAACTTAGTGGTTGCGGGGTGTTCGTGCCAACGCGGCATCTTTATCTCCTTCTTAGGTTGCAGACTCTTTTAGGCTAACCGAAGCCTGGTTCCCCGTCCGCATCTGAGGCCTCCTAGCTGAAATGGACCTTGGACCAAGTTGTAACTTGAGGGCAAAAATCCCCTTAGATTAGGTCTCATGAAATCGATACCACTGAAGCAAAAACATGAATCGCTTGGCGCAAGCTTCACCGACTTCGGTGGTTGGGAGATGCCGGTTCGCTATACATCCGATTTAGCTGAGCATCACGCGGTTCGAGAGTCAGCTGGACTATTCGATATTTCTCACATGGCCGAAATCTTTATTGAAGGCAAAGACGCTGCCGAGTATCTTGATTACTCTCTGGTTGGCGCAGCCTCCGAAATTGCTATAGGTCGTGCCAAGTATTCTCTGATCTGCAATGAAGCAGGTGGGATCATCGACGATCTAATTGTTTACCGGTTAGGTCAGAACGCTTATCTGGTTGTCGCAAATGCATCCAACCGAGATGCCGTAGTCAAAGCCATGCAAGACAGAACATCCGGTTTTGAAGTCTCAGTCAAGGACGAAAGTGATAGCTGGGCCTTACTTGCAATTCAGGGTCCAAAGTCAGTTGCAATACTTTCTGAATTAACAACCGTAAATCTCGATGAGTTGAAGTACTACGCAATCTCAGAAGCTGAAATCGCGCAAGTCAAGTGCCTGTTGGCGCGAACCGGATACACCGGAGAAGACGGCTTCGAGATTTACATACCTGTTGACTCCGCAGCTCAAGTGTTTGATGCCATCATGGCTGCCGGTTCAAGTAAAGGACTGCTGCCAACTGGTCTAGCCTGCAGAGACACCCTTCGGCTAGAAGCAGGGATGCCGCTTTATGGTCACGAGATGAACATCAACATCAATCCTTATGAAGCTGGTTTTGGAAAAGTGGTCAGGCTCGACAAGCCAGGCGATTTTGTAGGCAAGGCGGCATTAGCTCGGTTGTCCGAGAGTGCACCCGAGAAGGTTTTGGTCGGACTCTCAGGCGATGGCAAGCGAGCGGCCAGAGCAGACTATGAAGTTTTTGTTGAAGGTTCTGAAACGCCTATCGGCGTGATTACTTCGGGAGTTCTTTCACCGACACTCGGCTATCCCGTGGCGATGGCATACCTAAAGGCCGAACACTCCGAAAATGATACGTTAGTGGAAGTTGATGTGCGGGGCTCCAAGGTGGGCTTTTCGGTCGTCAAGCTTCCTTTTTACAAAAGAAAAAGTTAGCCGTTCAAGCGATAAAGGACTAAAGAAATGATCAACCGCGAGGGTCTGAAGTACACCAAAGAACACGAGTGGCTATCAATCGATGGCGATGTTGCCACAGTTGGTATCACCGAGTACGCCGCCGAGAAACTGGGGGACATAGTTTTTGTTGACCTGCCGAAGGTTGGTTCCAGTACTACTTATATGAAGATCTGCGGAGAGATTGAGTCCACCAAGAGCGTCGGCGAGCTCTACGCTCCGGTCGACGGCGAAATTGTTGAAGTAAACGATGTCGTAAGTGGCAATCCAGAACTTGTTAACCACGATCCATTCGGTGCTGGTTGGCTAATCAAGATTCGCTTCACAGAGCTTCCAGCTCTTCTTACCCACGAGGAATACGCCGCACTCACCGGAGAGGGTTAAGTCAAAATTGCTTCCTGAGCACAAAGACTTCAAATACCGCCACATTGGTCCCACCAAAGAAGAACAAGCAGCCATGCTCAAAGAGCTTGGCTATTCTTCTTTAGACCAGTTGATGGCAACAGCTCTGCCTAAGGCGATTCAGTTTGAAGGAGAGGGCAAGCTTCCTGATCCGTTGACGGAAACAGACACCTTAGAAGCTCTTCGAGTACACGCAAACAACAACAGAGTAACAACGAGCCTCATCGGCCAGGGCTACTACGGGACCATTACCCCGTCCGTAATCAAGAGAAATGTTCTTGAGAACCCTTCCTGGTACACCGCTTATACGCCTTACCAGCCCGAGATTTCCCAGGGCCGCCTAGAAGCAATTATTAACTTCCAAACCATGGTGAACGACCTGACTGGAATGAAAACAGCCAACGCCTCCATGTTGGATGAATCAACTGCCGCAGCCGAGGCCATGCTGCTATCTAGAAGGTCTTCAACCAACGAGGGCAACATCTTTTACGTCGACTCAGACACCATGCCCCAAACAAAGTCATTGCTCGAGCATCGAGCAGAACCAGTTGGGATAAAGATTGCTTACTTTGATGCAGCCAAAGGTGCAGCGGAGCTAACCGGTGACTACTTCGGGGTTATGGTTCAGTACCCAGGAGCCAGTGGAAGACTCACTCAACTAAAGCCGATCTTCGACGCTGCCCATGCTGCAAATGCCACGGCTGTTGCCGTTGCCGATCTACTAGCTCTTTGCCTGATTGAAGCACCAGGTGATGCCGGGGCCGACATGGTGGTTGGAACCACGCAACGCTTTGGAGTCCCGATGGGCTTTGGAGGTCCACACGCCGGTTACCTAGCTGTTAGACAAGACTTAGAAAGATCAATGCCGGGTCGCCTAGTTGGTGTATCAATCGATGCCGATGGTGCACCGGCCTACCGATTGACTCTTCAGACTCGCGAACAACACATCAGACGTGAGCGTGCAACCTCAAACATTTGCACCGCCCAGGTGCTCCTTGCGGTTATGGCGGGAATGTATGCGGTCTACCACGGCCCCAAGGGTTTGCGCTCAATTGCTCTAGAAGTCCATCAAAAAGCTCACGCATTGGCCGATGTACTCCGCAGCGCTGGGCTAAAAGTTTCCGAGGCTGACTTCTTCGACACCTTCCAGGTTGTCGGGGTTGACGCGAAAGCTGTTTTTGAGAAAGCCCGTCAAGCAAATATCACCTTGAACCTGGTCGATGACAACACAATCGGTGTTTCAATCGATGAGACCACTAGCCCGGAGATTCTAAACAAAGTCGCATCTGCCTTTGGTGCCGGAGAAGTAAAGTTCACCTACGACGCATCTGGCGCAAACCTAAAAGTTGCCGGTCTTGACCGAAAGAGTAAGTACCTGACCCACCAGGTTTTCAACACTTACCACTCTGAGACCGCAATGCTTAGATACCTAAAGCGCCTAGCGGATTTCGACTACGCCTTAGATCGCGGCATGATTCCGCTTGGCTCTTGCACCATGAAGCTCAACTCAACAACCGAGATGGAAGCGGTCACTTGGCCAGAGTTTTCAAATCTTCACCCGTTCTCCCCTAAGGAAGACATCGAGGGTTATCTCTCACTGATCTCCGAGCTTGAGACTTGGCTTTGCGATGTCACAGGTTACGACGCTGTGTCGCTGCAGCCAAATGCTGGAAGCCAGGGAGAGCTTGCCGGCCTTATGGCAATTCGCGGTTACCACTTATCCCGCGGTGACTCTCAGCGCGAAGTGTGTCTAATTCCATCCTCGGCTCACGGTACCAACGCCGCCTCTGCCGTACTGGCTGGAATGAAGGTAGTAGTAGTTGCCTGTGACGAGCTTGGCAACGTAGACCTTGATGACATCAAGGGAAAGATTGCCGAAGCTGGAGATAAGTTGGCCGCTCTGATGGTCACTTACCCATCAACTCACGGTGTTTATGAAGAAGCCATTTCCGATATTTGTGATCTGGTTCACAAAGCCGGCGGTCAGGTTTACATCGACGGAGCCAACACCAACGCGGTAGTTGGCTACGCAAAGTTTGGACTTTTGGGTGGAGACGTGTCTCACCTCAACTTGCACAAAACCTTCTGCATTCCTCACGGTGGCGGAGGACCTGGTGTTGGTCCAGTTGCCGCAAGGGCCCACCTGGCGCCGTTCCTTCCAGGCCACGACCTTGCGCAAATTGAACTTCCAAACTTTGGTCCAATCTCAGGAGCACCATTTGGTTCGGCCTCGATTCTTCCAATCTCTTGGGCATACATCCGAATGATGGGAAATCAAAGCCTTAGAGATGCAACTTCGGTTGCTGTGCTATCGGCAAACTACATCGCCAAGAAGCTAAAGGACCATTTCCCACTTCTATACACAGGCAATGAAGGCTTGATTGCTCACGAGTGCATCATCGATATTCGAGGAATCACCAAGGACACCGGAGTCTCGGTTGATGACATCGCGAAGCGCTTGATTGACTATGGTTTCCACGCTCCGACCATGAGCTTCCCAGTTTCAGGAACCCTCATGATTGAACCGACTGAGTCTGAGCCAAAAGAAGAAATTGATCGTTTCGTTTCAGCCATGATTGCAATCAAGGATGAGATCAACCAACTTGCTTCTGGAAAATGGTCAGCTGATGACAACCCACTGAGACAGGCTCCTCACACCGCAAAGATTCTGACCGAGGATTGGAATCATCCTTACTCGAGGCAGCTAGCTGTATTTCCTGTTGCAGGTCAGCACCTTGGGAAATACTGGCCAAAGGTTCGAAGAGTCGACTCAGTTCACGGTGACAGGAACTTGATTTGCACCTGTCCGCCGCCAGAGGCGTTCGCCTAAAGAACTACTTGCTCTTTTTGGGGAACAACGCTGACACTACGGCAACAGCCAAAAGGGCACCAAGAATCTGAAGAGCAACGTATCCTCCTGCCGATGCTGGCGCGATGCTTGTGATGCTCTCGGTGAAGATTCTTCCGATAGTCACCGCTGGATTGGCGAATGATGTCGACGAAGTGAAAAAGAATGCTGAGCCAACAGCTGCTGGCACACCAAAGGCAATTAGGTTTGATCGCTTGCTCTTTATGAGCGAAAGAACCACAAAAACCAAAAGACCGGTGGCTACAACCTCTCCGACACCTGTTCCTAATGAAAGTCTCTCGGTTTGGGAAATAGGTGCAAGCTCATTTGCGAACATCAGGTTCGCAAGAACGGCGCCAATCACACCGCCGGAGATTTGAGCTATTACATAGACCATGACTTGGTTGACGGGGAACTGCTTGGTTATCGCAAGCGCAATGGTTACTGCTGGGTTCAAGTGAGCGCCTGATACCGGACCCAGGGTGAGAATCAAAGTTCCAAGAACAAAGATGGTGGAAAGGGCAATGACAAGTAGTTGGATCAATCCATCACTGGATAGTGCTGTGGCCATAAATCCTGATCCAACGATTGCTGCGACCAAGATCATGGTGCCTAAAAACTCACCGAATACTGTCTTGTTTTCCAATTTGTTGCTCCCTTGATTGTTTGGACTTTTCAGGGAAAAGTCTAGGAGCCGCGGCTTAAAAAGCTGGGAGTTTCGTTGCAGCTAACCGTTTTCTCGTTTAGCCAACCAACTGCTCAGCAAGTAGCTCCTTCACCCTTGGGACCACTTTGGTGCCCAAAAGCTCAATCGACTTCATTAGTTTTGAATGTGGCATTGGGCCAGTTGAGTACTTCAAATCAAAACGCTGTGCTCCAACGGATTTAATCGCATAAGCCATTTTCTGTGCCACAGTTTCTGGCGAGCCAACATACAAGCTTCCGTTGTGAACTTCTTCCAGGTAGTGCCCCTTGGTCATCGGACCCCAGCCGCGCTCCTGGCCGATTCGGCCGAAGCTTGCCTGGTAGTGAGGCCAAAGCTCTTCGATGGCCTGCTCGTCAGTTTCCGCTATGTGCCCCGGTGAGTGAATCGAAATTTGTCTAAGTTCATGACCGAACTTTTGCATCGAGTCACGATAGAGCTTGGCAAAAGGTGCAAACCTCGCTGGGTCGCCTCCGATGATTGCAAGGGCAAGTGCGGCGTCAAGCCTTGCTGCTCTAATCACGCTCTCTGGAGATCCACCAACACCAACGCGAAGTGGGATTCGACCTGATTCAGTTTTTGGATAAACCTCCTGGTTTACCAAAGGTGCACGAACGGATCCGGACCAGGTGACTGGTTTTTCTTTAAGCAACTCGACAAGAAGTTCAAGTTTTTGTTCAAACAAGTCTCCGTAGTCTGAAAGCTCATAGCCAAACAGCGGGAAGGATTCAATGAACGACCCTCTTCCGGCGGTGATTTCAGCTCTACCATTCGACAGAGCATCTACCGTTGCGAATGCTTGGTAAACGCGAACTGGGTCTTCGGAAGAGAGCACCGTGACACCGGAACCTAGTTTGATGCGAGAGGTAACTGTCGCTATTCCTGCCAACACGGTGTCAGGGGATGTCACTGCGAAATCGTCTCGGTGGTGTTCGCCAACGTCAAAGCTGTCAAGTCCAACTTGCTCAGCCTGAACGGCCTCCGCAACAACGTTTCTTAGCACCTGACCGGCAGTTTCAGCAGTCCCATCGTCCTTGAGAGTCATGTCCCCAAAGGTGTCCAGGCCAAATTTGATTTCCACTGCCTAGTTGCTCCTTCGATGAATCGATATGTATTGAAAACCTTGTTTACTTGGGTTTTGTTCCCGGCTACCGAGTGAGAATGCTCCACACCACTCGAATTGCCTTCATGGTGTCTTCCGGTGTCTCTTCTTGTGCCAAGTGCCCGGACTGTGGGATCACGAAGAGAACCGAATCCTTGATCATGGTTGCCAGCGCCTCGGTATCAGGGGTCGCAACCACGGTGTCAGTGTCGCCTGTGATCAAAAGTGTCGGGACTGTAATTTCAGCCAAACGATCTTTCACATCGAAGGCTCTAGGCGCTCTATTGAACTCCCAGAATCCCTCTTCCCAACCGATGACATCTAGTGGCTCTCGATAGCCCGCCTTAACTTCTTCAGTAATCAAGTTTTTGTTGTACCAAGACTCATTTAGAAGGTCCATGCCGCTGGATGCAATTGAGGAAACCAGCAGTGGTCCTAAATGGTCTAACTGAGGAATGCTAAATATCCAGTTCAACCAACCGGGGGAACCGCCGGTAGTCAAGATGGCCGGTGAAATAAGAATCAGACCTTGAATCGCATCCTTGTTGTCCACAACATATTGAGCAGCTAGTGTGCCTCCCGCTGAATGGCCAACGAGGATGACTTTTCGATCCGATCCGAATTGTTCAATCAGTTCGTCAAGAATTAGATCTTGGCCTATCGAGCCGTATGGGTTTTCTCCGTCCCAACTGGTTGGTCGCTCAGTCAGACCAAAGCCAGGACGATCGTAAGCAATCACTTCACCTAGCTGGCTCAGCGGTTCAATGATCTCCCTAAAAGAGAAAGTGTTAGCGCCGAAGCCGTGCATAAGAATGATTAGAGGTGGGTTTGTGCAATCTTGACCGTCTTGGCACACAAAGGCAGTTCTTTCGTAGTAAACATCTAGGCCTTGTGCGGTGGTAAATGTTGCCCCATCACCAGCTACCTCTTTATAGGTTCTGGTTCCTGAGGTCTGAACTGGGATGAAAAAAGGCACAATCAGAACCGCTACCAGTAGAAGGGCTCCCACTAAGCCAAGAATTCTCGAAATCTTCACCCCCCTAGCCTAAGCCTCTTGGCAACTAGCGCCCTGGAACAGGTTCTGACTGGGAACTAGCTGGGAGATTGGACCGTTAGCCTTATCTTGCTGGAAGTTAAGTGGTTTGCTTAGCTGTTAGTTATAAATCGACTCTTTTTACTTAGGGGACATCCTTGTTCAGACTCGCCACCGCTTCATTAGCCAACCGCTCCGTTGTAGGCCTATTAACGATATTGATCGTCGCCTCAGGTCTTATCTCACTGAGTTCGTTGAAGCAGGAGCTACTGCCCTCATTTGAGGTGCCACAGGCATCAATAGTTACTGCCTACCCTGGTGCATCCCCTGAAATTGTCGATGCTCAAATTTCTTCCCTCATTGAAGATGAAGTTCGAACCCTAAACAATCTGGTAAATGTCCGCTCCACATCGAGCGCCAATCTTTCTGTAGTCCGAGTCGAGTTTGATTTTGGAACCACAACGGCAAACGTTGAGGAAGAACTCAACCGAGTCGTTGCAACAGTTAGAGACTCTCTGCCTTCAGAAGTTGAGCCGAGAGTAATTTCTGGCTCATTCGACACTGTTCCAATCATTGTGTTGTCGGTAGCTTCGACAACCGGGCAAAACGATGCGCTCGCAGAAATTCTGGCCGATGTTGCTACACCTATCCTTTCTCAGGTACCTGGCGTTCAAGAAGTGACAGTTGCTGGTGGCAAGAAGAAGCAAATCACGCTTGATCTAAAGGCGAAAGTTTTGCGTGATAACGGACTTTCACAGCAGTCAATTGTCGAAGCGCTTCGCGCCAACGGATTCATCGTGCCAGCCGGTTCGATTACAGACAACGCTGGAGAACTTCAAATTGAGGTTGGCACCAACGTAAACTCACTAGAAGATTTCGAGAAGCTCCCGCTGATTTCATCTAACACCCAGAATACACAAGCTGCTTCTCAGGCTGCGGCGCAGGCGGCCGCTGCCCAAGCTGCTGCAGCCGCTGCAGCGGCAGGCGGAGTTCCTGTTCCAGCTGCCCCAGTTGCACCTGTCGTGCCGCAGAAACCTGAGATCTTGACCATCAAAGATGTTGCGGACGTGGTCTATGACTACGCACCGGTGACTTCAATTTCTAGAACGAATGGCCTTGACTCCCTTGGAATCCAGGTCACCAAAACCCAAGATGGAAACACTGTCGCAATTTCAAATGGTGTTGAGGCAAAAATCGAAGAGTTGAAAGAAAAACTCGGCGGTAACGTTGAAATCAACACAGTTTTCGACCAGGGTCCATTCGTCGAAAAACAGCTAGAAAACCTAACCATCGAAGGCTCCCTGGGTCTGACCTTTGCGATTTTGATCATCTTGGTGTTCCTGGGTTCAATTCGGTCCACCCTGGTAACCGCAATCTCAATCCCGACTTCGCTTCTAATCACCTTCGCGGGTCTTTTGGTTTCTGATTACAGCTTGAACTTGTTTACCCTCAGCGCGTTGACTATCGCAGTAGGTCGAGTCGTAGATGACTCGATTGTGGTCATTGAGAACATCAACAGGCACCTGTCTTACGGAGAGCCTAAGAAGAGCGCAATCATCGATGCAGTGAAGGAAGTAGCAGGTGCCATCACATCTGCAACCATCACAACTGTTGCGGTGTTCTTACCTGTAGCTCTTGTAGGCGGAGTCGTTGGAGAGCTGTTTAGGCCATTTAGCCTTTCATTCACCATCGCATTGCTAGCTTCACTTGTCGTCTCCTTGACCATAGTTCCGGTGCTTGCCTACTGGTTCCTAAAGACTCCCGCTGTCGACCCAACAGCTGCCATGGATACTCCAGAACAGGCCGCTGCCCGCATTGAAAGTGTGCGCGAGCTCGAGGAGCAGAAGGAGCAAAAGAGCTGGCTGCAGCGCGGCTACATTCCTATTCTTAGAACCACTCAGGCTCACCCCGTTGTAACCCTGATTGCAGCAGGAGCAGTTCTGGGATTCACCTTCTCGTTGATTCCTCAGCTAAAGACTGACTTCATCGGCGACTTTGGCGGCGACACATTCTCGGTCCGTCAGGAACTTCCAGCTGGTGCCACCTTCGAGCAGCGCGACCAAGCGTCAGAAATTGTTGAAGATCTAATCCTCGAGCAGGACGGCGTTGAGACCGTGCTTGCAACATATGGCGGCAGGGCTGATGGCCGAGTCAACTTCGGCGGAAATGCCAATGCGACCACTATCCAGGTTTCGCTGTCCAAGGATGCCGATGCAGACGCTATTAAGGAAGCTGTCCAGGCCGGCATCGATGCACGAACTGACATTGGTGAAACCACCATCTCTGCCGGTGGCGGTCCAGGCGTTGGAGGATCAAGCAACATCGACATAAAGATCACAGGTACCAGCGATGAGGCTCTATTTGCAGCGGTCGACAAAATCCGTTCTGGAATGGTTGTCGTTGACAACATTTCAGAGATAACATCTTCGCTATCTGAGCAGCAGAGAACTCTGAAAATTACCGTGGACAGAGTCAAGGCTGCCGAGTATGGCTTAACCGAAATCCAGGTTTCTGGATTGGTGTCGTCAACGCTTCGCCCATCGTCTATCGGTGACGTAAATATTGAAAATGAAGCAACTCCCATTTTCCTAGTACAGGAGAACACCCCTGCAACTCTCGAAGAAATTAAGGAAATTCAGATTCCTTCGAGACTTGGTGTCATCGAACTTCAGGAAGTGGCGGACATTCAAGAAGTCCAGGCGCCGGTGTCTATAACCAGCGAAAAAGGCGAACGAGTTGCCACAGTTTCTCTAACCCCAGACTCTGACGACCTTGGCGCTGTAACTCGCGAAGTAACAGAAACCCTCGACGGCATTGAGCTCCCACTGGGTGCAACCGCGACCATTGGTGGTGTTTCAGCAGAGCAGATTGAGAGCTTCCAGCAGCTAGGCCTTGCGCTCCTTGCCGCTGTGGCAATTGTTTACCTGGTTATGGTTGCTACCTTCTCAAGCTTGGTGCAGCCACTGATTCTGCTTATCTCAATCCCATTTGCGGCAACTGGTGCACTGGGACTACTACTTATTACCGACACCGCCCTTGGAGTACCAGCTCTGATTGGAATGCTGCTCTTGGTTGGTGTAGTGGTGACGAACGCAATCGTTCTCATCGACTTAATAAATCAGTACCGACTGCAGGGTAGAAGCATCAAGCAATCCATCATGGATGGTTCGCGTCAACGCCTTCGCCCGATTTTGATGACGGCCTTGGCAACAATCTTCGCGTTGCTACCTCTAGCTTTTGGAATCACCGGTGGTGGTTTCATCAGCCAGCCGTTGGCAATTGTGGTTATCGGAGGTCTGGTTTCTTCGACAGCCTTGACACTCGTGATCGTTCCAGTTCTTTACTGGTTGATTGAGGGGCGCAAGGAACGCAAAACGCTCAAGGGCCCAAAAAAGCCAAGGGGTAAAGCTAGAAGACTGGCTGAAGCTGCCCGCTAAGCTTCTAAGGTTATGAAGTCCTCTGAGAACCTAGTCTGGATTGACTGCGAGATGACCGGTCTCGATGTCGAGAGAGACTGCCTGGTCGAAATTGCAGTATTGGTAACGGACTCAGAGTTGAACATCCTTGATGAGGGTTTGAGTGTGGTCATTAAACCGCGTGAGGATTCGCTAGCGGGAATGGGTGAATTTGTCACCAACATGCACCGGGAGTCGGGACTACTCGAGCAATTTCCCGATGGCGTCTCGCTGGAGCAAGCCGAATCCAAAGTGCTGGATTATGTGAAGCGTTTTGCCCCTGAGGCAAGGACGGCTCCACTTGCTGGAAACTCGATCGGCACCGATCGGATGTTCATCAATCGTTACATGCCGAACCTAGATTCACACCTTCATTACCGAAATGTGGATGTTTCTTCCATTAAAGAGCTAGTGCGCCGGTGGTACCCAAAGGTTTACTTCCAGCTACCTAAGAAATCTGGGGGTCACCGTGCCCTCGCAGACATAAGGGAATCTATTGCTGAGCTGAAGTACTATCGCAAGACTGTCCTGGTTGAGGCACCAGGTCCTACCAGCGATGAAGCCAAGGCGAGTGCCGAGCAAACGCAATAGTATATTGAGATGTTGAAGCCATTCTGGCTTCAAACATGGTGGGTATAGCTCAGCTGGTAGAGCGCCTGGTTGTGGTCCAGGATGTCGCGGGTTCAAGTCCCGTTACTCACCCCAAATGCTCTCTGAGAAAAACTGAGCTCGACAAGAAGCTAGCCTTATCCCATGACCTCTCTAAAGCTCTCCCCCGAAGTTGCCGATGCACTTGCAACCGGTAAGCCTGTTGTGGCGCTTGAGAGCACAATCATTTCCCACGGACTCCCAAGACCAAGAAATCTAGAAGCTGCAAAAGAGTTTGAGCAGATTCTTAGGGATAAAGGTGTCGTTCCCGCGACGATAGCCATCCTTGATGGAGTTCCAAGAATTGGCCTCGATGAAGAAGGCGTGCAGCGAATTGCAAATGAAGATCTTGCCAAGGCCAGCGTCAGAGACATACCAATTCTTGCTGCCAGAAAAGAATCTGGTGCCACGACGGTCGCAGCAACAGCTCACCTAGCAGCGCTAGCCGGTATTCGAGTCTTTGCAACCGGTGGTCTTGGAGGGGTTCACAGAGGAGCTGTCGACACCTTTGATGAATCTGCCGATCTTTCTACTCTTGCCGTCACACCGATTGTGGTGGTCTCAGCCGGAGTGAAATCTGTTTTGGACATACCTGCAACACTTGAACGACTGGAAACCCTTAGTGTTCCTGTCATCGGATACAAGACCCGAGAATTTCCGGCATTCTGGCTTACCAGATCTGGCTACACCCTTGACTGGTCATTGGATTCAGCCGAGCAGGTAGCTCTTGCGATGAAGGCCCAAGACGAGTTAGGTCACGGACAGGGAATCGTAATTGCAAACCCGATTCCTGAATCAAAACAATGGGACCCGGCAGAGCACGACCGAGTGCTCGAAGTTGCTTTTGCTGCCGCAAAGAAAGCGCAAGTCACAGGCAAGGCCGTAACGCCTTTCCTACTTGGCTTTATCGTTGAAGAATCTAAGGGCAAGTCACTTGAGGTAAATCTTGACCTTGCTAGAAACAACGTTTCGGTAGCGGCTGATATATCCAAGGCCTGGTCAGCGCTTCGATGAGCAAGGTTTTGGTTATCGGTGACGTCATCGAGGATCTCATCGTTATTCCAGAGTCTGAGATTAGGCCGAACACTGACACCAACGCTTCGATTAAAAAAACTATGGGCGGTCAAGCGGCAAATGTCGCATCGTGGCTCAGTTACCTTGGAGTGCAAACCCGATTTGTTGGATGCGTTGGTCTGAGCGACGTCAAAAAATTGGATTCCGAGCTTACCCAACACGGTATTCAAACCCAGTTGCAGTCAAGCGCTAAACCCACCGGATCGCTAGTTGTTCTGGTCCAAGGTGATTCAAGATCGATGCTCACCGATCGCGGTGCCAATCAAGATCTAGACCTAGCAACCATCGACCCGGCCGGCTTTTCAATTGTTTACCTTTCCGGCTATAGCCTTCTAGGTCGAAGCTTTGAGGCCATGAAAACCTTCGCGGACAAAGTTCGAGCATCCGGCGCATTGTTGGCAATTGACCCAGGGTCTTACGGGTACATAAAAGATCACGGCGTCGAGTTGTTTCAGAAGTTTCTCGGGCTTTCCGACTTAGTCTTTCCAAATCTGGAGGAAGAGCAGCTTCTCGAGCTAAGTGGCAAAGTCCCTCTAACCGTGACTACCCTCGGACACAACGGCGCAAGGGCAAACTGGGCCGATGGTGAGAGTCTCGAGCTTGCAGGCGCGGCAGTTGAATCAATCGACCCAACTGGGGCAGGCGATGCTTTTTGTGCCGGATTTTTGGCTCGATTGGTTGCCGAAGATAACTTCCAGAAACTGGGCAAAGATGCGGTTAGGAAGGCTCTTGAGTCGGGCGTTATGACCGGATCTAAGGCAGTAGCCCTAATCGGAGCCAGGCCCACTTTCAACTCTGGAGTCTAGGTTGAGAGTTTTCCCCAGCCAAAACCCCTAACCCTCAAGCAAAACTTCAAGTTATCCACAGACTTATGCACCGCCCGATAAGGCTAAAACTAGCCAAAAATGGGCCTTTTTGAGATTACCCCTCAGTGGCGCGCTTGATGACCAATTCGCGAACCCTGGCGGCATCAGCCGACCCAGCCATGGCCTTCATGACGGCACCAATCACCGCACCGGCTGCCTGAACTTTTCCTTCACGAATCTTTTCCAAAACATCTGGTTGGGAAGCTAACGCTTCATCGATTGCCGCAAGCAGCGCTCCGTCGTCTGAAACAACTTCGAGTCCGCGTGCGGCAACAATCTGACCTGGGTCACCCTCGCCAGCTAGAACTCCAGTTAGGACCTCACGTGCGAGACGGTCAGTCAGCTTGCCGGAATCAATCAGGGCTGCAATCTCGGCAACCTGTTTAGGTGTGATTTGCATCTCTGAAATGTCTTTGTCTTCGGAATTTGCGATTCGAGCAATTTCGCCGGTCCACCATTTCCTAGCTGCTTGCGGAGCTGCGCCAGCCGAGACAGACTCTTCAATCTGGTCAAGAAGATCTGAGTTTACGACGTCGCGGAACTCTAGGTCGCTAAAACCCCACTCGGCCTGCAAACGCTTTCTGCGCTCAGCTGGTTTTTCTGGAAGTGACGCACGTAGCTGTTCAATCCATTCCTTGGAAGGCTGCACAGGAACAAGATCGGGTTCTGGGAAGTAGCGGTAGTCATCGGCATCCGACTTTGGTCTTCCAGACGATGTTGCACCGCGGTCTTCGTGCCAGTGCCTAGTCTCCTGAATGATGGCGGTGCCTTGACTTAGAAGGTGAGCCTGACGCTGAATCTCGTAGCGAACAGCCTTCTCAATCGAACGCAATGAGTTCACGTTCTTAGTTTCGGTTCGAGTTCCGAGCTTTTCTTGCCCCTTGGGCCTCAAAGAAACGTTGGCGTCACAGCGAACATTTCCGCGCTCCATTTTGGCATCTGAAACGCCGAGGTTCTTTACAATCTCTCGAATCGAGCGAACATAGGCAGCTGCTAGTTCTGGCGCTTGATCGCCTGATCCAAAGATTGGTCTAGTCACTATCTCAACTAGAGGAACACCTGCGCGGTTGAAGTCAACCAGCGAAAACTCAGCACCCTGGATTCTTCCGGTAGAGCCTCCGACGTGGGTTAGCTTTCCTGCATCTTCTTCCATGTGAGCTCGCTCGATTTCCACCGTAAAGACTTTTCCGGATGGAACTTCGATATCAATTTTCCCGTCAAAGGCGATTGGCTCGTCATACTGAGAAGTCTGAAAGTTCTTTGCCAAGTCTGGATAGAAGTAGTTCTTTCTTGCAAACCGACCAGTCGAGGCAATCTGGCAGTCCAAAGCTAGACCAATCTTTATTGAGTTCTCGATGGCCTTACCATTCACGGCCGGCATTGCTCCTGGGAAGCCTAAGCAGTTTGGGCAAACGTTGGTGTTTGGCTCATCACCAAAAACGTTTGCGCAACCGCAAAACATCTTGGTGTTGGTGTTTAGTTCAACGTGAACTTCCAAGCCAATTACGACCTCAAATGCCTCTAAGGCCTTGGCGTAATCCATTAGCTGATCCTTGGCCATTAGTTCACCTTCAGCTCTGGCGCAAAGTCCATCATGGACTTGGTCCACTTTCGCTCAAGAAGTTTTTCGAGTACAGCCCCTACTTTGTAGAGTCTGGCGTCTTCACGCGCAGGAGCTAAGAACTGAGCTCCCACTGGAAGATTGTCTTCTTTGGCAAGTCCAACCGGCAGGCTCATTCCAGGTACACCAGCAAGGTTCGCTGGGATGGTGGCAATGTCGTTTAGATACATCGCCAATGGATCTTCCTGCTTCTCGCCTAGTTTGAATGCGGTTGTTGGGGCAGTTGGCGAAACCAGGACATCTGCTTTTTCGAAAGCCTTGGCTAGATCAGCCTGAATAAGTGTTCTCACCTTTTGCGCACTTCCGTAGTAAGCGTCGTAGTACCCGGAAGAAAGAGCATAAGTTCCTAGAATGATGCGCCTCTTAACCTCCGCACCAAAGCCAGCTTCACGGGTTGCCGCCATCACCTTTTCAACGGTTGCAGGACCTTCTGGCATAACCCTTAGACCAAATCGAACCGAGTCAAAACGTGCCAGGTTCGACGAAGCTTCTGCGGGTTGAATTAGGTAGTAAGCAGCAATCGCATACTGAAAACTTGGGCAGGAAACCTCAACGATCTCCGCTCCTTCGGCAACCAACAAATCTAGGGCTTCCTGGAACCTTTCGGAAACACCAGCCTGGAATCCATCACCGGTAAGTTCCTTGATGATTCCGATTCGAAGCCCCTTGACCGATTCATTCTTGGCGGCCTCTGTCATTGATCCAAGCGAGTCAGGAAGAGAAGTTGCATCCATTTCGTCGTGCCCTGAAATAGCGTCCTGCAACATGGCCGCATCCAAGACGTTTCTGGAAACCGGCCCGATCTGATCTAGGGATGAACCCAGTGCAATCAAGCCGTATCTGGAAACTGCTCCATAGGTTGGCTTTACTCCAACAGTTCCGGTGACGGCAGCCGGAAATCGTATTGAACCGCCAGTATCGGAGCCGATTGCAATCGGAGCTTGCATAGAAGCCACCGCCGAAGAAGATCCTCCGCCCGAACCACCTGGAGTCCTAGTCAGATCCCATGGGTTCAAGGATGGACCGTAGGCAGAGTTCTCAGTGGAAGAACCCATCGCGAACTCGTCCAGGTTAGTCTTACCAAGAATTGGCATACGATTCAAAAGAATCTTCTGAACCACAGTTGCGTTATAGGGAGGAACCCAGCCCTTCAGAATTTTGGATCCCGCTGTGGTTTCAATTCCAACTGTTGTGAGATTGTCTTTTACGGCAATTGGTACACCGGCGAGCGCCGGAAGCTTCTCCCCTTTGTTCCTTAGTTCATCAACTTCTTTGGCTTGGGCCAGAGCAATCTCGTGGGTGACAATTAGGTAGCTGTTCAGCTTTGGGTTCAGTTTGTCGATGTTGTCTAGGTGGGCCTTTGTTAACTCGACTGAAGAGATTTCTTTGGATTCGAGCATCGAAGCTAGCTGGCTTGCCGGCTTGTTCAGAAGAGACATTTTGACTACTCCTCGTCCAAGATTGCGGAGACCTTGAACCTGCCAGACTCACTGTCGGCTGCTCCAGATAGCGCTTGAGCTTGGGTCAGCGATGGCTTTACTATGTCTTCCCGGAAGACGTTTGCCATTGGAATTGGGTGGCTGGTGGCAGGGATATCTTCTGTGACGGCTGACTTGACAGTGTCTACTGAGTCAACAATCAGGGCCAGTTGGCTAGCAAACTGGGCAACTTCGGCATCGCTAACCTCAATGCGGGCAAGGCCCGCTAGGTGCCTTACCAGCTCAGGTGTGATCTCAGACATTGAAACCTTCGGTTTAGAGAAGCTCTGGAATTGAGGGGTTCTGGCCCCAACTGGCCCATTCTAGCAAGAAAGAAAAATCTTGATTCTGGGGCAAAATAGCCCGCTAAAGTAGGTATCTAGGCAGTACCCCAAAAAAACACACTCCAATAAAGAGGTCAATCCCCGTGGAAAACTCAGAATTTCAGCTCGTCTTCAGAGGCTACGACAAAGATGAGGTCGACACCGCCTTCGCTGCTATGCGCGAAGAGCTGGACCACGTTCGTGACTACAACTACAAGGCAGCCAGTGAAGTCGAGTTCCTAAAGTCTGAAATTGCGAGCCTGAAGCAAAGACTAAAGCGCGATGCGGGAACTGGTTATGCCGAATTGGGTGCTCAGTTTGAGCAGACCCTGCGCGTAGCCGAAGAGCAGGCTAGAAAACTTATGACCGATGCCGGCCAGGATGCGCTTCGCATCCGCGAAACCGCCAAGGCAGAGTCAGAGCAGTTGACCCGCAAGGCAGAAGCTGCCGCACAGAAACTTCTTTCTGATGCCGAGTCGAAGGCCAAGGAAATTCGTCTTGACGCCGAGCGCGGCAGCGCAGAGATCCTCGCTCAAGCCAAGACCCAGGCAGCAGAAGCAGCCGAGAAGACCGTTCACGCTCAGCGTGAAGCCTCGGCCATTCGTTCCGAGGGTGAAAGATACGCCGCTGAACTTCGTGCATCAGTTCACCGTGAGACCGAGGAGGCAAGGGCGCTGGCAACAGAGCTTGCTCAGCGCACCGCGCAGTCAAGAGTCGAGCTGGAGGCCGAGCTAAAGGCAAAGCGTGATGAAGGCGAACAAGAAGCGCTGAGAATCTACGAGACCGCGGTAAAGCAGGCGCAGGAAGCAACCGAAGAAGCCAACAAGGCCGTTGCCGAAGCATCAAGACTTGCAGCCGAACTTAACGCAGAGGCGGAAAGAAATCTTCGCGATGCCAAGGTCACTGCAGCTAACCTAACTGAAGACGCTCAGCGCAACGCAGGTAACCTGATCAACCAGTCCCGTCGTCGTGCCGAGCTACTTGCCCGCAAGGCCGAGGCTTACGCGAATGCAGTTATCGTCGACGGCCAGGAGCGCCTACAGCGCTGGGAGTCAGAGGCTAATGAGATCGAAGACTTCCTGAACACTTTGAAGTCACTGATGTCTACCGAATCCATGGTTGCCGCGGACGAAACTCTTGCCCAGACTGAGCTTGAGGGATCTTCACCATCAATCACTGATGGTTTCGAAACCAACGTGGATTACTCTGAGCCTCGCTCGAACCAATATGACGCCATAGAGGTTGAGTCTTACGAAGACAAGAAAGACTAGTTTTCCAGTCTTTTTGCAAACTCCGCTTCGTCAATAACTTCAACGCCAAGCGATTCTGCCTTGGCAAGCTTTGAACCTGCGTTTGCGCCGGCAACCACAAATGCCGTGTTCTTCGATACTGACGATGCAGCTTTACCGCCTCGGCTAATTATTTCCTCTTCGGCTTGATCTCTAGTCATGCCTTCTAGGGTCCCCGTCACAACTATGCTCAAACCCTCGAAAGCCCCGGACGCCGAAGCCTTTAGTTCTTGACTGAAGTTGACACCTGCTTTCTTCCAAGCCGTGACGATCTCTTTGTGCCAATCGACTTCAATCCATTCCTTGATGGTCTTTGCAACCACTGAGCCAACCCCGTCGACTTGAGCAAGCTCCTGCTCCGAGGCTGCAAAGATTTTCTCAATCGAACCAAATGAGTTCATGAGTGATCTAGCAGCGACCGGACCGACATGCCGAATTGAAAGTGCGACTAGTACTCTCCAAGCCGGTTGAGCTTTTGCCTTTTCCAACTCCTCAAGTAACTTGGTAGCAACCGTAGCTGGGGAACCGTCTTTCTTTCTAAAATATTCGACCACTTTTGGTTTGCCTGCGGTGTCAAGCTTCGAAACTCCAGTGTCGGCATCAACAACTTGCGCCTTTATGGGCAATAGATCCTCGAGCTTTAAATTGAATAAATCTGCCTCCGACCGAACCGGTGGAACCTTAGGCTCAACAGGCTGAGTGAGCGCGACCGCCGTGACAAAACCGAGAGCTTCGATATCAAGAGCGGACCGTGAGCCGATATAGGCTATTCGCTCTCTAAGCTGCGCTGGGCAGGACTTAGCGTTAGGACAGCGCAGGTCTACGTCGCCTTCCTGAGCTGGTGCCAATTTGAAGCCACAATCTGGGCACTTAGTAGGCATGACAAACTTTCGCTCACTGCCGTCACGCAAAGCTACAACCGGTCCCAGGATTTCAGGAATCACATCTCCCGCCTTGCGCAGAACTACGGTGTCGCCAATCAGAATTCCCTTGGCTTCAACCACTTCTTGGTTGTGCAGAGTTGCGAATTCAACTTCGCTTCCAGCTACCCGGACTGGTTCGAGAACTGCAAAGGGGGTCGCTCTGCCGGTTCTGCCTATCGATACCTTTATGTCCAAAAGTTTTGTGTTTACCTGCTCAGGTGGATACTTGTAGGCGATTGCCCACCTTGGCGCCCTAGAAGTAAACCCCAGAGTCTGTTGCTTTGCCAATTCATCAACCTTGACAACAACGCCATCGATTTCATGCTCCAGAGTGTGCCGTTTCGCCTCATAATCGTCTATGTATTTCTTCACATCTTTGGCAGAAGCCATAACTTTGTAACGGCTTGAAGTTGGAAGACCCCAGGCCTTTAGGTGCTCATAAAGCTCTGATTGGGCAGCGACGCTTGAGTCCTTCCAGGCTCCTATTCCATGGACAATCATTTGAAGCGGTCTTGAAGCAGTGACGCTGGAGTCTTTTTGCCTAAGTGATCCAGATGCTGAGTTTCTGGGATTGGCAAATGGGGCCTTCCCGGCATCAATCAAAGATTGATTGAGATTTGCAAAATCTGCCAAAGAGTAAAACACTTCCCCGCGAATTTCGACTACCTCGGGGTGATTCTTTCCTTCTAGTTTGTGAGGAATTCCCTTGATAGTCATGACGTTTCGTGTGACGTCTTCTCCAACCGCACCGTCCCCTCGAGTGGCAGCCGAGACAAGCTTTCCTTTTTCGTACCTAAGATTTATGGCCAGACCATCAATTTTTAGCTCGCATAGGAATGGCCCTCCGCCAGCCTTCTCGAGCCAGGAATTAAGTTCTTCAGGTGAAAAAACGTTATCGAGACTCATCATTCGCTCTAGGTGTTCGACCGGAGCAAATGTTGAGCTTGCCTCACCGCCAACGGTTTGGGTTGGAGAGTCACCCGTAATTAGTTCTGGATACTTTGCCTCAAGTTGTTCAAGCTCTCGCATGAGCTTGTCGTAGTCGGCATCAGAAATCAGCGAGGTGTTTGACTGGTAGTAAGCAGCTCGATGTTTATTGATGAGATCAACAAGCTCAGAGACTCTTTCGCGAACCTTCTGATCCGAGCTCACACCTGCTCCATAACCGCGGAGACTGTCCGATCGATTGTGGTTTGTCCCAAAACTCGTGCTCCCAGATAAACAACAGCTGTTTGCCCGGGGGCAACGCCAATAATCGGCTCTAAGGGCCTAATCACCAATCTGTTTTCGTGAAGTCGCACTTGGCAGGGATGAGATTCGCCGTGAGCTCGAACCTGCACCTCAGCCTCAAACCATTCAGATGAGTTGGCAGGTGCCTTGCCGCACCATGAGTACTTTTCTCCAGATAACTCTGAAATTGCCAAAGCGGACTCGGGGCCAACCACAACTGTGTTTTCCTTTGGCCTAATTTCGAGAACGTACCTTGGCTTTCCATCTTTTGCCGGTCGGCCGATGTTCAAACCCTTTCGCTGACCGACGGTATATCCCAAAGCACCATCATGTTTGGCTAGTTCATTACCCTCGATGTCCACGATGGCACCTTCGGTCAACTCAATCTTGTCCGACAGCCATCCCCTGGTGTCACCTTCTGGAATAAAGCAAATGTCATAGCTATCTGGCTTGTTTGCTACCGACAAGCCACGTTCAGCTGCTTCCCTGCGGATATCTTCCTTGTTGGCCGCTTTTCCAATTGGAAAGTATGAGTGCTTTAGCTGCTCTTCAGTTAGAACACCTAGAACATAGGACTGGTCTTTCGCCATCGCCATTGACCTATGAAGCTCAAGATTGCCATCGGTGTCCTTTTCAACCGTTGCATAGTGTCCTGTGCAGAGGGCATCAAATCCCAAGGCAAGAGCTTTCTCCAGTAAGGCTGCGAACTTGATGCGCTCATTGCACCGCATACACGGGTTTGGTGTTCGCCCTGCTGAGTATTCGGCGATGAAGTCATCAACTACGTCTTGCTTGAATCTTTCAGAGAAGTCCCAGACATAGAAAGGAATGCCGATCTTGTTTGCGGCGCGCTGCGCATCCATAGAATCCTCAATCGTGCAGCAACCCCTCGAGCCAGTTCGGAGGGTGCCCGGCATTCTCGAAAGCGCAAGGTGCACACCGACAACCTCGTGCCCAGCTTCCACAGCGCGCGCTGCAGCCACGGCGGAATCTACTCCACCGCTCATCGCCGCCAAGATCTTCATCGTCTAGTCAACCCCGCTTTTTTGGCTCCCTCGTAGGCTTTGGGAAACGCATCAAGGAAGGCATCGACATCTGCATGGGTTGAGTTGTGCCCAAAGGTAATTCGCATAGTTCCCATGGCCTCGTCTGTGTTAGCTCCTAGAGATAGCAACACATGAGACGGGCTACTCACACCCGCAGAGCATGCGGAACCAGTAGAAATTGAAACACCATTGACGTCCATCAAAAAAAGCAAACTGTCGCCGAGGCAGCCAGGGAATCTGAAGTGAACGTTGTTTGAAAGCCTTGGAGCATGCTCCGACGAGACCTTAACTTCCGGTGCAACTTCACGAACACCAGTGATTAGCCTGCTAGAAAGTTCAGCATGAAGTTTCTGCAATTCCGGCTGTTCCTCAACGGCTTCCTTGACGGCAAGGGCTAAGGCTGAAGCAGCTGCCGCATCTGGAGTTCCAGAGCGTAGATTTCTTTCCTGGCCGCCACCGTCTACCACCGGTGTCAACTTCTGGGACCTGGCGAGAATCAAGGCACCGATCCCCACAGGGCTTCCCACTTTGTGCCCGGTAATGGTCAGCGCTGACAAACCAGACTGCGAGAAATTCACAGGAACGTGACCGAGAGCCGCGATGGCATCCGAGTGGACAGGTATGGAATAAGCATTGGCCAGCTCGGTAATCTTGCCGATTGGATGAACCACTCCAATTTCATTGTTTGCCCACATCAGGCTAATCAGTGCAATTTCATCCGAGTGCTCCGACAAAACTTTTGCTAACTCGTCAAGGTCAAGAACACCCTGTTCATCCATGGATAGAAAATGCGCCCTGGCGCCTTGCTCAGCGACCAACCAGTTAACTGCGTCAAGAACGGCGGCGTGTTCGGCAGTTGAGCTAATAATCAAATTTCGCCTTGGATCCTGCGAAACTCTGTTCCAGTAGATACCCTTGACGGCTAGGTTGTCAGACTCGGTACCGCCGGAAGTGAAGATTACTTCGTTTCTGTCACAGCCAATACACTTGGCTATTGTCTCTCTTGCCTCTTCGAGCATTTGGCGAGCACTCTGGCCAAAAGAGTGGACGGAGGCTGGATTGCCAACCAGAGACAAAGCCTTGGAGTAGTGCGCAAGAACACTTGGCCTTATCGGCGAAGTAGCGGCATGATCCAAGTAGACGGGCATGAGTTAAAGCCTAGCCAATACCTAAGAGTTCGGTACTGGTGCTAGAACAACAGCAAACTGAGGGCTCTTCTTGCAGCCATGACATCTGGGTGATCGTTGCCGGCTACCAAGAAAAGCTCTACCAATCGAATTCTGACAGTCTCGCGTTGGTCTTTCGGAGTCCTTTCAAAAAGCCCAAGGAGCAAGTCAAAACCCGATTTCGCATTTCCCGTTGCCACCAGCGCATCAGCTTTTTCAAGAATTGCCCGTTCGGTTGCAGGGCTTGACGAAACTAGTGCTTCGATGTCCTTGCCGTTTAGGCGTAGAAGAAGTTTTACCTGCGCCACACCAGCCTCAGCCAGACTGTCATTTGGGTTTTCAAGAAGAGCTTTCTCATAGTGCTTAAGGGCGCCTTCGTAATCACCTGAATCAATTGCTGTGTATGCCGCCTGGACCGAAGCACTGACCTCTGGCTCTTTTGGTGCCTGTGCAACGCTTGCCTTACCGGTTAGACCGTTTTCTTTGGCAACTTCCAGGACGCGGGTGATTACCAACTGAATTTGTTCCATGGGCTGATCGCCAACGAACAGCGGCGCAGGCTGCCCCTTCAGGATTCCATAGGCACTTGGAATTTGGTTGAGCTCAAACGCTTGAGCAAGCTCTGGTGAGGCGGCCGCATCTACGATAAGTGCCAGCATGGCTCCGTTGGTTTTCTGAACCAGTGCTGTGACCGATTTCTGCAAATTGTCGGACGCCGGATCACCAACCTGAACGAAAAGCATAAGAAGCGGCAGCTTCTCAGAAAGCGGTAGGTAGTCCCTTATCGATGCGGTGTCGACTTTCATTACTAGAGCGGGTACGGTTATCTCCGCTTGAGTGGCCTTGCTAGCTCCAAACTCGATGGTCACTACAGTCCCCTGATGCTAAGCAGTGACTGGGTTGCGCCAAGTAATGTGATTTTGCCCTTGTCGGTTGATGCCGGCACATAAAACAACAACATGCCGGCGTACTGAGTTCTAACACCCTTGGCACTTCCCTCGGCGCCAAGCAAAAGTTTCTCGTTACCACTTACGGTCACCGCAGCGTTTTCACGAGTTGGTCGAATCAAGTAGTTGTCCGTCATCATTACGGCAACTAGTGCTCCAGAATCAGAGGTTGAAAGCGAAATAACGTTCTGGTCCCCGAGTTCGTGACTGAAGGTAATCTCGGCCCGACGAAGCTTTTCAATCTGTTCCTTTTGACTAGTAGAGATCTGCTTGTAGTACTCGTCTTCAGTTAGGTCGAATAGGTTGTAAAACTCGCTGGCTTCACCCTTGTCGATAACATCACCAAAGGCAGTAGGAAGCTGATTCGGCGAAAGCCTCAGGAAAAGCGAGTCGCGTTCAATAGGGATTGCTCCAATTTCTGGAGCAGGTACGGCCGGAATCTCGGAACCCGGAAGAAGGGGAATGTTGTACCAGAGCTTGTAATCTTCGCGAGGAGACGCCTGTTGCATTACAAGCATCTGAGGGAGCTCTCCCTCCCCATCACCCTCAGTGACAATCATGAAAGATCGTGGCCAGGCGT
>JBJOKH010000041.1:0-116557 GCA_046046195.1 Actinomycetota bacterium | reverse complement strand
ATGGCGGTGACGGTGGGATTTGAACCCACGGTGCGCTTTCACGCACACAACTTTTCGAGAGTTGCACCTTCGGCCGCTCGGACACGTCACCGAGATTTAGCCTAGTGGCTTACCTCTTGGCCTCGAAAAAATCCTTCAGCAGCTTCGAACACTCCGCCTCTTTGATTCCGGCAATAACTTCAACCGGGGTTCCAAGTCTTGAATCCCGAAGCAGGTCATAGCGAGATCCTGCTGCTCCGACTCTTTCATCAAAGGCTCCAAAGACCACCCTTGGGATTCTGGCTGCAACTATTGCCCCGGCACACATCGCACAAGGCTCCAAGGTGACAACCAGAGTCAGATCTTCAAGTCTCCAGGAACCGGTTTGTTTCCCAACTCTCTGAATGGCTAAAAGCTCGGCGTGAGCGGTTGGGTCTCCGGTTAGCTCTCGTTCGTTGTGAGCTTGCGCAACAACGTTGCCTGCTGGGTCGAGGATGACTGCGCCGACGGGAACGTCTGGACCCGAGAGCATGGCCTGGCCAATGGCCAGATCCATTGCCTTTTCAAAGCCTTGGTCCATCGCTTGCTTTCTTTTGAGTTCTCGAACTCCTACTTTAGGAGGTTCGGGCTGGTGCTCGGTTAGAGATAGTTTGGGGCGGTAGATTTGGGGTTATGCGAGTCCACGTTGCCAACCACCCACTGGTTACCCACAAAATCACAGTCTTGAGAGACAAGACCACACCCTCCCCCACCTTCAGACAACTGGTTGAAGAGCTTGTGACCCTTCTGGCCTACGAGGCAACCCGTGAGGTGAAGGTGCACGAAGTCGACATCGAGACTCCTCTTACAAAGACCAAAGGTGTTCACCTAACCAACCCGCAGCCACTTATTGTTCCAATTCTCCGCGCAGGTCTTGGAATGCTCGAGGGAATGATGAAACTTCTACCTACCGCAGAAGTTGGCTTTCTTGGCATCAAGAGAAACGAAGAAACTCTTGAGCCTTACACCTACGCCGAAAGACTGCCCGATGATCTAACCGGAAGACAAATCTTCATCATCGACCCGATGCTTGCCACCGGTGGAACGCTTATCGACTCAATCAACTACGTCTTCGAGCGCGGCGCTACCGATGTCACAGCCGTTTGCTTACTCGGTGCCCCAGAAGGACTAAAGGCAGTTGAAGCTGCAGTTGGCGACAAGCACGTAACCATCGTGCTTGGAGCCCTAGATGAAAAACTCAACGACGTTGGATACATCGTTCCAGGTCTTGGAGATGCCGGCGATCGTCTTTACGGCCTAGCTGAGTAAATGTCGGATTTTTCCGACCTAGCAAACCTTGATCAGCAACAGCTGATCGAAAAGCTAACAGTCAAGATTCTCGATCAAATAGACCGCGGCAACCAAACGCCAATTGTTTTGATTGATGGCCGAGCAGGCTCTGGCAAATCAACCTTCGCCGACAAACTCCAGCAGCAGCTTTTCCGCGAAGGCGAATCAGCACCCCGAGTTATTCATATGGACAACATCTATGAGGGCTGGGGAGGTTTGTCTCTAGGCTCTGACTACCTGGTGAGATCTATCTTGAACCCGCTAGCCAGAAAAGAAACAGCCTCCTGGCAGGACTGGTCCTGGGTCCGAAACGAAAGAAGCTCCTGGCGAGAGTTTTCAGGTGGAACACCTTTGATTGTTGAGGGTTGCGGAGCTCTTTCTGAGCGCAGCAAAGAGCACGCTTACCTAAGCCTTTGGCTAGAAGCCAGCGAGGAAACTAGAAGGCAGCGCTGGTTAGAGCGCGAGCGGCACCTAGACAAGTTTGATTTCTGGGCAGCCCAAGAGCTTGATTTTTACGCCAGAGAGAAATCTAAGTCCCTAGCAGATCGGGTTATTCAGACTGACTGAAGGCTTTAGAGCTTGCGGGATAAAGGAGCCAGCCTGGTGCTGGCATTGTTTTTATACCAAGCTCTAATGCCTGCAACCAGCGATGCTGCAATGAAGAACACCGCTAGGAAGTAGCTGATGTTTTTCACCAGCGGAATGCTGGCTGCAAAATACCCTGCAACAGTTAACCCGAATCCCCAGAGAGCGGCCCCAACTAGGTTGGCTGCGAAGAATTTGTAGTAATGCATTTTTCCGATGCCGGCAACAACTGGAACTATGGCCCTGGCAAAAGGAACAAACCTTGCAACCACCACGGCCCAAAAGCCCCATGCTTGATAGAACTTTTCTGAGTTAGAAATCGCCTTGGTTAGAACTACCCCTTGGCGTTTATCTAGGTAAGGTCTTCCGAAGTGACGCCCCAGCGTGTAGCCAACCTGATCGCCAAGCCAAGCAAAGAAGAAGATACCGCCCGCCAACACCCAGATGTTGATGCTTTCAGGAAAGTTGGCGGCGACTATGCCGGATGCAAATATCAAGGAGTCGCCGGTGATGAATGGTACAAATGCACCGATCAGTAACCCGGTGCCAGCAAAAACTAAAGCCCAAACCGCTCCAACAAAGAGCATCGGACCTATCAGGTCATACCAAGATGCAATCTCGTTAGCGAAGCTCACTTATCAAGCTTAAGGCTTGCCGTGCAAGACAATTTCCGACAGGGGCAACCTGGTTCGAGGAGCAAGCTCCCGCGCTAGGGCTTCTCCCTCGAACTTCTCAGGAGCGTCTTTTTTGCCGACTGTGAAGACAAGAGTAACCTCAAGGTCTGCTGGAAGACCCAAAGATTTGTGTAATTCATCGCGCAAGATTCCACCCATCTGGTGGGTGTAAAGATCAAGAGCTTGAGCCTGAACGCTCATTAGCGCTACCGCAAGCCCTGCATCGTAGAAGTTTCCCTTGATGGATTCGCCGGCATCGCTTCGCTTGACTGAAACAACAATCAAAGCTGAAGCTGCTGGTGCCCAGGCCTGGTTGAAACCGGTAAGGCCTGCAACAACCTTGTCGTGAAGCTCGGTGCCACGCTTAGCAACCGAGAACCTCCAGGGCTGCAAGTTGTTGGCCGATGGGGCCCAGCGGCCAGCTTCCAGGATGGCCAGAAGTTCCTGGTCAGATATCTCGTGGGACTTGTCGTAGGAGCGCGGGCTCCAGCGAGCAGTCAACAGGTCGGTCATGGGGACAGAAGTTTCAGGGGTTTTAGACATGTTGTTCTCCAACCAACAATTACTTGGTTTTGTTCCCGCGGTTTAGATTAGAGCGCTTCCTTCAACGCAGCTAGCAGACCATCGACATCTTCCGGGGTGGTATCCCAGGCACACATCCACCTCACCTGACCGGTTGCCTGATTCCAGACATAGAACCGATACTTCTTCTGAAGTATTGCTGTTATTGCCTTTGGCAAGACTGGAAACACTGCGTTTGCTTCAGTTGGATTAGGAACGGTGACGTTCTTGTTTGACTTGGCAATCTTCACAACCCCTTCATAGAGCTTTGCCGCCATGGCATTGGCATGCTTGGCGTTGCCAAGTGCCAGCTTGGCACGGTCTTCCAGCAGGGCATTTAGCTGAGCCGAGACAAATCGCATCTTTGATGGCAGCTGCATCGAGGTCTTCCGAAGAAACGGCATGGCGTTAGCAAGCTCTTTGCCTCTTGCCGACTTTGAATCAGTGACGATCACTGCTTCTGCTCCCAGGGCTCCGATCTTGGTTCCACCAAGGGAGACTAGATCGATTCCGACGTCGGTGGTGAACTGCTTGAAAGAAAGTCCAAGGGCGGCAGCTGCGTTCGAAAGTCTTGCTCCGTCCATGTGAATTAGCAGACCGTGCTTGTGAGCTCGGTCTGCTAATGCCTTGATTTCTTTTACTGTGTAGAGAGTTCCCATCTCAGTGGTCTGGGTGATTGAGACAACTCCTGGTTGTGCGCGGTGAACAAAACCAATGTCAAAAACTTGAGAGTCGATCATCTCTGGGGTGAGCTTGCCGTTAGAGGTTGGAACAGTCCAAAGCTTTAGCCCTGCCATCTTTTCTGGGGCTCCACCTTCGTCGGCGTGAATGTGTGCACTCTCTGCGCAAATCACCGCTTCCCATCTTTGGGTGGCAGCCTGCAAGGCAATGACGTTGGCTCCGGTGCCGTTGAACACTGGAAAGCCAACGGCTTTCTTACCAAAGTGCTCTTTGACCAACTCTTGGAATCTGGCTGTGACGGTATCTTCACCGTAGGCCACCTCGTGGCCATCGTTGACTGAAGCAATAGCAGCAAGAACTTCTGGGTGAACGCCTGCGTAGTTATCTGAGGCAAAGCCTCGCCAAATAGTTTGCTTGGTCAATTCTTTTCACATCCCTTAGTTGTTCCAAGGATAGTCAAGAAGCGAAAATCTGCTTCGGCTAACCCTTGGGCAAAGCTTCTAGCTCAGTGGTGTCGGTGCTAACCGACTCCTTCTTGCTGGCTTTGCCTTTTGATTTGCCTTTGGTCTTTTTAGTCTTGACCTCATGGCGCTTCCCAGCGAACCAGCTCCCTACCAAGATCAGCGGGAAGCCAATCAATAGTCCAACTGTGATTGGTTCGTTCAAGAAAACAACACCCAAGACCAGGGCAACCAAGGTGTTGAGGTAAGTAATGAGTGTTGCTCTTGCAGCACCAACTTCTTTGATTAGTGCAAAGAAGATCAGGAAGGCAATTGCTGAGCAAACAACTCCAAGAACCAAAAGCGCTATCCAAGACTCAATTGCTGGTCCTGCTGCAATCTCGTCAGGCAAAGATACTGCAGCAGGGACTGCGTAGATGGCTGCAACTATCACCATCGAAAGACTCATAACACCCGCGGTTGGAACAAAGCCGATCTTGTGAGCAACAACTGCAGGAGCAATTGCGTAGCCAACGGCTGCCAAGATTACAGCTCCTACCCAGAGTGGATCGATAAGTCCTGAGAAGGAGTCAATGCCAACCAGGGCAACGACCCCTGCAAAGCCCATCAGCAATCCCATGATGGTCTTTGGGTGTCTAACTGATTTGTCTCCCATTAAGGTGGCAATCAGAACACCAAAGAAAGGAACGGTTGCGATCAATAGACCAATAAGTCCTGAAGAAAGGTGTCTTCCTGATTCAGTGATCAACCACCAAGGTCCTGCCATCTCCAAAAGAGCAAAAGCCAAAACCCAAGGCCAGTGCTTCAGGGCAAGGAGCAGCGCTCCTTGTTTCAAGGCAAGGGGAACCAACACCAAGGCGCCGATAAGAACCCTGAACAAGACGATCGAATAGGTCGAGAAGTCCTCAACGGCTATTCGAATAAAGAAGTAAGGGATACCCCAAGCGAATCCAGCAGCAAGAAACAGAAGCAGAGCTTTACGGGACATACCTTCCAGCCTAGAGGTTGGAGCTAGAACCTTCAGGGAGGGGCAAGTTGGCCCTTGAGTTGGCCAGCTAAGGATGAGCCTTGCATTACTGGGGTAAAGATATTGAGAGTTTTGTGTCCTGCAGCGAATAGCGGGTGGAACTGGAATACAAAAGCTGGTTTGATTACCCCTATGCCACAAAAACCACTAAACGTTCTGGTTGTCGAAGACGAACCACTAGTTCGATCGCTTCTGACTTCCCTGCTGGAATCCGATGGATTCCAGGTGGTTTCTGCCAAGAATGCTGCCGAGGCAAGGGCTGCAATCAAAGGTTTTGAGCCCCAAGTTGCCATCCTCGACATTGAACTTGGTGATGGGCCATCAGGTATAGACCTAGCTCACATCCTTCGCCTAGAGCTTCCAAAGCTAGGCATAGTCTTCCTAACTCACATCCCAGAACCAAGGGTTGTTGGTGTTGAGAACAGAAACATTCCTAAGAACGCTGCGTACCTTCGCAAAGACAGGCTGGCCGATGCTGGTGTACTCAAGCAAGCGATTGAAGCAGCAGCCAAAGACCGTGTTAGTAAGTCATTCCGAGACGACAAGATCGGCCAGCATGAACTTGCCGATGTCTCTAGAAGCCAACTAGATGTTCTAAGGATGGTTGCCATGGGACTTAGCAACCATGAGATAGCCGCCCAACGAGGCACAACCGTCAGAGCTGTTGAGCACTTAGTCAAAAGAGCCTTTAGCGCAGCTGGTGTTGATCCTGATGCTCCGGGTAATGCCAGGGTTGTTGCAGCGAGGCAGTTTATTTCGGTTGCGGGCATGCCTCACGGAAGATAGAAAACTAAAGTCTCATTAAGTTTCGAGCGATCTAGCTCTCTAGATCATGGTAAATCTCCGTCCATCCTAAAGTCGGGAGATTGGGCAAATAAAAACCCCCGAGATTTCTCTCGGGGGTTTTTATGAATTAGCTAGGAAATTACTTAGCTAGCTTTACCTTGTTGCTTGGGTTAGCACGGTTCCACTTGCGAGCAAGCTTGTTGTACTTAGCCTTAGTTACTGTTGCAGCTAGCTGTGCGGTTAGCGCAGCAACCTGTGCAGTAAGGGTGGTTACCTGGCCAGCTAGATCAGCAGCGTTTGAGCTACCGAACCATCTTGAGTTTGCAGCAGCAAGACCAGTTGCACGGGTTGGAGCGGTGGTGATGAAGATCTCAACACCCATTCCACCAGTACCTGCAGCGCTCAAGGTGAAGGGGTGGCCACCAAGAGTTGAGTTGTAGGCCACAGATGAGTCTGCGCTAGGTGTGATTGTTGGCTGTGCACCTGAAGCTGTAGCAGTAAGGTTCACTGCCGAAGTCACTAGGTTTCCATACACGTCTGTCACCTTTGCGATTAGGTTCTGAGTTGACGGAGCAGTCGCAGGAATCGTAGCTGGCATAGTTGCGGTGATGTTGTAAGCAAGACCGTGACGTGCCTTGAACCAGTAAACTCCTGTGTTACCGCTCTTCTGAATTGTCAGAGACTGGTTAGCAGTCGAGGTGGTGAACACGTAGAAATCAGTTGAAGTTGTGGTTGCAGTTACGTTGTAGGTCGACGCACCAGCAGTTGAGTTACGAGTAGTGCCATCTGCGTTAAGGATTGTGTCAACAATCTTTGCTGCGCCAGATGCGGTTACGGTCACTGCTTCACCAACAGTTGTGGTCACGGTAACCTTTAGAAGGCTTGAACGTGCAGCTGTGCTGGTGTACTCCAAAACGTTGTTGCTTGGAACGTTAATTACTGCTGATCCAAGTGTTGCAGCGTTTGAAGTTGCGTAGATTAGTGATGCCTGTGAGGCGTCACCGGTAGTTGCTGATGGGATGTTCCAGCCAACAGTGATGTTAGCGTTTGCCGGAGCAACACCAACTAGACCTGTTAGAGCTAGTGCAGCAGCCGCAGCTACAGCAATTAGTTTCTTAGACATTTAGTCTCTTTCTATTTCTTGGTTAAACGCACCAGATCGTCGATCTGATGGGAGCTCATCCTTAATCTGGCCAACCAAGTAGGCCAGCCCAAAGATGTCGCTCGTTATAGATAACCGTAAGAAGCACTCACTAGGTACGAAGGTTGGGTTCATTAGGTCTGGACTTGTCTGTTTGTTGTCTGGACAGTTGACTAACTGTCCGCATGAGTTGTCTGAGGGATTGGTTAGTCTTTTCACATAGGGGAAAATAGTTTCGTCACTGGGGGAAACAAATGAGCAGTACCGTCGACATCTCCAAAGAGAATCGGCAGCTTGTTGCTGCAGCCAAGGCATTGGATGCTGTTTTAGCAAGTTCAGGTCCGGCAGATTTGTGCCGGAAGTTAGTTCATTCAGACTTTGTGCCACCATCTACCAGGGGTTGCGAGATCTTCTACCTAGACACCAAATCAGCAATCAGATCGGTTGCTGGATATGGCAGAAACCCAATCTACAAACAAGATCTTTCGGCATGGGATGACTCTCCGTTGTCCGAGGCAATCAGGGAAAAGAGAGCAACGTCTGGCACGGTGAATGATGAGTCAGGCGCTCTCAAGATGATAGCGGTTCCCTTCGTGGCTCAGGGAGTTCCGGTTGGCCTCCTTGCTCTCTCGTTAGATGACTTGTCATTCGAGCCTTCATTTTCACCGGAAGTAGATGGCGTTCTATCAAAGCTCGGGGCCTTTTACTTAGACACATTGGATTTTGGAAACGTTTCAAATGGAACTGGTTCAATCGGAATAACCCCCGATGACTTAACAACTCGACAACTCGCTATCCTCGGACACATCGAAAATGGCCTTGTCAACTTGGAGATTGCCAAGATTTTGATGCTGTCCGAGTCAACCATTCGTCAGGAGACCGTTCGGATCTATCGGGCTTTGGGTGTTGGCAATCGCCAAGAAGCGGTCAAAAAAGCAAAGGCTCTTGGGTTATTGGCCAAACGGGTTTCCAACCTTCAGACTTAATCTCCAACTAACTAGAGATAAAACAAAACCCCCGAGATTTCTCTCGGGGGTTTTGTTTAGTTCGCTAGAGAATTACTTAGCTAGCTTTACCTTGTTGCTTGGGTTAGCACGGTTCCACTTGCGAGCAAGCTTGTTGTACTTAGCCTTTGTTACTGATGCAGCTAGCTGTGCGGTTAGCGCAGCAACCTGTGCAGTTAGGGTTACAACCTGTGCAGCTGCATCCTGAGAGTTAACGGTTCCGAAGAAGCTGATTACCTCGGTGAAACCAGTTACATCTGTTGGGTCAGCAATGCTAGCTGTTACTGCAAACTGTCCAGCAGTTGCATTGTGCAGCTTCGCCTCGTAGCGTAGGTCAGTTGCATCCCAGGTTAGGGTTGACAGAGTTGCACCAGAAGTCGCAGCCTGTGTGATGGTTGCGTTGGTTACGTTGTTTCCAAATAGGTCAACAACCGAAGCAAATACGTTGTCGTTAGTTGGAGCAACAGTACCGACTGTAGAAGGCAAGGTTACGCCCAGTCTGAAAGCTGGTCCAGGCTTACCGAATAGGAATACCTCAGTGCTGTTTCCGCCAGTTGCGATCTTTACAGATCCCTTGTCGGTTCCAGTGGTGTAGAAGTAGAACACAACTGAAGTTGTAGTTGAAGTCTTGGTCCATGAAGTAACACCACTTGTTGAGTTGTACTTGTTGGTGGTGTCAGTAGGCTCCTCGATAACGCGTACCTTACCTGTGGTGGTTACGTTAACAACAGTTCCAGCTGCAGGAACAGTCACTGTTGCCTTAGCTAGGCTCTGACGACCGGTGGTCGATGAGTACTGAAGTGAGTTGTTTGAAGGGACATCTAGCAATGCAACTGTTGTTCCAGCAGCAGTGGTGTTAAGTGATGTACCAACAGATACTGAAGCGTCGGCTCCAGCGTTGTTTGCCAAAGCATAGGTGACGGTTACGTTCGCGCTTGCCGGAGCAACGCCCACCAATGCTGTTAGAGCTAGAGCGGCTGCTGAAGCAACTGCAATTAGTTTCTTAGACATTTAGTCTCTTTCTTTTCTTGGTTAAACACACCAGATCGTCGATCTGATGGGAGCTAATCTTCAATCTGGCCAACCAAGTAGGCCAGCCCAAAGATGTCGCTCATAGAAGGTTACCGTGAAAATGTCCGGACTATTACGGTAACGGACCAGACATTTCGACTGAGTTTTTGGACCCTAGGCCCAGGAAAACCCTAAAACTCCAGGTTTTTCAAGGATTTAAGGCGCTGCCGGAGTGGGTTTTCGCTAAATTGTGTGATTTTTTGGCCTAAAACGGCGTTGGCCTCGACAATTCATCCCTGTAGGGGCCTGCAAACTAGGATTTGAGGTTTATCGGCGGTAAAGCGCGAGATCTACAGACTTCACGGTCGTGCCGTTTGACTCCATCACAACCTTGAGCACCACCCGGGTCTTTCCCAGCTCGGACTTCGACCATCGGTTGCCAAATTCGTCATAGACGTAGGTAGCGTCACCCACAAGCATGTAAACACTCTGGTTTTCCGCGTTTCTGTCTGTGATCAACAGAGTGTTAGCAGGCTGAAACTCGAAGACATAGGTGTCGATCTCAACCGCTACCACAACGTTGCTGAACACATCGGTTGAGCTTGGGTTGAAGACGAACTTAGCAGTTAATCCATTGTCTCCGAGGGCAGTGTAGACCTGGTCAATAGCGAACACCTTGGACCTCGAGTCAGAATTCAGGATTTTTCCAAAAGTCGGCGATTCGAGGACAGCCTGTATCTCTTCCCTCTCCGAAGGCTGAGAGTTGACTTGGTTAGTAGGCGCGCCTGTTTCACTCTGCGAGTTTGTATCGCCTGTCATGACTTGTGAAGAAGTGCTTTCTGATGCTGCTGCATCAGGCGTGGATTCGGATTCGGATTCAGAACCCTGATTCAGCGGTGCTGTCGACTCTGAGGTAGCGGGAGCTTCAGCCATTTGATCAGAAGGAGCGCGGTTGAGGCTTGGGAAAACAGCTAGAGACATTACAACAAGTGCAATCAAGGTAAGTGCGGCAGCGCCGACCTTCTTGCCCTCGGATGCAGCTTTTCTTGCCGCAACGGAAAGTATTGCTGCAGCAGACATGCCGGTTGTGTCGACGTCTCCAATGAGGGCCTTCTTGAAGGCAGCACGAGCGCGGAAGATAAGTTGTCTGGTGGCATTCTCGGAAAGACCAACCTGAGCTGCGATCTGCTCGGTGCTCTTCTCCTCGTACATCGAGGCAATTAGGACTTCTCTGTGCCTTGGGTTCAGTTTTGATAGCGCTAGCTTCACAACAGCCGCGTCATCCTGCTGCTCTAGGGAAGAGGAGATCTCGGGGTCGTCAGAGGCAGGCTCTTGGACATCGTCTATTGAGTTGATGTATGCGCGGCCTGATGCACGGATTACATCTAGGGCTAGGAGCCTGGTCTTCCACTTCAAGAACCTTAGGACTCCAATTTCGGAGTCTAGTTCTGGCAGGGAAACCATCAAATAAAGGAATGCGTCCTGAACTACCTCGTCCACCTGGGATGGGTTAGATAGGAACCTTCTGGCGTGACGCTCTAGGTGAGGGCGGAAGCGAAGGTATATAGAAGAGAAGTCTTGGGCGGTCCATTCGGCTAGCTTTACAGGCTTGCCGGCTCTTTCTTTGAGCTCTAGATCGCCGAACTCCTCGTCAGACTGCTCATCGAGCAGGGCTTCTAGGGGGTCTTCGCTGTATAGAAAGGTAGCGTCTAGGTCAGCAGAAACGGCAGATTTAGCTGCCTTGGCAGCTTCTTCCTTGCCTTTTCTGCTAAATGCCATGCTTCACCTATATCTAGTTTGCCAGATACTACTTATAACGCCATAGGGGCCTGTTTCGTTATGGTGAAGCGCCTATTTGGCCCTTTGAGTCTTGGGCTAGCATCAAGCCATGGCCATGTTCGCGAAAGCTCCCAAAGACTTTGACCTCTCCAACATCCCGGCGCCAGAAATCATTGATCCAAGCTCTGTCCCATCGCTTCGCTGGGGCATCCTTGGTGCTGGTGACATCGCCGAGGTCTTTGCTGAGACTGTGGCGGCAAACACCAATCAAAGAATCCTTGCTGTTGCCTCCAAAACTCAAGGCAAAGGCGAAGCCTTTGTCGCTCGCTGTGGCATCCCCAAGATCTACACGACGTACGAGCAATTAGTTGAGGACCCAGAGGTCGACGCAGTCTATGTTGCAACCCTCCCTCACACTCACAAAGCCGATGCGCTGCTAGCAATTGCTGCAGGCAAACACGTTCTCATTGAAAAGCCTTCGGCTTTGCTGGCAGCTGACGCGGAAGAGATCTACGCCGAGGCTAGAGAAGCCAAGGTCTTTGCGATGGAGGCGATGTGGTCAAGGTATTTGCCACAAGCCAGCATCATTCGACAGTTGGTTTCAAGCGGTGCTATTGGAGAGATAGAACTACTGCAAGCAGACTTTGGTCAAGATAACAGAACCATTGAAAGACTTTGGATCCCGGGGCAATCCAGCATCATGCAGGACATGGGCATCTATCCGATTTCTTTTGCTCAGATGCTTCTTGGTGACCCGGTAAAGATCACCGCTACCGGAAACTTGCACAACGGTGTCTCAGAATCTTTTGCATCTGCAGTTTTGGAATATGCATCTGGTGCAAGGGCCGTAATCAACGTTTCAGGTAAGGCACACCTTCCAACTACCGCATCGGTTTCAGGAACCTTAGGTGTCGTGTTGGTCGATGGACCATTCTTTATTCCGTCAGGTTTGGAATTAAGGCCTGCGCTTTACAACTCACATGGACCAACTTGGAAAGACGAAAGTTCAATCCAGGGTCACGCGGGGCTTTGCTACCAGATCACAGCATTCGCAAAATACGTTTCTGAAGGTTTATTGGAGTCCCCGCTTCAAAGCCACAAAGACACGGTTTCTGTTATTCGTATCGGTGAGGAAATCAGGCGCCAAGTTGGAGTGAACATCCCCAGCTAGATGCTCCCTCTTAGCCTGCCCCAAGCATCAGCAACAACACGTTCACAAACGAAGCCGCTAGCAAAAGCGTGAAAACAGCCCTTGGCGGCCTTTTCCGAAGTGACAAAAAGCTTGCTGCTCCAACTAGTGCAATGGTGGCAATCAGGCCTGTGGTTGCAAAAAGAAGAGGTAGGTTCTCCGACTGAGCGACAATCAACACCGTTGCGACTAGGGCGGTGGCTGAAATCACTCCAGAGGATACCCTCTGACCGAGTAAGTGCGGTAGGGCACGAACTCCGGTTTTTTGATCATCAAACATGTCAGGTAGCGCGTTTGCGAAGTGTGCAGAGACTCCAAGCAGTGCTGCCGCAGCGATCACCCAGCCTGGCACCCCAAAGGCATCCTCGGCACTCAACCCAGCAAAGATTGGAAGCAATCCAAATCCAACTGCGTATGGAACAAATGAACTCCAGTTGGATTTCATGCCTAGGTTGTAGCTCCAACCGGCTAGGAGCATCAAGGTCATAATCAGCGCTGCTTGCCAACCAAAAACAAACGCCACGGCTTGAGCTGAAACGGCTGCCGCGAGGGAAGCATTTCTAATTGCAGCAGCTGATATCAGTCCCCTGACGGCTGGCTTATCTTTTCTGCTCGAAGCTAGATCTCTTTTGTAGTCGAGCCAGTCATTCGACAGTCCAACGGAGAACTGCTGAAGCAAAACTGTGAATCCAATCAGGAAGCTTCTGCCGAGCGTTGTCCCGATTCCCATGCTGAAGAGCGTCACAAACGTTGCCACTGCCAAGGATGGAATCGGATGAGTCGAGTTTAGAAGTGCCCAGCCCTTGGAAACAACCTTTCTCACTTGGTGATCCGAAGGGTAAGAATGTGTTGGCCACCGCCTGCAGAAACTTCGGTTTCGAAGTTCAGTTCTGGAGCAAGTCGAGAGAGCCTATCCAAAAGCCAATCTGCTGCAACATTGGCGTCGGTTTCATCAGGACAGCGGGCGACGATTTCTCGCCCACCTTTTTTCTTAAGTCTCTCCACGGTTTCAAAGATGGGTGATGGATCAACAACGAGTAGGTCTTTGCTCCAGGGAACAACCGGGGCGATCTTGCCCTTCATGGTGTTGCACTGCCTATGCGCAAGGCGCTCTATAGCCAGCTCTCCTTTTTTGACCCTGGTTGCCTCGAAGCTGTCAACGCTGGGACCTAGGTCAGAATTCACCGAAGCGTCTGCATCAACTGGCTTATCGCAAAGCCAACAGATCCAGCTGTCTTGCTCACCGATGGCGTTTAGGTCACTCATGAAACCAAGTTATCGCTTTCGGTCTTCAAGCGTCAGCGCAAACCTAACTGGCGGTCCGAGAAATTTTTACCCTGGTAGTACTCATGGGTGAGATTTTTACGCCTTTGTATTCCACAGAACCAACAATTGTCGGATTAGTTCGAGATCCCAAGAAGCTCCAAAAGTTTCTGGCGTCTGAAGTGGGGTCACTATCGTCGCGATAGTGCTCGCCGTTCACATTCACCCGATAGGCGGTGAATCCAGTCCTGAGACCCCCGCTACCCGAGGAGTCAATGCGGGTGAAGGGACCTGGTTCACGTCGTTCGACAATGATGATTTCCTCGTCGTTTAGGCGAATCATGACCGATTCTTTTCTCGGGCCAAATGTGTCGATAGAGCTCATGGTCACAAACACATCTGACCCGAGTTTTCTTTTGTCCAGACACAGAATCTCGTCTTCATCGAACCAGCCATTCAGAAACGCCTCCCAAGACGTCACTGCTTTAGAAGGTCCCCACTGATCTACGGTGATGAAGTGCCCAGTGTGATTTGAGGGGCCGTGTCCGATGAAACCCTGAAAGTGAAGGAACTCGTGAATTGCGTGGTCCCAAATCTTTCTGCGGTCAGGCTTGGCGCCAACGACTCCACCCATCTCTCCATAGACCGATGCAGTGATCATCCCTTCATCTGTTGTGTAGTTTTCATTGCGGCCGTAAAGGGTGGTACCCCATTTTTCTTCAGCTTCAGCCGGGAAAACAAAGTAGACAATTTCAACTCCAGAAAAGTCATAGTCTTTATCGGCAACAGTGATAATCTCTTGGGCAGCTTTTTGCTTGGGCTGAAGCTCTTTCTTTGCTCCTTTACATTGAGTGCAGGTGTACCACTCTGCGCCCTTCGGTGCTCTGATCCACTTTGGTGCGTTGAACTCGATGTCGTAGCTCATTTTTCCCCGACTAAAGTGCTTCGCCCAGCGGTTCATTAGACGGATGTCATCTCGGTACAACGCCTCGGGGGAACCTGAGCCACGAGCATTTGAGAAGTCAACGGGAATAACTGCTATCTTCACCTGGCCGGTAGAGGAGTTCCAGGCTTTGGGTGGAAAACCTTTGGCGCCTCCGCCAAATGGATTCTTGCTCTCTTTCAGAGCACAGAGCTCAAGGGGTTCAGACAGTGCTCTCCAATTATCCGCAACAACCGATTTTGGATTCTGAGCTAAAGCTGCGACTTGTGAGTGAAGTTCTTGGCGGCTCACGGGTTTCGATTCCACGGCGGAAGATGTGCCACCAACACTATTCACTAATGTGATCGCCAAAACTAGGGTCGTGACCCCTCTGGCCATTTCTCTCATGGCCAATACTTTAGTCAAGGCGATACAAGAAATTCCCCGTATCTCAATTCAAGAAAACTAAACAGGAGATCGAAGAGATACTTCTAGTCGTCGTCCTCGCCTTCTTCTTCTCCGCGAACGGTGGCCTCTGGTAGATAGCTTCCGGCAACCAGAGGACCTAGGGCAAACGCAGCCAAGACGTTGTTTGGCTTGCTGGCTCCTGCATGCTGACCGGTAAAGGCAGCAGAGCCATCCTTACCGCAGATTGCCTTGATGAGGTTTGCTCCTCCAGGGTGAGAAGTGACATAGCTTGTGAGGTCGTAAACAGTTCCCTTGATTACGCTCCAGCAGTCACTGCCGGTGTTGTGCTTTTGCACTTCAGCTGCGGTTAGTGCCGCACCAGCAGCAGCTCCTGCTGCGCTGGATGATCCTGCTGAACCTTTTCCTGTTGTGGAACCTGAACCGGTTGAGCTACCGACAAGAGGGCCGACAATCAGTGAAGAAAGATCAGCGTTTGGTTTTGAGGCACCCGCGTGCTGACCACTGAATGCTTTTGTGCCATCTTTTCCACAAATACCAGTTAGCACCGCAGCGCCACCTTTGTGTCTTGAGATGTAACTTGTCAGATCGTAAACGTCACCGTTGATAACTGTCCAGCAGTCTGCTTCGGTGTTGTGCTTTTGAACTTCAGCAACGCTGATTCCAGAATCAGTTGAAGTAGAACCACCGGAATCTGTTCCGGGTGAAGTTGAGTCTGTTGGAGCCGGGAGTTCTTCTGCTTGGTTGGCAGAGATACGATCTCCCCAGGTTGCTTCTGCACCTGAGTGACCAACCAAAACAGAAAGCACAACAACACCAGCTACCGCTGCGGTTGACAATCCACCTGCTAGCTGAAGTGTCCACTTTGGTTTTTCTGTCTTAGTAAAGAAGTAAAAAGCTAAAGCTAGGAGAAACAAACCGATCGAAGCTGGAAATAGCAAGTCCCCGAGCGCCTGGTGCTCACCCGGGTTACCAACCCTGGCAGCAAGTGCTTCACCGGATTGCTTGGCAGCAAAGGCAAGCACCACTGATACCGCTAGCGAAATCAGAGTTAGGGGGAAGTAGGTCTTTCTCCACTTGGGAACAAAGACCAGTAGCGCTAGCGCAAGAGCTGAAAGCGGAATTAGTACTGCTGCCGCGTGGACTGTTAGGGGGTGAAGCGGCAAACCGCCGATGGTGTCAAAGAATTGATTCATAGCTTCGAACCTACTGGCCCAGTCTGAGGGTTGGCTGTCTCTAGGGTGGGCCTTTGGTGGGTATGGCTTGGTCTAGGGCAAAAAGCCAGGGGCTTTGTGGGCTAGCCCCAAGCCCCTGGCCTCAATGTCCGAGGCTGGGCCCAGAATTAGCCTTCCGGGAAGAACCAAATGGGCCTTTTCGGACAATTCCTACGACACGCCTGAGAATGAGCTGACAAAAGGCTCAAGTTAAGGTTTAGTCTTCGGATTACAACTAAAAAACAACTAAATAAGTGAAGATTTTCACGTGTCGGTACTACATCTAGTGGTTTAGTGCTATTGTAGGGAATCCGAACTTCGCGAAGAAATTCACAAATTTAGCTCAAAATTAGGGGTTTTTCGCCCCTTCAAGCAGAAGGAACCACCATGGCAGTGACCGTTTATACGCTCCCAGCTTGTGTTCAGTGCGACAGCACCAAGCGCATGCTCAAGAGCATTGATGTCGACTATGAAGAAGTAGACATGAGCAAAGATCCGGTTGCCCTGGAAATGGTTAAGACCTTGGGCTACACCGCAGCTCCTGTAGTTGTATCTGGCGATGACCACTGGAGTGGTTTCCGCATGGAAAAAATTCAAGCTCTAAGCGCCTAGATAAAAAGGGCTGGGGTTTTGAGATGTTCGACTTGGTTTACTTCTCGAGCGTCTCAGAGAACACAAAAAGGTTTGTAGACAAACTAGGCACCAACGCTATTCGGATTCCCCTAAAGTCCGAGGAAGCAGCAGAGTTTGTTTATGAGAGGGACAACGTTCTAGTTGTACCTACTTATGGGGGCGGAAACGACGGATCTACTGTTCCTAAGCAGGTCATTAAGTTTCTGAACAATCCTGAGAACCGCAAGCACATCAAAGCGGTGATCGCAGGAGGAAACACCAATTTTGGTAGCCACTTCTGCAAAGCCGGCGACATTGTCGCCACTAAATTAGGTGTTCCATTGATTTACAAGTTCGAAATCACCGGTACACCAGAAGACGTAATCGAAGTTAAAGAAAGGCTGGCCCAGCTGTGGCAAACCAACTCGTAGAGATCGCTGACGATCAAGGAAACCTAGTCGGAAAGACTGGAGTTGAGTCAGCCCTGAGTTATCAGGACCTCAACGCGATGATCAACCTTTGGGGTGAAGATCAGAAACTACAGTTGGAAAAAGACAAGCTTGCAGTGCGCAAGTACTTCCTCGAGCACGTCAACCAAAACACCGTGTTCTTCCACAGCCTGAAAGAGCGTCTGGACTACCTGGTTGAGAACGAATACTACGAGAAAGAAATCCTTGACCAGTACTCCTTCGAGTTCATCAAGCAGCTAGAAGAACTTGCCTACTCAAAGAAGTTCCGCTTCGAGGCTTTCATGGGTGCCTACAAGTTCTACACCGGCTACGCACTAAAGACCTTCGATGGCACTCGCTACCTAGAAAGATTCGAAGACCGCGTAGTGATGGTTGCCCTAACTCTTGCTGCTGGCAACGAAGCAGTTGCAACTGACCTGGTTGAAGAAATGATCTCGGGTCGCTTCCAGCCAGCTACTCCAACATTTTTGAACTGCGGTAAGAAGCAGCGCGGTGAGTTCGTATCTTGCTTCCTGCTGCGCATCGAAGACAACATGGAGTCAATCTCCAGAGGAATCAACTCAGCTCTGCAGCTATCAAAGCGCGGTGGCGGTGTTGCACTTTCACTTTCCAACATCCGTGAGTATGGAGCTCCGATCAAGAAGATTGAGGGCCAGTCCTCTGGAATCATTCCAGTGATGAAGCTTCTAGAAGACAGCTTCTCCTATGCAAACCAGCTAGGTGCTCGTCAGGGTGCAGGTGCGGTTTACCTAAACGCTCACCACCCAGACATCTTGAGATTCCTAGACACCAAGCGTGAGAACGCTGACGAGAAGACCCGTATCAAGACCCTGTCAATTGGTGTTGTTGTACCGGATGTCACCATGGAGCTAGCCAAGAACAACGAGGACATGTACCTGTTCTCCCCTTACGACGTCGAGAAGGTCTACGGCATTCCTTTCGGAGACATCTCTGTCACTGAGAAGTACAACGAGATGGTCGATGACCCACGCATCCGTAAGTCCAAGATCAAGGCCCGTGAGCTCTTCGAGCGCATCGCAGAGCTACAGTTCGAATCTGGCTACCCATACGTGATGTACGAAGACACCGTGAACCGCGCAAACCCAGTCCAGGGCCGCATCAACATGTCTAACCTCTGCTCTGAGATCCTGCAGGTCAACACCCCAACCACCTACAACGCGGACCTTTCCTACAACGAAATCGGTAAGGACATCTCCTGCAACCTGGGATCTATGAACATTGCGATGGCGATGGATGGACCTGACTTTGCAAAGACCGTTGAGGCATCCATCCGTGCCCTAACTGCCGTATCTGACATGTCAGACATCGAGTCGGTTCGTTCAATCTCTGATGGAAACCACAAGAGTCACGCAATTGGTCTAGGTCAGATGAACCTGCACGGCTACCTAGCCCGTGAGCACATCCACTACGGATCTGAAGAAGCGTTGGACTTTACCAACATGTACTTCTATACAGTCGTGTACCACGCCATCAAGGCCTCAAACAAGATCGCCATGGAAAGAAACAGTGCCTTCCACAACTTCGAGAACTCGAAGTATGCAACTGGTGAGTATTTCCAGAAGTACACCGACCAGGAGTGGGCACCAGCAACTCCAAAGGTGAAGGAACTGTTTGCAAAGAGCAACATTGCAATTCCTACCCAGGATGACTGGAAGGCTCTGAAGGAATCCGTCATGAAGCACGGTATCTACAACCAGAACCTGCAGGCTGTTCCACCAACCGGATCGATCTCATACATCAACAACTCCACCAGCTCAATCCACCCAATCGCATCTCGCATCGAGGTTCGCAAGGAAGGAAAGCTAGGACGCGTTTACTACCCAGCCCCATTCCTAGACCAGGACAACTGGGACTACTACGAGGATGCCTACGAGGTAGGTCCTGAGAAGATCATCGACACCTACGCCGTTGCTACCCAGCACGTCGACCAGGGACTGTCACTGACTCTGTTCTTCAAGGACACTGCAACAACTCGTGATGTCAACAGAAGCCAGATCTACGCTTGGCGCAAGGGCATCAAAACCATTTACTATATCCGTATTCGTCAGGCGGCCCTCGAGGGTACCGAAGTCGAAAACTGCGTCAGCTGCATGCTCTAGGAAAAGGGAAGATAAATCATGGAACTAGCCTCCAAACTCATCACCCGTCCAATCAACTGGAACAAGATTGAAGATTCAGTTGACCTAGACGTATGGAACCGACTGACCCAGAACTTCTGGCTGCCAGAGAAGGTCCCACTATCCAACGACATCCAGTCCTGGGGAACCCTGCGCGAGCACGAGCAGAAGCTCACCATGCACGTCTTCACTGGTTTGACAATGCTGGACACCATCCAGGGAACCGTGGGGTCCATGAGCTTGATGCCAGATGCCAGAACTCAGCACGAAGAGGCTGTCATTACCAACATCGCCTTCATGGAGTCGGTGCACGCTAAGAGCTACTCCAGCGTGTTCTCAACCCTTTGCTCGACTTCTGACATTGAGGAAGCCTTCCGCTGGTCAGAGGACAACCCATACCTACAGAAAAAAGCCGAGATCATCCTTGGCTACTACAAAGGTGACGACACGCTAAAGCGCAAGGTTGCCTCCACTTTGTTGGAGTCCTTCTTGTTCTACTCCGGGTTCTACCTACCTATGTACTGGTCATCAAGAGCGAAGCTAACCAACACAGCTGACTTGATTCGCCTAATCATTCGTGACGAGGCCATCCACGGCTACTACATCGGATACAAGTTCCAGCTTGGCTACAACGAGTCAACCACCGCTCGTCAGGAAGAGCTAAAGAGCTACACCTACGACCTTCTGTTGGAGCTATACGCCAACGAGGTGAAATACACCGCGGATCTGTATGACGAAATCGGTCTAACCCACGACGTCAAGCAGTTCCTGCACTACAACGGCAACAAGGCCCTTATGAACCTGGGCTTTGAGCCGCTGTTCCCTAAGGATGACTGCCAGGTATCCCCTGCCATCCTTAGCGCCCTATCCCCATCCAGCGATGAGAACCACGACTTCTTCTCTGGCTCTGGTTCTTCCTACGTCATCGGTAAGCACGAAGCTACCACCGACGACGACTGGGACTTCTAAGAAAGGAAACCCAATGGATTGCAATTGCAGTAAAGACGGTTGCGGCTGCGGAACCAAGTAAGTATTTGAAACACTGAAACAGCCGGCTAACAAAAGTTAGCCGGTTTTTTCATCCCCTAAAGAAAGGCAAGAAATTGGACAGCGCAATAGTTTTGGCATTCGCCGTGACGCTGTTCGCTGGCCTTGCAACGGGCATTGGCTCCGCCATTGCATTCCTTAGCAAGACCACCAACAAGGCCTTCTTTGCCCTTTCGATGGGCTTTTCAGCCGGTGTGATGATTTACCTTAGCTTCGCTGAAATCCTGCCTAAAGCCTCCGGATACATCGCCTCCGAGGTGTCCTCAACCAGTGCTTCAGCCATCGCAGCAGCTGCATTGATCGGTGGCATGGTCTTGATGGCACTAATCGATGCCGTAGTTCCATCAGGAGCCAACCCCCACGAGAACACCCGCGTTGAACTTCTGAGCGAACCTGCGGGTTCATTAGAGGAAATTGGTATTCACCAAAAGCGACTGCTTCAGATGGGGGTCTTTGTTGCCCTGGCAATTGCAATTCACAACTTCCCAGAGGGACTTGCAACATTCTTGCTGGTGCTCGACGATCCAGAAATCGGAATCGCACTTGCTATCGCAGTTGCGATGCACAACATCCCAGAAGGCATCGCGGTTTCGGTTCCGGTTTACTACGCAACAAAGAGCAAGGTGAAAGCTTTCCGCCTCAGCTTCCTATCAGGACTTGCAGAACCTGCAGGAGCCGTCATTGGCTACCTGATCCTCGCTCCATTCCTAAGTGATTTTGTTCTTGGGGTTATCTTCGCAATGGTGGCAGGTGTAATGGTGTTTTTAGCAATCGACACCTTGCTTCCAACCGCCAGAAACTCTTCCCGCGGTCACCTAACCGTTTATGGCCTAATCGGTGGCATGGCGGTTATGGCAGCAAGCCTGGTTTTGCTTAGCCTCTAAAGCTGACCACGGAAATTCAGAATTAGAATCGACTTCATGAGCACACCTAACCCTTACGCATCCAACGAGCCGTTCTCAACTCAAACCGAGAAGGCTTGGGCTATCGCAACCCACTTACTCGCCATCCCGTTTGAGTTCTTTGCGCCACTTCTGGGATACCTGTTGTTCAACGGTAAGGGTCCATTCATTTCTCACCACGTGCGTGAGTCGCTTAACTTTGGAATCACGATGTTGATTACGGTTGTTGTTCTTGCGATTTCGATCATCGGAATCGTGCTGTTGTGGGTGCCGCCAATCATCTGGTTCATTTTCAGAATCGTTGCCGCCTACAAAACTTCCCAGGGAGAGTACTTCAAGTATCCGCTCACCCTAAGGCTTATAAAGAATTAATTGAGTTTGAGCTCAAGCGTCTCCGACGCGTTCCCAAGTCTTAGCAACTATCCACCACTGACCATCCATGTGGACGATGTTGAGATAGTCCTGCATCAGACCGCCAAACATCGTTAGCTGTGGTCGAACCACGGCCAGAATTGGCGAGATCTGATCAACCAACAAAACCTTGTCATTTCTAGACTCTCCCAGTTCGTGAGGAGACTTGCGGTTAGCTACTTGATCTCGATACACGTTGTAAGGCCTAATGGAAAGTGTGCCGCCTTGCGCGGAGTAAAGAACGCAGTCTTTATGGAAGACCTTGTCAAAAAGGTCCATGTCCTGAAAGTGAAGGACATCAAAATAATCATCCATGAAAGCCTTGATGCCTGGGTCCATGGGTTCTACAAGTGAGTAATCAGCCATACCTGCACACTAGCAACCCAGAATCAAGCTGAACAGGGCATTTGGGCAAACTACTAAACTTTTGTTGTGGCCCTCCTAGGACACAAGAAATCTGCCCAAGAAACGGTGAATCAATGAAGAACATCCCACTTTGGATCAACGGCCAAGCCGTTGAGAGTAAATCAGGTCGCTTGGGGGATGTCTATGACCCAGCTCTCGGTGAAGTCACCGCCAAGGTCGGATTTGCCAACCAGGAAGAAATCAACGCCACCATCAAGGCAGCCTCCGATGCTTTCCCTGATTGGAGAGACCAGTCGTTAGCCAAGCGCCAGCAGATCCTTTTCAAGTTCAGAGAACTAATGGAAGCCAAAAAAGGTGAGCTTGCCGAAATCATCACCTCCGAGCACGGAAAAGTTCTTTCAGATGCCATGGGTGAAATCACTCGAGGCCAAGAGGTAGTTGAGTTTGCCTGCGGGATGCCACAGCTTCTAAAGGGCGAGTACTCCGAGAACGCCTCCACCAACGTTGATGTTTACTCTCTCAAGCAACCACTGGGTGTTGTTGGCATCATCAGCCCTTTCAACTTCCCGGCCATGGTTCCAATGTGGTTCTTCCCGGTTGCAATTGCTGCTGGCAACACCGTTGTCCTAAAACCATCCGAAAAGGACCCATCGGCTGCCCTCTGGCTTGCAAAGCTTTGGAAAGAAGCTGGTTTGCCAGACGGTGTCTTCAACGTATTGAACGGTGACAAAGAAGCCGTCGATGGCCTGCTGACTCATCCAGATGTTGCTTCCATTTCATTTGTGGGTTCAACCCCGATTGCTCAATACATCTACGAAACTTCCGCCAAGCATGGCAAGCGTGTTCAGGCTCTCGGTGGAGCCAAGAACCACATGCTGGTTCTACCTGATGCTGACCTTGACCTAGTTGCCGACTCAGCGGTGAACGCGGGCTTTGGATCAGCGGGTGAAAGGTGCATGGCAATCTCGGTTGTGGTGGCTGTTGAACCCGTAGCCGATGCCCTGATTGCCAAGGTTTCAGAGCGAATGGCACAAATCAAAGTTGGCGACGGTAGAAGATCTTGCGACATGGGTCCCCTTGTCACCAAGGTTCACCGCGACAAAGTTGCTTCCTACATTGAGATAGCAGAAAAAGACGGCGCCAAGGTTGTCGTCGACGGCAGAAACGTAGTTCCAGATGGCGCAGCTGGCGGCTACTGGCTAGGTCCTACTCTCATTGACTATGTACCGACCACATCGAAGGTATACACCGAGGAAATCTTTGGTCCTGTGCTGTCAGTTGTTCGCGTGAAGTCCTACGAAGAGGGCCTTGAGCTGATCAACTCAGGTGCCTTTGGAAATGGAACCGCCATCTTCACAAACGATGGAGGCGCTGCCCGTAAGTTCCAAAACGAAGTAGAAGTTGGAATGATCGGAATCAACGTTCCAATCCCTGTTCCAGTTGCATACTTCAGTTTCGGTGGCTGGAAGCACTCGCTGTTTGGTGACTCAAGGGCGCACGGAGAAGAAGGCTTCCGCTTCTTCACCAAGACCAAGGTGATTACTTCACGTTGGTTGGACCCAAGCCACGGCGGAATCAACCTAGGATTCCCACAGAACTAGTTCCTAGAAATGAGAAACGGCGGACAATTGCTGTCCGCCGTTTTCCATTTGGTTTTTAGGACCTTAGAGCAATAGCCAATTCCCTAAAGCTTTCGACTAGCTTGTCCATGTCTTTTTGGGTGTGAGAGAAGGACACCAACCACTGCTCATCGAGCCCCGGAGGGGTGATGATGCCACGGTTGATTCCCCACAACCAGGACAGCTCAGCAACACCAAAGTCGGTTGCCTTGAAGTCGCGGTAGTTGCGAACTGGGGTTGGTGACCAAATAACTGCACCCTTCACACCAAACCCAACGGTGTGTGCAGGAAGTGCATACTCGTCGATGATGGCGTCAATCTTGTCCAGGGTGTCGTTGTTGATCTTCTCGGCTGCGGCAAGTGCTTCCTCGGTTGCGATTTCATCAACTGCGATGGCAGCTGCCATAACCAGAGGGTTACCGTTGTAGGTACCAAAGTGTGGCATGCGGCCGTCAACGACAGTCTGCATGAACTCTTTCTTTCCTCCAAAGGCTGCAAGAGGTAGTCCTCCGCCAATGCTCTTTGCCAAGGTGATTAGATCTGGCTTCACACCAACACGCTTTGCAGCTCCTGCAACGCCTGCGGTTAGACCTGACTTCACCTCGTCGAATATCAGTGCAACTTTGTACTTGTCACAGAGTGCCCTGACCCCCTTAAGGTAACCCTCGTCAGGCAAGATGATCGAGAGGTTCTCGATGATCGGCTCGACCATGAAGCAGGCGATCTTCTTGGAATCCTTCTTCAGGATTGCCTCCAGGCGATCGAGGTCGTTGTAAGGAACCACAAACACTTCTCCGGCTTCTACCTCGGGTGGGTAGTAAGGCTTCGGAGCGTTGGCGGGGCCAATCTTGTCTAGCGGAGCCTTCACGGAGACCTGTAGCGGGTCATATCCTCCGTGGTAGCCACCTTCGATCTTGATAACGGCCTTCTTGCCGGTGGCTGCTCTTGCCGCCCTGATGGCATACATGGTCGACTCGGTACCCGAGTTGGTGAACCGAAGCATGTCTAGATCAAAGCGCTTTTGGAAGCGCTCAGCGGCATCGGTTGCAATCACTGATGGTGTCACAAACAAGGTTCCGGTTGAGCGCATGGCCTTCTTGACCGCGCGCACGACGCGCTTGTTTAGGTGTCCGACCAACATCGCTCCAAAGCCCATCGAGAGGTCAAGAAGCTTTCGACCGTCTACGTCTTTGAAGTAAGCCCCCTTGGCGGAGACGATTGTTAGTGGGTATGGATCCCAGTGCTGAAAACTCGAGGTGACTCCAAGCGGCAACACCTTTGAAGCGCGCTTGTTGTGTTCACCTGAGCCAGATGATTGTGAACGGAATTTCTTCCATTCTTCAGTAGTTAGTTTTTTGACCCGAGATTCATTTATCGGGGTGTATCTATTTGGTACTCGCCGTCTTCCGGCTGAATCGTGGTTTACGCTCGAAACTTTCGACACGTGTATCACTCCTTCGTGTCCTTCTATTCTCTCGTACCAATCAAAGAAACGCTAATCCGCGAAAATACTGGCGAGTTTGGGGGATAATTTTCAAAACTTTCACAAAAACTTTTTGTTTTTTGCGACTTTTTTTGTAAAAAGACTCAAACCCCCTTGCTTTTTTCTAAAAGCCCTACTCAACTTTCATACGTTTTTATTACCCCCAGTCCAATAGGCTTTTTCACATGAGGGCAGACTTTTTAGCAATTGGTGCAATAGCACTTTGGGCATCTCTTGCCACCCTCGCAACTTTGCTAGTTCACGTTCCACCACTACTACTAACCGGTATCGGTTTAATAATTGGTTCTTTGATATCTCTTCCACTGTCCGGATTCAAGATCTCTGCTTGGAAGATCCCATTCAAGACACTCTTGGTTGGGGTCTATGGACTCTTTGGCTACCACTTGATGCTTTTCATAGCTCTACAGTCTGCCCCTGCGGTTGAAGCCAACCTGGTGAACTATCTCTGGCCGCTTCTGATTGTTGTGCTCTCGCCGTTGTTCACCGAGAGCCTTCGACTAGGGGTTCGTCACGTGCTCGCCGCCTCTGCCGGGTTCTTCGGAGCAGCTCTTGCCATCACCTCCTCGGGGCCAATTTCTGGCTCTGTGGGCTTTGAAGTGGGTTATCTGTTTGCTCTGGCAGCTGCCCTGATCTGGGCAACTTATTCGCTCATGACCACAAAGCTTCCTGCTTTTCCAACATCTGCGATTGGGCTCTTTGGTTTGGTCTCTGGTGTACTGGCAATCGTTGCGCACTTTGTTCTGGAAGAGCCGGCAGTCATCACGACAACTGATTGGTTGCTTTTGATCGTGTTGGGGTTGGGTCCCTTAGGTGGTGCTTTCTATTTCTGGGATGCGGCTCTCAAGATAGGCGACCCGAGAAGAATCGGACTGCTTGCGTTTTTGACACCGCTTCTTTCAACAACCATGCTGCTAATTGTCAGCGGCCGAGAACTAAGCATTCAATTGTTGCTTGCAACCGCACTAATTGTTGGCGGAGCAGTCCTTGGCTCCCAACGAGCTACAGCCACCTCCCGCAAAACAAAATAGTTGAATGGGACAATAGCTAGATGAGCTCGAGCCAGTCATCAACTCCAATTGTCAAAAGAATTGGCCAATTCTTTTTTGACATCTTCCGCGGACTTCTCATGGGTGTCGCCGAAGTTCTCCCAGGTATTTCTGGTGGAACCGTTGCACTAATAATTGGCATCTACGAACGCGTAGTTTTTTCAGCATCCCAGGCTGTGAAGGGGTTTGTGTTGATGCTTTCCTTATCGAAGGAAAAGTGGGGAAAGGCCAAACAAAGGTTCTCTGGTATCGATTGGACTCTTCTGATTCCACTGCTTATCGGAATGGTTATTGCCATTCTTGGCTCAAGCGCTGCTGTTTACCCTCTGATCATTGCTTTCCCAACAATTACCTCCGCAGCCTTCGCAGGGCTTATCTTGGCCTCCCTTGCGGTTCCAATAAGACTTTCTGGAGGGAACTGGCAGCTAAAGCACTTTGGTATTGCAGCAATAGCTGCAACGTTTGCCTTTTCGCTCACCTCGATCCCTAGGTCCACAGATACCGAACCGAGTGCGCTGCTGATCTTTATTTCTGCCGCCCTGGCCATTTGTGCGCTGTCGCTTCCTGGAGTTTCAGGATCCAACGTCTTAATTGCGATGGGTATGTTTACCCCCGTGCTGCTTGCCGTAAACACTTTGGACTTTGAGTATCTGGGAATCTTTGTTCTGGGAGCAATCTTCGGTTTTGCAAGTTTTGTTGGCGTCCTTCAGTGGCTTCTTGAAAACAGACGCAAGGCAACCTTTGTGGTCATGACTGGCTTGATGTTTGGTTCGGTCAGGGCGCTTTGGCCGTGGCAAACCGAGACTGGTGGGCTTTTACCGCCAAGCGGTTCGGTTATTCCAGAACTAGTTGCCTTCTTGCTAGCGGCTGCGGTTGTCGCCGGACTAACCCTTGTTGAACGAAGGCTAGCTAAGTCCTAACGGTTAGCTCGCCTTGGCTTCTTGGTGGTTTTGGTGGGCGAAGTTGGGCTAGTCACAACTTCCTCGGTCGCGGTAAACGGAATCTTGTTTTCTGGATCCGTGTGAAGGAGTAAATTCACTGTCCCGGTTCCAATTCCTGAAACTGCACTCTTGGTTCCCTTAGCCTTTACAAGCTGAGCCATCTCAGATGGCGACTTAAAGCCAAATTGCTGCAAGAACAAAGCAACTGCCCCAGCAACGTGCGGGGCTGCCATAGAGGTTCCACTTATTGTGTTGGTGGCAGAAGTGCTGGTGTGCCAGGTGGAAAGAATTGCACTTCCTGGCGCGATTATGTCTACGCAGCTACCGGTGTTTGAGTAGCTAGCAAGTGCATCGCTTGAGGTGCTGGCTGCTACGGTAATTGCCGCAGGAACTCGCGCTGGGGAGTAGTTGCAGGCATTGGCTGAGTTATTTCCTGCGGCCACTACAACGGTGACGCCCTTAGAAATCAGTCCACTAACAGCAGCATCTAGGGCAGAACTAGCGCCACCACCAAGACTCATGTTGGCAACTTTCAATCCGGCTGCGCTCTGGGATGCTACCCAGTCGACTCCGGCGATCACACCAGAAATGGTTCCTGAACCGTTGCAGTCCAAAACCCTCACTGGGACAATCTGAACTGATTTTGCAACACCGTAGGTTGACGATCCTATTGTTCCGGCCACGTGGGTGCCGTGCCCGTTACAGTCTTCAGTCCCTCCGGTGATTGCAGAGAACCCTTGGGCAACACGTCCACCAAAGTCGCTGTGAGTTGAGAGCACTCCGGTGTCGATAACGTAAGCCGTGACCCCTGAACCAGAAACCGTGAAGTTGTAAGTTGTGTTTTGACCTGTGAGCTGATCAATCCGATCTAGGCCCCAGGGTGCATTTGCCTGGCTCGAAACAGGAAGTGGTTCAATTAGGGCAACTCTTGAGTCTTTTTCAATAATCGAGATGTTTGGGTTGTTTGAAAGTCCAGCCAGCTGCTTTTCATTGAGTCGAACTGTCACACCCTTGAAGGCGTTTTCAAATCGCTTGCCAACCGTCGCCTTAAGATTCCCAATTCCCCTAACCTCTTCGTCCAAATCAGCATCTGCCTTGAAGACGATTATGTAGTTTGAGGTTGGAAGTTTGGCATCTCTCCGAGCTTGTGCGGAAGCAGCTCTTTCTTTACCGGTTAGTTTGCCGGAAGCCTGAGCATTGGCTGCCTTATCCGCTTTTGATTGAGCCTTTTCTTCTTTAGTTGCTGAAGCCTGTCCGCTGGAATTGGAGTTTTCTGGCTTAGCGTTGTCAGGCTTTGCAGCTCCTGAAACTGATGCACTTGAGCTGTCTTTGGTGCTGTTTGATTTACCTGCAGATGCTCCGTTGGTCTTATCGTCAGGCTTGGCAGACCAGGAAACAGCGTTGGCAGGCACAGCCGACAGCACTAAGGCCGAGGTTATAAGTAGCGCTGCGGTCTTGGAAAGAAGATTTTTTGTAATTTTGCTCATTATGTGTTGAATTTACCACTTTATGAATGATTTCGGATGCGGGTTATCCCCAGCTTGGTTTAGGGCAGAATGGCAAGGAGCAATCACAAAGGCGAAGGTAAATGACTGCAACTAAGCGCAGACCATGGGTCGCCATGTATACGTTCGCAGGTCTTATCTGGGGCGGATCTTTCCTGTTTATTGAATACGCCCTAACAGCCCTTCCTCCAATTGGAGTAGCGTTCTGGCGAACTGCCTTTGGAACACTCGCGATGCTGGTTGCAATCGTGATGTTTAGGTCCAAATTCCCAAGCGACTTTGACACCTGGCGCAAGATGGCAATTGCCGGATTCTTTATGAGCTCACTTCCTTTCGTCCTGTTCTCTTATGCCCAAACCTTTGTTTCTAGTGCCCTAGCTAGCATCATCAATGCCGTGACCCCCATCACAACCGTGATTGTTATGCTGATCGCCTTTCGGAGCGAGAAGCTAAAGCCCCACGTTGTGATTGGAATTGTGGTTGGACTGATTGGGGTGCTGGTGGTTCTTGGAGCCTGGCAAGGTTTTGGGGAGAACGAACCGTTAGCAATCATTACTCTGCTGGTTGCGGTGGTTTGCTACGGCATCGGAACCCCGTACGTTCGTAAACACATCGCACCCCTGAAGTTACCGACTGAAATCTCTGTCTTTGGCCAAATTGGAACGGCAGCTCTTACCCTGCTGCCGTTCTATCTGTTTACTGGACCGTTGCTAACAAGCACCCCGAGCCTGGTTGCAATAGCCTCAACCTTTGCCGTAGGAGCGTTTGGAAGTGGGGTTGCCTACCTGCTCTACTACAAAGTCCTAGATGTAGTTGGAAGCGCCATCGCATCATCAGTCACTTACATAACACCGATCATCGCCGTGATTCTTGGTGTTGTGCTACTGAATGAACAGCTGCACTGGTACGAACCAGTTGGTGGGTTGATTGTCATCCTCGGTGCCGCAATTTCCCAAGGAAGCATACTGAACCTCTTCAAAGGTAAGACGCGTGCTTAACGCCATTCGCGCCTCAAAGGTAGACCTTGTACTGCTTGCGGTAGCAGCGGTTTGGGGGGCAAGCTATCTTTCCGCGAAGGCAATCACGCCATACGCAAGCGTTCCTGCAATGCTGTCGGTCCGCTTTGCGATAGCAACTTTGGCTATGGTTGCCATTTGGATGATCCGCAGAAGAAAATTCTCCCGAACAGACTTGATGCTTGGAACCTTATTTGGGCTGACTCAATCCTCGATCATGAGCGTTGAGACCTATGGGTTGAAGATCACTTCTGCAACTAACGCAGGATTGCTTATCTCTCTGACCATCATCTTCACCCCAATCATGGAATCTGCCTGGAATAAGCGCTGGCTTCCAAGGTCTTTCTTCTTAGCCGCCGTTGGAGCAATTGTTGGTGTTGCTCTCCTTGTGACAGGAAACGGAATTCAGGAGCCTAACCTTGGCGACTTGTTGTTGTTTGCCGCTGCAATTGTTCGTGCCGTACACGTGACAGCTCAGGGAGTTCTTACCCGCAACCGCGAGGCATCAAGTTTCAACATGATCTTGATGCAGTGCCTAACGGCTACCGTTGTGTTCTTTGTTTTTGACATCCCAGGTGCCTTTGATGCAATCGCTACCTTTGGTCCTGCACAGTGGGCAGGAACTTTGTTTCTGGCCCTTTTCTGCTCTGTCTTTGCTTTTGTCGCTCAGCTCTGGGCTATCAGGCAAACCTCGGCATCTAGATCAACTTTGCTTCTTGCAACAGAACCAATTTGGGCTGTGTTCATTGCCGTTTGGTTTGGTGGCGAGACCTTGGCCTTTATTGGGGTTATCGGAGCGATAGTGATCATCGTCAGCACTTACATCGGCCAAGGAATTGAGTCCCGTCACCGGGAAGCTCTAGAAAAATCTAAATCGGCCTAATCGGAAGCTTTAGTGCTCCGCTTGCTGTTGCTGGAACTGCTGGGTTCAAAGGCTTCACAGCCTCAACAACTTTGAAATCTTCACCTAGGGCTGGCCTTGGGTCTGCTTCACCCTTGTTGGGCCAGTGTGCCATTGCCCACTCAGCCAATGCTGTAATCGATAGCGAAGGGTTTACACCTGGGTTTGCAGATAGCGCAGAGCCGTCAACGATGTGAAGGCCAGGTTGACCAAAGGCTCGAAGGTATCCGTCAACCACACCGTGGTTGGAATCTTTTCCAATCACGGCACCACCTAGGAAGTGTGCGGTGAGTGGGATGCCAAATGGTTCTCCGATTACTGCTCCAGGTGTGCCGTTGACGTCCTTCGCGATCTGCCTTGCAACCGTGTGACCCATGGGGACCCAAGCTGGGTTTGCTTCGCCGTGACCCTGTCTTGAGGTAAGTCTTCGCTTCCAGAAAGTTGTGAGCGAGTTATCTCTTGATTGCATCACCAACAAGATCAGTGTTCTCTCGGGCCAAGTCCGGAGGTTGTAAAAGTTAGGCAGCTTCGGCAAGTTCTTTAGCGTCACCCAGATAAGTCTTAGAAGGTTAGGCGACTGGCCCTTCGGACCACTTGCAACCACCGACTGCAGAAGTCCCATAAAACCTGAGCCCTTGCCGTAGCGAACTGGTTCGATGTGCGTATCTTCATCTGGGAAAACCGAAGAAGTAATCGCCGAACCAGAAGTGAAATCTGTTTGTTTGCCCTTGGCAACAACTCCAAGCAGTGACTCGCTGTTGGTTCTGCTTAGCTCCCCCAGCTTGGAAGAGATTCCTGAGAGGTTTCCCTTGGCACGGACTGAGTGCAGAAGCTTTGCTGAGCCCAGTGCTCCAGCTGCAACGACTACCTCTGGGACTACAATCTGATGCTTTTTTGGAAAGAGCTTGTCGCTTTGAATAAGCGTTAGTTTGTAGGTGCCAGAAACCTGCTCGATGTCAACAACCTTGGTTAGCGGCATGATCTCGGTACCAAGTTTTTCGGCAAGGTAGAGGTAGTTCTTCACCAGGGTGTTTTTTGCTCCATGCCGACAGCCAGTCATACATTCGCCGCAGTTAGTGCAGCCGGTTCGAGCAGGCCCTTGACCGCCGAAGTATGGATCTGAAACCGTCATTCCTGGCTCGCCAAAGTGAATGCCAAGAGGTGCCATCTGGAAGCTCTTTCCAAAACCTAAAGCGTCGCTGGCCTTTTTGAGAGCTTCGTCCGCTGGAGAGAAATACTTGTTTAGCTCAACGCCCAGCATGCGCTCGGCCTGGTGGTAGTAAGGCTCGAGCAGCTGCTGCCAGTTAGCGATGTCTTTCCAACTGCCGGTGGTAAAGAACTTCTGTGGCGGACGATACAAAGTATTGGCATAGACCAGTGATCCCCCGCCAACGCCTGCACCGCTCATCACGAGAACGTTTTTCAGCAGATCAATGCGCTGAATCCCTTTTAGTCCCAGCTTTGGAAAGAACAGGAATTTCTTGAGATCAAAAGAGTTCTTAGCAAAGTCTTTGTCTTCGAACCTGGCTCCTGATTCGATGACCAGAACTTTGTAGCCTTTTTCGCTCAGACGTAGAGCAGCTACCGACCCGCCGAAGCCGGAGCCGATAACTGCTACGTCAAAGCGTTGATCCAAAAGACTCCTTCGCCTACGGCAAGGCTAGTGGATTTGCAGGCAGTCTCTCCTGGGCAAACCATCTCTGGTGGTACCCGGTTGAAGCGGACATCAGGTCAAGGAAAGGCTTTGGTGCAAACTCCTCCGGAGCCCGAACTCCAACACCCTGCCACTTACCCTCTGCAATTAGCTCAAGGGCGATAACCGGGTTGAAGGCGGTCTGCATCACAACACACTGCGAGTCATACTCCGCCATAGTTTCGGCGTTGTCGGCAACGTGATAGATGTAGGTGGCGCGATCCTTACCGGACTTGTCTTTTCCGGTGATTAGTACTCCAGCACAAGCCTTACCCTCCATGCGTGGACCGATTGTTGCCGGATCCGGCAAAACCGCAACCACCATGTCGCGAGGTGCAACATCAACTGGTCCAGATGCCGAGCGAACTCGAACCGGCTTGGTTGCGTCGATACCTAGGTGATGCAGAGTCTTCAGAACATCAATGAAGTCCGAGCCCAGCCCATACTTGAATGTCACCTTGCCAACGTCCATGGTTCTAGGAAGCATCGGGATCTCTTCGTGCTCAACGTTCACGCACTCAACCGCTCCGATTCCCTCTGGGAACTCAAAGATTTCAGGCTCGCTGAAAGGTCGGGTGGTGTACCAACCCTTTTCCTTTTCATAGATGACCGGAGGGTTTAGACACTCCTCGATTACCGTCCAGATCGAAAACGACGGGGCAAATATTTCTTCCCCAGCTTCGTTTCGAACCACGAGGTTCGAGCCGTCCTTGATGCTGACCTCGTCCACAACACTGAACAGTTCGTCGTAGGCGTACTTAGCAAATATGTTTGATAGCCCAGGCTCGACACCCATGCCAATCAGCGCCAACTGACCGGCTTTCTCCCACTGGTCATTCAGCGCATACTGCGCATCTCCCAGCTTGATGCCGGGCTTGCGGAAGGGTTCGGTCTCGTGTGGCTCAGACAGCGACATTGCCATGTCGACATAGCCAACGCCTGCCGTGAAGGCCGCCGAGAAGACGGTCGGTACGAACTTTGGTTCAACCGCGTTGATCACATACGTGATGTTGTGAGCTCTGCAAACCTCAACGATGTTTGCCGCGTTTGATGCATCGATTTTGGACGGAATGAACTTCGCGGCAACTTCGTCGCCGTGACGCTTTCTTATCCATTCGATTGATTTTTCTGCTCTTGAAATGTCATAGTCGGAAACGACCATCACTTCGAAGAAGGATCTTTCTGCTGCGACTTTGGCGATGCAGTCTCCTACGCCGCCCGCGCCAATAAGCAAAATCCTCATTGATTTTCACATCCTTTAGAAAGATTGCCACCCCATCTAAGGGCCTAAGCGGCAACCTGTAATGCTTCTAGGATACCTGACTACTCTTTGACCAAGGCTGGAACACTGCTAGGTCTAACAACAAAGAAGAAGATAGCTATTGCCGCAAGGTGTGTAATGGCAACGGTAAATCCAAGCCCGGTTGTTGTTGCGCTACCAATCAATGGATAAAGCGGAGCCGAGAAGGCAGCGGTGGCCGAGTTCATAACCCCAAGAACAGAAGCTGCGGTTCCAGCTTCTGATCCGTGACCTTGCAGGGCGAGGGTTTGAATCGGGGTGATTGTCATTCCAAAAGAGATCAAGAAAACAGCCATCAGTGGAACAACGGTTTCGATGCCGACATCCATCGAGCCAATTAAATACAAACCAACCCCAGCGATAACTGCCAAAACTAAAGCGCCAAAGATTACCCAGTGAGCTGTAAACATCCGTCCAAGCTTGGCTCCTGCCTGAATACCTAAGAACCAGCAGAAGGCGGTTATCGAAAACGCCATGGAGAATTCAACCGGGGTAAGCCCCAGGCTGTCCTGATACAAAAACGGGATGATGTTCAAATAGCTAAACAGGCCAACGGTTTGCACCATACCGATAAGCACCAACCCAACCAGGATGCGGTCTTTGAATACCGCGATAAACCTCTTGTTGACTCCTTCGAAGCCCTTGGCTCGACGGTTGTCTTTGTGCAGAGTCTCAACCAGCGCTCTTGAGGCAAAGGCAAAAATTCCAACACCAAGAACTGCCAGCGCCAGCGGAATGATTCGCCAGTCCGGGGCAACAAGCATTAGCTGCGCTGCAATCATCGGGCTAACAATTGGCGCAAGCCCTGAGATTAGCCAGGCTCTGGAAAGAATCTTTAGCATGGCGTTGCCAACGAACAAATCTCTGATGATGGCCTGGGCGATCACAGCAGTTGCAGCTCCAGCCAACCCTTGAAGAAAGCGCAGCACCACAAAGGCTTCAATGCCGGGGGCGACATAGAGCGCAGCTCCTGCAACGGTAAAAAGCCCAAGGGCCAAAAGCACCGGTGTCTTCCGGCCAAGGGAGTCAGATAAGGGGCCTGCAACAAAGAACCCAATCGCAGCTCCCAGGGTCACCGCCGAAAGCGAGTACTGAACGAATGCGTCGGGGACCTCGAAGAAGGCTGCAATCAGCGGGTGGGCTGGCAAGAACATGTCTGTGACGAGGGTTTGAACCATGAGCAAAAACCCGAGGACAAAGATGTAAACAAGTCTTTGCCTAGAAGAGATTGATTGGTTTGGAGCCGAAGGCTTTGTGCTCAAGGAAATAGTTCGATTCTTAGTTGGTTTGCTTCGAGCCTACTTGACCCAGAATGCCAAAAACCCCAACACCAGCTAACTGATGTTGGGGTGTTTGATTTATTCCGAATTATTACTTCAGAGCAACCTTTGCGCCAGCTGCCTCTAGAGCTGCCTTTGCCTTCTCTGCGGTGTCCTTGTTAGCGCCCTCAAGGATGGTTGATGGAGCACCATCAACTAGAGCCTTTGCTTCGCCTAGACCTAGGTTGGTAAGTCCGCGAACTTCCTTGATTACCTGGATCTTCTGGTCGCCGGAAGATTCTAGAACTACATCGAATGAGTCCTTCTCTTCAGCAGCGTCGCCACCGGCTGCGCCACCTGCAGGTGCAGCAGCTGCAACTGCAACAGGAGCTGCAGCGGTAACTTCGAATACTTCTTCAAACTTCTTTACGAACTCAGAAAGCTCGATAAGTGATAGCTCCTTGAAGCCATCGATTAGCTGATCGGTTGATAGCTTTGCCATTTGTATTTCTCCTTAGTTTCTTTAAGCGTTGGTCTCTTGCTTGGCACGTAGGGCGTCGACGGTGCGAGCGGCCTGTGCAAGCGGAGCCTGGAACATGTAAGCAGCCTTGAACATTGTTGCCTTGAACATTCCAGCGGCCTTGGCCAGTAGAACATCGCGGGATTCAAGATCAGCAAGCTTCTTAACCTCGTCTTGAGATAGGACAACGCCATCCATGATGCCGGTCTTCACTACAAGCAGAGGATTTGCCTTGGCAAAGTCACGCATTGCCTTGGCCACGTTGACTGTGTCACCGTGAACAAAAGCCATTGCAGTTGGTCCCACCAGCTGACCGTCAAATGCGGTCACTCCGGCGTTCTTAGCTGCGATGGTTAGTAGCGTGTTCTTTGCCACGGCGTAGGTTGCGTCAGCACTGATGGAACGGCGCAGCTCCTTGAGCTGGCCAACAGTGAGTCCGCGGTACTCGGTTAGCAATATTGCAGCTGAGCTCTGGAACTTGTCCGTGAGCTCGGCAACTGTTGCTTCCTTGTTCGCCATGGCACTCCTTGATTATCTTTAGTTTGTCGGCAGCCCAGAAAACAAAAAATGCTCCCCACATAAGTGGAGAGCAAAAGGAAATAGGGCAAAGCCCAAATACTTTCAATCTTCACCTACGTGGGCAAACACTTTTGTGTTTCTTAGTCAAAACAAGCCAAACCTCAAAAAATCTTGTGATTTGTCCTGCCTCAAACCGACGGTCTTTGGCTTCCCCCAGTTTAGAGCCTCACGGGGCTTGCTGTAAAGCTCGGGATTTTGGCCCTAATCTGGCCCTAGGCAAACCCCTTTTCCAAGCCCAAAGAAAAACCCCGCCAAGTCCTAAAGGATCTGGCGGGGTTTTTCAAGCGCTGTCTCTATTCGCTTTACTCCTCGAACTTTTTTCTAGTTCGAATACTTTTTCGCCCTTGGGCGTTTTTCGCCCGATGGCTTGTCGGCCCAACGGCCCTTACCAGAACCCTGGTAGTTGCCCTTTTTCTTAGGCCTTGAGTCACGGTCACGATCGCGTCCGCGGTGGTTGGAACCGCCGCCACGTGAATCACCGAAGTCCAGAATGTCTGGAGCTGCAGGTGGTGGTGCGATCGGTCCTGCTAGTTCTTCAATTAGCTCAGATCCTGGGCGAACGTCGGTGATCTTCGCATCGCGCTCGGCGCGACGAAGAAGGTCTTCGACCTTGCGACGCTTTGATCTTGGAATCAAGGTGATAACAACACCTTCCTTGCCAGCTCGTCCTGTGCGGCCTGAGCGGTGAAGGTAGGTCTTGTATTCCTCTGGTGGGTCAACCTGGATAACAAGGGCTACGTCATCGACGTGGATTCCTCGGGCTGCAACGTCTGTTGCAACTAGAACACGAACGTGGCCTTTGACAAAGCGCTCTAGGTTGCGGGTTCTCTGGTTTTGGTTCAAGTCTCCATGCAGCCTTGCTGCTGGAACACCGTTGTTGGTCAAAGACTCACTTAGGCGCTCTGCCGTCATCTTGGTGCGGGTGAAGATAAGTGACTTACCTTCTCCCTGGACTAGGCGAAGCAGTACCTGTGAGCGGTCATCTGGGTCTACAACCAAGATGCGGTGCTCAATAGAAGATGTCTCCTGAGTTTCATTAGGAACTTCGTAGACGTAAGGGTTAGGCATGAACTCTTTAACAAGAGCGTCAACCTCGCGGTCTAGGGTTGCCGAGAACAAAAGCTTCTGAGATTCGCCGGTTGCGCGAAGCACGCGCTTGACTCCCTCGATGAAGCCAAGATCACACATGTGGTCAGCCTCGTCGATAACCATGGTCTCAACATCAGATAGGTCAATGATTCGCTGAGCCATGAGGTCTTCGAGTCTTCCAGGGGTTGCAACGACGATGTCAACACCGCGGCTAAGAGCGATCTCTTGTCTGCGCTGAGGAACACCTCCGTAAACACAAGCTGTGTAGAAACCAACAGATCTAGCAAGAGCCGAAATGGTTCTGTCGATCTGGTCGGCAAGTTCACGAGTTGGCGCCAAGATAAGTGCCCTTGGCTTGTTTGGCTTTCTTGGCTGTGAGCCAGCGGCAACCATCTTTGAAATGATTGGTACAGAGAAAGCAATGGTCTTACCAGATCCAGTTTTTCCACGTCCTAGAACATCTCGTCCTTCAAGAGCTGCAGGAATTGTTGACTGCTGAATCGGGAATGGAGTTTCTGCTCCAAGACCGCGAAGGGCTGAAACAAGCTTTGGGTGAAGGCCCATCTCTTCGAAGCTGCCCTGAATGATTACTTCAGAGGCATCTGCAACAACAAGCTTTTCTAGAACCTTGTCCTCAAAGAATGCCTTGCGGTTTGGGTTCTTGTCGCGAGCGCCAACGAAAGTTTCATCTCTCGAGCGGTCTCTTGAAACACGGTCCTCGCGGTAAGGGTTGCGGTCTCTGTCATACTCGCGTGAGTTTGAGCGAGGTGCACGTGATTCCCAAGGACGGTCTGAGTTAGAACGTGCTGGACGATCTGAACGGTCATAGCTTCTTGAAGAGGAGTCTCTTGAAGAAGAGTTCCTGTCGTATGAGTTTCTGTCAGAAGAATTTCTGTCGGTGCGAGGGGCACGTGATTCCCACGGGCGGTCTGAGTTCGAACGTGCTGGACGATCTGATCGGTCATAGCTTCTAGAAGAGGAGTCTCTCGAAGATGAGCCTCTGTCGGTGCGCGGAGCGCGAGACTCCCAAGGACGATCTGAGTTAGAACGTGCTGGACGCTCTGAACGGTCAGAGTAAGAAGGTCTATCCGACCAGGACTTCTTTTCCTGGCGGTCGCCGGTTGCAGGACGGGATCTGTCAGACCATTCGCGCTTCGGAGCGTCAAAGCTTCTTCCGCCACGCGCTGCGCGGTCGACTGCTGTGTGACGAGGCTTGCGACCTGCTTCGGTTCTAGGAGACTTTGGCTCCCAGTTGTTTCCGCGGTCTGGCTTACGGCCACTCATCTCACGAGGCTCTTGTGAACCCTTGCGGTGAGTTTTCTTTGGGGCTGCTGCGCCATAGCCTGAGCCTGAAGCTCGCTTTGGTGCTGACTTGGATGCGCCAGTTTTTGGACGCGGTGCTGCTTTGCCGAAATTAGGCATAGTTTCGTTATTCCTCTTTTATGACAACGAGCACGGCCAAACCAAACCTCAGTTTTGAGGCGATAGGCAATAACTATGTTCGTCGTTGCGGTCTAGTCGAACTGCGCTAGACCTTTAGCTGATCTGGTTCTTGCCAGGGCTAATAAGAGGTAAAGACTGATGCACCTGTAGTGCACTGCAAACGACTACTGCTGGGAAGTTCCCAACTCGTCTAGCCTAGGGGCGAACCACCTAAATAGCTAGGAAAAGTTTCTGGGCGCTATCTCTAGCCGGAAGCTAGGAAATTAGCCCTCTGAGCTTTAGCTGGGCGTGCAATTCAGGGTCCGATGGCTCAACCAGGTGGGTTCCATCCTTGAAGACGATCACTGGGATGTTGGTTCTTCCAGAGATTGCTCTTGCTTCCTCGGTGAATTCGGGGCTCTGCTCGACATCTTTCATCTCGAAATCGACACCGGTTGCATTCAATAGAGCTTTAGACCTGCGGCAGTCGCCGCACCAGTCAGCTCCATACATTGTCACTTCTGGGGTTGTGTCTTCGGCCATTTCTATCTCCTCAGTATCTTCTCTTCAGGAATACTCAACTTCACTCCATCAAAGCTGATTCCCTCAAGATCCGCAATGACTATGTCGGCATCGGTATCAAGGGCCCGAACCGATACACCAATCACCATGGCAACCCCAGCCGCCTTGGCGGCAATTGCTCCGGCCTGAGCATCTTCAAACACCACACAGTCTTTAGGATCAAAGCCAAGACGCTTGGCTCCAAGCAAATAAGGATCAGGGGCTGGTTTGCCGTTGGCAACGTCGTCGCCTGTGACCAGGTGCTCAGGGATAGGTAGCCCTGCGCCTTGCAGTCTGCCAAGGGCCAGTCTTGAGTTGGCTGATGTGCAGATGGTCCAGCGATCAACCGGAAGCGAAGGAAGCAAGTTTTTTGATCCAGGAAGAGCGACTGTTTCGTGTGCAGATACTTGCTCAAGTTCATTGATGCGGTTGTTTGCTTCTTCAAAGAGTTCTTCACCGACCAAGGAAAGCACAAGGTCTTGAGCTCTGGTTCCGTAGTGGTTCGCGATACTAAAACCTTCGATGCCGTACTCGATCGCCCACTGAGCCCAACACTCATCGACACTGTCATGCGAGTCAACCAGCACACCGTCGTTATCGAACAGTAGGGCTTTTACTTCAATGATCAATTAGCTTTTTCGCTTTGGTTTGGCTGCGGGCTTCGCAACGGCTCTAGCTTTTGATGTTTTTGGTGTTGAAGCCCTGCTGGTTTTGGTTGCACCAGCTTTTGTCTTTGAGGAAGCGTTTGCTGCAAGTGGCGAAACTAGATTGCGCTCGACAATAGATAGATAAGTTCCCAAGGCAGCCAGAGTTAGCAACAAGATTGCTGGAAGCATCTCCTCAACAAACCAGTTAACTGAGATTGGAGCCACTTCCCAGGTCCAAATCTGGTTGAACTCTTCACCGGGTGCTGGTTCTTCGTAAGGTGGATAGACTCGCAGCTTCTCCATGGCCGCTGCGCCAAAACCAAAAGACATGATAGTCACCGCAACACCAAAGATGATCGACAATACGAAGTTCAAGTTGGTCGCTCCAGCAGCAAGTGTTGCTCTAGGTCTTGGAGCGATTTCCTTGGCGCTTTTTGCCTTCGAAGCAAACCTGGTTCCAAGCAAGATTCCGCTAACGATAATCACTTGAATAATTACCCATACCCACACCTGCAGGTCGGTTCTGGTGACGTCGTAGACCACCAGTCCAAAGATGATTGCGATTGCAGTAAAGATGATGGGAACTGCATAGCCAAGACCTAGGGCTTTTTCTGATTCAGACATTCCCTGCTTCTTGGCTCCCTTGACGACCTGTTTCCGGAATACAAAAGCTCTGAGCAAAATAAAGACAACTAGGGCGGTGGCCAAAAGAATTGGTAGGTAAACGTCAAACAGACGAACCGCGAGATTTTCCTCGCGCTCGATATAGGTGTTGAAAGCGCCTAGGAAATTTCCAATTGCAAAAACCGATCCTGCAACTAGAGCCACAATCACCGTGAAGTTTGTGAAGCGGTGTGCAGCACGGGCTAGGAGGTTTTCAGCCCCAGCTTGCTGTCTAGCCCTGAGGGCAAGCTGCTGACCGTAAAGAGCTAAAAGGCCAAAGATTACGATGCCGCCTAAGTAAAGGTAGGTCGAGGGACGAACAATCTGCTGCATCCCCTGATACATTCCTTGCGCATCGTAGAGCGGATAGACAAACAGTTCGGCATAGAGCGCGAACATGAACATTTTCCAGCCACCAATCAGTCCAATAAGAGGTGTCAGGATGGCGAGCTTTGAGAGTTTGTTTTCCATGTGTCTAGCCTAGGAGCCAAGTCGTAAACTCTAGGAATGATTGTTGTTATCGGCGAAGCCCTTATTGACCTGATTGAGGATAAATCAGGCAATGGCGCCTATCAGGCGGTCGTTGGCGGAGCCAACGCCAACGTTGCAATCGCCCTGGCTAGAGCAGGAGTGAAGCAGCAACTGCTGGCAAGAATCTCGAACGACTCCTTTGGTCAAAAGATTCGTAAGCGCCTAGTGGATAACAAGGTAGGACTTGACTACGCAATTTCAGCCAATGAGCCAACTAGCGTTGCTATCGCTTCGATTGGACAATCCGGTGGCGCAAGCTACGCGTTCTATGTTGAGAACACCGCCGACTGGGGATGGACACCGGAAGAGCTTCCATCAATTGAGACTTTGAAAAACCTGGGTGCTACCGCCCTGCAGTTTGGATGCCTAACCATGGCGATGCCGCCAGGAAATGCCGTTATCGAAGCCTGGGCCAAGAAGTTTTACGACAACAACCTCCTGACTTTGTCTCACGATGTGAATGTTCGTCCGGCTCTTGGCTTTGATGCCGAGCAAGAAAGAATTCGCGTTGAGAAAGTGAACTCTTTCTCGCATTTGATCAAGGCGTCAGATGACGACATCAACTGGCTCTACGGACTTGCCGAGGGATCAAACGTAGACGAAATAGCTTGGGACTGGATCGGAGACAGCTCAAAGATCGTTTTTGTGACTCGCGGTGGCGATGGTGCAAGCATCTACCGACGCGGTGGCGTCAAGCTCGATGTGGCATCCAGGAAAGTTCAGATCCAGGATTCAGTTGGAGCTGGAGATACCTTCTGCGCTAACACACTCGCTCAGTTAGAAAAACTTGGGGGCCTTGGCGAAAACGCTTACGAGAAACTTGCTGCGCTTACTGATGCGCAGCTGGTTGAGATTGCCAAGGTTTCCGCAATTGCCGCAAGCATGGCTTGTGAGAAGACAGGGGCTGAGCCGCCAACCGATTCAGAGCTAGCAGAGCTGCTAGTTCTCATTGCCTAGGACTATCTCGGCATAAGAAAGAGTCTGGTCGCCGACTCTGGATTGTCTCCAGCTAAGGCTTAGCTCAGTAAGCAACTTCGATCCAAAGCCAGGCTTTGCTCCAGGCGGCAAACCTTGGCCATCATCGATTACTTCTATTGCAATTCGAAGCCCATCGAGCCTATAAACCCGCAGAGAAACCTTGGTTGCTTTACCGTGCTTAATTGAATTTGTGATGAACTCTCTGGAGATTTCAATTAGAGCTTCGCTGGCAAGTGGTTGCCTGGTAATTGCATCTTCAAGTTGCTTTGGAATCTCGATTGAGATCTGTGCGGCATCTGACCAAATCTCGACGATTTGATTTAACAGCATGGAAATGTCGGCGCCTTCTAGGTTGCTTGGGTTGTTTAGCTTTTCAATTGCCGCCTGGATATCGCCTTCCACCTCGGCCACCAGTTCTGGCGTTGGCTTCTCGGCTTGTGAAAGTTTCATGGCTGAGGCAAATAGAGCCGCTTGAACTGGACCGTGCAAAACAGAGGCAGTTCTTCGGCGATTTAGCCAAAGCTCTTGCCTGAGGGACGCGTTCAGGATTTCAAGTTGCTGGTTAACTGCGGCAAGTTTTTCAGTTGTTGCCTTGCGCTGCAGTTGGGCAAATTGAGCCGCAAAGGTAGTCCCACCGACAATCGCTCCAAATAGAAGCAGGGCGTGAATCTGTTCCAGGGATACGTTCCAACCAAAAGCTGGGACAGCCACATAAAAAGGTGTCAGTGAAATCGCGTAAAAGATTGAAACCAATACAGCAGCAACGGCTGGATGAACCGGAATTTTGATGGTCGCTAGCTGGATCGCTCCCAAGATCACAAAGATCGAGAAAAACACGCTGGCCAATACAGCTAGGGCGTTAAGTGGTGTCTCAATCAGAAAAGCAGCTGGAACGATAACGATTGAAGTGATTAGGGCTGCCCAAAGCGGAACTAGGAATTCACCGAGCATGATGCGTTTAGGAATCGGAGCCTTCTCGCGAATCTCAGCACTTCCAGACTCAGCCTCTAGTTCATCGCTAGCTTCAGCAACCTCGAGGCTAAGGGGCCTGACCACATCATCCACTGTTGACTTCAACGACTGAATTGCCGCGGTCGATGACTTGCCAGTAAGTGATGCCTGAATTCGGGCAATAGCTGGGTCGAGAAGGTTTCTAACCTTTTCAAGTAACTCTTCGCGCTGAATCTGAACCTTGGCCCTGATGCTTGCCGAGCGAAGTTGCAACCGGTAGCGCTCATCGGCGAGCGCGGCAAGTGATTCGCGGTGCCTTTGGTAGTTCGATGCCAAAACCGCTGAAACCGTTAGCGTCACAAAAGTAAAGATCGGTCCACCAAGTAACCTGAAGAGCTCTTCACCTGGTTGGTGCTGACCGGTCAAAACATCAAGACCTAGAATCACAAGACCTCTTGTGAAACCTGAGAGCAGAAATGCTCCGAGCACATACCCCGGCCTACTCTTTACTTCTCTCTTTGCAATCAATGCACGAGCCAGAATCAAGACAGCAATCGTTGCGATGTACCCGGCGGTAGCAACAACGAAGCGCTCAATGAAGTTTGTCTCTAGTCGGATTGATTCAAAGATGAGACCTGTTCCATAGGCGGGAAGCAAGAAGAACACCAGAACTTGATTTGAAAGCGCGTAGCGCGATCCGATCTGATTCAGAAGGCGCTTTGCTGTCGGGCGGTGGGGTTTGTAAGTGTCGCTCATTCTTCTACCGCGACGGCGCCTGCTGCACGAAGGTATGCCTTGGTGGCTTCCACCCTTGGGTTGCCAACTGCCTGAACATCAATCTCTAGCGCCTGAAATATTCGAGAGATCATCCCCTCAACTGCTCGAACTGTTGTTCCGCGAGCCTCGGCGATTTGATTGTTGGTGTAGCCGTCGGCTACCAACTTGAGAACAGAGATTTGTCTTTTCGACAATCCGGCAAAAGGTCGCTCAAGTGATTGGTCGTGACGGAACTGATCAACGTTTTCTTCCTTCAGGACAGCGTTGATTGCCTCGATAAGTTCCTTGGAGTCAACTAGCTGTGATTTGCGCAGGTATGCCTGCTGCTGAGTCACGGTCTTGGTGTCTCGGTCAACAAACCTTGGGTCTGGCAGGTTGGTCAAAAACACAACACCAACCGAAGGCACTTCTCTAGCCAGATAGTCTGCAAAGTCGAAGCCGTTTGGGCCAGGTCCTAACTCGATGTCAACCACACATGCATCTGGGTCAGAAGCTTTGACGGCTCGCTTGGCATCGGCTGCGTTGGCGGCGGTTGTGACGCTGAAACCAGCGGCTTCAAGGCTTCTCGCAATCAGGTCTCGAAGCAATGACTCGTTCTCCACCACAACTACGGTTCGAGATAGCGTCATTGGCTTTATTTCCTGGCTCAACAAGGGGGCTGGTTTGATACTTCATTATCGTTCGTTAGGTACAAAACTGCCAAGAAAAGTGGGGTTAGCACCCTGTTCCAGGCTTTGTCAGTGCCCCCTGACAGACTTATATCCAAATGAGAAAACATGATTCTGGCCTTTGGTCATTCAATACCCGCGATCTGATGCGATCAAGCGGCTGCGAGCACTGCTCGCAGCTGGCTATTGCCAGAGAGTTGGATGTCCCGGGCGTTCGCGATCTCGTTGAGCAGTACTTCGTAGAACCAGAAAGCCTTGCTATTACCTACGGCATGGCCTACGAAGAAGCATTGGAACAAGAACTGCTTTCTCACTTGGGGCCAGATGGTTTCCAGCGTCCTCAAGAAAAAGACGCCTTTGATGCAACTGTCGAACTGATGCGTCAGCAGGTTCCCGTTATCTATCAAGGGTTCCTAAAGCACCAAGTTGGAAACTTGCAGTTCAACGGCAAGCCTGACTTTTTGGTGCGAGGTGACTACGAACTTGAGTTTGTAAAGGGCAAGCTAGTTGCCAATCAGATTGCTAGCGGAGAAAAAGACAAGTACGTTGCCTGGGATGCCAAGCTGGCATCGACTGCCAAACCTAACTACCTACTGCAGATTGCCCTCTACGCCGAAGCGCTACTTGCCCTTGGAATGAAGGCAAGTGGAGAGCCAGGGATCATTCTTGGGTCTAGAACCCTCGAGACATTCGAAGAATCTGAAATTGTTCCTGCAATGAAGCAAGCACGAAGCCAGCTCGAGAAAGCTATCGAGGCTTTCGATGCTTCGATTGATCTAACTAAGCTCACTCTTTACTGCGACAGCAAAGACTCCTGCAGTGTTTGTGAATATCCAGCTCTTTGCGAGCAGGCCAGGTTTGACGTTGATCACCTGGTGCAGGTGTCAGGTATCAACCGAAGCCAGATGGAAAAACTAAGCGCGCAAGGCATCACAAAGATGGCTCAGTTGGCTAGCGCCGAGGATGATGCGAGGCCTGCCGAGATTTCAGCTCCGACATTTGAAAAGATCAGGCAGCAGGCAAAGCTTCAAACCGATTACCGAGCAACGGGGAAAGTTAGCTACATCGTTTTGCCAGATCCGGAAATTGCGGTGTTGCCACCGGCATCCCCCAACGACATCTTCTTTGACATGGAAGGGTTCCCGTACTTCCCGGAAAAAGGCGGGCTCGAATACCTGTTTGGAAACACGCTCAGAACCGGAGAATTCGTGCCGTTCTTTGCTCACGACAGGCAGCAAGAAAAGCAAGCTTTCCAAGACTTCATGCACTTTCTAACAGGCAAGTTAGAACAAGATAAAACCGCACACGTCTATCACTACGCCAACTACGAAGTCACGGCTTTGAATCGACTCGCCGCAAGACACGGGGTTCTAGAAAAGGAAGTGTCTGAGCTAGTAGCTTCTGGTCGAATGATTGACCTTTACAAAGTTGTAAAAGGCTCGATCATGGTCTCGCAGCCGAGCTACTCAATCAAGAAGCTCGAGGCCTTCTATGAATTCGAACGCAAGAGCAAAGTGCTGGACGCGGGTTCTTCAATTGATGAGTATGACTACTACCGACAGCAGGTTGAGCTTGGCGAAGAAGGTGCCGAAGAGACTCTGAAGCAGATCACCGATTACAACGAAGATGACTGCGTTTCCACAATGGCGCTCTACAACTGGCTTAGCTCCATGCCTGGAGCACACACCAGGTATCAAGAGTTTGAAAGAGCAAAAGATATAAAAAAAGCCCGCGAGGCTAGAAGCCAAGCGGAAAAAGAAGACTCTCCCGAATCAGCTAGAGCTCGCAAAGCTGAGTTTGAGCTTGAAAAGCTAAACAAGAAAACAGCAATCATGCAGGCTGCCCTTGAGGGCTGGGCCTGGGGCAAAGATGCTGAGGCTGACTACCGGGCCAAGATTTGGCTAGCACTTACTCACTCGATGCTCTACTACAACCGCGAAGACGTTATGCGCTGGCGAGACTGGGCTGTTAGAAAAGACGCCACCGTTGACCAGCTCCATCGCGACCGCAAGGCACTGGTTGTCGATGGCTGCTTCACCGATTCCAACACCGCTGATTTCTTCGGCGTTGATCCAGAAACCAAGGTGAAAATCGTCTACCGCTACTTCTTGGAACCTGGCCAAACCAGTTTCTTGAAGAAGGACCAGAAGATCTTCGTTCGATACAGCCTGGGTGCCAACCAGCAGGACACCGACTACGGCAAGGTGCTCTCCGCTGTTGGCGATGAGATTGTCTTTGAGCGAGACGCCACCTACGCCAACATGTCCCTAGAGCCAAACGCCATCTTTGAATACGAGTGGGTGCCACCTGGTCAAAAGCCAGAGGTTGTTGGCGAGCTGGTTCAAAAACTTATTGACCTCTGGGAATCACCTGACAAGATTCCAGCCATCAAGCACCCCGCTATGGACTTACTGCAAAGGAATTCTCCGAGACTCAAGACTCTTCCTGGCTTACCAATACCTGAAGCAGGCGATTCGCTGTCGGCAATTACCGAAGCAGTGCTAGATCTTGATCACTCAGTTTTGGCTATCCAGGGACCACCAGGATCAGGAAAGACCTTTGTTGGGTCGAGGGTTATCAAAGAGTTAGTTGATCAAGGAATGAAAGTGGGGGTTGTTGCCAACTCCCACTCCGCCATCGAGAACTTGATGTGGGCGTGCTTGGAGGCTGGAGTTTCCCCTGATGACATGGCAAAGAAAAGTCAGTCAGGTGACCAAGAAGCCAAGGGGTGGCTTACTCCAACTACAAACATGGTTTTAGGTAATTGGCGAGCAGGAAACTCAGGCTACGTAATCGGTGGAACGTCTTGGAGTTTCTGTGCCAAGGAAATGTTTGAAGATCAGTTTGACTACATCTTTGTTGACGAGGCTGCTCAGTTCTCACTGGTTGATGCAATCGCAGTGAGTGCGAATGCGAAGAACCTGGTCTTGCTTGGAGATCCAAGGCAGTTAACCCAAGTGGTTCAGGCCATCCACCCAGGAGGCGTTGATAACTCTGCCCTTGGCCACTACATGGGAGAGGCGGCGATTCTGGATGCAGGCACAGGTTACTTCTTAGACGTCACCAGAAGAATGAATCCAGCCATCAACGCTGCTGTTAGCGCTTTGAGCTATCAAGGCAAACTTCACTCTCACCCTGACACTGCAACAAATGTTGTTTCGGGAGTCGAGCCGGGTTTGATTGCTGTTCCAATTGAACATCGAGCAAATGCCTCAGCGTCTGTTGAGGAAGCCGGAGCTGTTCTAGAAATCGCGAAGCAACAGGTGGCGATTGTCGGTACTTCAAATGTTTTGATTGTCGCTCCTTACAACGCTCAAGTTGATTTGATCAGAGAAAAACTTGACTCTTCGGGTCTTCAGGAAGTAGCGGTTGGAACCGTAGATAAGTTCCAAGGGCGCGAAGCAATGGTTGTGATTGTGAGCCTGGCGGCTTCCAGTGCCCTAGATGCCCCTAGGGGGCTGGATTTTCTCTTGGACCGAAACCGGTTGAATGTTGCAATTTCTCGTGCCAAGGCAAATTGTTATCTGGTTTACTCGCCACAGCTAATTAAGTCTCGTTTTAGGAACATTAGCGAACTTTATTCGGTATCTCGGCTAAAAAGTTTGCTTGACCAATCAATTTCCGTTCGCAAAACTTTTTAGTCTTCACTTCTGTCCTTTGGTTTAGCCAGCAGTTTTGCTGTTAGCTTTGAAAACAAATGGGAATTGAAGTTTTATTTACTGTCATTGGGGTCCTAATTGTGATTGCCATCTTTGGCCGTCGCAAGCTTGAAGAAAAGCGACTCAAAGACAATCGCAAGATGCTTACCGAGATGAACTTCGAGGATCTGTCTATGGCAGAAATTGAGAAGATTCTAGACAAGGCCCCTTTGCTCAAGGGAAACGGCAAGTTTGCTTTCAAATCAGTTGGAACAATTCCTTTCGCCAAGAACTTAGATTCAGTTCGGCTTGCTAGACGGCTGTATTTCGTGGAACCGACCAGGGTCGAAGTGCTCCTTATTCCAGAGCCAGCAAATACAGAACGCATTCATGCGGTAGCCGTGACCCTAGATGGCAAGGTTTTAGGTTATGTGCCTGCCAAAGAGGCAAGCGAATTACACGGCGACCTTTTGTCCAAGCATATTGGACTTAGGGTGATGGCAAAGGTCTATCTTGGCTCAAGACCAGAGTTCAACGCTATCGCTTTGGACATGGCCAAACCTCTCAGGGTTGACTCCAGAAAAAGGTAATAAGGCGAGCTTTCAGTGTTTGCCAATCAAAGCACAACTAGGCTGAAGCAATGACGAATTGGTTCGACAGATCTGGTGAAATTACTGCCCGAATTCCCAAGGGCTTCATTTTTGGAGCAGCTACTTCTTCTTGGCAAATTGAGGGATCTAGCCACTCAAGAGGTAGGTCTATCTGGGAAGACTTCTGTGATACCCCTGGAAAGATTCTCGATGGCGCAGGACCAGACCCTGCAACCGATCACGTCAATCGTCTCGAAGAAGACTTGGACCTTCTCGCAAAGCTGGGTGTCGACTCTTACCGCTTCTCTGTTTCCTGGCCACGAGTCATGCATCAGGGAACTGGAGCAGTTGACTCCAAGGGAATTGATTTCTATGACCGTTTGATTGACGGTCTTCTAGAGCGAAACATAAAACCTGCTCTGACTTTGTATCACTGGGATTTGCCAAGTGCATTACAAACTGGTGGCGGTTGGGCGAATAAAGAAATCTACGAACAGTTTGAAAACTACACCGACGTTGTGTCTTCCAAGTTCGCCGATCGAGTCTTTAGCTGGGCTACCTTGAATGAACCCTGGGTCGTGGCTTTTCTAGGAAATGCCGCTGGCATTCACGCGCCTGGGATCAAGGACGCAGAAACCTCGCTGAAGGTCGCATACAACCTGATGGTGGCAAGCGGCAGGGCGATGGAAGTTCTTCGTGCCAACAAGGCTCAGAACCCAGGAATTGTTTTGAATATGACCACGATCATTGCCGATGACGAGCAGATTGAGCCAGCTGCTAGACACATCGACAACCTACAGAACAAGTTCTGGTTGGATCTTCTTGCAGGTCGTGGAATAGACCGAGAGATCAAGGAATCAACAGCTGCCTTCACAAACTGGGACTTTGTCGATGACGAAGGCCTGAAGGCAGCTGCCAACAAGATTGACTGGCTAGGACTCAACTATTACTTCCCGATGAGGGTTGCCTCAAAGCCAGCCAAGGGACCAGACCACATCGTTGGTCAAACGCCAGCTCTTTTCCCAGGCTGCCCTCCAGTTCACTTCGTGCCTCGCGAACCACAAACCGACATGGGTTGGGAGATGCACGCCCCATCGCTAACCACAACTCTTACACGCATCGCTAAGGATCTACCTGGAATACCTCTATACATAACAGAAAACGGGGGGGCTTTCCCAGACATATTAGTTGACGGCGTTGTGAACGACGCCGACCGCATTCAATACTTTGCAACGCATCTTCTTGCAGCCATGGATGCCATCGACCTAGGCGTCGACCTGCGCGGCTACTACGCCTGGTCGCTAATGGATAACTTGGAATGGGCAGAGGGTTGGACTAAGAGATTTGGAATTGTTCGAGTCTCAGAAGATGATCTGACAAGAATCCCTAAGCAGAGCTTTGAATTCCTAAAGAAAGTATTTGCGGAAAGAAACTAGGTTTCTACTCACCCTTTTTGAGTGATGTGACTGTGGCGGCGATTGAAGCTGCCTGTAAGGCTGCGAGCATATAGAAAACCCCCGCGGTTGATGCTCCCGCAACAACACCAGCTAGAGCAGGCATAGCTACCTGACCCAAGCGGTTCGCGCTAAGCCTCACAGCAATCGCTAATCCCCTGCTGTCAGCCGAGGAGATGCGAGATACCCACGCCATCGTTGCTGGTTGACCGATGCCCATGGCAAAGCCGGAGACAGCCATGATCAAAGCAATCAACCAGAAGTTAGCTGTGAGTCCTAGGGCGATCATCGATAGCAGTGTGAATACAGAACCCCAGATGAGGATTCTTCGAAGCCCTAGTCGATTAGAAATTTGACCCAGGACCAAACGAACCGCAAGGGAAGCTACCGACCTGATGGCGAGCAAGATACCGATGTCGGTGACGCTAAGGCCAATTTCACGCCCGTAAAGAGGTAAGAAGATCAACACCACATCAACAACTGCGGTTGTTGCACTTGCAACAAACATCGCGGATTTGAAGGTTGGTATTGCCAGTACCTGCCTTACCCTGGCTTTTTCAAGTGCCTTGGTTGGTTTGGGGTTTTCTTTCTTTGTGCTGAGAGCTAGGGTTCCGATGACCGCAATCAGAAACAGGGCCAGAGCAAACAAGAAAGCTGCGTTGGCGTTGACCTTTACGTCCCCTGAATCAGCGAGCCATCCACCAACCAGGGGACCTACTGCGTGCCCTGCTGAGGCGTAGAAGGTAAGCAAGCCAAAGTTCTTCTCATACTGACTAGAGCTGGAGCGGTTGGCGATCATGGTTTGACCGCCGACCATGATCAGCAGATGGCCCATGCCAAGAGTTGGCATGGCCAACATCAAGAATGTGATCGAGTTTATGAACAGCAGTGCTGTTGTTGTTAGGACCAGGATCACTGAGCCGAGCATCAGGGCAAGACCTGCTCTGCCCTTGTCAACAAAGCGTCCGACTTGGATTGCAAGTACGAGTGGTGCGAGTGCAAAGGTTGCACCGATTAGTCCAACAAGTGCTGCATCTGCTCCGAGCTCGACCGATTTGTAAGTGATGATTGGTCGCACCACGTAGATACCGGCTTGAATTAGGAGCGAGTTAAGTAAAACAAGTGGCAACCAGCGGCTGCCACTTGTTTTTGCTTTACTCATTTGGCTTTATTTTAGTGCCATTCGTTTTTTGATAATTGGCCAGACCTTTGGCACGATCAATCCAAGAATCAGCAGCGTATAGATAAACACGCTGAATGGTTTCTCAATCAAGGTCATGAATTCGCCGTCAGCAATCTGAACTGCTCTGCGAAGTTCCTGCTCGGCCATTGGACCAATAACGACTCCGAGAATCAAAGGTGTGATCGGGTAGCCGTAGCGACGGAACAAAAGCCCAAGGATTCCAACCGCAACAGCAATCCCCATACCAAAAGTGTTTCCAGAAACTGCGAACGCACCAAGCATCGCAAGTGTCAGAACACCGGCATATAGGTAGTGAGGTGGGATCTTTAGTAGCTTCACCCAAAGACCAATCAACGGCAGGTTGATAAGCAGTAGCAAGAAGTTACCGATGAACAATGCACCAATCAGTGTCCAGACCAAGTCAGGTCTTTCGCTAAACAGCAATGGGCCTGCTTGAATGTTGAACTGATCGAATGATGCCAGCATCACTGCAGCGGTAGCTGAGGTAGGAATACCCAGAGCTAGAAGGGGAACGAGGGAACCAGCGGCGTTCGCGTTGTTGGCAGCTTCTGGACCCGCAACACCTTCAATAGCTCCCTTGCCGAATTCACTCTTTGCTTTCTTCTTTGCAAGGCGCTTTTCGAGGTTGTAGCTAAGGAAAGTTGGAAGTTCCGAACCACCGGCAGGAAGAACACCTAGTGGGAAACCAATTGCGGTTCCTCTAGCCCAAGGTCTCCAAGACCTGCTCCAGTCATCCTTGGTAAGCCAAGCTTTTCCTTTGAACTTGATTACTTCGGTCTCGCCGAAGCGACCCTTGAAGGCAACGTAGAGAGCCTCTCCCACGGCAAACAATGAAACAATCACGATCACAGTTGAGATACCGTCAAGAGCTAGCGGGTTGCCAAAGGTAAGTCTCTGAGCACCAGTCAAAACGTCCAGACCGACAAATCCAATGGCCAAACCGATGGACAGTGAGATAAGCCCTCTAACAACCGACTGGCCCATAACCGCGCTGATAGTTCCAAGAGCCAACACCATCAAGGCGAAGTAGTCGGCAGGAGTTAGGCGCAGACCAAGGTCAGCGATGAACGGTGCTCCGACTGCTAACAGACCGGTTGCAACCGCTCCTGCGAAGAAAGAGCCAATGGCGGCGGTTGCCAAAGCGGCACCTGCGCGACCAGCTCTGGCCATCTTGTTACCTTCGATGGTTGTCATCACAGACCCAGATTCACCAGGGGCGTTTAGCAGGATCGATGTGGTCGACCCTCCATACATAGCTCCGTAGTAGATGGCTGCGAACATGATTAGGGCTGAAGTTGGTTCAACCGTAAAAGTGATTGGCAGTAGCAAGGTGATTGCAAGTGCTGGACCAATGCCCGGAAGAACACCAACCAGGGTTCCGAGCAAGCTACCGATAAGACCAAACATCAAGTTGGTCAGCGTGAGTGAGCCTAGAAGGCCGTCAATGAATTCCATCACCACTCCGCATCTGTTGGCTGAACTCCAGTTAGGAAGTCAAAACCAAGCGGTAGTTGAAGTTGAAGGCCTTGGGTGAAGGCAACAAACAAGATTGTTGAAAATGCAAAGGCATAAATCACCAGGCGAACTTTGTTCTTAGCTCCCAGGGCCCAAGCAAGCCCTGCAAAGAGAACACCGGCCGTCAGGATAAAGCCAAGTAGTTGAACAAAGAATACGTAAAACAAAAGTGCCCCAATTGCAACGGCGAGCGCCAACCAATTCGACTCTTTGGATAGCTCGCCGCCCTCGATGCCTTCGGGTGTTCCTAGTTTTCCTCTAAGGACTTGAAAAATCTGAAACAGCGATAGCCCAGCAAGCATGAAGCCTGCGACGTAGGCAAAAACTCTAGGGCTGACATAGGTGTCCACCATGATCTCAGGGATCAGGGCGGTGTCAGCAATTACTACTACCCCAGCAAGAAAGAGGAAGCTGGTAAAAACCAGCTCCCCCTTTGCTGCGGATGTTAATCCGGAACGACTCATAGTCCTAGCTTTTTGAAGGCTGCGGAGATGGTGCGCTCTTGTCCTCTTACGTAAGACTTGAAGCGATCTCCAACCTGCCAGAAGTCCTGGTAGTTACGAGCGGTCTGAATTGCCTTCCATGAGTTCGATGCGCGCATAACGCTGATTGCACGGATGAACTTGTTGCGGTTCTCAACGGATGTTCCTGCTGGAAGCGCGATTCCACGCCAGTTAGAAACAACTACGTTTACACCCTGCTCCTGGAAGGTCTTTGCCTTGATACCAGGGATTCTGGTGTCGAAGCTAACTCCAAGAACGCGAAGGGTTCCTGCGGCGATCTGAGGAGCGAACTCGTCGTAGCCAGATACAGCAGCTGCGAAAGATGCGTCGGAAAGGATACCTGCAGCTACACCGCCACCACCAGCGTAAGGAATGTAGTTCATACGCTTTGGAACACCTAGCTCTTCGTAGATGCTTGCAATTGCGAAGTGGTCAACAGTTCCAAGAGATCCACCAGCGATAGCTAGCTTCTTTCCGGTTGTCTTCTTCATGTCTGCAACTAGGTCAGCAAATGTCTTGTACTTTGAGTCCTTGCGAACAGCGATGGCAACAGGGTCGCGCATCAATGAAACAGCAGGAACAAAGTCAGAAACCTTGTGTGCACCCTTGTTAACGTGTACTCCACCAACAGATGCGAAACCAACGATTACAGCCTTGTTTGGCTTGCCAGAGTCATTGTTGAAGAAGCTTGTTAGACCTACGGTCTGACCAGCACCAGGAAGGTTTCTCTTGGTTGGCTCAGCAGCTACTAGGCCTTCAGCCTTTAGAGCTGAGTTGATTGAGGTACCGAAGGTGTCAAATCCTCCAGGACCAGAAGTAATCAGCATGTCTAGCTCAGCAAGGATTGGATCTTCCTTGTATAGCCACTGTCTAATTCCCTTACCGGTTCCGATTGTTGCTACGCGGCAGATTAGGTCAGAGCCGTCTGCTCCACGCTTTTTTGCAACCTGTCCGTTTACGGCACACTGTGTGCCAACTTCGGCACGAGATGCTGATACAGGATTAGCGGTTGCAGGTGCAACGCTAATCAATGAAGCGATCAGCGCAACGGCTGATACTGCGATTGTGGTTTTCTTCACTGTGTTGTGTCCTCCAGTTGTGAATCGAGGACTCCCCGGCGGAAAGTCCGCTTCGGTCAAGTTGGGGTCAATCAGTCTTTACTGGCAACCCCGTTGTTGGCCAAAGACTGAGTCTCTCCGTCACTATTTCTAGTGACCGAATGCCCGGGCATTTAAGCCGGGAATGTCGATGCATTCGCTTTGGGATACTCCCCCAGTGGATACAAGATTAGTGGGTTTTTAATGCAGCCGTTTACCGAATGTCCAAATCCAGGGACCGCATGAATACTGGCCTATAGGCCTGATCTAGCCCTTTACAGACCCCGCCAAGAGGCCTCTGACGAAGTATCGCTGGAGGGCAAAGAACACGATCAGCGGGACAATCATCGAGATAAAGGCACCGGCTGTAAGCACTTCCCAGTTCGAGCCACGGGTACCAACCATCTCGGCCAAACGGACCGTCAAAGGCGCAATGTCTTTGACACCACCACCGAAGGTAAGCCCTACCAGCAGATCGTTCCACACCCAGAGGAACTGGAAGATCGCAAACGATGCAATCGCTGGGATGCTGAGTGGGAAAACAACCTGCCGGAAAAGTGTGAACCAACCGGCGCCATCAACCCTAGCTGCCTCAATCAGTTCCCTAGGGATCTGGCTTAGGAAGTTGTGCATTAGGAAAATTGCCAGCGGCAGAGCAAAGATGGTGTGTGCAATCCAGATTGGAATGTAGGTTCCGGTGATTCCAAGCGGAGGAATGATGACGTCCTCGCCAATCATGAAGCCCTTGGCAAAAAGCTGAAGAAGTGGAACAAGTGACATCTGAAGCGGAATCACCTGAAGGGCAAAGATGCTGAAGAAGATAAAGTTCTTGCCCTTGAAGTCAAACCAAGCCAAGGCGTAGGCGGCAAAGACTGCAAGTGTCAGCGGGAAGATTGCTGCCGGAAGTGTGATTGCGAAGCTGTTGAAGAAATACTGACTAAGCGGTGGTGTGACAGCAGTTCCCTGGAACAGAGCACTCTCGTAGTTTTCGAGAGTAAAGTTCGGCTGAACGAAGAACATCCACCAACCGGTTGCGTTGATGTCTTTTTCTGGTCTGAAGGAGCTCACCAAAAGACCAAAGGTTGGGATGGTCCAGAGCATCGCGATGATGATAGCTGCCGCCGAGGCCCAGGGAGAGCTGAAGGCGTCCTTCATCTTCTTGCGGCCCTCAGGGGTTGAAAGCTTCACTTTGGTCTTCGCAGCTTTTACTGGCTTTGAGTTCTGGATGTTCATCAGCGCTCCGTCCTCTCGAGGCGAAGTTGCCTGATGTTGTACCAAATGATTGGGACCACACCCAGGAACAAAATGATTGCTAGGGCGGAACCTGTTCCGTAGTTCAGGGCCCTAAAGGTCTGGGAATACATCTCGTTGGCGATGACGTTAGTGGAGAAGTTTCCACCGGTCATGGTTCGAACGATGTCGAACACCTTCAGAACACCGATTGTGATGGTGGTTAGCACCACCACAATCGAAGACCTGATCATCGGTACCGTGATTTGAACGAACCTCTTGAGCTGGGAGGCTCCATCCAGCATGGAGGCTTCAACTACCTCGTCTGGGATGTTCTTCATTGCGGCTGAGAGCACAACCATCGCGAAACCGGTCTGGATCCAAATCATTACGACAATCAGCAAGAAGGTGTTCAGCGGGTTCTCTAGTAGCCAGTTCGGAGGGGTAATGCCCAAGGCCTTGCTGATGGAGCTTAGAAGACCGATGTCGACTTTTTTGAGGTTTGGTTCGAAGTCGTAGACAAACTTCCAGATGATGGATGCTCCAACCATCGAGATTGCCATCGGCATAAAGATAAGTGACTTTACAACCGCAGCCGTTTTCATGCGGTCGGTTAGATAGGCAATTACGAGACCAATAAAAGTTGATGCGATAGGAACCACGATTACCCAGATGGCGGTGTTAGTAAGCACCTGGAGAATCTCTGGTCTGGTGAAAGCCCAGACGTAGTTGTCCATTCCAACAAACTCTTCGCTGTCGGCATCCATAAATGACAAGATCAAGGTTCGAATTGCTGGATAAATAAGTCCGATAAGCAAAAGCAGAATTGCTGGGACTAGGAAGACTAGATACTTCACCCATTCCTGAGTGCGAACCGAAGTTCTTTCAGCCAAGAGAAATAGAAGAACAACAATTGCAGCGAAGGCGGTTAGTCCAAATACCAACGTGATCAGGTTCGGGGCGATGATCTCCCAGCCCGTTTTCCTGGCGACCAAGTCGATAACGTGCATTGATACTCCCCTGCGCCATGTTGCGAAAGCTTTAGTTCTTTGATGTTAGTTGCTTTTTGGGGCGGTCTCCAATTGAGCTAGCCCCTAAGAAAAGTGTGGGCCCAGATTACTCTGGGCCCACACCATTCAACTAGTTGTTGATGACTAGCTAGCTGGCCAAGATGCCTGAATGGCATCTAGGACGGCCTTGTCAGCCTTGTCTTCTGCAACCCATGCGGTCATTTCTTTCCAGAATGAACCGGCACCAACAGCTGCTGGCATCAAGTCTGATGCGTCGAAGCGGAAGGTAGTTGCGTTCTGAAGGATCTCAACAGCTACAGCGTTTACTGGGTCAGCAACGTTTGCAGTGTCTAGACCTAGGTGAGCGGAGAACCAGCCACCTAGAGATGCCTTCTTGTTGTTCCACTCAGCGCTGGTTAGGTATAGCTGAACAGCCTGTACTTCTGGACGGTCAGCGAAAGCTCCTACGAACTCTCCACCACCAAGAGCTGGCTTGTTGTCAGCAGAAACACCTGGGAAGTAGAAAGTGGTGATTCCACCCTCAACGTCGGTGTCAGCTGGGGTAACAATAGTCGCGCCGTAGTCAGCAGCAAGGATTCCACCGATGAACGATGCCTGACGGTGCATTGCACATGAACCGTCAACGATGCCTGCTCCACCATCCTGGAAAGTGGTGGTTGCGATTGAAGCAACGTCGCCAACGTAGTCAGGGTTCTTTAGGATCTTGCCAGCTTCAGCTAGAACTTCAGCAACCTTAGGGTCGTTGAACTTCATGTCGTTTGAAACCCACTGGTCGTAGGTAGCTGCGTCCTGGAAGCGAAGCATTAGGTCTTCCATCCAGTCAGTTCCAACCCAACCGGTAGCTTCACCGGAGCCGAAACCAACACACCATGGCTGAACATCAGATGCTGCGATGGTGTCAGAAAGAGCTAGTAGCTCTGACCAAGTGGTTGGGATTGCCCAGCCGTTGTCAGCGAAAGTCTTTGGTGAGTACCATACGAAGGACTTCACGTTTGCACCTAGTGGAGCAGCGTAGAAGGTTCCGTCAACGGTTCCGTAGTTCTTCCAGTCTGGGGTGTAGTTTGCATCAACAGATGCAGCCACGTCAGCTGAAGCTGGAACCATCGAACCGGTTGCAACCATCTTCGCTAGAAGACCTGGCTGTGGGAAAATTGCTAGGTCAGGTGCAGTTCCACCCTCAACGCGAACAGGTAGCTGAGCTTCGAACTCCTGGCTTCCGTTCCAGTTGATGGTGATGCCGGTGCACTCTTCAAAGTCAAGGAATGACTCCTGGAATAGGTCGGCCTCTGGGCTAACGATGGTTGTGTAGATCTCAACCTCGGTGCCCTCGTTGCCTAGATATGCTTCGTAGGGAGCACAGTCAACACCAGAAGCTGAATCTTCTGTGGTAGCTGCACAACCCGATAGTGCTAGTGCTGCAACTGCAAGAGTTGCAACACCGATTGTTGAACGACGGCGTAGAGTTGCCCTCATTTGTTCTCCTTAGTTATCGGTTGTATTAAAGGATTGAGGTGGAACCCTCACTCCAACTAACTTCTATAGGCTACCCCAGCAGAAATAGACCCCCCTGCCCGTGGCGGTTTCATTTAGATAACAATCGGGCCCCAGCCTAAGCAGGCTAGATCAAGGCCCGAAGATAAGGGATTGTCTCTGTAAAGCCAGGCCCCAAGTTAGCGCTCACAAAACCTCATCCCCTGCCATGCCTAGACTGTTGGGATGGAAAAGCAGGTAGACGTTGTCATTGTTGGCGGTGGTCATAATGGCCTGACCGCCGCTGCATATCTGGCCAAGGCAGGGCTTAGCGTGACCTTACTTGAGCGGCTTCCAAACTTTGGAGGAGCTGCTGTCTCTGAGAAAACCTTTGCAGGGGTGGATGCCAAACTCTCGAGATACTCCTATCTGGTTTCCTTATTGCCTAAGCAGATTATTGAAGAGCTAGGTCTCGATCTAAAACTCGCCCCTAGGCGCTACTCCTCTTATACACCGCTTCCTGGAACTAACAAAGGTTTGCTGGTTGACAACCACGATCAGGAGCAGACTAAGAAATCTTTTGAAGAAATAGGAGCCGCTGGAGATTTCTCCAGCTGGCACGAGTTTTATTCAAAGACCACTCTCCTAGCTAAAGCACTTTTCCCGAGCGTCCTTTCTCCTTTGCCTACTAGGTCAGAGGCAAAGGCCAAGCTTAAGGAGCTTGCCGGTTCTGATCAGATTTGGAATGAGTTCATTGAGAGGCCGGTGGGTGAAGCAATTGAATCTAGCTTTGGATCCGATTTGGTCAGGGGTGTAGTACTTACCGATGGGTTGATTGGAACCTTTGGTGAAAATCTTGATTCAGGGCTTGATGTAAATAAATGCTTTTTGTATCACGTGATTGGCAATGAAACAGGTGACTGGAATATTCCGATAGGTGGAATGGGACAGGTTTCTGATGGCCTTAGGAAAGCAGCTCTTGCTGCTGGGGCGACGTTGGTGGCGAATTGTGAAGTTGCGCACATCGCCGAAGACGGAACCGTCTCGTATCTAGCTCACAACCCAGGAAGCGCTGACGAGGCTTTGGAGACGGAAGAAATCAAAGGCAGGTTTGTCTTGGCCAACGTTTCGCCTACAGAACTTGAAAAACTAACTGGTGAAGTTGGAATTGTCCCAGCTGCCAAAAAAGCTGATGGTGCACAGGTCAAAGTGAATCTGCTTTTGAAGCGCCTTCCAAAGCTCAAGGACGAGACTTTGGATCCGGTTGCTGCTTTTGGTGGGACTTTCCACATCAACGAAAGCTACGAGCAATTGCAGACCGCCTTTGACCAAGCTTCGAGGGGCGAGATTCCAAGCCCACTTCCCTGCGAGATTTATTGCCACAGCCTCACAGACCCAACCATCTTGTCGAAAGAGCTGCAGGACCAGAGTGTTCAAACACTCACCGTCTTTGCTCTGCACACCCCACACTCGCTCCTTTCAGGTAAGGACAATGGTCACATGCGAGAGGCACTTAAGCAAGCCGTCATTGACTCGCTGAACTCTGTTCTTGCCGAGCCAATTGAGGATCTTCTGATGGTCGATGAAAATGGTAATCCCTGCATTGAAGCCAAAACAACGCAAGACTTAGAAGATGCCCTGAGGCTTCCTGGTGGAAACATTTTTCATGGAGCGCTTGAGTGGCCGTTTGTTGAGGACACTGAAGATCTTTCAACGCCTGCTAAACGTTGGGGGGTTGCAACTACTAGAGATAACTTGCTTGTGTGTGGATCGGGTGCAAGGCGTGGTGGTGCGGTTAGCGGTATCGCCGGCCACAATGCGGCTAAGGCTCTGCTGGAACTACTTAGTTAGGCGGGTTGGTCCAGCTAGCAGAAATGGTAACTCGGTTGTTTTTTGGTGATGTCGACAATGAGCTAGTTCCGATAGTGCTGGTCCTTGTGAATGTAGCTTCGACTCCCAGAGAACGAAGATAGGCAACCACGGCACTGTTCCTTGCTTTTCCTAGCGAGGCCACATCGCCGCGTGACCTAGTAGCAGCCATTGAAATTTTGATGGCTGTGCGACCTTTCAGGCTGTCCACTAGTTCTCGGAGTTCTAGTTTCTGCGCAGCACGAAGAGTTGATTTGTCTGGATTGAAAAACACCCTGGTTGTCGCTTTAGTCCCTTGAACCTTCCAAATCGCGTAGAGAGTTTGCTGCGAGACAAGAGGTATGTAGCTTCCGGGGTTCGAAACTACGTTCCCAGTGCTGGTGAGTGACCAACCTGCGAAGATGTAGCCCGGTTTTCTCAGGGTCATCTCGGAAATGACTGGCAGCTTTAGTGGTGCTCCGCCTGCGGTGAAAATCTGCGCAACCGGAATTGTTCCTGTGGCCGCGGTGTTGGCATTAAAGGTGACAGTCTTTATCCAGGCAGCAAAAAGCGTTGGGTTTCCCACGGCATTAGATGCTGCTGTGTACGAGGTTGAACGATTTGCCGACAGCGTCGAAGGCATCCACCCACCAAATGCAAAGCCGGATTTGACCATGGTGCCGACAGTTGGGAGCGTCCTAGTTTCTCCAAATCGGTAAACTTCATTTACGACGTTTCCGAAGGGGCTGCCTGAATCAGCTCCATTTGTGTTGTAGTTGATGACGGTGTTCCAGACAGCGAAAAGGGTCCTGGTTGTATCACTGGTTGTAGCGGTCGTAATGTCGGTTGCTGCAAGTCCCCCTCTTGTAAGACTCCATCCCGCAAAGGCGTAACCGGTTCGACTCGTTGCAACTGTTCTGGTCAATGACTCGGTGGAAAGTCGGAGGGAATCGACTGAAACTCTCGTTGCTGCTTCCGATGCAGGCACAGAGTTTGCAAGAGTATTTCCGTCGAAGATAATTGTGGGGTTCGCAGCGGTTGTAGCGCTGGCGGACGTTGAAGATGCAACGATCGACGCCATAGCCAAAAGACCTACAAGGGTAGTCGCGATCGATCTCTGTGTTCGGGTGATTTCCTTAGATTCCATGGTTATAGACATCCTTGTATCCCCCTCAATGAAACACTTTAACTCTCTGAAACAACCCTAGACCCAATGCTTTCCGGAACCACTTACCAACAGGCTGTGATTAACCTTCGAGTTTCTAGGAGTTTGTTGCCATCTTTCTGTGTAGTACCCATTGGATTGAGCTAACAAGTAGGAATAGAAGTAAGAAGTAACCAGCCAAAGGCGCCAGGCCGAGGCCGAGTAGATCAACAACAGCAATCAACAGAATTCTTCCTGGCACTGTTAGCCCCGCCCAGCTAAGCCACTTAGGCTTTTGCTCTCCTTGCATGGCCCTATAAAGGTTGTCGTAGTGATGGAAAGCAATAGAGAACAAGATCACGAAAGCTGCGATTCCAGATTCTCCGGTGAAATGTCCAGTGACGACGAAAAAGATAATAAATATCCCAAGCTCAATAGCTCTGAGTATTGAAGGCTCAAGCCAATCAAAGCGCTTCGAAACACTGCTCTGAGCCCAACCAAGATCGAGCTGCCTGAGAATAACCAGGGACTTTATCTTGCTCTTTGTCATCTGCAGAGATTTTGCAATCCGGACTCGGTAGACCCAGGCCATCGATATCAGAGCAAGTATTGGCATCACAGTGAATGTCAGAATTGCACCGCCAACGCCAGCCGTAAAGGAAATTGCGAGCCATCTTTCGCCGATTGGGAAAGTGATTACTTTGCCAGCCCAGTATTTGACTCTTTGGAAGTAGTAGTTGGCAGCTAAGCCTTTAGGCTCTGGGGTGCTATCTTCTTCGACTCCGTCCCACTGCGCCATAAAGTCAACCGGGACCGGCTCGACTTCTTCGTCTCTAGCCTTCACAACCTGTGAGAAGTTGTAGTCAGAAAGATGCCTGAACGTCTGCAAAGACATAAGCAGTGCTGCAAGCACCCAAAGGTTCTGACCGTTTTGAACGTAGGCACCGTATGCAAGTCCAAGAAACACCGCGTATTCCTTGACCCTGTCTGTGATGGCATCGAGCCATGCGCCAAGTTCCGAAAACTTTCTAGTGTATCTAGCGAGTTCACCGTCAACACAATCCACGATGATGCTCAGCTGTAGAAGAATAGCTCCAGCGATTAGTGACCAGAAGTCCCCTTGGGAAAAAAGGAAAGCCGCGTACAAACCAATTGCAAATGACGCGATAGTGACCTGGTTCGGAGTTGCGCCAATCTTCACTGCGACCCAAGTCAGGAGCTTAGAAAAGCGCCTTAAGACATACACTGAGAAGAAACCGTCGTTGGCCCGGTTGGCAAGCTTCAGGCGAAGCCTCGGAATACTCAGCTTTTGGATTTGTTTGGCAGTCTTATCCTTTTTGTCGGAATCTATAGATCTAACAAACGGCGCTTCTAAAAGTTCGACAGCATCAACCCTCAGGTTTCCTCGAACAAGTGCAACTAAGGCTAGATCGAGGGCCTGACCAGTGGCCTTGGAAGCTATCGCGGCTGAAAGGGTCTTCTCGATTTCTGGTCTTTGTTTTTGGGACAGATAGAGGGCGCCGGTGAAAACTCGATTGGGGCTGGTGACTTTGTGTGAGGCGGAGCTCGCGCTAACTACAGAGCCCCTTGAAACATGTGTGTCTGCGAAGTTAGTTTCGCGTCCCACCAAGGCGGCCGATGCGCTCCTTGGGAAGTCGGTCAGTAGTTCAAGGTGAGGCTGTGTGATAACTGTGTTTTCGTCGAGAAAGACCAAATCTTGATCTGACAAAAGGAAGTTTTTGAGAATTTCAGTGAGTTTTGTACCACTCGAGACCTGAATAACTTGCTTGGTTTGAATCATTTGATTTAGTTTATTTGGCTTTAGGTTTTATCTACGTTCATCGGAGTTCGTTGCTTTCATGGCTGAAAGCGAAAAAATCGAGAACCAAGCCACTAATCAAGTATCTGGGGTGTGCTGCCAAAGCTTAGAAAATGCCTAGAGTTTTTAACTCTTAGCGGATTCGTATAGTTCTAAGTCCTTTTTTCAGCTGACTGAGTAATCCTCGAACCAACCAAGAGATTGCAAACTTGCTTGCTGTTGCTGCCCTAAAAACCAGCATTGCCCGAGCAATGGTTTCGATGTCAATCGATTCTGGATACGTCGGCACACCCTCCAGTACCAGGGCGCTGTCTAGTGATTCCAGATCTCCATAAACTGTGACACCCAGTTCTTGAAGCTTTTGTTTGCTGTGAGATGCAATCTTGTTTCCAGCATCAATTGCCCAAGACGGAGTGGGTAGCTTTTCCTTGCCGGCTTTGACAGGAACCTTGTCCGTAAGTTCACGCACATAACCGTTACGGATAAAGGTTAGGTACTCAGGCCAGCTTCTTTCTTTGGGAAAGCGCTTGTTTATTTCAAGCAGCAGGGTCTGCTCTTCTAGAGAAAGTGATCGGTTGCTTCCAGTTGCCTGTGGCTTCAAGAAACTCCTTGGAAGATCTAGATAGTCATTTACCGAATCAAACAAGAATTCAGGTTTTTGTTCGTCAACAATAACTACGGTCACATTTTCGGCACCAAAAACTGAAGCCCACCTTTCGACAACCTCGCCATGCATGTGTCGCTTCCAGAAGGTTGGATTGAGTTTCGACTCACCTGGAACATCCAGCACAGAATGCAACCAGGTGACGTAATCTTCCTTAAGTCCGTATTTGAGATATTGCTGATAGGAAGATGCTAAAAGCTTTACAAGAGGCCGAAGCGTGAAGAGGACCTTCACTTGTCGACCCTTCATTTGCTTCTTTAGAAGTTGGATCTTTTCCGGCGTAAGTTCACTGAAGAATTCACTACTTAAAACAACTTTGTCCAACTTAGAAAGTTTTATCCGCCAAAGCATTCTGGTCCAGGTGCTGTATGGTGTGGTTTTGCCTCCGCGGTCTTTCCAACCCCAGCGCCTTCTGGCCATAGCCCAAGCGACCCTGTGGTGGGCTTGCCAGCCCACACTTGGGTAGAGAACTCCTTGAGTTTCAAGTTCTTTGCGTTGAGCGAAAAAAGTCTCCTGAAGAGCGGTTGTTCCGGATTTATGGAAACCAACATGAAGGATGAGCTGCTTTTGAGGCATGGGATAAGTATTCCAGAGCCAGTCAAAGACGGGCTTATCTGCGAATATAGAACCACACATAAGGGGTTCTAAAGATGGCCAAGAAAAAGCGTAATAGATCGGGTAACCCAGCTGTTGGCACAACCAGTGAGTCGCTGACTGCAGCCGTCAGCTCAACCACGGCAGGGGAATTCAAATCTAAAGCTCAGAATTCAGGCAAGAATAATTTTTGGGACAGAAGGCCATTTGAGTGGCTAGCACTCGCCATCGCTTCAGGTTTGGCCTATTGGCTATTGACAGCCCGTCTAGCTGGCGTGACGGTCTCTGTCCTAATTGATGAGTACGTTTATGTTCTCGATGCTCACTACAAAGCATTCTCGGAGTCCGGATACCCGAATCACCTTTTCCAAGTGGTTTACAGCGTCACAAAAACCTGCGGACCCGACTTCTATGAATGCGCAAGGTCAATCAACGCCGGCTTTGTGGTTGCAAGCGGAATCATCGTTTACCTGTTGGCAAAGCACCTCTCGTCCGGTAGCAAGTTGTTTGGGGCAGCAGGCTGGTTCGCAACGGTACTTGGAACCTTTGGTACCTACACTGCTTATTTCATGCCCGAATCAATATTCAACTTCTTCATGGTCCTATTTATTTATGCGCTTGTCAGGTTCGGAAACACAGATCGAATTCTGATTTGGCTGGGGTTGGGTTCACTGCTGGGTGTGGCAGCTCTAGCCAAACCGCATGCTCTTTTTGTTGTACCTGCTTTCGTGATTTACATCTTCCTTACGGTCTGGTCAACCAATGAAACAATCCTGAAATCATCCCTGCTTCGAATCAGCACTTTCTTGAGCGCGCTATTGGTAAGCAAGCTGGGACTTGGGTACTTGATAGCTGGTCCAAACGGATTTAGCTTGTTTGGTTCATATGGTTATGCTGTGTCGTCAGGTGAGGCTGTAGCAGAAACTCTGAATACCAATACCTGGCTGAACGTTCCCCAGACGGCATTTGGCCAAACGGTGATGATTGTGATGATTCTTGGCGTGGCCCTTCCAGTAGCCCTAATTGGACTAATTCGAACTTTGAAACGAGACCAAGAACTTTTCGCCGCCAATAAATTCCGAGCATTGTTTGGGATAGCGCTTCTGAACATGATGGCTGTTAGCGCACTCTTCGAAGCATGGCAAAACCTCAATACCTGGATGCACACCCGCTATTACAGCTACCTGATTCCGCTAGCTATTTTGGTGCTGATTGAGGCTTATGTAAGGCGTGACGCAGAACGAACTAACCTGACCAAACGAATTGTTGTTGGGATCTTTGTAGTTCTTAGTGTTTATGCCCTTTTCACCCAAGGAATCCCCTTCGGCGCCAACTGGATTGATGCCCCCGACTTTGCGATGCACATCAAAAACGTCGAGATAAGCTCCATCCTCATCATTCTTGCTGTAGCGATATCTGTTTTTTGGCTCTGGAGCAGCAAGGCTGCCATGGCAATTGCAATCTCTGTTTCACTATTTGCCTCAGGATACGCCGGGTTGCACATCACGAACTTCCTTAATCAGACATTCGGGCAGGGCGACGCCTACCAACAGATTGGTCGCTTACTAAGCAACTACTTGCCTCAAGAGGAATTGGACAAAACTGTCTTGTTTGGAAACGATGGGGTCCTTATGCAGCGAACCCTTTTCTACTCGCAATCTGGCGGTGCCACTGCAATCGGTGGCACTCACGCAGAGTTTGACAGATCTGCAGTCGATCCCGAGGCTGAGTGGTTCCTAGTGTTTGGAGACCCTCTGACCGAACTTGGCGAACCTCACCTAACGGGAACTGGCTATCAGCTCTATTCCTTAAAGGGCGAGCCCGTCACACTACCTCGAAACTTAGAGCTACAGAGTTTTTCAAACATTTGCTCGGACTCGGCTAACTCTGATTGGGCTTGCGGTCTGGAAACTGTTATCACTCCAAACAAGCCATTTCCGGCGAACGCCAAAGTTGATTTAGTGATTGAACTTGGGGAAAACCTGGCTGGAACCGACCTTGAATTCACCCTGGGTGAATCCAAGGGGGTAGTGACGGTTCCAGGTGGAAGATTTGCTATGTCGTTGAGTTTTCAGAATGCTCAAGAGGCGAGCGAGCTTTTGGTTACTTCAAAGACAGCTGGTGTGGCAAATCAGAATGGTGAGCAAAAAATGATTCGTGTTGTTTCATTGAATGTCGCCCGATGATTCGAACTACTTGGAAAAGTTTGAATGAGTTCCGTGCGCCTTGAACCAGGCGTACGTGCTTTCGAGGCCGTCTCGGAGTTCAGTTTCAGCTTTCCAGCCGAGATTTGTAATTCGAGACACATCAAGTAGCTTTCTAGGCGTGCCATCAGGTTTTGAACTATCCCATTCGATCTGACCCTCAAAACCAACTATTCCCCGTATGAGGTCTGCTAGCTCCTTGATTGAGATGTCTTTGCCGGTTCCAACGTTGATTGCAATATCTTCGTTGTAGTTCTCAAGCAAATAGAGGCAGGCAGAGGCAAGATCATCCGAGTGTAAGAACTCGCGAAGCGGTAACCCGGTGCCCCAGAGGGTCACTTGGCTATCTCCCTGAGTTTTTGCATCGTGAAACTTCCTAATCAAGGCTGGCAGTACGTGGGAGTTTTCAAGATCGAAGTTGTCTCCCGGCCCATACATATTTGTAGGCATGGCTGAGATCCACTTATGACCGTATTGAGTTCTATAGGCCTGCACTAGCTTGAGACCCGAAATCTTTGCGAGGGCATATGCCTCATTTGTCTTTTCAAGCTCTCCGGTAAGTAAGTACTCTTCTTTGATTGGCTGCTGAGCAAGCTTTGGGTAGACGCAGGATGACCCGAGAAACAAAAGGCGCGGAATTCCTGCAGCATGTGCCGCATCCATCAAGTTAGTTTCAATTTGGAGATTTTCACTGAGAAACTGAACCGGATAGGTGTTGTTGGCGTGAATACCGCCTACTTTGGCGGCGGCGACAATAATCGCATCGGGCTTTTCTCCGCTCACAAATTCAAAGACTGCTTTGCGATCAAGTAAATCGAGTTCCGAGCGAGTCTTGCCAAACCAGCTGTGATCAGACCTCGGCTCTATTGCTCGAACAATCGCTGAGCCAACAAGTCCACGGTGTCCTGCAACATAAATCCTCATTTGCTTCTTGCCTTCGACTTTGCTCTTGCGGTTACCTGATTTCCCGCTATTAGGGTAGCTTGCCTCACTGGGTATTCCCAAAGGAACGAAATTGGCCTAAGCAATAGAGGTAGGTGAGATACCCTCACTTGACTGGCCTCGGCCACTGACTTCTTTCGGTGCTCAACAGACAGGGACTCAGGGTGCCAACGGAATTGGGCAAGTTTTTGGTCTAGGTATTTAATCTTTCCGATTTTGGAAAACTTCAGAAACAGATCGAAATCAAAAGCCCAGCCGAGGTCAGTTCTGAGTCCTCCAACTTTCTCGAAGGCTGCTCGACTAAAAAGTGCTCCTGGCTGTGGAATCAGATCCGGCCCAAAGCTAAGCAGCGGAACAGCCCATTGACCAGATCGGTTGTTCCAAATGACTCTTCCTTCGCCGTCAACATAATCGCAAGCTCCGAATGCCATAACAGCGTCTTTACTTGAGTCCAATACCTCAAGAGATCTCTTTAGTGAACCTTTTGTTAGTAGGTCGTCATCGCCAAGCCAGGTGACGTATTCAATATCTACAGGGAGGGACTCAATCCCCCAATTGATTGCAGCGGCCAAACCTTCTCCCTTGTCCTCAACTGAAGCATCAATTAGCGACAGGGACTTGAGTTCGTCAGGGCTGAACTCTTTTGGTGCAACTAGAAGAATATGTGCTTCGCCAGCGCAACGAATTGAGGTAAGGCACTGCTTCAGATAGTCGGGTCTTTTCCCAAGGGTTGGGACAACTATTCCAACCCTAGGACTCAACTAATTGCCTCAGACCAGACTTTGCCGACTGGCTTATCAGGAACAAAGCCTTCGATTGTTGCGATATCGTGGTCGACCATGATTGAGGCTAACTGTTCTGGCCCAACACTTGCTTTCCAGCTAAGTTCCTTTTCAGCCTTTGAGGCATCTGCAACAAGACTGTCTACCTCTGTAGGGCGGAGGTACTTCTCGTCAAACTTCACGTACTTCTCCCAGTCCAGACCAACATGTTCAAACGAAAGTCGAACGAAATCCTTCACGCTCAGATCTGTTCCGGTGCCAACGACATAGTCCTCTGGTTTATCTGTCTGAAGCATTTTCCACATCGCGACAACGTATTCCGGTGCATAACCCCAGTCACGCCGAGCGTCTAAGTTTCCTAGGAAGAGTTCCTTTTGCTGGCCTTTCGCGATTCGAGCAACCGCTCGAGTTATCTTGCGAGTCACAAATGTTTCTCCGCGGCGAGGGCTTTCGTGGTTGAACAAGACTCCATTGCAGGCAAAAAGGCCGTAGGCCTCACGATAATTCTTGGTGATCCAATATGAGTAAACCTTGGCTACTCCATAAGGAGAGCGGGGATAGAACTCTGTGGATTCATTCTGAGGAGGGATGGCTGCGCCAAACATTTCCGAAGAAGACGCCTGATAGAACCTAGCCTCAGGGACTGCCTGGCGGATGGCCTCAAGTAGGCGAATGGTTCCCAGGCCTGTTGTGTCGCCGGTGTATTCAGGTTCGTCAAAGGAGACTCTGACGTGGCTCTGAGCGGCCAGGTTATAGATTTCATCTGGCTTGATTTCCGCAAGGAGCGTCGCTAGTCGGGAACCGTCCGTTAGATCTCCGTAGTGTAGGAAAAGTTTGGCCTTTGGATCATGGGGGTCTATGTATAGGTGATCAATTCTCTGGGTATTGAAGGTTGAGGCACGACGAATAAGGCCATGAACGTCATAACCTCTCGCGAGCAGTATCTCGGCGAGGTACGACCCGTCTTGACCGGTTATACCTGTAACTAGTGCAGTTTTTTTCTTCGTCAACGCGGCTCTCCTCCTTCTTTTAGAAGAACTTCCCTGTATGTTTTTGCGGTCAGCTCAGCACAACGGTACCAAGAAAAAGTCTTTGCCCTTGAGATGCCCTCCTCAACTTTAGCTTTCAAACTCATAGAGCCGGCCAACGCCTCTTTTATTAGCTCGGTGAGTTCGGCTCGACTATCGAGAGAGAAATAGCTAGCTGCGGATCCTGCAATTTCGTGATTGATTGGAGTAGACGAGGCCAGAACTGGTATTCCAGAAGCCATTGCCTCTACAAGCGGGAGGCCGAACCCTTCGTACCTAGTTGGGTACAAGAGCGCGAGGGCAGTTGCGTAGACAGTGGGCAGTTCATGGTAAGGAAAATCTCTCTGAACTATTTGATCTTTGATGCCTAAATTTTCCAGCATCCGAATTTCTTGATGGCTCAGTGGGCCACCTCCACAAAGAACTAGAAAGACCTCTTTATCAGAGTGTGCTACTTCAGAAAAAGCTTCAAATGCAAGTTTCGCGTTCTTGTATCCGCCACGGTTTCCCACAAAGAGTAGGTACCTAATCGGCAGGGACGAATGACGTGGAAGCCCAGGCGTGAACTCGGAGGAAGCTCCTAGATAGGTAGTCTGCACAGGAAACGAGAATCCATATCTTCTCCTCATGTCTGCAGTACTGCTATCCGAAATAGACACAACGGCACCCGAATGCTTGAGGTAAGACTTCTTTCGAAAGTGAGGGCTCCACAGGCGGATTCCGCTATCAGCATATTCAGGGATCATGTCAAAAAGCGTGCTTACTTTTGGAAGTCCAGGGAATCGAGCCAAGTATCCAGGCAGATAGAAGGTGTGGTGAACTATGTCGGCAATTCTCGCTGGGCGCCTATTTCGAATAGAGGTCAGGAAGATTTCAACAAGAACACCAATAGTTGAAGACAAGGCGGAACGGTCTGACCCAAGATTGATACTTAGATATGAATTTCGAAATTTTGATCCCGCAAGAACGGGGGTCACGCCAAGCTCAGGATGCGACTTGAACTGTTTAATTATTTCTAAAAAATACACACTAATTCCACCCTGTCGCTGAAGCAGAAATATCTGTTCATCGTAAAGCACGCGAATGTTTTTTTGTTCAAGCATTCCTGTTTGCCAAATTCTTAATATCGCTCTCCACCATAATTCGAACGATTTCACTTAATTGGGTTTTTGCCTCCCAGCCCAACAATTTTTTTGCCTTTGAAGCATCCCCTATTAGAGGAACTTCCTCGTCAGGCCTAAAATGCTTTGGGTCAACTGAAACCAGCGTGCGTCCGGTCCTTTCGTCAAAGCCCCGTTCTTCCAGTCCATCGCCTTCAAATTTGACTTCGACTCCAATCACCTGGAAAGCGAGCCGCACAAATTCTCGAACTGAAGCACCCCTTCCGGTAGCTAGCACAAAGGTATCTGGCTCTGAGTGTTCCAAAATCTGCATCATTCCAGCTACGTATTCGGGGGCGTATCCCCAATCGCGAATTGCAGAGAGGTTTCCTAAATTCAACTCTTGTTCCACCCCGAGGCTGATTTGCGCCACTGATGAGGATATCTTTCGAGTCACAAACTGCGGTGCGCGGAGTGGCGACTCGTGATTGTAGAGAATTCCTGCTGCCGCAAAAAGACCGGCGTTCTCTCTGTAGTTCTTTGCGATGTGGTGTGCAAAGACCTTAGCCGAACCATATACGTTTCTGGGCACAAAGCTAGAGTCCTCATTTTGAGGCGAATGAGCTGAGTCACCAAACATTTCCGAGCTTCCAGCCTGAAAAAATCTAGTCTTTCGGGACACTTTCGACATCGCTTCAAGAATGTTTACAACAGCTACCGCGCTTACCATGGTGGTTTGCTGGGGGGAAGACGCTGAATCAGCTACGAAGCTATGCGACGCTAAGTTGAAGAAAAGCTCGGGCCTAGATTCTTGGATGAAGTCAATTACTTCACTTGAATTTTCAAGATCCAATTCGACAATACTTAGTTTAGGGTCGCCAAATATAGACAGCTCTTCAAGGCGGGCTACTGAGTTGCTTGACCGTTTCCCTCTAGTTCCAACCACGGAATATCCCGCTCCGACTAATGCGCTCGACAGTAGGGCTCCGTCTTGACCAAGAGCGCCCGTCACTATAGCTTTACGGACCGACATTCCAAGAGCCTATCTAACTATTGGGGATCGCTCTTCGCAAGGGCGACGGCTTCTTAGGATGGATTTTCAAGTGGAGTTCCAGAGTTGACATTAAACCTCGACACTACCCTCAAGCCAAGTACTTGGTGCCCTAGTCCACTGGCTGAGGAGTAGGCCTTCCGGTTCAGGCATATGCCTAAACCACTCCGAAGGGGCGACCACTTTCCTATGCTGTCCTAGAGCTGCTGCCCACCAAGAAAAAGTCGAGTTTGAAATAACGATTGCCTCACCCTTGCTCATCAACAACAGCGACTCTGCGGGATCGGAGTTTTTTGGGGCGTCCACCCATCGAATATTAAAGGATGTCAGTTGCGCAAATTCTGCCTTGACTCGAATAGGGTCATCGGTGAAGATCCAGATGGGTCGCTTTCTATTGGAGTCTTTTTCTAGCGTCGCCAGTAGTCCACTCAGGTAATACTGTTCCGAAAGTGCCCCTATCTGTTTGTTTGAATCTAGGAGATAGTCCCCTCTTCTGACGTGAATAACGGTTGGCGACTCCTCTATGATTTGCCTCTCCATGTCCAAGTACCAAGACGAAGGGTTTCTAAGTTGAAGGGGAAATTCTTGAGTGTATTCTCTGAGCCACTGATAGTACTCACTGGTCTGGAAATACCCGGTCACGATCCAACCTGGCTTCACCTTGTGTAAACCAATATCCTGACCAAGGCCTTTAGGCGTGTGCAAATTTGCAATTCTCTCGGCAAGATCGGAATCTACGCCGGCCAGTTTCAAACCTCGTCTTATTCCCTGTCTAACTTTCAAGCTGACTCGGAGGACCAATCCATTTCCTTTGGGCCTGGGGCCAGGTAAGTCGAAGGAAGTTAAACTAGATAGATGGGTGGTATCCCCTCTTTTCTTCTGACCCCAAAAAGTTGCCGTTTGAATCTTAAGTCTCTCTGACAAGTATCGACTTGCTGCATAGATAAAAAGTTGATTTCCAAGCCCACCGACGAGTTCGAAGTGGGCAGCTCGCGACTTCATATGCGCACCTCAGATGTCTGTAATCGAAATAGTGGTGTCAACTTCTCTAGCGCGAGAGCAACAATAAAATCGTGCACTATGTGAGCTCCCTATCACCTCGTGATTTTGATTCCACTTTGAGTATGAAGCAACTCCGGCCGGTTTTTACGCTTTCTAAGCATCGGTGGTGTGATTTTTTTTCAGAATACCCTCTAATCGAAAGCCAAAAATGGTCTGATTGAGCCGTTCGCGATTGATCGCCTGAGCCTCATTTAAAGTCAGCTCTTCTATCTTTTGCCCCAGTGACCGAGCCACGCTCAGTTGTAACTGGGATATAGCGGGACGATCCAAAACCCTTTGAGCGTAGCCGTCAGAGTCCGTTAACTGTCCTGGGTGGATGCGGTAAAGTACTCCATAGCGGGCTAGCCGAACCATGCGTATTCCCTTGACCTGACAACGTAACCACAACTCATAGTCTTCGGCTATTCCATCCAAGTAACCGCCTGCTCTAATCAAGGCATCCTTGCGCGCAAGCATACTTGACTGCACGAACGGATTTTTGAATGTTAGAAATGCGGGTACGTCAGAAGATTTAATCGAGAAAGGGATTTGCGGTAGAAAAGGGATGGACCTAAGACGGCTGCCAAAAAAGATTGCATTTGAGAAAACAATATCAGCCTCTTCGCCGGCTAAAAGTCGAATTGATTTATGGTGGGACCAAGGAAGCATGATGTCATCCGCGTCAAGTCTTGCAACAAATTTTCTGGAAGCACGGGCGATCAAAGTATTCATCGCATTCGCCGGACCTTGAGTAGTTGAGCTTCCAAAGAGTTTTACCAAGCCAAACTTCACCATGAGATTGAGAATTCTTGTTTCGGTGTTTCCGCCATCTAAGTAGACCAGAATTTCGCTCCCTTTTGGAGAGAAAAGCCAAGCGGAAACAATGGCTGAATTGATTGTGCTCGATGCATTTAAGGCTGGGATCAGAACACTAATCCCCTTGCGGTCTTCGTTCCCTGCTGAGATTTTCTCTCTCTGTTTATTACTCGACACTTGATGTTCCTTCCGGAGCCTGTCGAATTTTCTTGGAGATTGAATGGCTCGAGTGGGGTAGGCGAATCTGAAGCCAATGGGGATAGCTGCTCATAGGGTTTGAAGTTTCCGAAGAAAAGACTCTGCCACTGTTTGATATGTCCCGAAATCCCTAGCCCAAAGAAAACCAAGCCGTTGTATCTCTGAGTACCTGCGTTGGTTTGAAACAGTAGCCAAAATATACGCTTCGGCTTCATGCTGACTTGATACAAATTTCGCAAGACCGTTTGTGTGTGACTCAGCAAATCGACTATCAGTGACTATCAGAGCGCCCAGTGCAAGAGAGTCGAAGACTCGTTCGCCGACTACGCCGTTTAAAATGTTGGTGTCACTGTGCCAACCCAACGAAAACTCAGAAGTTAAATATTCATTTATTCTAAACCATTCAGGTATGAAGGGAGGGGTATAAGTCACACGAGCACGAATTGGGTCGCGCCGCAGTGCGTTGTTCCAGTGCTTTTTGTAGGGTGCCCCTACGTAGGTCGCCAAGTTTGCCTGGCTGCGAGGTAACGTTCCCACCTGCGACCTCTGAAGATAAGACGCAAACTGCAAGGGGACAAAATTACGGTTCTCGACCGCCACAATTTTTGCATCCTTATGGCTCGGGCTCACTTGCTCTGATAACATTTGCTCGCCAGTCAAAATGTATCTATCGCGGAAGATCTCGCGTATGCGGTTTTCTAGCTTATGCCAGTACCAAAAAATTGGCGCCGCCATGGATTCGGCAACTTGTAGCAAAAACCGTTCTTGGTTGATGCTCAGCGAGGTTTGCCCTGCTACCCCGTGATTCGAAAAGTAAATAATGTCGAATCTACTGAGCGATGTCAGATCAAATTCATCTCCTGCCTCTGCGAAGCTATAGCCCAGGGTCTTGAATGACTTTAGGAATCTGCGGGTGTGCAGGAGGTGGGACCCTTCGCAAGGAAATAGTTTTGAATTTGCAAGTATTACCCGTTGACGTCCGGGTACTTTTTTCTCTCCCACATCACCGCGGGCCGCGGTACTTAATCGCTTGCCATCTATTTCAAAAATCGTCGTCTCCTCAACTATTGATCTAGCCACCTTGATATTTCTAAAGCAATCCGGGGTGCAGATCCAATTTTTCCAGAAAACACCAGCGCTGCCTTTCCTTGTTTGTGCCGAAACACCTGCGTCACTCTATTGTCAGTGCCTCTACCGCCGTCTTTCTCAACAAAAGTTGTTTTCAATGTCCAGATGGAAGACTTTAGATCGAAAGTCAAACCTTTACGAACATATGAATGGAAAAGATCGAGCGTTTGCTTATTTTTTGAAGACGGCCTACGACTGCAGCCCCCGCACTCGGATTGCATAATTTTTCCGCAGCTTGGATGCAGTTTTTGGCAATCCGTCAAGGAGTCCAGGCTCTCGAGGGTAGGGGTGTGTTCTACGCTTGTGAGCGAATGTTGAGATGTGTTTCCAAAAGGCATTACAGACCAGAACGGGCCGTCCATTATGGTCATGCCTGTCCCCCCAAGTCCATTTAGCTCTCCCAAGACCACTTCACATACCTGGGACTTGACTGTCGGGAGTTCCAAATCTAACCATGACCCGAAGAGCCTCGACATAGCGTATGTTGCCACAACTACGGCATCGTAGTATTCAGTCTTACCGCTTTTAGATTCCACCTTCCAACCCCCACCTTTCCACCTAGAAATTCCAGTAATCGGGTTGGCTCGCTTAATGATTACTCGCGGGTTTGCTGCAAGTTTTCGATTTACATCCTCAGTAAGACCTGCAAGGTCTATCGTTGCCTCTGGAACACGGATTAGAAGGTCTACTTTGCTTGAAGCAAAGAAGTTAAGGGGGTCTACCTCAGTAAAGGGAAGGCCAAGGCCTTCCGCAACTTCCAAAAAATGTTGCGCCGAAACCAAACTGCCAGTCGAAGAAATGGCGTAGTACTGTTCAATTTCTCTTATGGCCTTTGGGTAGTTAGAGCTAAACGTCCTGTAATCCTCGTAGGCTTCGGCGGCAGTCTCAATGTCACGGGGGTAGTGCATTCCCGTGTGGAGTCGAGCTTGATTTACAGCAGACGCACGTGACATCAAGGTGTCTGAGGCCTCAATTAGGTGAACCGTCTTACCCTTGCACCCTAGTTCCAGAGCTATGGAAGAGCCAAAAAAACCCCCTCCTATGACTGCTACTTTCATTTACTGTGCGAGACTTTCAGTTGTGGATGGCGTAATTGGGCACTCTGGTTTCATAGGTTCAAACTTACTGAATCTAAATGCATTTTTTCCCGTCACTCGCGAGTTTCTTGAGAGCTCTGACACCAAAGTTAGCTTTGATCGACTGTTAATTGCGGCTCCGACGGCGGAAAAGTGGAAAGCAAATCTTGATCCTTCGAATGACCTAAGGGATATTCTGAAGCTCTCTAGCAACATCGGGCGGATGATTCAAGCGAAGAAGGTTCTCCTTTTTTCAACAGTCGATGTGTACGCCGAATCCGGCAATTCCCACGAATTGTCCGCTCTTCTTCCGCCAGGGTCTTATGGAGGGAATCGAGCCCGCTTTGAAAGCACACTGAGGTCTATGTTTCCCGTTGTGACTTCTGTTCGACTGCCTGCATTAGTTGGCCCTGGGTTGAAGAAGAATCTACTGTTCGACATAAAATTCGGTCGCAAGTCTTCGATCTCGTCATACAACCCAGAATCAAGATTCCAATTCATTGACGTCCGTGACGGAATTTCAATAGCAATGGGCCTGCTTGAAATTAATCAAACTTGCGCCAATGTCGTGAGTGCGCCCATTTCGATTTCTGAAGTAGTAACTGGGACAGAGTTTGAGCCCAGCCTCAAGGATATGTCTAACGCTGCAAAGGGCCAGACGTATGACATAAAAACACTCTGCTTGCCAGGGAGAGACTATTTCTTTGACCTCAATTACTCAAGGAACAAAGCCCTTGAGTACCTAAGATCGTGATTTACAGTCCCCTAGAGATTGGGGTTAGCTTTGTGGGCTTAAGGACCGTGAACTTGGCTAACTTTAAGTTACTGAAGTGTATTCGTGAACGTAAGGTCTCGCTAGCCCCAAGTCACTTTGGATTGGGAAGCAAAGTTGAAAGCAACCAGCCAGGTCTAGACTTCGTTCATGATCTTGCCTCGGCAGGCGTAGAGGTGACCTCTCTCCAGGGGCTGATGTTCGGGCTGTCGACACAGGACAATTCGTTCCTCCGGAATGTGGAGATTAGGGCCGTCGCTCTTCTGAAAATTGCCGCGCTCTTAAAGGTTGAGACATTGGTTCTAGGAAGCCCCGATGTTCGCCAGGAACGCAATCTCTGGAGAGACACAGTGAGAATACTCTCCGAAGTCACTCAAGATTCAGAAGTGACACTGGCACTAGAAACAATCTGTGGAAGCACGTGTTCTGAAGACATTGGCAGCACTCTGGGGAATCTAAGCTGGGCGGACAGAGGCGGCGCGATAGCGTTGGATCTAAGTAACGTTTATGGATGCAAATTCCATAAACCAGTCCAAATCATCGAGAGTCGCTTTGTCCCGATTGTTCACGCAAGCGGTATAGATCACACAACTAAAGCCGTGGAAGAAATGGCTTTGGTTCTTTTGGAAGTTTCCAAAGCGATGCCAGAGCGGGCAATTCCCACAAGGTACGTGTGGGAATTTTTTGCGCAAGACATTGCTTCCCTATCGCAGAGTGTTGAGGAATCAGAAAGAGTCTTTGGAAAAATTGAATCGAACCAATAGTGCAGTGATCATATCGGCGATGTGCTTCTGTGCATTAAATAGGTTGCTTGATCGGACGACGCTTCAAGGTTTTTGCGCTCCTGTGGCTTGATGGTGTGGCGCGTGTATTTCATGCGCAGTTATCAAGCTATGTCTGGTTAGGGGCGTTTACGGGCACGAAAAGATACGCGTGCTAGCTTTTTCCAAGCCCCAAAGAAAACCAAAATCAAATGTCGCGCCTTAGCAAATAGATTCGGACCTGTTCCAAATCCACCTTTTGGTTTCCAATCAGAGTGATGTAAAAAAAGGAGTTCGGGAAAGATCCTGAACTTTGCTTCTATCATTAGGTTTTTAGCAAAGTCATCCCTGACAAAAATTAAATTCCCCGTATGACACACCAGCGTGTAGCCTTTGACCTTCGCAACATTGATGGTTGCAGTGAATGTATTCCCCGGTGTGGACGGACCGTGTCGCCATACGATACCCGGAGGAATGCTGCTATTAATTTCGATAACTACGACTTTGGGAAAATAGTTCTCTAATGAGTCCCACACGTCCAAGTCATAGGAATCGATGTCTATCGAAAGTACATCAAAATTCTCAGGTAACGGGCTCTGCTTTAGAAGTTTATCTAGTGTGTTTTGACTCGAAGATTGCCATTCAACAAATGCAAGAACTGGATGAATTAGTTGATTCTCTTTTGCCGTAATCTTGAGGTCCTCATATCTGTCTGCGTCCCCCTCGATATAAACAGCTGCAAATCCGTGGGATTCGACAAGATTAAAAGTGTTACTTAAGTGTTTACCGTCCCAAGAGCCAAATTCTACGCACCACTTTTGCTCATTGCTTAAAATTCCGAGTTGATCAAGAATTACTTGCAGAATTCCGTCTTCCCCATTTTGTGAGTAAACATTTGACTGGAACCTGTTGTACGGAAGATATTCCAAAGGATTAAGAAAACTCGCTCGCTTCTTTCTATCTATCGGATGTGTGTAAATGATCCTTTACCTTTCTGTAGACAACATAACTTGAACCAAGTGAATCTAGCTCTAGATTTGGAAAATTCTTACTGAGAATAAAACAAACTATTCTTGTCCAACTAGGATATTAGATTAGTTGGCATTTCGAGATGATTTCCCAGCCAGGGGTCAGTTCCATTTCCCAGCCAGGGGTCAGTTCCGTTTCGATTTGTTGTGGTTTAGGCTGAGGGCAAGCAGTAACTTAATGGAGGAAACCCCCCTACGAGACCGCGCAGGTTAGCGTTCAGGTCAGGCCTCTTGGCACTTTATCCCAAAGCTCACAAGTAGTGGGTAGTTTCTAATTCATGCACCTCATTTAAATGGTTCAACTACACAACCAAATACATCTTCGCAATCAAATAGGGTCTTTTTTTTCGACTTTAGATACTGCCCAATAGGCTTGCGCCAGATCGGTAACTAGCATCTATAGATTCCAATCGGTAGGTTTACTACTTGACTGGAGTTTCTACACCCCGAAAAATCAGGGGTATTGATCGAACAGTCGGTTTGGAGGTACTCGCCCCCCAGCCTATAGATGCTGAGTAGCAAATGGTTTAGTCTGGTGAATGTTGAAAACTTTTGTCAGTCGAGGACATTCTCGTGTCACGTAAACAGATCGGACTTGAGCCGAATTTAGTTGTTTCCGTTGCAGAGCTCGGTTGCATCGAGTCGTGGAAACTAACTGGACCGCAGCTAATTGCTTTAGTCCCAGCTTCAGAGTATTGGCTAATTGTTCCTGATAGCCAAGTGAAGCAGTTTGTGGATAACTCACCGGTCCAAGTCACGGTATTTCCAGAGTCTATCTTCACTCAGGATTTCTCAGAAAAATTTAGTCGATGTGAAGGAGCTGCTTTACCAGCTCGAAGAGGGTGGTATTTACAGCAGCTAATCAAGCTGTCGGCTCTAAAGAAGGCTGCCCACTTTGATCGAATTGTGATTTGGGACGCGGACACTGTTCCATTACAGGATCTCTCTTTTTTTGATTTCCAAGGAAATTGTCGATACTACTTAGGTTCGGAGTATCACCTGCCTTACTTTGAGAACATTGACAGGCTTTTAGGATTGGATAAAGCTCATCCGAATTCGTTCATCGCGCAAAATTTCCCCATCACAGGCGATCAAATAAGAGCTTTTTTCTCTTACGTAGAGAAGCGCCACCAGTCAGAGTGGTGGAATGCAGTAATCAATTCCATTGATTTCGATGAGTTGTCCGGCTTTAGTGAGTATGAAACACTAGGCACTTTTGTTTCGTCAATTGATAAGAAACCGCTAAACGTGCAACTAGGAGCCTGGTCAAGAGACGGAAATCAGCGCTGGGTTAAAAAGCAAGTTAGTGGACAAAGGGTTCAAAAAGTGAAATATGACTTTGTCGCGGTTGAGAGATGGGCTGGAAATAGATATGGTAAGCACTGGCTAGTGCGGGTGCTTGGGAGCCTGCGTGGTTACCTGGGAAGGGTGCTTGCTTCTACTGCACCCCTATTTAAGCTTCCTACAGAGAGTTCGCGATTAGAAAACTACCTTGAGAGAATATTTGATGTTGATCGAAACATTGACGTTATTCAGATAGGTGCCAATGATGGCATTCAGTCAGACCCTCTTCGAAGATTTATTCAGACTCCAGGTCGCTTCTTTGCTCGCTTGATTGAGCCGATCCCTTACTACTGTCAGGAGCTGAGGAATTTATACAACGCTAGGCCGGACGTAGAAATCATAAATTGCGCTGCAGGGTCAAGCAACTCAACGATAGACATTTTTCACATTGAACCCGCGAAAGCAATTCAGATGAACGGAAATGGTCCTCACAACAACTGGGCGCTAGGTCAGGGGTCGAGTAGCAGAGCCACAGTGGTCTATTGGATCTACAAGAACTCATGGCGGGGAGCTGCATATGTTGAACGCATTCCTGACTGGATCAGCGCTATCGAAAAGTTACAGGTGCGGGTTATTCGAACACAAGACTTCGTTCGTGAAGCCGCCAAAACACTACTAGTAGTGGATGTCCAAGGAATGGAGTCAGAAGTGATCCGGGGGTTATCTGAGGAGAATTTACCCAGGTGGGTTGTGATTGAGGAAGACCTAGGAAAAAAGGCTGCTCGAAAACTACTGATCGATTTGGGATATAGGGTGGTTGTTGCCGGAAGTGATACCTTGTTCGAATTGAATAAAGCAAAATAGGGTTCGCACGGTAGTTTTAAATTCAAAGTGCGCTTGGAGGGACTCGAACCCCCAACCTTCTGATCCGTAGTCAGATGCTCTATCCGTTGAGCTACAAACGCTGGGTTTCCTGTAATACAGTCAACTCGATAAGTTTATCGTAGTTGAAGACGGGTTTTGTGGACCCAAACTAAGATATTGAGGTGATGATCAAAGGGTCGGCTGTTCCATATGTTCGTTCTTGATCAAATGTACGATTTAGGTAAACAGGCTCTGTACTTGTAATCCACGGAAGAATAGAAGTCCCGGTGGTGAAAATGAAGGTTGAAGGTTTCTTGTAATGGAAAAGCCCATAATCAGACTTTTGACCTGCGGATCGGTTGATGACGGGAAATCCACTTTGATTGGGCGTCTCCTCGTTGAAACAGACAGCGTGCCTGAAGACACCGTTGCGTCCGCGAAATCAGTTCGGCGTTCTGGATCTACAGTGAAATCTGGAGAAATAGATTTCTCTCTCCTAACAGACGGCCTGGAAGCAGAGCGGGAACAAGGCATCACGATTGACGTTGCTTATCGCTCAATGAATCTCCTGAATGGGAGAAGACTTATCATTGCCGATGCTCCAGGTCACGAGCAGTACACCAGGAACATGGCGGTCGCAGCCTCGAGATCTGATATCGCTCTCGTGCTTGTGGATGCAACCCGTGGAATCAGAACCCAAACTCTTCGCCACTTAACGATCTGCTCTCTGATGGGTGTCACGAAGATTGCCGTCGTTGTCAACAAATTGGATGGGGCTAGCTATAGCCAGCCACTATTTGAGGAAATTCAGAAGGGCCTGGAAGAGACCATTACCCGCTTGGAGATTTCTGACATTCAGTTCATCCCCTTAAGCGCATTGGCTGGTGACAATGTGGTTTACAAATCTGAAAACATGCCGTGGTACGAAGGCCCTACCCTACTCGAGTACATCCAAGAGTGGGATGTTGATGAAGAAGTTGAAAATCTAGCGCGCCTAGGTGTCCAAATGATTTCGAGGGCTGGAAACTTCCGAGGTGTCGCAGGAACAGTCATTGCCGGATCATTCTCCGTAGGGGACGAGGTTGTTGTGCTGCCGGCTGGTAAGACGGCGAAGGTTTCGCGGCTGAGTAAATTCGTCGGGGATATAAAACGCGCCGAGGATAGCATGGCCATCACTATGGTTCTGGAGCCGGACGTTGATGTTACTCGTGGAGACGTTGTTGAATTGGCATCGAATGCAACTAAGCCAGCAGACCGTTTTGCCGCGACTATGGTGTGGCTTGGGGAGCAGGATCTAGTTCAGTCCAAGAGCTACTACTTGATCTCAGGCTCCACTAAAATCCCCGCAATTGTCACGTCCCTTAGGCACGTTCTTAACATAAACAGTGGTGAGCACGATGCTGCACGAGTCTTGAAGATGAACGAAATCGGAGTGGTTGAGATAGCAACCGATGCACCGCTTGCTCTAGCCCCATACAAGTCGAACCGATTTAAGGGGAACTTTATACTGGTCGATCGGGCAACCATGAATACTGTCGGGGCCGGAATGGTAATCCACGCCTTGAGAAGAAGTGCCAACATCTCAGAGCACCACTATGAGGTCAATCGTGAAGCGAGAGCAAACCAGAAAAACCAGAAGGCTCAAGTTATCTGGCTAACAGGTCTGTCAGGATCTGGAAAGTCAACGATTGCAAACGCCCTGGAGAAGAAACTTTTCGGTATGGGTCTCCACTCTTATGTTCTTGACGGCGACAACGTGCGGCTCGGACTCAACAAGGACCTGGGCTTCACTAGAGAAGATAGAGCTGAGAACGTGCGGCGTGTAGCAGAAGTCGCACACATCCTTTACGACTCAGGTTTGGTAACGATCGTTGCCCTAATTAGCCCCTTTGCCAGCGACCGCGACCAGGCCAAGGACATGTTCCCCGATGGGGATTTTGCGGAAGTTTGGGTTAACACTCCAGCAGAGTTTTGTGCGCAGCGCGACCCAAAGGGTCTCTACAAGAAGGCCGAGGCAGGGCAGCTACCTAACCTATCTGGTGTTGGGCAAGATTACGAATCTCCTTACCGTGCCACCATTGTTCTCGACGGTACTGTTCCCGTGGACCAGAATGTTAAGATTTTACTCGAAACTCTTTTCAATTAGGTTTTGTCTATCCTCATCAAATCGACGACCCGCTCAACTCCCGGATTTCTCGAAATCAGCTCTTTAAAAGTCCCTGAGTCTTTGACGCGACCACTTTCAACGAGAATGACGGTATCCGCATGCTGTATGGTATTCAGCCTATGTGCAATAAGGACAACTGTGACTTTTCCACGCATCTCACTCAAGGCCTTTTGTATCTGTTCCTCGGACTCAGCATCAAGGGCGGAGGTCGCTTCATCCATAACAAGTAAGCCTGGTTCTGAATACAGGGCCCTAGCCAATCCAAGCCTTTGAATTTGGCCACCAGACAAACCATCCTTGAGTTTTCCCAGTGGAGTATCGATCCCTTGAGGAAGCTCTGCCAGAAGTTCCCCCAAATGCGCAAGATTCATTACTTGTAGGACTTTTGCTCGGTCAATGTCTTGGATTTTCTCAGCCAAGGCGACGTTCTCTGCAATTGTTCCGGAAACAAGCCCTGGGCTCTGAGGTAGGTAGCTGACTTGACCTTTCAGTGCTTTGAATGACGAGTTTTTGCTGCCAACTAGGGTGATAGAACCGGCTGTGGGCTCGAGTACACGACAAAGTAGATCTGCGATTGTTGACTTCCCAGCGCCTGATGGGCCCATCAACGCAATTTGAGAACCCGCTGCTATCTCAAAACTTATATCGGCTACTGCGGCATTAAGAGCGTCAGGATAAGTGAATGATACGTTCTTTACTTCTATGCCCAGGGGGCCGGATTCTTTTTCTTGAGGTGGTTCGCGTTCATAGTCTTCTTCGATATCTCTACGCGAGTCAACCCTTAGGGACAAAATTTGGTTTGCTGTATTGGCCGAAGCTACCACAGAGTTCATTGTAAGAAGGGCATTCTGCAGAGGCAATAGAGCTGCCGTCAATCGAAAGCCTCCAGAAAGAAATACCCCGATTGTCCCCGCGGACCTAATGATGTCACCAGACAATGCCTGAACCAACACAAATATGGCCACGCCTACAAGAAGTGCTGCCTCAATTATGTAGCGCGGCATCCCGGACAAGTAGTAGTGCGTTGCAGAGCTTCCTGCCGCCGCAACACGTGCCTTATAAATGGCGTCTATAAAACTGTCTCGTTTACCCAATACGAGCAGCTCCCTAAACACCGAAAGAAGGTCGCTAATTGCTGTATTGGCCCGAACGGCACTTTCCGCGGCCACCAGGCCAGCCTTGGTCATAAGTGAGCCTACGAAATACTGAATCACGAACGCTACAACCCCAAAATAAACAATTGCCCCTAAAGTAGCGGCTGGGTCCACAAAAGCAAAACCTATGCAGATTACCAGAAATAATGCACTTTCCGAAATTATTGAATTCAGTGAATTCAATAAAACGTTAAATGCCGATGGTGATCCAACTTGAATTGCGAATGTGGCTTCCTCCTTTGATCTAGTGCGGGTATGGCTTAGATCACCGCCAAAACTTATCTCCGCCAAAGTTTTCGCCGCCCTTGCTTCTACTCTCGCTATAAACAATGCGGCACGTTTAGTCAGAAGGATTGAAAAAAGAGCCTTAATCAGAAAGACAAATAGTACAGATCCTGAAATCCAAGGAAGGGATTGAGCGTTGACGGCTGGAATCGAAAGTCCTGCGAATTCAAGTACTCTGTCAGCATCGCTCCCGGAGGTGAGAAAAATTGCTGTCGAGGTCACTATGAACCCTATTGCAAGAACCCCGGCTAAATCTAAGAGTGATAATAGTGCCCTTAGTCCTGTCAATAAAAACCACCTAGACCGCTCCAAAGGTGTCATGAAAGAAAGGCTCGATTTGATTGCTTTAAGCATTTTTTAAGTCTAAAGCTCAGTTGGCTTCTGGCGGAGACGAGAGGATTTGAACCTCCGAGGGGCTTTAACACCCCTACCTCATTAGCAGTGAGGCGCACTCGACCGGGCTATGCGACGTCTCCGAGAACTCTTGAAGTTTAGCCCAAAACAACAATGTGCCGAGAACGGATTCGCTCAAAGCTAGTCAGAGCAAAGCTCGGTAGCGGCATTTGTGCCCCTGGCCCATTCAGGCAATACTTCCTCGCCGCTATCGGGCGCGGATGTTGCTTCAACAACAGGCGAGCCTGTCTCCTTAACGCTAGCCCCAAAGCCTGTGTTGGCTTTTTTGATGACTACGGGTTCGTCATTTGCGATTCGGTCAAAAATCAGTTGTGCTTGGTCGTAGATTGGCTCAACTCTTCCAGCTTCACTTCCGGATAGACCGCCTCTTGATGGGACCTGAAGGAATGTCATCTTGTCGAGGTCAACATTTCTTAGCGCTCCAGCAAGAGCAACCATAGTTCCAAGATCAGTCATGCTGTCCGAAAGCTTCATGTTTCTGGCTGCGGCGTTGGCCAGGCTATACATGTATATCGGGTTGTTTAGAACACCCTCGTTCTTTACTTTTCTAAGCAGTGAGGTTAGGAATACCTGTTGGTTCGAGATACGAGCTAAGTCAGAACCATCTCCAACGCCGTGTCTGGTCCTCAAGAAGGCAAGAGCCTCTTTGCCCTGAAGAGTGTGAAGGCCGGCTTCAAGCTGAAGCTTTGAGTACTTATCGTCAATTGGACTTGCAACGCAAACTTCAACTCCACCAATGGCATTAGACATCTCAATCACGCCGCGGAAGTCAATCATGGCCAGGTATGGAATCTTGACCCCAGTTAGATTCTGAATCGTTAGCAGTGTGCAGACTGGTCCACCGTAGGCAATCGATGAGTTGATTTGCTGCCTGGTCATAGCCGAGAATGACCCGCCCTCAGGATCCGGGCAGGCTGGAATCGGAACTAATAAGTCTCTAGGGAAAGATAGTGCGACTGCGTTCTTTCTGTCTGCAGAGATGTGCAGGAGCATTATGACGTCGGCTAGCTCTGACGTGTCACTGCCATAGCCTTTGCCTTGGCCTTTTCTAGTATCTGAACCAACCAAAAGAATGTTTACGGGTCCATTTAGGTCTTCAACGCTTGGCTGTGCGAAAGCGTTGCCTTCGGCATCAACCAAGGTGATGTTGTTTTCTTTTAGGGTATTTGAGAGCTGGAAGACAGAGATGCCGGTTACGGCAAGCAAAGCACCCATCCCAACTGCTAAGCCCTTAAACCCCCAGCGAACATATTTTCGCCATGGGGAAGGCGCCTTTTGGTTGCCGTGGCGAGGGATTTCTTTTCTAGGTCCAGTCGGCGGTCGAACCACTCGTCGCGTTGCGAAATTCGGTAGTTGATCAGACAATTCTGCTTTTCTCTCTTAATGAACCTAGTCACAAGTCTATTCAGGGACGAGATATTGCCCTTGGAGGCTCAGAGAGTTAACAGATAAAAAATGGCGGAGGCCGTGGGATTCGAACCCACGAAACATTTCTGTTCACTGGTTTTCAAGACCAGCTCCATCGGCCGCTCGGACAGACCTCCGTAAAGAACTTTACAGGAAACCGGTGCTGCTAGCGCTTCCGGGAAAACAAGATGCCTTCGAAGCCCGCTAAGACCCTAGCAACCCCGTCATCAGTGACCGATGATGTGACATCGGTAGCCTCTAACTGGACTTCCTCAGGAGCCTGGCCCATAGCAAATGCCAAACCACCGTTTGCCTTAGCCCACTGGAACATCTCAATGTCATTTCTGCCATCGCCCATCACAAGAACTTGCTCGCTCGCTATGCCTAGGCGTTGGCGTTGAGTTTCGAGTGCACTGGCCTTGGACACTCCCTTCGGGGATATATCTAGCCAAGCGGTGTACCCAATTGCATAGCTAACAGACGCTAGTCCGATCTTTGAAACGAGTCCCAGAAATTCATCAACATCGTGCTGGGGAGATAGAACGACAACTCGACTCACCTCGCGGTGCATCAGCTCTTCCAGAGGCGTTTCAAAGTTTTGATCTCCAAGGGCATAAGAAGGGAAAGGTCGATGGAAGCGGTAGCTTCCATCGATATCTTCAACTGCAAAGTGCGCCTCGGGTAAGTGTTCAATCAATTGGGTAAGTATTTCGGCTGGATCAAAAGTGACTATGTCGGTCATCTGGAAACCTTTAGGATGGTCGATGTCTAGGTGCACGGTTACTGCTCCGTTAGAACTAACGACAAACCCTTGTTCGAAACCTAGGTCTCTTACCACTGGTACTGCATTGGCCGCAGCGCGGCCAGTTGCGATGATTACCTCGTGGCCTAGATCTTTGACTCGTTTGACTTCTTTAACGACTTCAGGGGAAAGATAGCCGTCGTCGTGAACTAAGGTTCCGTCAATGTCCAACCCAATTAGCCATCGGTCACTCGGGGAGAGGCTAGGCATGGGTGAGAGTATCTCCTGGGCTTTTTGTTATTTACTCTTGGGGGTGATGAATTCTTCGCCGCCAAGGTATGGACGAAGTGCTGCTGGGATCTTGACTGAACCGTCAGCCTGCTGATGGTTCTCCAAGATCGCAACCAGCCATCTGGTTGTTGCTAAGGTTCCATTCAAAGTTGCTGCCGTTGCAGTCTTGCCATCCGCGGTGCGATACCTAACGTTTAGCCTTCTGGCTTGGTAGGTAGTGCAGTTGGAAGTTGATGTAAGTTCTCTGTAATTCCCCTGGGTTGGAACCCAAGCTTCGGCATCGAATTTTCTCGCCGCGGAAGAACCTAGGTCCCCTGCTGCTGTATCGATTACTCGATAGGGGAGTTCGCAGGCCTGAAGCATCTCCTCTTGGAAAGCCAATAGCTTCTGGTGTTCTGCTTCGGCTTGATCTGGAGAAATGTAGCTAAACATTTCTAGTTTGTTGAACTGGTGAACTCGAAGAATTCCTCTGGTATCTTTGCCGTGGCTTCCCGCTTCTCGTCTGTAGCAAGTTGACCAACCTGCATACCTGAGTGGGCCGTTCTCTAAATCAATGATTTCGTCACGGTGGTAACCCGCTAGGGCAACCTCGCTAGTACCGGTCAGGTAAAGCTCATCTGCTGGCAAGTAATAGATCTCATCTGCGTGTTCGCCGAGGAATCCGGTGCCTGCCATAATCTCTGGGCGGACCAGAGTCGGGGTGATCAGGGCTGTGAAACCAGCTTTAGTAGCCTTATCTAAAGCGAGGTTCATTAGAGCTAGCTCTAGGCGCGCACCCATTCCCTTGAGAAAGTAAAAGCGTGATCCTGAGATCTTTGCGCCTCGTTCGATGTCAATAACATCGAGGGATTCTCCGAGCGCTACGTGGTCTTTCGGTTCGAAGGCAAAGTTTGGCTTCGTGCCTACCTCCTTGATGACAACAAAGTCGTCCTCGCCCCCTTCAGGAACGCCATCGAGAACTACGTTTTCGATCTTCCAAACAATCTTGTCCAGCTCTTCAGCTCCATTAGTTGCTGCTTCGTTGGCAGCCTTAACTTTGGCGGCTAGCTCTTGAGCTGAAGCAACCAAGGCGGCTTTCTCTTCCTTTGGAGCTGTTGAGACAAGTTTGGAATGAGCGTTTTGCTCAGCACGAAGGGATTCGAATTCTGCGAGCGCTTTGCGTCGCTTGGTATCTAGCTCGGCTGCCTGATCGACAAGTTTCTCATCGCGCCTTCTGGCGCGTTGAGAAGCCTTAATTACTTCTGGGTTTTCTCTAAGGAGATTTAGGTCGATCACTGTTTCAGAATACAGGAGCGCTTAGACCTAGCGGGTGCTAGGGCCTTCCGGGGACGATCCACTTAACGAATCTCCGTAATGACGCTCTCCGCAGGTTCGAGTTTGAGAATACATAAACCAAACGCCAGACGATGAATGGGGTGTTGAAAGCCCAGGGAAGCCACGATCGACGCGATGACTTGTTGCGCAAGGCTAGGAAGGGGAACTCCTCGCCCCTTTTCCAGGGTCTGAAGATTGTTTCATCAGGCCAGGTTTCTATTCCTGCCTCGAAGACTGCCTTTGAAAGAAGAGACTGATCGTGTCTGTGCTCGATTAGCTGTGGATGAACCTCGCTAGACAAAGGATTCGGGTCTTCAAGTAAAGCTCCCTCGTTTATGGTGCATAGTTGCTTCCAACGAGATACCAGGGATTTACTGTTATCGGACACACGGAACATCAGTATTCCAGCGACAACTTGATTCCTAAAGAAATTCTCGCCCAAATCAAAAACTTCTGCACTTCGCTTGGTCCAATTCCTGTGCTGATGGTCCAGTTGGAATAGGAGCATGTCCTTGCGGGCAAGATGATCTAGGTAGTAGGTAAACCGAGAGGCTCCTTTTTTGTTGATCTCTACCCCCGCATCTAGGTAGATCAATATGTCGCCAGGGTTCAGTAAATCCAGTTCCCTCTCGATAAGGAAGGGTTTCCAAGACCACAACCCGAACCCTTTTGGATTGTTTTTCAAAATGTCTCCCATTTGGGAAAAGTACTCGTCAGGTAGATCTGCTTCAGAGTAGGTTCGAACCTCATCAATCCATGGAAATTTTTTAGCTTGACTAGCAAGTCTCTGAACGGCTCGTAAAATGTGTGTGGTACCAGCGCCAAATGTAATCAGACGAACTTTAGGCATCGGGGATTGCGATAATTTTTCCTGCATTTCAACCCTAAACTCTTTACTTGGCTATACGAATCGAATTAATCCAATTGGTGGACTGGAGATACTCACCATTTGAATTGTTGCCTTCAGGCTTGGTCTGCTGCTTATCTGCTCTTGGGTAAGAACCCAGGAAACTTACCTTTGGACTGAATCTGTGAAGCCCTGCAAGGGCTTCCCCCATTGATTCATCTAAGACATGACCTTCGGCATCAATGTTGAACCTGTATCTACCAAGTCTGTCTCCAATGGGTCTTGACTCAATTCTTGTTAGGTTCACGCCTCGTGTTGAGAACTGTTCAAGCATTGCAAGCAAGGAGCCCGGCTGGTCAGAAGGAAGTTCAACAATCACTGAGGTTTTGTCGGCCCCGGTTGGTTTAGGCAGGTCTCCCGATAAACCAATCTGAATGAATCTGGTTTGCGCTTGCTTGTTTTCACCAATGTTCTTGGCCAAGGTGATTAGCTTGTGGTGGTTGGTAATTGTGGGTGCAGCGATAGCGGCATCTGCTTGATCAGATGTCAAGAGACCTGCGGCTGCGGCTGCGGTGGAAGTTGTCGGTAGAAGAGCGTGCTTAGGCAGTTTTTCAAGAAGCCATTTGCGACTCTGGGCGTAGGCAACAGGGTGGGTTGCGATTGTGTTGATCTCTGAAAGCTTGGTTCCAGGTCTTGCGACCAAGTTGAAGTTAACTGGAACTAAGTACTCGCCGTAAATTCTTATCTTATCAGTTCCAGCTAGGGCATCAAGTGTTGCCGATACTCCACCCTCAATTGAATTCTCAACAGGAATGATTGCTCTCTTGGCTTTACCTGAAATGACTAGCTCTATTGCCTCAGCAACGTGATTCACTGCAATCTTTTTGGCACTTTTCGCCTCTTTGACTTGACCGAGCGCGAGCTCGGTGAAGGTGCCTACGGGACCAAGGTACGCGAAGGTCACGTTGCTGTTTGCTGTTGAGGACTTGGAGGGCATAACTACAAGGTTAGAGCCAGAAGTGGTTAGTTGGCTATCTTCTGTTCAAGAAGTTGCTCGAGCTGTTGCTTTACTCTGACTATTTATGTCTTATCTTTGCTAGCCAGCTGGTTCAGTGTAATCAGGTGCAGCCGGCAGTTTCCAAAACTCCTCCAGGGTTCTAAATGCCTTGGTTTTCATTTCTTGAGCCAGCTCAAGGCCGACATACCTAAAATGCCAAGGCTCATACTGGAACCCTGTTATCTCTTTGAATCCCTTTGGGTATCTCAAGATAAAGCCATACTCATGGGCGTTTTGCTCAAGCCATTTTCCAGCTTTGGTTGTTCCAAAACACACCATGATGACGCACCCCTGACCTCTGGCTGAGAAGTCAGCTGCCAGGCCTAGTTGGTGCTCAGAATGACCAGGCCTTGCAGACAACTTCTCGGCAACAGCTAATCCCCTGGTGTCCCTGGTTCTGTTGTAAAGGCCCTGTTGGTTTTTGTATGTTCTAAAGCCACTGTTTAGAACTAGTGTCCCGGAACCATCTTCTTTCATGGCTTGAGCCATGGCTACAGCCGCATTAGCAGCTTCTTCACGAAGCTGAAGTCCGAATGGGTTCTGGGTCTTGGGTCTTGGAAAATCTGGGAAGACTAGGTTTTCTGGTTTATACCTCAGCGGTGAAATCTGTCTTTGCTTATTGACAACCACCCAAATTGAATCTGCGTCATCAAGAGAGTATTTGGGGGGATCAAAGATAGTGGGCGGTTTGGGTTGGACCTGGTTGGCGATGTTCTGAACGGTCTCAGGAAGCTTTGCCATTTCATCAGAAATGAACCTTGGCAGACCAAAGAAACCCAAACCCGCTACAGCTAGAACCCCAACAACCAAAAAGGTTGTTCTGCGCCTTGCGCGCATAGAAACTGGTTTGTTCGGGGCCATGGCCCAAGCCTAACTTTGCTTGCAAAGATTACTTCGGAGCCTAGACTTGTAGACAACACGGGAGTTTGGGTAAACCAGACTGAGAGGAAGACTAAAGTCTTCGACCGTCGAACCTGATCTGGGTAATGCCAGCGCAGGGAGGACACTCTTGATAGATCCCGTGCCTACCTTCTACCTAAGGGGCACGAAATGAAGAAACTTACAACACTCCTTGTTGCATCCAGTCTGCTGCTAGCAGGCTGCGCACCTGCTGACCAAGCAGCCACCAAAGTCACTCTGGTGGCTCACGATTCCTTTGCTATCTCGGATGAGTCAATTACCGACTTCCAAGAAGCGTCTGGCTTTGAACTCGAAATCATTCGGGCAGGAGATGCTGGGAGCCTTACCAACAGGTTGGTTCTCACCAAGGATTCTCCAATGGCCGATGTTGTCTTTGGCATCGACAACACCTTCAGGGGTATCGCTGATGAGAACGAAATCATCGAAGGAAATTTGGTTCCAGTTGACTACGCAGATGTCTGCTTCAACTACGACAGGGTTTGGTTTGAGACAAGGGGCGTCACACCACCTGCTTCGTGGAGGGATCTGACCAAGCCTGCTTACAACAGCCTGACGGTTGTCACCAACCCACTTTCCTCTTCCCCTGGACTAGCATTTCTTGCCTCAACAGTTGCAGCATTTGGCGAGCCAGGGTTTGAGCAGTATTGGAAAGAGCTAAGGGATAACGGTGTGATGGTGGCTTCCGGTTGGGAAGAGGCTTACTTCACTTACTTCTCTGGTTCTTCAGGAAACGGTGAATACCCGATTGTTTTGAGCTATAGCTCATCCCCTGCTGCTGAAATCCGTGAAGACGGTAAGTCACAAACGGCTGCATTACTAGATGAGTGCTTTAGGCAAACTGAGTTCATCGGTGAGCTAGCAGGGGCTAAGAATCCTGACGGAGCTAAAGCCCTAATTGAGTTCTTGCTTTCCGAGTCTTTCCAGAACACCATGCCTGGACTTATGTATGTGTATCCAGTGAATGAGAACGCAAGCATTCCTGCCGAGTGGGCTGAGTTTGGTCCTGCTGCTAGATCATCCATCGGAGAAGATCTGAGCATTGCAACTCAACGTGAGAAGTGGCAAACCAAGTGGTCTGCGATCTTTGACTAGAAAACTGCTTTGGGCAATACCGCTTCTATTTATTGCGGTGTTGTTCTACTGGCCAATCGCCAAGATAACCTCACTGGGTTTTTCTGGCGATTGGCTAGCAACACTTGAAGAACCTAAAACCCTTGAAGTGATTTGGTTCACGTTGTGGCAGGCTGCCCTATCAACTCTTGTAACCCTGCTGATTGCAATCCCGGGTGCTTACTTGCTCTACAGAAAGTCTTTCCCTGGCCAAGGGGTTATCAAAGCGTTGATCACAGTGCCGTTTGTCTTGCCAAGCATTGTGGTGGCAGTTGGCTTTACCGTTTTTCGAAATGCCCATGACTTCTGGGTTGATCTGGGACTCACTTTTCTATCTGATCCGGTCTACTGGATAATCGGGGCTCACGTGTTTGTGAACTACTCGATAGCCGTTAGAACAATTGGCGGCGTTTGGGCAACTTTGGACCAAGAAATAGAAGAGGCTGCAGAGCTTGATGGTGCAGGGAGACTAAAAACTCTGCTTGCCATTTCCCTGCCTCAGCTTCGGCCGGCAATCTTCTCAGCTGCAGCACTTGTTTTCTTGTTTTCGGTCACGAGCTTTGGAATTGTCCTAGTTCTGGGCGGCGGCCAAGTTCAAACTATCGAGACCGCCATTTACTTCTCGGCAACTCAGTTTTTGGACCTCGAGTCAGCCGCCGCGCTGGTTTTCATCCAGACCTTGATCACGGCAGCTGCCTTCTTGGTTGGTTCGTCACTTGCCAAAGGCACAGTTGGCCTCGAACAGGTCTTTGAGGGCTCGCCTAAACCGCGAGTTGACCTAAGGGATCTCCCTGCTGCCTTTCTGACCGCTGTGATTGTCATCGGTTTGTTGGTTATGCCAATGCTGCTGGTTCTGGTTGAAGCTTTCAAAGTTGGAGATGGCTTTGGGCTCCAGAATTTCAATAACCTTTCAACCCGCGGAGCACGGGACCTACTGAATATCTCTGTTTTGGATGCCGCTGGCAACTCAATTCGAAACATGGTAGTTGCAGCCGTTATTGCATTTGTTTTTGGAACTTTGATTTCTTGGCTATTAGTGCGAACCAAACAAAAAGTTCTCGACCTAGTGTTTCTAGTGCCCCTGGGTGTATCAAGTGTTGTTTTGGGATTTGGATTTCTAGTTTCATTTGATGCTGATTGGTTCCCACTCAGGTCTTCATGGTTGATTGTTCCGCTTGCTCAAGCGCTTATTGCTCTACCAATGGTCATTAGACTTATTTACCCAGCACTTGTTTCGATTGGCAAAGAGCCAATCGAACAAGCAAACGTTGATGGGGCAAGTTCTTTCCAGATCTGGCGATTTATTGAGTCGGGGATGATCAAAGGTGTTCTACTAACTGCTATAGGTTACGCAGCAATCATTTCTGTCGGAGAGTTTGGGGCGAGTAGTTTTCTTGCCTATGGTTCCGAAGGAACCATACCTACACTTCTGTTTCGCTTGATTGCAAGACCAGGGGAACAAAACTACGGGATGGCTATGGCTGTGTCGGCAATCTTGATTGTCTTTGTTTGGGTAGTGATGCTGCTGCTAGGCAGGTACTCAAAGGCCAAGCAGGCCTAAAGAAGGTTGTATTGCAGCTGGTAGCCTGTACCAATGCCCAAACTCAAGAACTTGGTGTCCAGAATGCTTCTGGCCTTTGGGTATTCAATCAACTCGAAATCCAAGAAGAGGCTTCTTAGCGACCTTGTTCTTTCGCCTCAGGGCAAGGCACTTTCAATTGCTAAAACTAGAAGCACCTACCGAGCCTCCAAGAGTCAGCTCGGGCAAGACTTTCTGGCTCTGCTTTCTGGTGGTGTTTCCAAGCCTGGGTTCTTCGTTGAGTTTGGCGCCGCAGACGGTGTTGCTCTTAGCAACAGCTTCCTTATCGAAAAAGAGTTTGGTTGGTCAGGGATTCTTTGTGAGCCAAGCAGAAGCTGGCATGAGGACCTAAAGAGAAACAGAACTTGTGTTGTGGATACCAGATGCGTCTACTCTCGCTCAGGTGAGCAGATCAGCTTTTCAGAGAACTATATCGGTGAGCTATCTGGAATCACTGAATTCACCGGTGACGATCACCACGGCCTAATTGATAGAACCACCGACTCCTACACAGTCGAAACGATTTCCTTGCTAGATCTCTTGAGGTCTCACAACGCGCCAAAGCACATCGACTTTATGTCCGTTGACACCGAGGGCAGTGAGTTTGAGATTCTGAATGCCTTTGACTTTTCTCAGTACAGCTTTGGAGCAATTGCGGTTGAACACAACTACACCCCAACTCGTGAGAAAGTAAAGGCATTGCTATTGTCTAAGGGCTACCGACAGGTATACCCTGAGCTATCTGATTTTGATGACTGGTTTGTTCAGGCTACAAACCAGGACATCCCTGGCTAAGCCCGAAGAGCTTTCTTTTACTTCTTTAGCTTGTCGACAAACTCGCACTCAACGCCCTCAAGCCTTTGCTTGATCACTTCTAGCGCCTCGAAGTTCTGGTCAATCAGAATGAACCTTCGGCCAAGTTGATTGGCAACCACTCCTGTGGTTCCAGAGCCCGCAAAAAAGTCCAGCACTAGATCTCCCTTTTTGCTACTTGCCTGAATGATTCTCCGAAGGATTCCAATTGGCTTTTGAGTTGGGTAGCCAGTCTTTTCTTTTCCGGTTGGAGAAACGATGGTGTGCCACCAGACATCCGTGGGTAGCTTGCCCTTGGCAACTTTTTCTTCTGTGACAAGGCCGGGAGCCATGTAAGGCTCACGATCAACAGTTTCTGAATCGAAGTAATACAGCTTGGGATCTTTGACAAACACCAAGATGGTGTCATGTTTTGCTGGCCAGCGGGACTTGGACTTACCGCCGTAGTCATAGGCCCAGATGATTTCGTTTAGAAAGCACTCTGGTCCGAACAGGGCATCGAGTAAGACCTTGGCGTAGTGAGACTCTCGGTAGTCGAGGTGTAGGTAAAGAGTTCCTGTTGGTTTTAGAAGGCGGTGTGCCTCTTGGAGCCTTGGCTCCAAGAAGGCCCAGTAGTCAGCGAATTGGTCGTCATAGGAGAGCACCTGAGACTTGATGGTCTCATACCTCTTACCCTTGAACCCAACCCTGTCCCCCTCGTCATTTCGACGGGTGGTTTCCTTGGATCTTTGCTGGGAGCGGCCGGTGTTGAAGGGTGGGTCGATATAGATAAGGTCGACCGATTCAGTCGGAATAGACTTCAAAACGGCAAGGTTGTCCCCGAGGTAGACAGTGTTCTTTAGAGCAGAGTTGTCTTGGGTCACCACAAGGGAAAGATTAACACCATGGAACCAAAAGTCATTCACAACCCAGAAGCTCACAGATACGAGCTTTGGCTTGAAGACAAGCGCATTGGCCTTGCTGATTACTCACTTATGCCAGGTGAAAGACACTTTGTTCACACCGAGGTAGACCCCGCGTTTCAGAACAGGGGCTACGCAGCAGACTTGATGCGCGAGGCCTTAGCTGACGTAAGAGCGAACTCTAATGACAAGGTTGTCCCGGTTTGCTCATACGTCGTTATGTATATGAAGCGTCACCCAGAAACCCATGACCTTCTTAAGGGTTCTATTGATGAAGCAGTTGCTGCCTGCAGGTGGCCAGGAGCTAGGTCTTAGAGAATCCTTGGCTGCAGCGCTCCGAAGCGGTGCTGTGTAATCGAAACGGCTTGCTCCCGAACCAAGTTCAATCCAGTAAGCCTTCCGCTAACCAGAACTTCTCCGGTGATCACATGTATGTCGGGCTTGGTTCTTGCTTTTCTTACCCAACCCTCGTTGGAACCTAGCTGCCAGATTCGGAGCCCAGGGCTTGGTTCGTTAACGACCCGCTTTTCAAAGTCCGTACCTGACTCAAGAGCTTTTATCTCGTAGTCAACCTTGCCAACAAATCCGGGTGCAACGCTAACTGGCACCTTGAATCCAGAACGTTTGATTGCAGCAAGAACTCGATCAACATCTTTCTGAGTTGCAGTTGAACCAACTCGAACAATCAAGTTAGCTGGCAAGAACCTTCGATAGTTGCCCTCGACTTCAAGGTCTCCACCATCTAGCTCCTTAGGAGCAAAGATTTCCTTCCAAGCTTTTTCGTCTGATGCTTTAGCTGATTTCAAAAATGCTGCATCTGAAAGCTTCTTAGTTGCTGCGGGGTTTTCCCAAGTTCCGAACTGGGTTAGGTAGCTGCTGCCTCCAGCTTTGAGGCCAGGACCCACCGAGCTTCGCTTGAAGCCACCAAATGGCTGCCGTTGAACAATTGCACCGGTGATACCTCGGTTGACGTATAAATTGCCGTTATTGACGCTGTTGATCCAGGTCAGAACTTCTTCGTTGTCTAAAGAGTGAATACCTGCGGTTAGTCCATAGTCGGTAGCGTTTTGAAGTTTGATGGCTTCTTCTAAGTCTTTGGCTCTCATGATTCCAAGCACCGGTCCAAACACTTCGGTCAGGTGCGAGAACGATCCAGGTGAAACACCCAGCTTGATTCCTGGCCGCCATAGGCGGCCAGAGGCATCTAGCTTCTTGGGCTCTAGTAGCCAGCTCTCTCCTGGTTCCAAGGTGGTGAGTGCGCGCTCTAGCTTTCCTGTTGGTTTCTGGATTACAGCGCCAATGGAAGCAGCCAGGTTTTCCGGCCAGTCAACCTTCATGCTCTTTACCGCATCAACCAGTTGTCTTCTGAACTTCTCTGATTTGTAAACCGGTCCAACCAGAATTGCCAAGCTGGCAGCCGAGCACTTTTGACCTGCGTGACCAAAGGCACTCTTGGCTAGATCTGCTGCAGCGAGGTCAAGGTCGGCAAATGGAGTGACAACTAGTGCGTTCTTGCCGCTGGTTTCAGCGGTCAAACGCATGGTTGGCTTGTGCTTTTTGAAAAGCTCGGCTGTTTCAAAGCCACCGGTAAGGATTACACTGTCAACGCTCTCGTGTCCTACCAGGTGAAGGCCCACCTCGTTGTCAGGAACTGCAACTACCTGCAGAACGCTCTTGCTGATTCCTGCCTTGTACAAAGCATTGGCAACAGCAACACCACAGTTTCTTACCTCAGGTGCTGGTTTCAAGATCGCAGTGCTGCCAGCTGCAAGAGCTGCCAGCACACCTCCAATTGGAATGGCAACCGGGAAGTTCCAGGGTGGAACAACAAGGGTCAACTTGTCTGGTGTGAACTTAGCCTCTTTGTTGTTCACAAGCTCTGGAATCAAACTTGCGTAGTACCTCGCGAAGTCAACGGCTTCTGAAACCTCAACGTCTGCCTCGGCGATTGTTTTGCCGGCTTCCGCCATCATCACGGCAATTAATTCAGACCTGGACTTTTCTATCTCGTTAGCGGCCTTGAACAACAATTGCTGACGCTTCTTGGCATCCTTTGCCCAAGCCTTTGAGGCGGTGAGGGATTTCTTTACCAGCTTGTCGATGGCTGGAGTCTTATCGAGTAGTGGAAGGCCTGCGTTTTTGGTTCTGGCGAACTGCTTAGCAAGCAGCTGAGAGCGCTTTTGAATCTTCTTGGCGTTTTCTCGCACCGAAACAATCGCTGGGTCACTATCTGGTTGGTTGACAAAGATGCCTTTAGTTGCCGCCTTGGCGGCAGCTTCTGAGTTGTTGGCTTTTCTGTTTGGTGAGGTTCCTAGCTTGTCGATCAGCTTTACCGAGGCTAGAAAACGCTCGCGCTCTCTTTCAAAGATCTTCTTGTTTGTTGTTAGCTCAAATACTCCAGACATGAAGTTTTCGGGAGAAGCATTTTCTTCGAGTCTGCGGGTCAAGTAGGCAATGGCGACTTCAAACTCACTTGGGGAAACAACCGGTGTGTAAAGCAGCAAGTTTCCAACGGTTTTCTTGACGCTAGCCGAAAGGGCAACCGCCATGCCCTTAAGCATCTCAAAGTCAATGCGGTCGAGTACACCGTTTTGCTTGGCAAGAAGATATGCGTAGGCAACATCAAACAGGTTGTGTCCTGCAACTCCGGTGCGAACTGATTTTGCAACATTGGGATCAAGCAGGATTTCCAGCAGGCGCTTGTAGTTGGCGTCTGATTCAACTTTTGACTTGTAGGTTGCTAGTTCCCAGCCATGCCACTTGGCATCAACTAGTTCCATGGCAAGGTTTGCTCCCTTTACAAGTCTTACCTTGATAGGAGCTCCTCCTGCCTTGACTCTTTTTTGTGCAAAAGCAATCAAGTCTTTTAGTGCCGCGTAGGAATCAGGTAGGTATGCCTGGATAACGATTCCGGTCTTTAGGTTTTTGAACTTAGGTCTAGACAGTATGGTTTTGTAAACCTCGATGGTTAGCCAAAGATCGCGATACTCTTCCATGTCTAAGTTGATGAACTTTTTCTCACGGTTGGCATATTCGTAGAGCGGCTCTAGACGGTTTAGAACTCGCTGGATACTGTCTTCGTATCCCCACATCGACAGCTGTGAAACAACCGATGAAACCTTAACCGAGACATAGTCAACGTCTGGTCTTCTAAGAAGCTCGAAGGTTTTCGACAAACGGTTAGCTGCCTCGGCTTCGCCGAGGACCGCCTCGCCAAGCAGATTCAAGTTCAACTGAACCCCATCTGCTCGAACTTTGGCTAGGTGCTTGGTGAGCTTTTTGTCTCTGGCGTCTGCAATCAGATGGGAAACCAGTGACCTCAGAACAAACCTTGCGATTGGGATAACCGGGAAGGGAAAGTATGGGGCAAAAAATCCACCCAAACGGATCGCGAAGCGATCAAGTGGTGGCAAGGCCTTTGGAACTATTGCCGTTAGCTTTCTAAGCTCGCGGGCAGCAACCCTCATGTTTTCAGGTCTGATGACCCGGTCAACAAACCTAAGCGTGAACTCAAGACCGTTGGGGTCTTTCAGTAGCGATGAGAGCCTTGCCTCGGCCGCCGAGGAGGCTGCGTTGCCCTTGGCGTCTTTTAGCCAGCTCTGAACTAGTTCAATGGCTTGCTTGGAGAGTGCTTGACGGTTCATTTATGTTCTAGTCCCATTCGCTAGGTGCTGGTTCTTTGCCTTTTGGTAGTGATGATGCCTTGGACCAGGCCGCTACCCACTCGGGAAGCTTAGGAACTGGTCCTGTCCATGGGGTGACCTCAAGAAGCTCTTTAGGGGTGACGATGCCTCGGGAGCGCTTCAAGAAGCGAATACGAACCACAGCCCTGGCATAGATCTGGTGCTTCAAAACAAAGCGCTGTTCGAAGTAAAAAGCCTCTTCGGTCCAGCCGATGACTTTGCTTTCTATTGTGAATTTTTGCCAAAGCTCTAAGGACTTTCTGAAGGTGATGTTCTCTGCCACAACAACCGGATACCAACCAAGCTTTTTCCACTTGTTCCAGATCCCGGTTCTCTTACCGTGGTCGTACCTGGCAAGATCCAACAAGGTGAGAAACACCCCGTTATTCATGTGGTTGTAGATATCCAGATCGGTTGGCCAAACCCGGAACTTCCTGATTGCCACCTCGTGAATCTGAATCGGTTTTCTTGTTCTCCAGCTAACTAGCTGAACCAAAAGTCTTAGCCAGAGCTTCATTTACCAAATACTCACTCTTTGAGCCTCATCCAACCAGAGCTTGTCTTCTGGGGAAAGATCAAAAGCCTCATAGAACGCGTCGATGTTTCGAACAATCTGGTTGCAACGAAACTCTGGTGGTGAGTGTGGGTCGGTGGCAAGGCGCTGTAGCACCATCTCGTCTCTACCTTTTGTTCTCCAAGCTTGCGCCCAAGAAAGGAACAGTCGCTGCTTTGCAGTTAGGCCATCGATGGGTACAGGTTCCTGGCCGCCGTTGTCCTTCAAAGACAGCAGGTAAGCACGGTATGCAATACCGAGACCACCTAGGTCACCGATGTTTTCTCCAATGGTTAGTTCACCGTTGACTTTGTGCTCATCGCTTAGTTGTTCAGGAGAAAGTTCATTGAACTGGGAGATAAGGCTTGCTGTTCTTTCTTCGAAGGCCTTGCGGTCTTCGTCGGTCCACCAGCTGATCAGTGCTCCGTCGCCGTCATACTTTGAGCCCTGGTCATCGAAGCCGTGACCAATCTCGTGACCGATAACGGCACCAATTGCTCCAAAGTTCACGGCGTCATCTGACTCGAGTGAGAAAAACGGCGGCTGCAAGATTGCTGCCGGGAAAACAATCTCATTAAAGCCTGGGTTGTAATAGGCGTTTACCGTTTGAGGAGTCATGAACCACTCTTCGCGGTCAATTGGAGAACCAATCTTTTTCATCTCACGATCAAGGTTCCAGGAGGTTACTCGCTTGACGTTTCCAACTAGATCATCGCGCTTGATTTCAATACTTGAGTAATCCTTCCACTTGGTTGGATACCCAATCTTTGGTGTGAACTTATCTAGTTTGACTAAAGCTTTCTTTTTGGTTTCATCGCTCATCCAAGGAAGTTCCTGAATGCTCTCGCGGTAAGCCTCAATCAGATACTTCACCAGCTGATCCATCTTGGCTTTAGCCTCGGGCGGGTAATACTTCTCGACGTAGATCTTTCCTACCGCCTCACCCAGAGACCCCTCAACAAGTGAGACGGCTCGCTTCCAGCGAGCGCGGTTGACAGGTGCACCTGTCAACTTGGTTCCATAGAAGGCAAACCTTTCATCAACGAAGTCTTGGGATAGGTATGCGGCCTTCGAGGCAATAACGTTCCACCTCATCCAGGTCTTTAGGTTTTCCAGGTTCTGTTCTGAGTAAACAGAGGGAAGTCCTTCGAAGAATGACGGCATCATCACGATGGACTCTTCAAGAACCTTCTTGTCGATTCCTGAACCTTCGAACCATAGGTTCCAATCGAAGGTGGGTGTGAGCTTTTCAAGCTCACTCATTGTCATTGGATTGTTGGTCTTATCCGCATCACGGGTAGCAACGTTATCCCAGTGCTTGGAGGCAAGGGTGGTTTCAAACTTCAGAACCGTTGCAGCTCCTGCCTTTGCTTGGTCGCTTGACCAACCGGCGAGTGCGAACATTTTCTCAACGTGCTCTTGGTAGAAGCCAAGGATCTCTTTGTGCTTGTCCTCGCGGTAGTAAGCCTCGTCTGGAAGACCAAGGCCACCTTGGTAAAGGTGTATTTGATAACGGGAAGGATCATTAGGGTCATTGTCGACATACATGCCGAAGATGCCACTAGTTCCGGTTCTTTCGAACTCTCCAAGGAGTCTGGTTGCTTCATCTAAAGAAGAAATGGCTTGGACCTTGTCCAAATCAGCTTGGATTGGTTCTACCCCAAGCTGATTAGCCTTTGCTTCATCTAGGAAGCTGGCGTATAGGTCACCGATTTGTTGGCTAACCCCTGGCTTTGGGTTGGCTGCTGCCTCTTCGAGGATCAGCTTGACTGCTTCTTCTGAGGCGTCGGCCAGCATATGAAAGGAGCCGTAGATGGCCTTGTCTTCAGGGATCTCTGTGGAGTCCAACCAGGTGCCATTTACATGTCTAAAGAGGTCGTCTTGGGCTCTAACTTGCTTGCTCAAAGCCGATGCGTCGATGCCTGGGGTTGGTTTCATCCCTTTATCCTAGACAACCCAAAAGGCTAGAATTTGGCTGTGGACCTGCAAAAAATCATTCTTTATTACGGCTTTGCTCCGGTTCCAGACCCCGAAGCCATGAAGCTTTGGCAGCGCACCCTCTGTGAATCTTTGGGACTTAAAGGTCGCATCTTGATTTCCAAGCACGGCATCAACGGCACCCTTGGCGGCGACATGGAAGCGCTCAAGAAATACTGCCGCGCCACCAAGGAATACCCAGGCTTCAACAGAATCGACTTCAAGTGGTCTGATGGCACCGGCAACGATTTCCCAAGACTTAGGGTTCGCTCAAGAAATGAACTGGTTGCCTTCGGTGCTCCTGAAGAACTTCAGGTTGGACCCAAGGGAATCATCGGTGGCGGTAAACACCTAAAGCCTGAAGAAGTTAACGAGCTTGTTGAAAAGCGCGGCGATGAAGTTGTCTTTTTTGATGGACGCAATGCTTTTGAAGCCAAGATTGGAAAGTTCAAGAACGCAGTTGTTCCTGAAGTTGAAACTACCCATGACTTCGTCAAAGAGATTGAGTCGGGAAAGTATGACCACCTCAAGGACAAGCCGATCGTCACTTACTGCACCGGTGGTATCCGATGTGAGATTTTGTCTGTTGCGATGAAGAACCGTGGCTTCCAAGAGGTTTACCAAATCAAGGGCGGCATCGTTCGCTACGGCGAGAAGTTTGGTGACAAGGGTCTTTGGGAAGGTTCGCTCTACGTATTTGATGACCGAATGAAGATGGACTTCTCACCTGAGGTAAAGACCATCGGTGAGTGTGATGCATGCGGTGGTCCAACCAGCGACTTCCGTGACTGTTCATCGCTTGCCTGCAGAGACCTGGTGCTGCTTTGCGATGACTGCGTAAAGATCCCAGAAAATCTTGCTTGCAAGCCAGAACACACTAGGGGTAAGCGCATTGGGGCTACCGTAGGTTAGAGCGCCCTAGCTCGAAGCGTGCGCTTCACGAATTCGCGAGGCGAAAGAATTACTCGCCCGAACCAAGGACTTTGTTCAAGAAAAGCTCTGTCGCTCGTGACTATCACTAAGGACTCGGTTGCTTTTGCAAGGTCCAAGATCAAGTTGTCTTCGAAATCCATTAGCTCGCTTTGTGCTCTTGGCGGATCAACAATCGAACCGCCCGAGAAGTGAATGATTTCTGTGATGGTGGTCAAGATTTCTTCGGTCAGTTTTCTTCTTATTCCAAGTCCTTCTTGAAGGACGCGGCTGACGTTTCGAAGGATGTGAGGCGAGGCAAATAGTGTGAAGTCATCACCGTCAAACGCCAAGGCGAGGCAGTCCGCGGCTGAGTTGCTTGACTCGGGCGGTACCTCATGTATAACTGGATAGCTGCTGTCTGGTCCCGCAATGGCATCGATGTAAACATTTACATCGAAAACAACCCTGAGTCGATTAGAACTCAAGACGCAAGAACTTTTTTGATCAGAGCTTGGGTTTCTTCGGTTGTGTAAACCTTTCCTCCCATTTCCTGCCTAGCTTCCTGCTGAAGTTTGGACAAACGCTCAGCCAATCGATCGCGAGCAATCTTTTTCATGGCGTAGCGAAGAAACTCTGACCGGTTTCCGCCACCGTATTCAGCCACCAAATCTTCCAATAGGGCACGATCTTCATCTGCTATGGCAAACCCGACAGTCTTTGCTCTCATGACTTCCTTCCCGTATGCAACTCATGTGCAACTTTACCTTAGAGCTCGGACAATTCCTAGCCGGCTATTGGGATATGGGGAGAAGTAAACTTGTATTTCGCCACCAAACAAGGGACTCGCTTGGGCTTTATAGACAAATTCGAGAAGACACTAGAAAAGAAGGTCACCGGCCTTTTTACTAAGACTTTCAAATCTGGACTAGAGCCAGTCGAAATTGCAGCCAGCATCCGTCAGGAGATGGATGCCAAGGCATCCATCTTGAGCCGTGACCGAATCCTGGTTCCCAACTCCTATATGGTCGCCCTCAGCCCCCAAGATCACGCAAAGCTTTCCAACCTCGGTGAACCGCTGCTGGATGAACTAAAAGACCTAGCTTCCGAACATGCCCGCAAGCAAGGCTTTCAGTTTGGTGAGGTTCTGGAGATAAAGCTCGTTTCAGATGCCTCTTTGGTTCTAGGCCAGTTAGAGGTGTCGTCAGAGGCCAAAAAGCTAGAGGTTGTCTGGGTTCCGGTGCTGCAGGTAAATGGTGTGAACCACGAGATTACAAAGCCCAGGACCACAGTTGGCCGCGATTCCACGGCAGATCTTCAAATCGGGGACAATGGACTAAGCAGAAAGCACTTTGAGATCCTCTGGGATGGTCAAAGGGCTGCCGTCAAAGACCTAGGCTCCACCAACGGAACCAAGGTTTCTGGCAAAAAGATCGACCAGCTGACCATTTCCTCCGGAACTGTTTTCTCCGCCGGAAGAACAAACTTTACGTTTAGCGTGATTGCGAGGTCCAAGTGAGTGAGCTAGCGCTATTTCTAGTTAGAACTGGGTTCTTGGTTCTGCTCTGGATCTTTATCTTCAGCATCATCTCCGTCATTCGTGCTGACCTGTTTGGGCAGAAGGTAGTCTCCCGCGTTGCCCAGGCAAACGTTCCAGCTGTCTTCTCAAGCCCCGCTGTCACAGCCTCTGGCGCAACCCAGCAGGCAGAGCTCAAGGCAACCAAACTGGTTGTCACCGCAGGAGATAAAACCGGAACCGAGATTGCTCTTTCTGGTCGCCAGTTAACCATCGGTCGCGCAGGAGATAGCGATCTGATCGTTGATGACGAGTACGCATCGACTCATCACGCCAAGTTGGTTTTCATAAACGGCGACTGGTTGATTCAAGATCTCGACTCAACCAATGGAACTTTCCTCGATGGCCAAAAGGTGACTACACCACTGCCCGTAGCGATGAACACCCAGGTTCGGGTTGGGCAAACAACCTTTGAGTTGAGGGCGTAGAAGCGTTGGCGCTCAAGACCATTTCCTACGCTGCAAGCGATGTTGGGAAAGTTAGATCTTCCAACCAAGACTCCGGCTACGCCGGAGCCAATCTGTTCTTCGTTGCCGACGGTATGGGTGGTCACGCTGGCGGTGACATCGCATCAGCAATCACCGCTCAGCATGTTGCACTGGCTGATGAGCCGGTAGAAAACGCTCAGCAGGCCGAACAAAGACTTATTGATTACATCTGGCAAGCAAATGAAAAACTTGGGGTGTCGGTTGCCGAACATCCGGACCTTGCCGGAATGGGAACAACTTTCTCAGGAATCTTTGTTCACGGCACCAGCGTCTCGATAGGTCACATCGGTGACTCGAGAATTTATCTAGCTCGCGATGGTGTTGTGAAGCAGATCACCTCCGATCACACCTTCGTTCAAAGGCTTGTTGACACCGGCCGCATCACAGAAGAAGAAGCCCTGGTGCACCCAAGACGTTCTGTATTGATGCGCGTGCTTGGCGATGTTGAACAGTTCCCAGAAGTCGACATCGAAACTTTCGAAACCAAGCCAGGAGATCGCTGGATGGTGTGCAGTGATGGTTTATCAGGAGTAGTTCCAGATGGCCTGATGAAACGAATCTTGCTTTCAACCCCAACGGCGCAAGAAGCAACCGAGTTGCTAGTTGGCGAAGCGCTGGAGTTTGGTGCTCCCGATAACGTCACTGTTGTTTTGGTTGACGTGGTGGATGCAGCAGCAGATCTTGAGGTATCCCCCGCTAGAAACTTTGTTGGCTCAGCCGCAAGCGAAGTTGTAATCGAGGAGCGCAGAGGAAGAAGAATCCTTCGCATTCTGAACCCGATGACTCTTATCGAAATGCTTCAAAAGCCAGAGGATCCAACCAGCTTTGCTCCGGAATCAGAGGAGCTACTTGAGAAGATCCTTCGTGACACCAAGGGTCGCATCAGGGCAAGAAGACTTCGCCAGATCGCTACTTACCTTTTGATTGTTGCCCTTGCTGGATATGGGCTATTTCTGGCCTACGAATACACCCAGACCAGATTCTTTGTTGGTGTCAACGACGGAGTCGTTGTCATCTATAAAGGTATCCGCGAAGACCTAGGCCCCTTCAAGTTCTCATCCGTCTATGAAGTTTCCAACATCACCCTTGATTCATTGACCGACTTCCAGCGCGAGGCGCTTGAGCGCTCCATCGATGCCGAAAACTTGAGCGACGCCAGAAGGATTCTTGAGCAGCTATCGGGTGGGCAGTAGTGAACGCGCTTACCGAAGCCCTTCAGATTTCAAAGCTGATCAAGGTTGTTCCAAGGTCTAGAAACCTTGAGGCACTGCTTCTGTTCTTTGCAGCAGGACTAAATGCCTTTGAAATAGCTCAGATCCAACTTTCCATTCTGGAAAAGATGACCACTGACCTATTTACCTACTGGCTTCCTCCTGTGCTGTTTGGTTTCTTGCTGCACGTGATCCTTAGGCGAAGGGCATCAGAAGCTGACCCGCTGATACTTCCTATTGCGCTAGTTCTAAATGGTCTTGGCATCGCGATGATTTACAGGCTTGACCTTGCAACCATTGCCTCCGGCGGTGAAGAACTTTTTGCCTTCAGGCAGGTGATGTGGACGGCGTTGGCGATGGGAATTGCCGCGATAGTGATTTTGTTCATACCAAGTCAGCTGTTTTTGCGCAGGTACGTCTATACCGCAATGGCGGTTGGTATTGCGTTGCTGCTGCTACCGCTTGTTCCGTTTATTGGAACCACCATCAACGGTGCAACGCTTTGGATTTCGCTTTTTGGAATTACTTTCCAACCAGGTGAGATTGCCAAGATTGCGCTGATTATTTTCTTCGCAGGCTATCTGGTAAACCGCAAAGACTCTCTGGCGGTAGTTGGAAGAAAGATTCTTGGCGTTCGAATTCCTAGAGGCCGTGAGCTTGGACCAATACTCGTTATTTGGCTTGCCAGCATCGGGGTGCTTGTTCTGCAAAGAGATCTTGGAACCAGCATTTTGTATTTTGGACTTTTCCTCGTGATGATCTACGTTGCAACAGGGCGTGCCTTCTATGCCGGCATCGGGGTAGCGATGCTTGTGACCGGTGGCCTTGTTGCATCAAGAGTCTTGGACTACGTCTCTCGCAGGTTCGATGCCTGGCTAAATCCTTTTGACAAAGACAACTACGACGCAATTGGTGGTAGCTACCAGATCGTGCAGGGAATCTTTGGCATGGCTAACGGTGGGCTTTTTGGAACTGGTTTAGGCGGCGGTGTTCCGCAGCTTGTTCCGCTAGCCGAAAGCGACTTTATTGTTGCAAGCCTTGCTGAAGAACTAGGGCTGATTGGTTTCTTTGCAATCCTTGCTCTTTACTTCTTACTTGTAGCAAGAGGATTGAAAGTTGCCTTCAAGCACACCGATGAGTTTGCCAAGCTCATGGGTGTTGGATTTGCTTTTGTGATTGCCCTTCAGGTGTTTGTCGTTATCGGTGGGGTGACCAGAATTCTTCCGCTTACGGGTCTTACAACACCGCTACTGGCAGCAGGTGGTTCATCCCTTCTTGCCAACTGGATCATCATCGCGATGCTGCTGAGGCTTTCTGACTCGGCAGCTGACCGTCAGAGTGAGTTGGTTGTTCGATGACCAAAGAACTAAGAAGAGTTTCTCTTGTTGTTGCAGCGATGTTCCTGAGCCTGTTTATTGCCGCAACCATGCTTCAAGCAGTAAACCCTGAAGCCGTTGCCGATGACCCAAGAAACGTAAGAAACATCTACGAAAGCTATAAGACTCAGCGCGGACCAATCCTGGTTGATGGAAAACCAATAGCTTTCTCCGAACCTGTCGATAACGCTTACCGCTACCAGCGGGTCTATGACAACGAGATTTACTCCGGTGTCACCGGATACTTCTCGGTCTTCCGTGGTGCTACCGGAATCGAGTCGGCGGCTAACTCATACCTTTCAGGTCAGAGCTCATCACAGTTCTTTGAGCAGGTAAATGCTGTGCTTTCTGGAAACCCGGTCACCGGGGCAGCGGTTGAGCTAACTCTTGATCCAAAGCTTCAACAGGCTGCCTGGGATGCCCTCGGTAGCTACAAAGGCGCCCTGATTGCTATCGACCCAAAGACCGGAAACATTTTGGCGATGGTTTCAAAGCCTGGCTTTGACGCCAACAAAATTGCCGGTCACGACAGCGACAAGGTTGCCAAGAACTACGCCGAGTTAGAAGCAGACTCGGCAAAGCCGCTGATTAACAAGACCATCGGTGGAGATTTGTATCACCCGGGATCGGTATTCAAGCTGGTTGTTGCAGCTGCTGCCCTGGAGTCTGGTCAATACACAAACAAGAGCACATTTTTGAATCCGGTATCGGTAAAACTTCCAAACTCCTCTTCAGAAGTTTTCAACTCCAGCCGGGCAGCTTGTGGATCAGGTTCAACCGTGACCTTGATTTATGCAATGCGCTTTAGCTGCAACGTGCCGTTTGTTGAGTTGGGTCTTGAACTTGGTCAAGAGCGACTTCGTGCTCAGGCTGAGCTGTTTGGATTTGGCAAAGAGATTCGCGTTCCAATGGTTTCAACTCCAAGCGTTTTCCCAGAAGAGATGGATGATGCTCAGCTTGGACTTTCCTCCTTCGGGCAATTTGATGTTCGAGTAAGTCCGCTTCAGATGGCGCTTGTCTCATCGGCGATTGCTAACGGTGGTTGGATGATGCAACCAAACCTGATTGAAAGCGTCATCAGCCCAAACCTTTCTGTTATTGCTTCCCCTCAGCCAGAAGTTCTGGCGCAGCCGATAACTGCTGCCACAGCAGAGTCACTCAAGAAGATGATGGTGCAGGGAGTCACAAAAGGTGTAGCTAGCAACGCAGCTGTTGCTGGTGCCAAGGTTGCAGGAAAAACTGGAACTGCAGAAAACGGTAAGGGTGAAAGAGTCACTCTATGGTTCACCGGTTTTGCTCCTTCGAACGATCCAAGAATTGCCATCGCACTCGTAATTGAAGATGGCGGCGGAAGAGATTCTGGTGCAAGCGGTAATGGAACCGCGGCACCGGTTGCGAGGTCGTTCTTCAAGGCGGTGTTTGGCTAATGAAGCCAGAAGCTGGTCAGATTTACGGCAATCGATACAAGCTCGTTGACCGCATTGCCATTGGCGGTATGGGTGAGGTTTGGCGAGCGCATGACGAAGTAATCCTTCGCGACGTCGCAATCAAAATCTTGAAGCCAGAATTCATGGGAGACCCAGGATTCCTAGAGCGATTCCGCGTTGAAGCAAGGCATGCCGCTCGTGTTGATCACGAGGGTATCGCCGATGTCTATGACTACGGCGAGGGCTCTGGTTCGGCTTACTTAGTTATGGAACTGGTCTCCGGTGACTCGCTGGCTCGAATCATCGAAAAGAGAATTCGTCTAACCGGTGTTGAAGTTCTAAGCATCATCGAGCAAACTGCTCGCGCTTTGCATGCGGCTCACGACGACGGACTGGTTCACAGAGACGTAAAGCCAGGGAACTTGTTGATCACGCCTAGCGGCAAAGTTAAGATCACCGACTTTGGTATTGCAAGAGTTGCAGATCAAGTTGCCCTTACCGCCACCGGTCAGGTGATGGGAACTGTTCAGTATCTAGCTCCCGAGCAAGCAACCGGAAAGCAGGCTACGCCTTCGACAGACATTTACTCACTTGGCATCGTGGCCTACGAAGCTCTAACGGGCAGAAGACCATTCACCGGTGAATCACAGATGGTCATTGCCATGGCTCAGATCAATGACAAGCCACCTGCAATGGATGCTGACATCGACCCAAGGGTTCAAGAACTGGTGTTGTCGTGCCTTGCTAAAAAACCTAACCAGCGACCAGGAAGTGCTTTAGATCTTGCCAATCGCGCCAAGGCGCTGAGGCTTCAGCTCGAAGGAGTAGCACCAACCGAAGTCTTTGATCAGGACCTAACTCCAACGGTTAGAACCAGAGTCATCGAAGCTGACCCCAAGACCGAGCCAGCCGAGAAGCTTCCGGTGATTTGGCCATGGCTTGTTTTGATTGGGTTTTTGTTTGCTGCAGCAGCGGGAGTGATGATCGCGATTGTTTTGAGTCTGATGGGCGAGCAACAAACCGAGACACCGGTTCCAACCTTTGAACCAACGGTTGCTCCAACGGAAACCCAGACTGAGCAGCCCGGGCAAACGGTTGTTGTTTTGTTGACAGATGTCATCGGTAAAAATGTTGCCGATGCCTCGATCTTCTTGAAAGAAAGAGGCCTGGCAGTTGATGCAGTTCCTGGAGAGCCACTAGACCCGGCAGACCCTCGAATCTTGACTGTTTATAAAGCAGATGGCTTGGGTCAGGTAAGTGTTGGTGCAACGGTCAGAATCTACTACTACATCCAAGCTGGAGCAGTTCCCAACCCAACCGAATCAACACCTGGGTCCACTCCTACTGACCCAGGAAGCTCAGTTCCGATTCCACTTCCAAGCTTTACCGTGACACCGATTCCTTCAGGCTCACCAACAACCGATGCGGGAAGTGGGAACTGATGGGCTGGGTAATATTGAAATTCAAGAACGGGGTTAACCACATTGTCTGATCAAGTACGCGTACTAGCTGGTAGATACCAGGTGGGCGAGATCATCGGCCGCGGCGGTATGGCCGATGTGTTTGAGGGTGTTGACCTACGTCTTGGACGCAAGATAGCGATCAAGCTTCTAAAGTCGGACCTAGCCAACGACGAGAACTTCGAATCGCGCTTTGCTCAGGAAGCCCAAGCCTCAGCCAAGATGGCACACCCAACCATCGTTCGCATTTATGACGCCGGTGAAGAAATCTCGACCGACTCAAACGGCAATGTCCGCAAGACACCTTTTATTGTCATGGAATACGTCAAGGGCAAACTCCTTCGCGACCTGATGCACGAAAGAAAGCTGACAACGGCTGAGGCCGTTGGCTACGCTAAGGGCGTGCTAACCGCACTCGAGTATTCACACAAAGCCGGAATCATCCACCGCGACATCAAAGCCTCCAACATCATGGTGACCGATGAGGGTCAAGTCAAAGTCATGGACTTTGGCATTGCCAGAGCAATCTCTGACTCTTCAGCGACCCAAGCTCACACCTCAGGAATTGTTGGCACTGCTCAATACTTCTCACCAGAGCAGGCAAGAGGCGAGCAAGTAGACGCCAGAACCGACCTTTACTCAACCGGTGTATTGCTTTATGAAATGCTTGCTGGCCGCCCACCATTCAAGGGTGACACTGCTGTGTCGGTTGCCTACCAGCACGTAAGCGAAAAGGTAACTGCACCTTCAGCTCACAACTCCGACATCACACCCGAAATGGACCAGGTTGTTCTAAACGCTCTTGCCAAAGACCGCGACGAACGATTCCAGACCGCCGAAGAATTCCGCGATCACCTAGTTGCTGCCTCTAACGGTGAAGCAAAGGTAAAGGCTGCTCCCCCAACTCGCGCAACTCCGGTTGCACCGCAAACAACACAAGTTTTGGATGCATCGCCAACCGAGGTCATCGGCGAAGTTCAGCCAGAAGATTTCTTCAAGGAACTCGGCGTCGACTTCACAACCAACACTGACACCAGCGCAATCAGGATTCAAAACGCTTCTAGAAGCGAGCGACCATCAGCTGGTGTTCTTTGGGGCGTTGGCTCCGGAGCAACCGTTGTTTTAGTTGGACTTATTGTTTGGCTACTTACTCTTGGTGGCTCGCTGCAGCCGCTAACTCCTCCAACTGATTCAGGCATAGCTGTAGCCGATGTGTCGGGTGCAATGTTTGAAGACGGTGCCCAGACTCTTCGTGATCAGGGACTGCTTGTTTTGCGCCTTACCGAACCAAGCGATGAGGTAGCAGTTGGTCTAATCATTAGAACCGATCCTCCTGCTGGAACCAACGTTCCTGAGCGCACCACAGTAGAAGTTGTGGTGTCCTCAGGAAGAATGGAGGCAACCGTTCCACTGCTGACCGGTTTGACTGAAGAAGCTGCTCGTGCAGCTTTAGAGGCGGCAGGCCTTGTGCTTGGAGTTATTTCTCCTGGAAACTCTCCGACCGTTGCGAAGGGATCGGTTATTGAATCGGTTCCTGCTGCCAACGAAAGAATCGCTCAAGGGTCGGTAGTGAACCTATTGGTTTCAGACGGACAGGTCCAAGTTCCGAACGTTGAGAACTTGAGCATTTCCGAAGCGCAGCGAATTCTGCAGTCGCCTGAGGTTGGATTCACTGTTGTTATCGCTCAGCCAACTGGATGTTCTGGAACACCTGGATCGCTGGTTGCATCGCAGTCGATTCCTGCAGGTCTTGCGGATCAGCGCTCGAGCATCACATTGACGCTGAATTGTGTGGCTACTGGCGGCTAGAGATTTACCATCGGTGAAAGTGACTTGGCTTTCTCCGCGGCACCCTTTAGACCAATTGACTCAAGCCAGTTTCCAAGCATTTGGTAGCCACCTTCTGTCATAACTGACTCCGGGTGAAACTGAACTCCGTAGATTGGTTTGGTGGTGTGCTGCAAACCCATGATTACTCCGCCTTTGGTGCGGGAGGTCACAATTAGATCCTCTGGAACTGTCCCATCCAAGACTGCAAGTGAGTGGTAGCGGGTGGCGCGGAAAGACTTTGGTACGTCCTTGAATATCAAACTGTTGTCGTGTTCGACGTCAGATGTTTTTCCGTGCATTAGTTCTTCGGCCGACTGAACAGTTGCACCCATGGCCTCGGCGATTGCCTGGTGCCCTAGGCAAACTCCAAACACTGGCTGATTGGTTTTTAGGGCTTCTTTGACTACCGGAATACTAAGTCCAGCATCAGCTGGTGTTCCAGGTCCCGGGGAGATCAAGACGCCGTCGTACTTGGCCATTAGGGCTGGAAGCTCCGATGGCTCGACGGCGTCGTTTCTCACGACGTCGGTTTGCGCGCCCAGCTGCTGGAGGTAGCCATTTAGGGTGTAAACGAAGCTGTCGTAGTTGTCGAGAACTAGAATCTTGGTCATTTGTTTCAAGCCTAGTTGTAGAATTGTGGTCATGTCTGAACTAAATAATCTGCCAAACAGTAAGCCAGCAAAGTCCTCCAAGTCCGAGGGCGAATCGGGAGAGCCACTAAACCCCGTTTGGTTTAAGCCAGTGATGTTCGGCTTCATGATCGTAGGTCTTATCTGGATCATCACCTACTACGTCACCAGCGCACAGTTCCCACTTGGAGCAGCAACTCCACTAAACCTTGGAAACTGGAACATCCTGATTGGTTTTGGAATTGCGATGGTGGGCTTCATGATGACCACCCGCTGGAAGTAATACTTCTTTAGAACCCAACTGGTAGTCGGAAGATAACTCCGGCAACCGTTGCCACGGCAATCAGACCAACAACACCTAATACTTGAATCTTTTGAGTCATGCCCGATTTGTATCTGGTCCTGGCGTAGACGGCAGTCACAGCCATTCCAGCAAGCAGACCGCCCAGGTGTCCCTGCCAAGAAATACCCGGCACCAAAAAGCCAAAAGCTAGGTTCACGGCGATAAGTCCAACAAGTAGCCCTGAGTTATCTCCGATGGCTCGAAGCATGATCAGGTAAGCACCCATAAGACCAAAGAACGCACCCGATGCTCCAACAACCGGAACCACCGGTTCCCCAAGCCACAACACCATGGCCGAGCCACCAAAGATGGAAATCAAGTAGAGAGCTAGGAACCTTGCTGGCCCAAGCATTGGTTCGATTACTCGGCCGAAGATGTATATCGAGTAGGCGTTAATCAGAATGTGCCAGGGACTATCGGGTGAGTGAACAAAGCCTGCCGTTAGCATGCGCCACGGTTCGATGACCGTTAGAAGTGGCGCGTAAAGCAGAGTTGTGGTGACGGTGGATCCAGGAATGACCTGCAAAAGCCAAATGACCAGATTGATCATTATCAGCGAGACGGTAATCTTCGGCTGATCCGATTTCAATCTGGCCATTTAGGTTTTACTAAACGGTTTCGACGCTGATTGACTCGATTACGACGTCATCTAGCGGCTTGTCTCTGGCGTCTGTTTCAACTGCCTGAATCTTGTCGACTACCTTGCGGCTGTCGGCATCCTCAACTTCACCGAAGACGGTGTGCTTGCCAAATAGCCAGGTGGTAGGAACGGTGGTTATAAACCACTGAGAACCGTTAGTGCCAGGCCCTGCGTTAGCCATGGCTAGCTTGTAAGGCTCATTGAAGGTTAGCTCTGGGTGAATCTCGTCATTGAAGTTGTAGCCAGGTCCTCCCATACCGGTTCCGGTTGGGTCGCCTCCCTGGATCATGAAGTCAGGGATGATGCGGTGGAAGATCACGCCGTTGTATAGAGGTGTTCCCTTTGGCTGAGGTCCGCGGTTCGGGTGAGACCACTCGATGGTTCCGGTGGCAAGCCCGATGAAGTTCTCAACGGTCTTTGGGGCGTGCAGAGCAAAAAGGTTGACTTTGATGCTGCCGTGGTTGGTTTTGATTGTTGCTACATGGGTATGTGAAGTCATGGTTACTATTGTGGCATGAGTTCAAATAGGCCGCTTGGCCGCATGCTGGTTTCCAAGGAAAAAAACAAAACAATCTCAATAGATATCAGCAAAGTATCAACCGGCTCATTCTTCACTACACGTAAGGGTTGGCTAACCCCTCAAACCAAGAACTTTCTTGAGAAAGCCCTCGCTGAATCTGCGGGCCAACTGCTTGATCCCTTCGCTGGAGATGGACATCTCCTGGAAGCGGTCCAGCAAGATGCTGATCTGAAGAGAAAAATTGTCGAAGCAAAAGGCTTCGACATCCAACCAGGTGCTTGGCCAATCAATGACTCTTTAGTTAGCATCCCTAATCCAGGGCGCGCAGTGATTCTTACCAATCCGCCTTACCTTGCCAACCACTCGGCCAAGAGAAAAGGTGTTGATTCATTAGTAAGTAAGTATTTTGAGGAATCCAAGCGGAGCAATCTCTATCAGATTGCACTCGATAACTGTCTAGCTGCAGCCGATTACGTTGTAGCGATAGTCCCAGAAACATTTCTGCTCTCTACTTATCCAAAAGATAGATTGCAACTAGCGGTGGTAATTCAAGACGAGCTCTTCGGTGATACCGATGCTCCAGCTCTGGTTGCCTGCTTTGGCAAGGAAGATACCGCCGACGCCGATGTTTACACCGGAACCAAAGCCATCGGCAAACTCTCCAAGATACTTGCGTTGAGGTCCTCCAACAAAACTGCAAAGCAGAAGATTGTTTTCAATGACCCCGCTGGCCGAATTGGTCTTCGTGCCTTGGATGGCAGCGACGGAAAGTCACCGATAGCTTTCATGCCGGCCTCGGAGTTTGATTACTCGGTTGATAAGGTCATGGTCTCTTCCAGACTGATGACTTACCTTGATTTGCCTGAGCTAGCTGATCACCAGATCGAAGAAGTTATCGAACGAGCTAACAAGGCGCTCACGAAGATTCGCAAGGATTCTGGTGACTTAGTTCTAGCGCCATTCAAGGGCAATGACAGAAACGGGAAGCGGAGACGAAGGTTGGACTACGCGCTTGCTAGGACAATCATTAACGATTGCTTTTAGATCTTTGGGGCTTTTGCCTTGCTGCTTCGTTTTTCCGACTTAGTCCCAACCGGGATTTGAGCCCTCAAAACAACCAGGCCTTCAGGGTATTTAGTTAGTGACCATGGGTAAGCGATTTCGCTCAGCAGCTGGCTACCTAGCCCGAGGTTTCGGTTTTTACTTGGCTGCTTGCCATCATTCGACGAAACTATGGTGACAAATCCCGGGTCTTCTGATTCAAATCCAAGCCAAACATGTTTTGCTGAACCGTGCCTAAATGCATTACTGAGAGCTTCCTTGATGATTTCGTTTGCACAAAATCCTGCCCACTTGTCTTTTGATAGCTGAAGAAACTCTGATGACTTGAAATCAATTTCGACCTCCATAATTCCAGACCAGGTCTGTTGCTGCTCCTTGAGCGAGCTTTTCAGATCGAAAGTTTTGTCCCTGGGTCCCCGAAGGCCATTCTTTGCTCTAAGGACGTGCTTTGCAATTCTCCCTAACTCTGCCGCATCAAGCTTCTCGCCATTTTTAAGTCTTGCAAGGGCGGCGGTGAGCGAGCCTTGAACTGTTCCGTGGACAAGAAGCGCCCATCTACGTTTTTCAACCCAAACTCTTTGATTCAGCAACCCAAGCTCTCGCTCAATACGGGCGTTGTTCTTTGCTATTTGAGTCAAAAACTCACTTCGGTTGCTTTCTTGAACCGCCTCGAGTCCTATGGCAAATATGGTGAAGGTGAGTGTGATGAAGATCATTATCGATACGTATGGGGCTGACTTTTCCGGGTAACCCGCGAGAAGAATAAAAAAGTGATTTAGAGCCACCAGCTGCGTGATTAGCAGCACATATTGACTAATGGCTTTTGACAGGGAAACGAAACCCTGTTTCTTGAGAAGTCTCTTGGCAAGAAGAATTAGCGCGTAATTTAAGAGTGAAATACCAACGCCTAGAAGCGCCCACTGCGAACCTTCAAAAATGTAAAGAGAAAAAGGTAGAACTCCCAGTAGAAGAAGCAATATCCAGAAAGGGCCGATCGCCAAGTCCGCGGAGACCTTGGGGGGCAAGCGATAGAGGGTGGATTTTCTTACCCCCGATTGCAGCTCGGGGCTATCGAAGCCTTTACCCAAAGCCCTGAGCTCGCGGTTGAGAGGCTTCACTTGATTTTCAAGTATGTCCTTGAGGTCGCCCGAAATGGAGTTTTTGAGACTCAAGCTAAGTTTTTGTGAACGGAGTCGCCTAGCAATTTCTCCAAGCCGTGGTTCAATGATTTCTCTAGTATCTCTGGTGATTTCCAGCTGAGTCTGCGCAAACTGTCTGCTGGAAAGTTTTCTCAGCTGGCCGAGCTGCGCTTGTGTTTGCAGCAAGCTCTTCAGCGCAATCGAATAATTTCGGTTGATTTCTAAAACGTTGGTTAGGGCAACAAACAGCAGCACCCCCAGAACAACTCCTGAGGCAATACGCGTCCCTAGGCTAAACTCGGTCACCAGCTCAAGGTCGTAGGAGATTTCACCGACCCAGACAACGCGAATGATTCCCGCAATCGCAGCCAGCGCCAAGTTGGCCATAGCTGAAGGGCGTTTTCTTTGAAACCTGTCAAAACCCAAAGCCTTGGCCAACATTACAAAAGCTGCTGCACCTAGATGAGAACTTGTCCAAATCGGCAACCATAACCAACTCGGGGAACCAAAAGCGATAACGTCAAAAAGGATTTGAGGAATGAACAAAATCAAGTACGACGACCAGAAAAGGCGCCAGTTAAACAGATTTGGGCCAGCAAGCCTTTGGTAGGTGCTTGATTGCCTCCAACTTTGATTCAAGCCTTGAGCAACCTTTCAGCAGCCTCAAGCTCAGGTGCCAAGAACCGGTCCGGTCCAACACCTGGAAC
>JBJOKH010000006.1:0-14869 GCA_046046195.1 Actinomycetota bacterium | reverse complement strand
CTTTCACAATTGATTCGCTCAATCGAAATGATCAAGAAACACCTTAACCCTGAGCTTGAGCTTTCAACCATTTTGTTGACCATGTATGACACGAGAACAAAACTTGCTTCTCAAGTTGCTGACGAAGTCAAGCAACATTTCCCCGATCAAGTTTTGTCAACCATCATTCCAAGGTCGGTTCGAGTTTCTGAAGCACCAAGTTACGGCAAGACAGTTATCTCTTACGATCACTCGTCACCCGGTGCAATCGCTTACATGGAAGCAGCAATCGAAATAGCAAACAGAGGAGCAAGACGTGGCTGAGAAAAAAGGCGGACTCGGTAGAGGCATCGGCTCACTAATTCCAACTTCGGAAAAATCCACCGAGCGACCTGTCGATGTTTTCTTTCCTGCTGGTGGAACAAAAGAACCATCTCTTGCCACCGTTCCTGGTGCACGCTTTGGTCACCTCGATGTAAACGCAATCAAACCAAACGCAAAGCAACCAAGAAGTGTTTTCGAACCAGAAGCCTTTGCAGAACTAGTTCATTCGATTCGCGAACTCGGAGTTTTGCAACCAATTGTTGTTCGTGAAATAACAGATGGTTCATATGAATTAATCATGGGTGAGCGAAGACTGCGCGCATCCAAGGAAGCAGGGCTAACAAAGATTCCTGCTGTTATACGTGAAACCGAAGATCAAAACATGTTGCGCGATGCACTTCTTGAAAACTTGCACCGCAGTGATTTGAATCCACTCGAAGAAGCAAGTGCTTATTCGCAACTGCTAGAAGATTTTGGAATCACTCAAGAACAACTTGCAGATCGCATCGGAAGATCAAGACCTCAGATCACAAACACACTGCGTCTACTAAAACTTCCAGCATCAGTTCAAAGACAAGTTGCATCCGGTGTTTTGTCAGCAGGTCACGCTCGCGCAATTCTTGGTGCAACAGATGTTTCTCGCATGGAATACTTTGCAACCAAAACCATCAACGAGGGTTTGTCAGTTCGCTCACTAGAAGAATTAGTTGGCATCGATAAACCAGAATCCAAGAAGCCAACCATTAAGCAGGGAACCAAGCAAGACCTGCTTAAAGAAATTGCCGACGGCTTAGGCGACAAACTAAACACCAAAGTGAAAATTGTTCTCGGTCGCAAAAAGGGACAACTGGTTATCGACTTTGGAACAGTTGCGGATCTAAACCGAATTCTCGATGAGATTGGTTACAAAAAGAACTAGCCCTTGATGGCCGCTTGCGCGAGCGAGAAGTAAACATCGCCGAGCGTAGAACCAGACGCGACAATTGCCTGAGGCAAAAGTGAAGTCTCGGTAAGCCCTGGCAAAACGTTAGCCTCCAAGAACCAGGGGACACCCTTGGAATCAACAATCAAGTCAACGCGTGAGATGTGACGAAGGCCGAGCGCTTTGTGTGCATCGATTGCTGCCTTGGCGGCTTTTTCCGCGACACTTTTTGTAATTCGCGCCGGAACAAAGTAATCGGTTTCCCCGGCGACATATCTTTCTTCGAATCCGAAGTGACCAGAGCGCGGCTTTATCTCGACGGCCGGAAGGGCGGTCGGGCGGCCTGCCTTATCGATAACCCCCACCGCAAGCTCGGTGCCAGCGACGAAATCCTCGATGATTGCCACATCGCAGTAAACGTAGGCGTCGATCATGGCTTGATTGAGCTGTCCTTGCTTTTTGACAATCGTGACACCCTGCGCAGAACCAGAGCGAGCTGGCTTCACAACGACAGGCAACGACAGGCTCTTTGTGACAAGCTTCAATACCGATTCGGCATCTAGCTCGCGGAATGTTTCACGTGGCAGGGTGATTGAGCTAGGGGTTTGAACCCCAGACCTGAAAACCAGAATCTTGGCTATCGACTTGTCCCAGGACAGCTTGGCAGCCGATGCCGAGGCCCCAACAAAGGGAATTCCGGTTAGGGCGAGGATGTCCCTGAGGGCGCCGTCTTCACCGCTAGCCCCATGAAGCACCGGCCAGATTACATCCGGCTTATCCTTCTTCAGGTTTTCCAGCAGCTCCTTATCTGGTTCGCGCATCAACACCTGAGCGCCTTTTTCCTGCAGCGCGTCGGCAACTCTTCTGGCTGACTTCAAGGAAATATCACGCTCATGGGAAATGCCTCCAGCTAGAACAACAATTTTGAGCTTTGTGGTCTTGGCGCTTGGACTCATCTTGGCTAGCCCTTCCCGAAGGTTTTCTGCAGATCTAGCTGCAGGTTGATTACGTTGCTTAGGCGTTTGATTCCTAAATCTATGCGCTCAGGGGTCGGGAAGGAATAGCAGATTCGAAGTTTGTCTTTGCCTTGACCGTCACCATAGAAGGCGGTTCCAGGTGTGTAGGCGACAAGTTCTTTAACTGCCAATGGCAACATCGCTTTTGAGTCCATACCCTTTGGTAGATCTACCCAGAGATAGAAACCACCGTCAGGCTTTGTGGTGGTAAGGGTCGGCAGATATTTCTTCATTGCCTTGAGAGCCGCATCTTTGCGCTCTTTATACACACCGCGGAAGGTGTCAACCTGCTTTTTCCAGTCGGCGGTTGCCAGGTATTCCGAGATCATCATTTGTGAAAAAGCGCTCGGGCACAAAATCGCCGACTCTTGAGCAAGAACAAGTTTTTCCCTGATTGGGGGAGGAGCCAAAACGTAACCGACCCGGAAACCCGGAACCAAAATCTTTGAAAAAGATCCCAGGTAAATCACGTTGTCATCCATCGAGCGAAGTGCCTTTGGCGGCTTCTTGTCGAAATACAAAAGCCCGTAGGGGTTATCTTCGACAACCAATATGTTGTTGGCTTTTGCGATCTCAAGAATTTCGGGACGGCGCTTAGCGCTCAGGGTCACACCCGATGGGTTTGCAAAGTTTGGAACCAAATACAACAGTTTGATTTTCTTGCCGGCTTTTTTGAGTTTGGCAATTGCTTCCTTGAGTGCCTCGGGAGACATTCCATCGTTGTCGGTATAGACGTGCTCAACCGTTGCTTGGTAGTGCCTAAAGATTCCTAGAGCACCAACATATGATGGGCCCTCGGCGATTACGACATCACCCTCATCCAAAAACAGTCCGGCGATCAATTCCAAACCGTGTTGTGAACCGGTTGTGACAACAAGATCTTCAACGCTTGAGTTAATTCCCTCGAGCGCCATGATGTCGTGGATTTGTCCGCGCAGCGTGATATCTCCTTGGCCGCCGCCATACTGCAAAGCCATGTCGCCTCTTGACGACATCAGCTTCTTAAAACTTTCGGTGATTAGTTCTTTTGGAAGTGAGGAAACATTCGGCATTCCGCCAGCGAGGGAAACTACCTCAGGTCTTGAGACAACCGCGAACAAAGCGCGCACTTCAGAAACAGAAAGGGAACTGGCGCGCTTAGCGTAGCTATCGATCCAGTGATCGAATCTTTCGCCTTCTGATTTTGACATGGCTCACTTGCGTTGCAGGAAAAGGGTTTCCCACAATCCTAGCTAAGCCAGGAAAGAAGCTAAGTCTTCGACGATTGCGTTCTTAGGTCTCGCACCGACCATTTGCTTCGCAATTGTTCCGCCTTGAAAAACTGCCATCATCGGAATTCCGGTAACGCCATACTGCATCGCAAGCTGCGGCTCTTCGTCAACGTTTACTTTCACGATGTCGATCTTGTCGGCATACTCGGCAGCAATCTCATCGAGAATCGGGGAAACCATTCGGCATGGCCCACACCACTCAGCCCAGAAATCAACCATCACTGGCTTCGGGTTATCCAAAACATCAGCCTGGAAGGATGCGGTGGTGACGTTCTTGGCTGCCATGATTTCTCCTTGAGTTTCTTCTAGTGTGAAGCGATGTAGTGCTCGGCGTCAAGGGCTGCAACGCAACCAGAACCAGCTGCGGTGATTGCCTGACGATAGGTTGGGTCGATGACATCGCCGCAGGCGAAGACACCCTCGATTGTGGTCTTGGACGAACGCCCATCGACCTTGATGAACTTATCGGCGGTTAGCTCAAGCTGGTTTTCAACCAACCAGACCCTCGGGTCATTACCGATAGCAATAAATAGTCCGTCGAGGTCCATTTCGGACTCTTCGCCGGTCACGGTGTTCTTCAGCTTGACACCGGTTAGCTTGGTTTCTCCAAGCAGAGCCTCAACACCGGTGTTCCAGATGAACTCGATCTTCGGGTTCGCCATAGCCCGGTCCTGCATGATTTTGGAGGCCTTTAGCTTGTCGCGGCGGTGAATTACATAAACCTTGGTTGCGAAGCGAGTCAAAAACAGCGCCTCTTCCATGGCTGAGTCGCCTCCGCCAACAACAGCGATGGTCTTTTCTCTGAAGAAGAAGCCATCGCAGGTTGCACACCAGCTAACACCGTGACCAGAAAGCGCCTTTTCGTTAGGTAAACCCAATTCGCGGTAAGCGGCACCGGTTGCCAAGATAACGGCCTTGGCCTCGAAGGTCTCACCGTTTCCGGTTTTGACGATCTTTGGGTTGGCTTTTAGGTCAACTTCGGTGACGTCTTGCAGCAAAATCTCGGTTCCGAAGCTTTCGGCCTGCTCTTGGAATTTGGCCATTAGGTCAGGGCCCATAAGGCCACCTGGGAAACCTGGGAAGTTTTCAACCTCGGTGGTCTTCATAAGCTCGCCACCTGGCTCAACGCTGGAGGCAATCATGAGCGGCTTCAGCCCTGCTCTGGCTGCATAGATTGCAGCGGTGTATCCGGCTGGACCGGATCCAATAATGATTACTTCGCGCATTTTCACTCCAAAACTTGTCCTTGTGGGACGCACCTAGCCAACAACCAAGCTTAGCGGCGCAGTATTCCGGCAATACCTTCGAAGGCGGTATCTATTTCTGGAACTTTGAATAGCTTCAGGGTTAACAGGTAAGCAGCAAGCATCAGCACCCCAGTGGTGAAGATAACCCCAACGGCTCCAGCGATTGTGTCGATGGCGAAGCTGTCCTGACGGACCCCACCCAAGAAAATAATCGAGGCGGTGCCAACGATGAAGGTGACGAGCCCGGCGATCGAAACCCTCAAGGTTAGGGCGTGACCTTTTGGCGGAGCACCGATTGCACCAATTCTTCTTCGAAGCAAAACGTACGCAGTTAACGCCTGAATAAAAATGGTCGCGCTGGTAAGACCGGCAAGTGACATCACCAAGAACTGCGACTCCATGTTGAAGAACAAATAGATCGAACCAAGTATGTGAAAGACGATCTGGATGGTTGTGAAAACAAAAGGTGTTCTAGTGTCCTCGAGGGCATAGAAAGCTCTTTGGAACATGAACACCATTCCAAACGGAATCAAACCAAACATTGTTGCAAACAAAACGTTTCCTAGTGCAACGGTGGAATCGTATTCACCTACAAAAACTCTGGCAACCGGAAGCGACAACAAAATAAGTGCAATCGAAGAAAAAGTATTCACCAGCACAACAATTCGAAGCGAAGAACGAAGGTCAGCTTTCATTAGGTGAATTTGTTTCTTCTGAACGTGCTCGCTCATCTTTGTAAAGTAAGCAGTTGCTACCGAAACAGTTACCACCGAGTGAGGCAACATAAAAATTAACCACGCGATCGCAGCTGCAGCAACTGATGCAATCGCTGGTCCATCGCCACGATCTGCTACCGCACGCGATGCAACAACAGTTTGAACAAGACCTCCGATTTGAGAAACCAAAACCATTGCCAGTGACCAGCCAGCTGCCTTGATGGCTGGACGAAGTCCGACACCTCTCCATGAAAAGTTAAAGGAAAAGTTGATTCCGATTTTTCTCCAGGCCAAAAACAAAATCAACGCTTGCGCCATAACACCCACGGTTGCAGAACCACTGAGGAGCGCAATCTGCGATGCACCCCACAGCTCGACAGACCTAGCCCCAGTTGGGTCGGCACCGAAAACAATCAAGAAACCAACCAAACCTAAGATTCCCACCAAGTTGTTTAGAACCGGTGCCCACATATAAGGACCGAATGCGCTTCTGGCGTTTAGCACTTCACCCAGCATTGAGTAGAGGCCATAGAAAAACAGCTGCGGTAAACACCAGTAAGCAAAGGCCGTTGCAAGGGCAAGCTGCGCAGGTGACCAACCGGTTGTGTATAGAGACACCAGTGCAGGAGCAGCCAGGGTGGCTGCAACCGTCACAACCGCAAAGACCGTGATTGCAAGGGTTAGAAGTCTGTCGATGTAGCCGTGGCCATCGTCTTTATGGCTTCTGGCTTTCACGATCTGTGGAACCAGAACAGCTGATAGAACACCGCCAGCGATAATCGCGTAAACGTTGTTCGGTAATTGATTAGCGACGCCAAAGGCGTCGGCCGCATCTGTTGTGACTCCGATGGTTAGCGCTAGGACAACGGTTCGAATAAAGCCGAGAATTCTGGAGGCAATGGTGCCACTAGCCATGATGATCGATGATCTGGCAACACCCATGAAAAATCCTTAAGAGGTTTTTCTTCGTCTAACGGTTCTGACCACTCCAACAACAATCAGCACCGCCACGAAGCTCAAAAACAACACTATTGCCGCGGTTTCGATATCAGGGTTAACGGTGAGCTTTATCGGAACCCGCTCCCCTAACTTCTTACCCGATAGCGCAGTAAGCCAAGAGGTCATCACAACATCACCACTTCCAATTGCCCTAATCGGGAATTGTGCTGTGGCGGTAGTTCCCGCAGGAATTGTTAGCTGAACTGTTGAATCATCAACCAATACCTTCGCCGAACTTGAGCGCAGGTTCACAATCACCCGAACTTCACCGGGCAGGGTGTTCTCAATTGCAACCGGAAGGCTAGAAGAACGAGAAACCAGGTTGATTGCAGAGCCCTTAACTATCGAGACCTCGCCAGTTTGCTCGGTTTGGGCGAGGGTTGCGGGGAAGGAAGGAGTGGCTGCCAAAAAGGTTGAGGCTGCGACGGCGATGATGATCACCAGCGCAATTTCCCGTACGTATTTTCTCAACTTCTTGCCTCTATGAGCTCAACAGCGATTTTGGCGATTCGCTTTTCGTTTCCATGAGAAAGCCTAGTTAGCAGCTGGGATGCCTGCACCCACTCCAATTCACTGGCTTCTTTGTGAGGGTCTTTGTCGAAGGAAAGCTCGCCACCTACTTGCTGCATGAGATAGACGTGAACGGTCTTACTCACCTTTGCTCCGTCTTGGATGAATTGGTAAGAAACCTCACCCAGGCTCTCGAGAATCTCTGCCTCAAGCCCTGTTTCTTCGAATACCTCTCTGACAGCTGCTTGCTCTTTTGTTTCGCCCTGCTCGAGGTGCCCCTTGGGAATACACCACTCAAGTTTTCCGCCGCGATTAAACCTGGCCATCAGGGCAACAAGATTCGGGTCTGATTTTGAAATCACAAATCCACCAGCCGACACCTCGGTGATGTTTGATTTGGATTCCATGATGCAATTCTACCGAAGCGAATATTTTGGGCTTGGCTTGCCAGAGCCCGCCTGAATAGCGGGTGTGGCAAGCTGGTAGCGATGGAAACCGCTGAAGCAATGAAAAATCTGGAGCAAGTCACTTCGACTTCGCTACTAGATAAGCTCGGCAAACTTTTTCACGATGCTGGTTTTGAATTAGCGCTAGTCGGAGGACCGGTTAGAAGTGCAATTCTTGGACGAAGCGCTCCGGATGTTGACCTAACAACAAACGCCAATCCCGATGAAATTTTGAAACTCATCAAGGGGCACGTTGATGCGACTTGGGAAATAGGAAAAGAGTTTGGAACTATCGGCTGTCGAGTTGGTAACGATCAAATCGAAATCACCACCTACCGCACCGACGCCTACGAACAAGATTCCAGAAAACCGGAAGTTCGATTCGGTAAAGATCTAACCGAAGACCTGAAGCGTCGTGACTTCACGGTGAACTCGATGGCGCTTCGTTTACCTGAGCGTGTGTTCGTTGACCCGTTCGGGGGTCTTCGGGATCTCATGGATCAAGTTCTAAAGACCCCAGGTAAACCAGAAGATTCCTTTGGCGATGACCCGCTGCGCATGCTTCGCGGAGCGCGCTTTGCATCGCAGCTGGGATTTGAAATAGAACCGGAAACTTTTGAAGCGATGCGCTCGATGCGCGATCGCCTGGAAATAATCTCGGCCGAGCGTATTCAGATGGAATTACAAAAACTTATGCTTGGGCATAACCCGCGCAAGGGATTAGAGGCCTTAGTCGACTCAGGGCTAGCTGAAATAGTTTTACCGGAACTTCCTGCTCTGAAGCTTGAAACCGACGAGCACCACCACCATAAAGATGTCTACGAGCACACCCTGAAAGTTGTCGAGCAGGCGATCGACTACGAGAAGGACTATGGGCTAGAGCCGGACTTCGTTTTGCGCTTTGCCGCGCTACTGCACGACATCGGAAAACCGGCGACCAGAAAACTGGAGCCAGGCGGGGCGGTTAGTTTTTATCACCACGATGTTGTTGGCGCGAAGCTTGCCAAAAAGCGCATGAAGGAACTGCGCTTTGACAACGACACCATCAAGGCGGTGTCTTTGCTCATTGAGCTGCACCTGCGCTTTTTTGGATACAGCGATCAGGCCTGGACCGACGCCGCTATAAGAAGGTATGTTCGCGACGCTGGCGATCAGCTGGTTCGGCTTCACATCCTCACTCGCTCAGATGTCACAACCCGCAACAAGCGAAAAGCCGAGATTTTGTCGCACGCCTACGACGACCTGGAAGCGCGCATAGAAAAGGTAATGGAGCAAGAAGAACTAAATGCCATGCGTCCTGACCTAACCGGGGAACAGATCATGGAGATCCTCGATATTCCAGCCGGCCCCAAGGTCGGCAAGGCCTATAAATACCTGCTTGAGCTTCGAATTGAGAACGGCCCGCTGGGCCCCGAGGAAGCCAAAAAGCGCTTGCTTGAGTGGTGGCCAAAGGGCTAGACTTGCGAAGTTGCCCTGATTTTTAGGGCCTCGATGTCATTTATACCCTCCTGTCATGGAAAGTCCATGGCCGCTCTAGTCCAAAGGAGGTGGGTTAGCTATGCATCAGTACGAACTAATGGTAATTCTCGACCCAACCGTTGAAGAGAAGACCGTTCAGCCATCACTAGAAAAGTTCCTCAAGGTAATCACCGCTGCCAAGGGCACCGTTGACACCCTGAGCATCTGGGGAAGACGCCGTTTGGCTTACGAAATCCAGAAAAAGACCGAGGGCATCTATGCCGTAGTCAACATGACTGCGCCATCAGAGGCCGTAATCGAGCTTGACCGCCAGCTAAACCTTTCAGAAGCTGTCATGCGCACCAAGGTGCTTCGCGCCGAGGACGTACAGTTCTCAATCACACCGATTGAGTTTGTTGCTGAGAAGCCAGCTGCTAGAAAGTCTGCTCCGAAGAAGGACGCTAGCGAGAAGCCAGCTGCCGAAAAGGTTGAGGCTCCTGCAGAAGCGGCAGCTGAGTAATCATGGCCGGAGAAGTCACAATCACCGTAGTTGGCAACATTGCCGACGACCCAGAACTTCGTTACACCCAGGGTGGCGTAGCGGTTGCAAGCGTGAGAGTTGCATCAACTCCTCGCGTTATGAACCGTCAGACCAACGCTTGGGAAGATGGCGAAACTGTTTGGGTGCGCTGCACAGCTTGGCGTGAACTTGCTGAGAACGTAGCTCAGTCTTTGACTAAGGGTGCACGCGTTGTCGTCACCGGTCGTCTAAAGGCTCCATCTGCTTACCAGAGTGCATCAGGTGAAGCTCGCGCTTCACTAGAAGTTGAGATCGAAGAAATCGGTCCATCTCTTCGCTACGCAACTGCAAGCGTGACTCGTCGCGCTCGCGAAGGCGGAAGCGCTCCACAAGCTATGACCCAGGATCCATGGGCCAACACCCCTGCGGCACCCGCTGCAGCAAAAGCCGACGACGGCTGGGCAAACCCAGGTGCTCCTGCATCAGACGACACACCTTTTTAATTTTTAGAAACGGAGAAATAGAAAAATGGCTGGAAAGACCGACCCACGTCGTAAACCATCTCGCAACTCGAAGCTAGACAAACTAGCTCCAGTTAAATTCATGAAGGTCGGAATCATCGACTACAAAGACGTTGCCACACTGAGAAAATTCATCTCAGATCGCGGCAAGATTCGCGCACGTCGAATCACCGGTGTTTCTGTTCAGGAACAGCGCCTCATCGCAACCGCTATCAAGAACGCACGCGAAATGGCACTTCTGCCATACGCCGGTGCGGGCCGCTAAGGAGAAACACTATGTCAAAGATCATTCTCACTAACGAGGTTTCTGGCCTTGGTTCAGCAGGCGATGTTGTTGAGGTTAAAAACGGTTACGCACGTAACTACCTACTACCTCGCGGCTTTGCAGTGCTATGGAGCAAAGGTGGCGAAAGACAGGTTGCATCGATTCGTGCAGCTCGTGACGCTCGTCAGCTTGCAACTCTCGAAGAGGCACAAACCCTAAAGGCTCGCCTTGAAGAAGGCTCAGTCAAACTCAGCGTAAAAGCTGGAGTTGGCGGCCGTTTGTTTGGTTCAGTCAAGACCGGTGACATTGCTAACGCAGTTGCCGAGGCAGGCATTGGCCAGATCGACAAGCGCAAGATCGAGATTCCAAACCCAATCCGCTCTGTTGGCGAGTACCTAGCAACTGTGCGTCTGCATGGCGACCTAGTTGCAACCATCAAGCTAAGAGTTGTTGGAAAGAAGTAATTTCCCACAAAATTGCCTAAACCCCAGACCTATTGGTCTGGGGTTTAGTCTTTTTCTGGATTTAGCTGTTGCGGGAAGCTATTTGGTGCCATGCTGGTTCACAAGCAAATGGGACTAATTCAAAAAGCCGGGACGGACTTTGGCACCGTATTCGCTAAGGCGCGCCAGATAGCGCCAGAAGCGTTCGATCAAGACTCAATCAGAAACCTCATCGGTGGTGAGTGGGTTGTGCTCGGTAGTCAGATTGCACACAAAACTCCGGTCGATCAGTCCGACATCGTCGGCCCTTCCATGATCAACCTTTCTCAAGCAGAGGACGCTGTTGCCAAGGCAGTCAAGATGGATTCCGACTGGTCAAAAGTTGATCTTCAAGAGCGCAAAGCACGTGTTGCTAAAGCCGTTGATTTAATCGCTGAACACCGCGACACAATCGCGATGCTGCTGCTTTGGGAAATCGGAAAGCCCTGGAAGATTGCTTGCGCCGACGTTGATAGATGCATTGATGGCGTTAAGTGGTACCTGGAAGAAATTGATCGTCAGATGGAAGGCCGCACTCCCCTTGCCGGACCCGTTTCAAACATCGCAAGCTGGAACTATCCGTTTAGCGTTTTAGTTCACGCCGAACTTGTTGAACTTCTAGCAGGAAACGCGGTTATTGCAAAGACTCCTTCGCAGGGTGGTTTCCACGCACTTACTCTTGGTCACGCACTAATGGTTCGCGCTGGTCTTCCAGTGACATTAATTTCTGGTTCTGGTTCCGAACTTTCTTCCGCACTAGTTTCTTCACCTGCACTTGGTTCGCTTGCATTCGTAGGTGGACGAAACAATGGTCGCGCAGCGGCTTCTTCACTTACTTCGCTTGCTAAGCGTCACACCCTAGAACAAGAAGGCTTGAACTCTTGGGGGATTTGGAACTACAGCAACTGGGATGAGCTTGCAGCTCATCTAACAAAAGGTTTTGAATACGCCAAACAGCGCTGCACTGCATATCCGAGGTATGTGGTTCAGAGAACTCTGTTCCCTGAGTTTTTGGAAATGTATACAAAAGTTCTAAAAGGTCTAAAGTTTGGTCACCCGCTAGCGGTGCAAAACCCAGACGATGATTTTCCTGATCTGCACTTCAGCTCTTTGATTTCTGCAAAGAAGGTCTCCGAACTCGAGCAGGCATACACCGAAGCCATCACCAGAGGTGGTGTTCCGCTTTACCAGGGCAAACTTTCCGAAGGCAGTTTCATCGAGGGCCAGGACCTATCGGCATACTTTGCACCAAGAACAGTTTTGGAACCACCAAAGTCCTGGTCAATTCACCACAGTGAACCGTTTGGTCCGCTCGACTCAGTTGTTCTTGCAGACACCGAAGCCGAGTTGATCGCAGCGATGAACGTTTCCAACGGAAACCTAGTTAGTTCGGTAGCCACCGACGACATGGGCTTTGCTGAACGCGTTCGCGACGAATCTCAGGCGTTTAAGTTTGGAATCAACAAGCCGCGCTCCAGAGGAGACAAGGCCGAAGTCTTTGGTGGTCGCGGAGCCAGCTGGCGCGGCTGCTTCGTTGGAGGAGACTTGCTGGTTGACTCTGTGACAGAAGGACCAGGTCCTCTGATGGGCAACTTTGCTGACGGATCCAGATATCCGGAGAACCCCTAAAAAGCCTCGATTTTTGACGATTTGACCCCCGGTCAAGGCCCTTATTTGAATCTGTGGATAACCTACGGCCAGATGGCGCTTTTTTGGGGTTTCCCCGACGTTATACACAACCCTCAGCGCTAACTTGAGAGTTTCCTTGGAATTAGTTATTCACAAGCAAAACCCAGTGATTTACTGGGCTCTAGCCCCAAAGATTTACCTCTGTCCACAGGCAATTCCACAGTTTTTGTGGATTTATTAGAGTGTTTTCCCCGACTTATCCACAGTTTTATCCACACCGCGGCTTTATAAGGGTTTGTCAGTGGTGAATGCTAGACAAGTTAGCACCACCTCACCTCAGGAGAACCTACATGTCATTGGCGCCCGTATTACCGGTTGAACCGGGGCGATCAAATGACCGGGTGCTACCCCACGACATACTTGCCGAGCAGTCCACTCTTGGCGCGATGCTTATTTCACAAGAAGCTGTCGCTGAAGTTTTTGAATATGTAAACGGCGGAGATTTCTACGCACCCAAGCACCAAATAATTTTTGATTCACTACTTACTCTTTACGGCATGGGTGAACCAACCGATGTCATTACTGTTACCGATCAACTTGTAAAAACAGGAAGTTTGGTTCGCGCGGGCGGTGCAGATTATTTGCACACACTCACCAGCACAGTTCCAACAGCAGCCAACGCTTCTTTTTACGCAAAGATCGTTTCCGAAAAAGCAACGCTTCGAAGACTCGTTGAAGTTGGAACTCGAATTGCGCAACTAGGTTACGCAAACGAGGGTGAAGTAGATGATCTTGTAAACCAAGCACAAGAAGATGTTTATCGAGTAACTCAAGCTGGAACTGGCGAAGACTACGTTGCACTTAGCGATTCAATCGAAGCTGCTATTGCAGAAATCGAAGCAGCACAAGACAGCAGCGGAGATCTAGTTGGTGTGCCAACAGGATTTACCGAACTTGACGCACTGACAAATGGTTTCCACCCAGGACAACTAATTATTGTTGCTGCACGTCCTGCGATGGGTAAGTCAACCTTCGCTCTCGACATCGCAAGAAACGCAGCGATCGCGCAGAACAAGTCAACACTTTTCTTCTCGCTCGAAATGGGACGCGCAGAAATTGCGATGCGTATGCTCTCTGCTGAATCAGCAATTCCACTTCAGTCAATGCGTAAAGGAAACATCGCAGATTCTGACTGGACCAAACTTGCTCAGGTTCGAGGACGCATCAACGATGCGCCGCTTTACATTGACGACTCACCAAACATGACACTCGTTGAAATTCGCGCGAAGTGCAGAAGACTTGCACAACGTGTGGGACTCAAGATGATTGTCATCGACTACCTACAGCTTCTAACTTCTGGAAAGAAAGTTGAATCTCGTCAGCAAGAAGTTTCAGAGTTCTCTCGTGCGCTAAAGCTTTTGTCGAAGGAACTAAACATTCCGGTTGTTGCTCTGTCTCAGCTAAACCGTCAGGCAGAACAGACCAAGGACAAGAAACCAGAACTTTCTCACCTTCGTGAATCAGGATCGCTTGAACAAGACGCCGACGTTGTTGTTCTATTGCACCGCGAGGCAATCGGTGACTCAGAGCACCCACGCGCCGGTGAAGCAGACCTGATTCTTGCAAAGCAGCGGTCCGGTCCCACCGGAACCGTGGTGGTAGCTTTCCAGGGCCACTACTCACGCTTTGTAAACATGAAGGTCTAATCGATGAAGATCGTGCTCGCTCTAAGGGCAACCATCTCGATGGCCGTTGGATTGTTTATTACCTTCAGCCAATCTCACTCCGCAACAACTGGATTGTTTGCGCTAGCCATTTTTGGAATCGGCTACGGGATACTGAACGCAATCGCATCTATTGTTTGGGGCAAGGGACTAACAACAATTGAAAACCTGCCGCTGACCATTGCCTCACTAATGGTTGGCGTTATTGCGCTGCTGATTCCAGCAACAAATGCTCAAGCTGCTCAACTGGCTTTTGTCTACTTGGTCACCGGTTGGGGCTTAGTTGCAGGAGCCTTCGAGTTGTATTTAGCAAGGCGTGAGGGATTTGCAAGCCGCTTGGGTAAAGACAACTTGATAAACGGCGTACTTAGCCTGGCCCTCGGACTTTTGTTTTTGATTGCACCGCTAGATATCGTGTCGGCTGTGGGTTTCTTTGGCGCGTACCTAGTTATCTCCGCCACCCATCTAGGCATCTCGGCGGCAACTCCAAAGATAAAGGCTTAGGCTTATCTGGTGCCCAAAAAAACCAACGTCACAACTTATTTGACTCTCTCGGCTGTTGCCGGAGTGTTTGTTGGCGCTATGGTTTTCTTTGCCGTTGACATGCTGATCTCGGCAATTATCTGGGGCGGCTTGACCTTCATCGTTTCCCTGGTTGCGATTTCGACCATGGCGCTGATGGTTCCTGAAAACAATAACGACCCTGACAAACAGGTCCTTAGCTAAAAGCTAAACAGTTGCGGCAAGTTTTGCTGCCAGCCCGATGTAATCCTTCGGTGACAAAACCAAAAGCCTGTCCTTGGCAGCCTGCTCAATATCCAACTTCACAATAAAGCTCGC
>JBJOKH010000047.1:0-4587 GCA_046046195.1 Actinomycetota bacterium | reverse complement strand
AGCAAAAAAGCTTGGATACCTGTGGTCCTGTTGGCTTAAGCCTTGCCAACTACTCCGGCATCAAAGTCATCGCTTAGCTCAAAGGAACGAATCTCCACCTGGAGCTCACGAAGCGTTTCGCGAAGCGCTCTTTCTGAGTCCAGACCCTGCTGTTTGGCAGATAGCACCAGAGCCAGCAGTAAACCACCTAGCTGCTCCTCGTCGGCTAACTCAAATGCTGGCGCCGCTTCCGACTCAAGAACTCCAAGCTTTTGTGCTTTGCCAATTACCTTGTCAGCCAGCTGAAGTGCAGGAAGAGAACTAGGAATTCCATCAAGCACGCTTTGGCGCTCAGGTTTTTCCTTCATTTTGTGCGCGTCCCAGCTTTTCATTACATCGTCACCGGTTTGCGCTTTGTACTTTTCCAACTCCTCATCGGTGCCAAAAACGTGAGGGTGTCTACCCTTCATTTTTGCAATTGATAGCTCAGCAACATCCTGGATGTCGAAAGGCTCACCCAGTGATCCAGATTTGGCCAAATCTGAATGAAAGACCACGTGATACAAAACATCGCCCAACTCTTCAAGAATCTGCTGCCGGTCATTGAGCTCAATGGCTTCTATCAGCTCATAGGTTTCTTCAATCAAGTACTTCGTAAGTGATTGATGAGTCTGTTCGGCATCCCACGGGCAGCCCCCTGGTGCGCGCAACTGCTGCGCTGTCTGAATTAGCTCATCAATTTTTGTCATTTACTTCTCTTCTCTTTGAAGTCCTGCAACAAGTTCAAAAATCTCTCGGGCAAAGTCAACAAGTTGAGATCCAGAAACCGTGTCACCTTGACCATTCTTTGGGATTGGTATCTGGAGAGAATTTGCCGATTGCAAATACTTTAGTCCGATATACTGCCTGCTTAGCTTGACCTGTTCTGATTCAGTAAGGTTCACGGGCTGGATTCTTACAACACCGGTCAAAAGGTTGACATCTTTTAGCCCAACGCGATTGGCTATTTGTCTCAACTCCGTAACCTCAATCAGGTTTCTCACCTGTTCAGGTGCCTTTCCATAGCGATCTTCAAGTTCCGCGAGGATAGCGTCAAGGGTTTGACGAGTACTTGTTTCACCGGAAGCGGCGCTTAGCTTGTGATAGGCCTCCAGCCTGAGGCGCTCTGAATCAAGGTACGTGTCAGGAATGTGAGCATCAATTGGAATCTCGAGTTTGAGCTCGGCAGGAGAATCTAGCTTGATTCCCTTGAACTCGGAAACTGCTTCACCAATCATTCTCAGATACAGATCGAATCCAACGCCTGCGATGTGACCTGATTGCTCACCGCCAAGCAAGTTACCGGCTCCCCTTATCTCAAGATCCTTGAGTGCAACCTGAATACCGGCGCCAAGCTCGTTGTTTTGGGCTATGGTTGCCAGTCGATCATGACTTGTTTCGCTAAGCGGCTTCGAAGGGTCGTAGAAGAAATATGCATAGGCACGCTCGCGACTTCGTCCAACTCTCCCGCGTATCTGGTGAAGTTGTGAAAGGCCAAAGTGTTCTGCTCGGTCAATGATCAACGTGTTCGCATTTGGAATGTCAATGCCTGTTTCGATGATGGTGGTTGACACTAATACGTCAAATTTCTTTTCCCAAAAGTCAACAACTACCTGCTCCAATGCAGCTTCTGGCATCTGTCCATGAGCGACGGCAATACGAGCTTCAGGTACTAGCTTGGCGAGATCGTTGGCGGTCTTTTCAATTGTTGCCACCCGGTTGTGCACAAAAAAGACTTGACCTTCGCGAATAAGTTCCCTCCGAATTGCTGCCGCGACCTGCTGTTCACTGTAACCGCCGATGAAAGTCAAAATCGGATGGCGGTCCTCCGGTGGGGTTGCGAGGGTAGACATCTCCCGAATTCCAGTAATGGCCATTTCAAGAGTTCGGGGAATAGGAGTTGCGCTCATGGACAAGATGTCAACGTTTGTCTTAATGGCCTTTAGCTTCTCCTTATGCTCAACGCCAAAGCGCTGCTCCTCATCAATGATGATCAGCCCCAGGTTTCTAAACTTCACGTTTTCAGATAGCAACCGATGGGTTCCGATGACCAAGTCAACCTCACCGGTTAGAAGTCCAGCGATGGTCTCCTTGACCTCTTTCGAGGTTTGAAAGCGGGATAGAGATTTAACGTTCACTGGAAAGCCGGCGAAGCGCTCCAAGAAGGTGTCGGTGTGCTGCCTGACCAGCAACGTTGTTGGAACCAGCATGGCAACTTGCTTACCGTCCTGAATAGCTTTGAAAGCGGCGCGGACCGCTACTTCGGTCTTCCCATAGCCCACGTCCCCTGCGAGCAAACGATCCATCGGAATTGGTTTTTCCATGTCCCGTTTAACCTCGTCGATGGTGGTCAGCTGATCTGGGGTCTCTTGATAAGGAAATGCTTCCTCGAGCTCGTGCTGCCATGGAGTGTCAGAAGCAAAGGCGTAGCCCTTTGAGTTCATTCGAGCCGAGTAGAGCTTCACAAGATCAATGGCAATTTTTCTAACTGCCTTGCGAGCATTGCCCTTTGCCCTAGCCCAATCTGAGCCACCTAACTTTGAGATAACCGGCGCTTCCCCGCCGACGTATCTGGTTAGCATGTCGAGTTGGTCGGTTGGAACAAAAAGAGTGTCCTCCGGGTAGCCGCGTTTTGGAGGCGCGTATTCGATCAACAAATACTCTCTCTGGTGCTGTCTCGAACCAATTCCACTGGTTCGTTGAACCAGTTCTTTGAATCGACCGATCCCATGAATCTCATGAACTACAAAATCCCCAGCCTTGAGCGTGAGTGGGTCAACGGCAGCTCCGCGCTTAACCGCAAGCTTTCGCGAGTGCGGCGCTATGTAACTGCTCTTCGAGTAGTACTCGGTATTTGTAAGGATTGTTAGTTTCGAATCCTCGGAAACAAATCCCTTTTTCACTGGAGACTGAATCAGATAAACAGTTTTTAGTTTTGGGTCTTCTGGAAACTCTTCGACCAACTCAGCTTGAATTCTTCCCTGAACGAAGACCTCTCTCATACGCTCGGCGGTACCGTGGCCAGCTGCTGAAACAATAACCAGATGTTTTTGCTCTAATTGAGAAGCAACCCACTCGAGAGCAGTTGCATCCACGCCTTTAAAGTTGGGAACTTCGAGAATCCCAAGGTTCACAACATCCTCACTGTCTGAACCAAATGGAGAAAGTGTTACAAATTGAAACTTCTTCAACTTTTCTCCGAAGCTGGCAAAGTCAATGAATCCTCCGCCAGATAGGTCAATAGGTGCTGATGCTCCGTCGATAGCTGCGTCCCAGGCAGCGTGCAGGAACTCTTCATTGGTTTTAACCAGGCTGGCGGCTCTGGCGGCCGCTTTTTCTGGCGATAGCAGCACGACGGTGAGGTTCTTGGGAAGGTAGTCAAAAATTGAGACCATCTTGTCAGCCAGTGCCGGCGCCAGCGATTCCATACCTTCCACTGGCATTCCGAGGGAAATTTTTTCCAGCATTGTTGAAAGGTTAGGAAACTCGTGCATCATTTCGCGGGCTCTGGAGGCAACGGCCGGAGTGATGATCAGCTCCCTGGCAGGGTAAAGGGTTAGCTCTTCGATCTTGGTTGAAAGCGATCTCTGATCTGAAACCAAGAATTCTCTGATCTCCTCAAGTTCGTCCCCGAAGAATTCAAGCCGCACTGCATGTTCCGAAGTGGTTGGAAAGATGTCGAGAATTCCACCGCGCACGGCAAACTCTCCTCGACGTGAGACCATGTCAACTCGTTGGTAAGCCTGTTCCACCAACTTCAAAGACAGCTCCGGTAGCAGGTAGTCCTTGCCCCGAACCAGGGTAAGGGGTGGATATTTCTCAAGCCCGGCCACGATTGGTTGAAGAGCGGCTCGAATGGAAATCAAAACGTAAACCTGGTGCCTCGGTTCGCTGCTTACCAATTCATGAAGGCGAGCTAGGGTCTTAAATCGCCGTCCAACCGTTTCGGCGCTGGGACTTAGCCTCTCGTGAGGCAGTGTTTCCCAAGATGGAAACAATAGAATCTCGGCTTCCGGGTCTAGGTATGAAAGCTCTTGCTCTATGTCCTCAGCTTCTCTTCCCGTTGCTGTAACGACCATCTGAATCGGAGGCTTACTGCCCTTGAGTTCTGAGATGAGACCTAGAAGAAATGAGTTCGCACTTTGCGGTGCAACGATTGAAATTCGCGATGAATCTAACTTGGATTGAAGTTTTGCAAACGGGTAGCCCTGGCCCAGGCGTGCGAAGACCCCGTGTTTTTTCACAAGATCAAGTCTAGGCAGTACCCATCTCGTCTGGAGCGTGGAATTTTGCCTGTGCGGCGACTATCCCGTTGCGAGCCATTTCTTCTAAGGCATCGGCTGCAATCTCCAAAGTCACAGCTAGTTCGGTGCGTTCTGAGCTGGAGAAATTCTTCAAAACGTAGTCAGCAGCGTCTTGAGTACCTGGCGGTCTTCCGATTCCAAGTCTGATCCGCGCAAAGTCATTGGTGTCGATTGCGGAGATGATGTCCCTCGTGCCATTGTGACCACCGTGGCCACCACCTTGCTTTAGGCGAAAAGTGGCCGCCGGGATGTCTAGCTCATCATG
>JBJOKH010000017.1:0-64240 GCA_046046195.1 Actinomycetota bacterium | reverse complement strand
GGTTCTTGCCGAGCGTGCAGTTGCTTCTATGGTTTCGTCGGCCCAGTTGACGACTGTTGTTGAGGTAGATGTAACTCGAATTGCAGAGATGCGCAAGAACGTGCAGGCTAAGTTCACTGCTGCTACCGGCACAAAGCTTAACTTCATGCCGTTTTTCTTCTTGGCTAGCGCCGAGGCTCTTCGCTCGCACCCAAAGCTGAACGCTTCAATTGAAGGCGAAACCATTCATTACCACCCAAGCGAGAACATCAGCTTTGCCGTTGACACCGATCGCGGTCTTTTGACTCCTGTGATTCGAGACGCGGCAAGTTTGAGTCTGGCTCAGATTGCTCAGCAGATTGCTGACCTTGCTTCTAGGACCCGTGAGAACAAGCTCAAGCCCGACGAGATGATGGGCGGAACTTTCACCCTCACCAACACCGGCAGCCGCGGTGCACTATTTGACACTCCGGTTGTTTTCTTGCCTCAGGTCGCAATTCTTGGAACTGGAATAGTCCAAAAGCGCCCCGTGGTGGTCATCGACGCAGATGGTCAGGAATCTATAGCAATTAGATCGATGGTTTACCTTGCTTTGAGTTATGACCACCGTCTAGTTGATGGTGCGGACGCGTCAAGGTACTTGGTCGACGTTAAGGCCCGACTCGAGTCTGCTAACTTCGCAGCCAACCTAGGAATCTAAAGGCCCAAGCGGCATTAGCTTGCCTAAGTTCGTGTTGTCACCTCTGTATTCAAAGGCTTGATTCCTACCGTCCGGGCATTCTAAGTGCCCTGAAATTTTCTGTGTTGAGCCGATCTGGTTATCAATCCTTATGTTGAGTAGTCCCTGCTCTGTCTGCGCTACAAATTCGCGACTGTCGGCATTGAGTGACTTAGTCAGCTGCTGAATAATCCAACCCTCGAAATCCTGAGGCTTCAGATCTATCGCGCAACTAATTGCTTCCTCCTCGACTCCTAACGATTTATCTTCAGGGACATCAAGATTCAACCATGCGCCAAGAGCGATGGTAGAAACTAGAAAAGTTGCAGGTATCGCAATTTGCCTTGGGTCAATCTTGCGTTTCTGATTGCTTTCTACAAAGCCAACGTCTGGGACGAGAATCTTTGTTTTGGAATCTGCTGTTGCCTGAGCGCTCACCAGCCGGATAAGTTCCCTACATTCGGAGCAGTCTTGAATGCATACCCAGTACTCTCCAACTCGGAGAATTTTGACCACCTGACCTGAACCTTCAAAGATGTTTGCCAGATTGGCCCAGGTTGGTCCAAATCCACTACCTCGAACAAAAAGCAGGCTTTCCCCTTGAAGGTTCGTGGCCATAAAGGCCCGAAGCCTGGGAGCCCGAATGCGCAGTCCGACCTCGAGCCCGAGTGCCGAGAAGAGTCGCCTATTCGCGTGCTTCATGACTGCAGAATCTAGCTCAGGCGCTTCCCTTTCTTACCCCGAGAATGCATTCTCGGGATAACTCTTAGACTTGGCAGGTGCCGGAATTTCTTGACGCGGGTTTTGAGCCCAACTTCGTACCCTACCTGGACGGTTTGAGTCTTCAGCGCGGCATTCATAAAGAAGTAGCAGCAGGCTCTAGACCTGACACCGTTATCCTGCTCGAGCACGAAAGCACTTACACAGCAGGCAAGAGAACCGAAGACTCTGAGCGCCCTACCGATGGCACCGCCGTGATTGACGTTGATCGTGGCGGAAAGATTACTTGGCATGGTCCTGGTCAGCTGGTTGGATACCCGATTATGAGGCTTCCCGATCCGATCGATGTGGTCGGTTATGTTCGCTACCTGGAGCAGGTCCTGATTGAAGTGTGTTCCGACTTTGGTCTTGCAACCGAGCGGGTAGCCGGCCGCTCTGGTGTTTGGGCTCCAGTTGGCGATACACACGTAAAGATTGCAGCAATCGGAATTCGGGTCGCCGAACACACAACCATGCACGGATTTGCACTTAACTGCTCTAACTCGCTGGCACCCTACGACACAATCATCGCTTGCGGAATCCAAGACGCTGGGACAAGCTCAATTTCGGCTCTAACTGGTTCGTTAGTCACGCCAACTATGGCCTCCGAGCGCGTGAAAGCCCGCCTAAAAGACATTGCTAAAGTTGAAGCATGACCCAGACCGATCCTGGAACTAAGCCTGCCAAGAAGATGCTTCGCATCGAGGCACGCAACTCGGCTGTTCCGATTGAGCGTAAGCCTGAGTGGATCAAGACTGTAGCAAAGATGGGGCCTGAGTATCAGGCGATGCACAAGCTGGTAAAGAGTGAAAACCTTCACACGGTCTGTCAGGAAGCTGGATGCCCCAACATTTACGAGTGCTGGGAAGACCGCGAGGCAACTTTTCTGATTGGCGGTTCGCAATGCACCAGACGCTGTGACTTCTGTCAGATTGATACTGGAAAACCAGTTGCGTTTGACCCAGATGAACCAAGAAGAGTTGCGGTTTCAGTTCGTCAGATGGAACTTCGCTATGCAACTGTGACCGGTGTTGCAAGAGACGACCTTCCAGATGAGGGCGCTTGGCTCTACGCCGAGACAATAAAGCAAATTCACCGCAAGTCCCCCGGGACAGGGGTTGAGATTCTAGTTCCAGACTTCTCGGGCAAAGCAGATCTTCTAAAGAAGGTATTCGATGCCAAACCTGAGGTATTTGCTCACAACGTCGAGACTGTTCCAAGAATTTTCAAGGAGATTAGGCCAGCGTTTAGCTACGAAAGATCTCTGGACGTGATTACACAGGCTCGCGACTATGGCTTAGTCACCAAATCAAACTTAATTCTCGGAATGGGAGAAACTCGCGACGAGATTTCTCAAGCCATGGTTGATCTATTCAATGCGGGAACTGACATTCTGACAATTACTCAGTATCTGAGGCCAACGCCTAAGCACCACCCAGTTAATCGTTGGGTAAAGCCACAGGAGTTTGTTGAACTTCGTGAGGAAGCTGAAGCCCTCGGATATCTTGGTGTCTTGAGTGGTCCGCTAGTGCGCTCTTCATATCGTGCCGGACGACTCTGGGCACAATCGATGAACAAAAAGGGCCTTCCGGTGCCCCCAAACCTACAACACCTAGCCGATGCCGCCGCAAAAGATGGCTTTGCTCAAGCAGTTGCATAAACACAAAGGAAATCATGGCTGAAAAGAAACCGAAGGTTGAGAAAGAACCTGGCAAAGTAAAGCAACTTTGGCAGGTCTATAAGCTGACGGCCAAGTCAGACAAAAACTTTGTCCTCGCTGGTGTCTTGGGGTTCCTCGCTCCGATGGCTATCGGTGTATTAGCTATCGTTTTGTTCTTCCGCGATTCAGCCCTGACTGTCTTCCTGTGGTCAATAACAACACTGCTATTTAGCTTGATGAGTTGCATCACTGTCTTATCTCGCAGAGCTGAGAAGGCCGCCTTCATGAGAATTTCAGGTCAGCCAGGTGCAGTTGCAGCTGTTATCAGCTCGACTTTGAAGCGCGGGTACTCGACCAGCGACATGCCGGTAGCTGTTGACCCGAAGTCCAAGGACGCTGTTTACCGAGCCGTGGGCAAAGCTGGAGTGGTACTCATCGCCGAAGGAAGCTCTGCGAGAGTTCGACAGCTGATCGAAGATGAAAAGCGCAAGGTTTCTAGGGTCATCCCCGGTGTCACAATCCCAGTGGTTTGGGTGAATCAGGACCCCTCAGGAACTCCCCTTCATGCCCTTACTAAAACCATCTACAAACTCAAGAAGACCCTAACTAGGGCCGAAATATCGCTTGTAAACAAGCGACTGGCAGGTTTAGGGCTGAACATCCCTATTCCCAAAGGGATCGACCCAAACCGCATGCGCCCTGGGCGCCGGATGTAAGTTTTACATTCCCGAAACATTTCGCGAACTTATTGAAACATCCGGCTGGATAGACTTTGGGCTAATTGGAGCTTTCCGCTCGAACCACCAACCGAAGGGAATTAGCAATGTTCAAGACTGCCTCAGAAGTCGTGAAATTCATCAAAGATAACGACGTCAAATTCTTGGATGTACGTTTCACAGACCTGCCAGGTGTCCAGCAGCACTTCAATCTGCCAGCTGCGATGATCGACGAGCAGTTCTTTATTGATGGACAGCTTTTTGATGGGTCATCCATCAGGGGCTTCGCATCAATTCATGAATCAGACATGCAGCTAATTCCGGATGTCACCACCGCATATCTAGATTCATTCCGAGTTGAGAAGACTCTGATTATGCTCTTTGACATTTACAACCCTAGAAATGGTGAAATCTACGCTCGTGACCCACGCCAGGTCGCCAAGAAGGCACAGGCCTACTTGAACACCACCGGAGTGGCAGACACCGCATTCTTCGCACCGGAGGCCGAGTTCTTCATTTTCGACGACGTTCGATACGAGAACAAGCAGAACACCGCTTACCATTTCATCGACAGCTCTGAGGCGGCTTGGAACTCGGGTCGTAAGGAAGAAGGCGGAAACCTAGCAAACAAGACCCCTTACAAGGGTGGCTACTTCCCAGTTTCCCCGGTTGACCAGCATGCAGACATGCGCGACCAGATTGTGCTCGAGCTTGAAGCAGCTGGACTTTCAGTTGAGCGCAGCCACCACGAGGTTGGTACTGCCGGTCAGGGAGAAATCAACTACCGCTTCGACACCCTGCTGCACGCCGCTGACGACATCCTGAAGTTCAAGTACATCGTCAAAAACGTAGCTCACTCATTTGGCAAGACAGCAACCTTCATGCCAAAGCCGCTCTTCGGTGACAATGGATCCGGTATGCACGTTCACCAGTCACTTTGGAAAGACGGCAAGCCTTTGTTCTACGACGAGTCAGGCTATGGTGGCCTAAGCGACACCGCACGCTGGTACATCGGTGGAATCTTGAAGCACGCACCTAGCTTGCTTGCCTTCACCAACCCAAGCGTGAATTCATACCACCGTCTAGTTCCAGGTTTCGAAGCACCAGTGAACCTTGTTTACTCAGCCGGAAACCGCTCAGCCGCGATTAGAATCCCGATGACCGGAACCAATCCAAAGGCTAAGCGAATCGAGTTCCGTGCCCCGGATGCATCTTCAAACCCTTACCTAGCGTTTGCCGCGATGCTGATGGCAGGTCTTGACGGAATCAAGAACCGTATTGAGCCACACGAGCCAGTCGACAAGGACCTCTACGAACTTCCACCTGAGGAAGCAAAGTTGATTCCTCAGGTTCCAGGAACCTTGGAAGAAGTTCTCCAGGCACTAGAGAAGGACCACGACTACCTACTTGCAGGGGACGTATTCACGAAGGACCTAATCGAGACTTGGATTGACTACAAGCGTGAGAAGGAAATTGCCCCACTTGCAATGAGGCCTCACCCATACGAGTTCGAGCTTTACTACGGCGTTTAGTCGTAAAACAGCTTTTCAAACACCGTGCGTCCGCGTCGGGTGGCAGCTAGATAGTCTTGCTCAAGATTGCTAGCTCCCCCGCGCGGATAGCCAGTTAAGCGGGCAATACCCTCTAGTTGTTTACGGTCCAATGGCAGCACATCTGTCTTCTTGTTTGAATAAAGCATCGCCGCAGATCGAATCTTGGAAGCAATAATCCAAGCCTCTTTCAGTACTCGGGCATCTGAGTTTGAAATCAGCCCCGACGCCTCAAGCTGCTCAAGAGCAGGAAGTGTATGAGGAGTCTGGATCTCGGGGTGTGCCCTTGCATACTTCAGCTGATAAAGCTGAACAAGCCACTCAACGTCGCTTATCGAGCCTCTGCCTAGCTTTAGATGACGCTTGGGGTCAGCGCCTTGTGGCAACCTCTCAACTTCAACTCTTGCTTTGATTCGACGTATCTCGATGACTGCGCTAGGTTCAATGCTCTCCGGATAGCGATACTGGTTGATTAACTCTAGAAAAGCTTCGGTGATCTCCGGTGCTCCAGAAATCAGCCTTGCTCGAAGCAGGGCTTGTGATTCCCAAGTCCCCGCCCATCTTTTGTAGTAAGCGGAATACGAATCGAGCGAACGCACGATCGGGCCGTTCTTTCCTTCAGGGCGAAGATCTAGATCGAGCTCGAATTCCAGGGCTTGATCGGCGGACAACCTTCGTATTTCTGACACCAGCTGCTCGGCTTCCGACTGGGCTTTGTTGACGTCTTCGGAGAGTGGCCGATAGACAAACATCACGTCTGCGTCCGAACCGAAGCCCAGTTCGGCCCCTCCGAAGCGTCCCATGGCAACGATTGCAAGCTGGTGGCAAAGGTTCCCTTGCTTTTCTGTTAGAAACTTGGTTGCAACCTCTTGGACGGCAACTAGATAGCTTTCCGTCAGGTCCGATAGCCCCTTGGAAGTTTGATCTAGGTTCAGTAGACCGAGGGCGGATCCGATAGCGATTCGGAGCGTCTCTTTGCGTCTAATTGCTCGAAGGCTAGCTGCTGCTGCATCCGCATCTTCATGCCTGGCAATTATCGAGTCGAACTGGGAAGTTAGGGACTCAAGCTTGTCTGGCTGGAGCTCATCTTCTCTATCAAACCATGCAGCTGCCTCCGGAATTTTCTCAAATAGATTTGTTGCGAGCCGACTAGTGGAAAAAACTTGAGTCATTCGCTTGGCAGCACCCGATGAGTCTCTCAGCATCTTTAGGTACCAGTGCGAATCTCCCAAGTCTTCACTCAAGCGCCTAAAGGCGAGCAGGGCAGCGTCAGGGTCTGTTCCTTCCGCAAACCATTGAAGAAGAACTGGCAGTAGCTGCCTCTGGATAGCAGCACGTCGCGAAATCCCGCTAGTTAGCGCTGTGATGTGCGAGAGCGCTCCCTTGGCATCTGTGAAGCCAATAGCACTCAATCTTTCCTGTGCCTGAGACGATGACAGTTCTAGATCTTCTTGACTCAGTCCGGAAACGGCGCTCAGCAGTGGTCTGTAGAACAACTGCTGGTGCAGGTCCCTGACTTCAAGCTTGACTTTCTCCCAACGTTCAATGAGCGCGTCGGCCGTTAGCTCAACTGAAACAGCTCGGGCAATCGAGCGTCTGGCAGATTCCTCGCTTGGCATCAGGTGGGTTCGCCTCATGCCAGACAGTTGAATTCTGTGTTCTAGTAGGCGTAGGAATCTGTAATGCGAGCTAAAGCGTTGAGCGTCCTCTCGGCCGATGTATCCAGCTTCAGACAAGGCGCTCAGGGCCCCCAGCGTGTCTCGAACCCGAATGGATGGATCAACGCGCCCGTGTACGAGTTGCAGCAACTGGACAGTGAACTCGATGTCCCTTAACCCTCCAGGGCCCAACTTGATTTGAGCATCAATTTCAGCTGTAGGAATGTTGTCGGTTACTTTTTGGCGCATTCGCTGAACTGACTCGACGAAGTTTTCTCGTTTTGTGCTTTCCCAAACTTTTGGCCAGATTCGTTCAATATATTGGTTTCCAAGTTCGAAGTCGCCAGCAATTGGCCTGGCCTTGAGAAGAGCCTGAAACTCCCAACTCTCGGCCCATCTTTCGTAATAACTCTGATGTGAGTCCAAAGATCGCACGAGAGCACCGGCTTTGCCCTCGGGTCGGAGATTCGCGTCGACCTGCCATAGCGCTGGTTCAACTCCGAGCTCGTCCATGATTCTCATCATTCGAGTGACGATCCTGGTCGCAATCTCTAGGGCACGGGATGCCTCTAAGGACTCCGATGGCTCAGCGACGTAAATGACGTCCACATCGGAGATGTAGTTCAGTTCCCTAGCCCCGCACTTGCCCATTCCAATCACAGAAACCCGAGTTGCAGCAACCTCCTCGGAAGGAAAGAAGACAGTGCTTGTGGGGTCAGAAAGTTCCCTGCGGGCAAGCTCGAGCCCAGCGTCTAGAGTTGCTCCAGCCAAATCCGCGAGTGAAGCTGCTACTTCTCCCACTCCTGATACTGCATCCGGTTGTTCAAGATCAAAAACAGCAATTGCAAGCAGTTGTGCTCGGTACGCAATGCGAATTTCTGCAACTGAGTTTGTGCTCGTTGAAAGTTTGTTCTTGTGATCAACCACGGTTGGAAGTTTTGATCTCTTAGTCAGGCTCGAGAGTTGCTCGATATGTCGATCGAGGTGCTCAAACAAAGCGCTTGATGCGCCAAGCACTAGACACAACCGCTCAAGAGCATCAGAATTTGCGCAGAAGGCCTTGACCTCCTGCTGGTGATTGCGAGAAAGTCTCAGCAATAGTTCAAGTGATTGATCCGGGTTTTGCGATTTAGCAACGAAGGCAAGTGACGGTCTCGCTCGGTCCCCCAAAATTGCAACAAGCTCTTCTAGGTTTTTGAGTGCCGGGGTAAAGTCCACAAAGCCGTAGCCTGCAAGCTCCGAAAGCCCGGTGCTTCGCTCTAAAGCCATGAGTTTCTAAAGTGTCTCGAAATTCTGCTTGAGCTCGAACGGAGTAACCTGAGAGCGGTATGCAGACCACTCAGCCTGCTTGTTGGCCAGAACATAGCTAAACACTTGTTCGCCAAGAGTCTCAGCAGCCAGTTCAGATTCCTCAAGCTTGCGGATTGCGTGATCGAGCGACTGAGGAAGGGGCTGAATACCCATTGCCCTGCGCTCAGAATCAGTTAGGTCCCAGACGTTGTCCTCGGTTTCGGCAGGTAACTCGTACTCGTTCTCGATGCCCTTAAGTCCTGCTGCAAGTAATAGCGCGTAGGCCAAGTAGGGGTTGGCCGCGGAATCAATCGCACGGTACTCAATTCGTGATGACTGACCCTTGTCTGGTTTGTATAGAGGAACGCGAATTAGTGCCGAACGGTTGTTGTGACCCCAGCAAACGAAGCTCGGGGCTTCTCCCCCACCCCATAGGCGCTTATAGGAGTTGACGTACTGATTAGTCACTGCGGTAATTTCTGGTGCGTGCTTTAGCAAGCCTGCGATGAACTGTCTGCCGACTTTAGAAAGATGGTACTGACCGCTGGCATCGTAGAAAGCATTTGTGTCGCCTTCAAAAAGCGACATGTGAGTGTGCATTCCGGAGCCTGGATGTTCGGTGAACGGCTTTGGCATGAATGTCGCATAGACACCCTGCTCGATAGCGACCTCCTTGATTACCGTCCTGAAGGTCATGATGTTGTCAGCCATAGTCAGAGCATCGGCATACCTTAGATCAATCTCGTTCTGACCAGGTCCACCCTCGTGGTGGCTGAACTCCACGGATATTCCAAGCTGCTCAAGCATCGAAACCGCGCGGCGCCTAAAGTCATGTGCGGTTCCACCTGGAACGTTGTCGAAGTAACCAGCCTTATCAACTGGAATTGGGCCTTCTGGTCCGATTTGTGACGACTTCAGAAGGTAGAACTCAATTTCGGGATGAATGTAGAAAGAAAATCCAAGATCATTTGCCTTGGCTAGAGCTCTTCTGAGCACATTTCTCGGGTCAGCTGCAGCAGGTTGACCATCCGGAGTCAGGATGTCGCAGAACATTCTGGCAGTTGGGTCAATTTCGCCGCGCCAAGGCAGGATCTGGAAGGTCGAAGGGTCAGGCTGTGCGAGCATGTCTGCTTCGTAGCTTCTAGACAAACCTTCGATGGCTGAGCCATCGAAGCCTAGGCCTTCAGCAAACGCACCCTCGACTTCTGCTGGGGCAATGGCGACAGATTTCAGTGTTCCAGCAACGTCTGTAAACCACAGACGTACAAACTTAACGCCGCGCTCCTCAATAGTTCTGAGGACAAAATCGCGCTGCTTATCCATGAAAAACCTCTTCCTTGCCTGCTACTAGGCTAATGCTTATGCCCGCAGTTCGCGTAGCCATGGCCCAGATAAACCCTACAGTCGGGGACATCGAGGGCAACAGTGCAAAAATAGTCGACTTCACTAAGCGCGCTCAGGCCCAAAACAGCAAGATTGTGCTGTTTCCAGAGCTTGCTCTTAGCGGTTATCCGATTGAAGACCTAGCCCTTAGTGCTGACTTCCTAACTGCAAGCGAGCAAGCTCTGAAAGAACTTGCTACGAGGCTTCAATCCGAAGGTCTTGGGCAGTTATTTGTAGTGGTCGGTTTCCCCGGCTTAGCCCCAAACCCATCTAAATGGGCAATCGGACAAAACAAGGCAGCCGTAATCTTCGACGGGAAAGTCTCTGCTAGCTACGCCAAGCACCACCTTCCGAACTATTCGGTATTTGACGAGTACCGAGTATTTGTTCCAGGAACTGATTTGCTCACATTTGAAGTTGATGGACTCAAATTTGCAACCGTTATCTGTGAGGACATTTGGCAATCCGGCGGCCCGGTTGGTCAGATCTCGGCTTCGGCCGTAGATCTAACTCTCGTTCTCAATGGCTCGCCGTTTGAGAGGAGCAAAACTGACTCAAGGCTCTCACTGGTTCAGGCGATGAGTCGCGACCAAAAAACGGCCATTGCCTACGTGAATCTAGTTGGAGGTCAGGATGACCTTGTGTTTGATGGAAACAGCTTCGTGGTTAATGCCCATGGAGAAGAAATAGTTCGAGGCCAGCTGTTCGCCGAAGATTTGGTTGTGTTTGAAATCGAGTCCAAGAATACGATTAGTTCGGTTTCGCCGACCATCGATCAATCGAGCGATATCGAGCAGGTCTGGAATGCGCTCGTCCTAGGACTTAGCGATTACGTTCGAAAGAACGACTTCAAGTCTGTAATTCTGGGTCTTTCTGGTGGCATTGACTCTGCAGTTTGTGCAAGTATCGCGGTTGATGCTCTGGGTGCTGAAAAAGTGTTTGGCATAGCCATGCCAAGCAAGTACTCCTCAGAACACTCCTTAGCCGATGCGAGAGAACTTGCTTCACGAACTGGCCTACCGTTTTCCGTAGAGTCAATCGAACCGATGGTGGCAACCGCCATGGATCAACTAAAGCTTGAAGGGTTGGCAGCTGAAAATTTACAGGCTCGAGTAAGAGCCGTGATTCTGATGGGCATGTCCAATCAGAACGGGCACCTAGTTCTAACAACTGGAAATAAAACCGAGCTTGCAGTTGGATACTCAACGATCTATGGAGATTCAGTTGGTGGATTTGCGCCGCTGAAGGACGTCGAGAAAACTTTGGTCTGGGAGCTAGCTAAGTACCGAAATGCACTAGCGGCCAAAAACGGACAGACTCCCCCTATTCCTGAATCTTCGATTACAAAGCCACCGTCGGCCGAACTGAGGCCAGGCCAAACCGACCAGGACTCCTTGCCGGACTACGAAGTATTGGATGAAGTGCTTGAGTTGTTCATAGAGCAGCGCCTGTCTTCCTCGGAGATTGTCTCTAGAGGGTTCGATCGGGAGCTAGTTGGATCAGTTCTCAAGCTCGTTAAGGGTTCTGAGTGGAAAAGACGGCAGGGTGCCATAGGTCCGCGAATTACTAAGCTGGCTTTTGGTCGAGAGAGACGTTTGCCGATTACGAATCGGTTCAGCTAGGAGAACATGAGCACCCCGCTAAAGAAGATCAGAACTAGTACTCTGGCTTCACTTAAGTCCTCAGGGCAGAAGTTTGCCTGCATCACAAGTTACGACTTCCTAACAGCCCAGATATTCGATGAGGCTGGAATTGAAGTGATTCTGGTCGGAGACTCTGCAGGCAATACTGTTCTTGGCCACGAGAACACTTTGGAAATTTCAGTCCATGAGATGGTCAGTTTTGGCAGAGCTGTGGCATCTGCTGCAGAGCACGCCTTAGTTGTAGTTGACATGCCGTTTGGTTCTTACGAAGTAAGTCCTACCCAGGCAGTTGAGAATGCAATCAAGCTTATGAAGCAAACTGGCGCTGCAGCAGTCAAGTTGGAAGGCGGTTCCAGTCGAGTTCCACAAATTCAGGCCATCGTTGCGGCCGGTATTCCAGTTATGGGGCATCTCGGTTTTACCCCACAGGCAGTCCACTCGCTCGGTGGCTTCAAGGTTCAAGGGCGCGGTGATTCCGCTACTGAACTTCTCAGCGATGCAATTGAACTTGAAGCGGCAGGCGTTTTTGCAGTGGTGCTGGAAATGGTTCCCGCATCTGTTGCTAAGTCAGTCACCGAAAAGGTGAGCGTTCCCACGATAGGAATTGGTGCTGGAAGCTTTACTGACGGGCAAATTTTGGTCTGGCAAGACTTAGCAGGCCTAAGCGCAGGAAACAGAAAGTTTGTAAAGCAGTATCTGAACCTCAGGAACGAATTGTCTAACGCTGCAAATCAGTACCGGTCTGATGTTCAATCAGGTAAATTTCCAGACCAACAGCATTCGTTCGAGGACTAGTCTTCTTCTTGTTCTTGCTTCGTCCAGGCCTCAGACCGCAGCTTGATTAACTCTTCGGCATTTCTTGCTTCAGCCTCTGTTTCAAAAGGGCCAATCCGATCAAGAGAAGAGCTCTTGAGACCCGTTTCTACTTGTTTGGTCTTCAAGTTAAACCAATACTTAGGCTTGTCTGACACTGTCCATCCTCCGATGCGATACGAACAGCCTATCCCCCAACACAAATTAGACTTCAGTTATGCCTAGAGACTCAATCAGTGGTTTCCTCGTGCCTGGAAAAGTGTCTCCGATGCGCCAGGTCCCAGCTGGCATACCAAGACCTGAGTATGTGGGAAAACCCGCTCCACAAGAATGGACAGGCGGCCACATCAAGAATGCAGAGCAAATTGAAAAAATACGTGCCAGCGGAAAGATTGCAGCTGAAGCAATTGAATTAGTTGGCAAATCGGCCAAGCCTGGAGTGTCAACGGATGAATTGGATCAGATTGCGCACGACTACATAATCTCGCAGGGCGCTTACCCTTCAACTCTCGGATACCGCGGTTTTCCTAAATCCTGCTGCACATCTCTAAACGAAGTAATTTGCCATGGCATTCCGGACGACACGATTCTGCAAGAAGGCGACATTCTTAACGTTGATATCACAGCTTTTAAAGATGGCTTCCACGGCGATAGCAACGCTACATTTCTTATCGGAGAAGTTTCGGAGGAGATTGCCAACTTAGTTTCTCGCACCAGGGAGGCTCTAGATCGTGCGATAGCAGTTGTTATGCCCGGTAGACCAATCAACGTAATTGGGCGAACCATTGAATCCTTTGCCAAGCGGTTCAACTATGGTGTGGTCCGAGACTTTACAGGGCACGGTATTGGTGAGGCTTTTCACTCCGGTCTCGTTATCCCACACTACGACGCAGCCCCTAACTACGCGAACACCATGGAAGTTGGCATGGTCTTCACCATCGAACCAATGCTGACTCTGGGAACCCACGAGTGGGACATTTGGCAAGATAGCTGGACAGTAACAACCAAAGATAAATCTATAACTGCTCAGTTTGAACACACGTTGGTGGTGACGGATTCTGGGGCTGAGATTCTCACGCTGCCCTAGACTGAACTTTCTATGAGCAAATCAATCGGTATCGACATTGGCGGAACAGGCATCAAAGGTGCTTTTGTCAATACAAAAAAAGGTGTCCTAATCGGCGATCGCCTTCGTTTTGATACCCCTAATGGCGCTACTCCTGAGGAAGTAGTTGAGAAGGTTAGAGAGATTGTTTCTCAACTGGACGCTGATGAAGATACTCCTATCGGTATTTGTTTTCCCGCCATCATCAAGGATGGCTACACGCTTTCAGCGGCCAACGTGTCTGACCAATGGATTGGTGTCAACGCACAAAAGCTTTTCTCGAAATCCCTGGGGCGAAAAGTTGTCTTGCTTAACGATGCCGACGCTGCCGGTGTTGCGGAGATCAAATATGGCGCGGGCCAGGAGCGAAAAGGGGTGGTGCTGATGGTCACTCTAGGTACCGGAATCGGGACGGCACTATTCATGAATGGAAAGCTGATTCCTAACAGTGAACTGGGTCACTTGGAGATCGGCGGAGTCGACTATGAGTCCATGGCTTCTTTCTCTGCCAAAGAGCGCGAGGGTCTGACTTTTGCTCAGTGGGCGAAGAGGCTGGAGACCTATTTTTCACACGTCGACCGGCTTCTTAGTCCGGACCTAATCATCATCGGTGGTGGGATTTCCAAACAGCATGATGAGTTTTTACCTTTGATTAACTCCAAGGTGAAGCTAGTTCCGGCAGAATCCAAGAACAATGCTGGAATCATCGGCGCCGCATACATCGCAAGAAAGCGCCTGAAGCCGGAATAAGTGGATGGGCCGGCTGATACGCCGGGTTTTGTCCTTCTTTCGAAGTGACGGTCATCTATCTAGGACACTAGTTGCCCAGTGTCTCGAGCGACCTACCCGTGAGCTTGGGCGAGCAGCCCTCAAGCGCCCACTGTTTGGTCTTGCTCCAAATGAGGTTTACCTAGCCGATCTGATCACTCAGTTCGCTGGTGGTCTCTTACACCACCGTTTCACCCTTACCGATTTCTCGGCGGTTTGCTTTCTGTTGCACTCTTCTCTCGGGTTACCCCGGGTGGGCGTTACCCACCATTTTGCTCTTTGGAGCCCGGACGTTCCTCGTCAGTAAACTGCCGCGACCGTCTTGCCGACCCATCCAGCGATAAGTCTAGCTGCGGCAATCAAGAAGATAAATGGGCAGTTGAGTTGATGCAGACAACCTCAGCAGCTTCGTATCCCCAGTAACGTGCGATGGAAATCGAAGCGGGTCCGATGTTTGGTCTCCAAAATCCGGCAATTGAGGCGTCATTAGCGATACGAACCAGGGCTCGAATTGGCATCACGTGTGCTACCACGATCACCGTCTGACCTGAAAACTTCTCGATTATTGAATCGAAGGCCTGTCGAACCCTTGCATCAAATTCCTTTAATGATTCTCCATTGGGTGGCGCCTGATCAAATGACCCACGCCACTTCTCATAGTCTTCCTCGAAGGCAGTGAAAACCTCTTCATTGGTCAAACCATCCCAGTCACCAAATCCAATTTCAGAAAGATTCGGGTCCGAGATTAGCTCCAGTTTGGCTTTGTTAGCGATTGCCTCTGCGGTCTGTTTGGCCCTGGCTATCGGGGAGTGAACGATGACGCTCGGTTTGGGCAAAAAGGCAAAGTTGCCTGAATGTCCAATTCTTGCAACCTCTTCTGCTACCTCGCGTGCATCCTGCCTGCCGAGCTCTGACAAATCAGGATTCTCCCCATCGCCGCCGGAAATCTTTCTTGACTCGGTCAGAGCAGTTCTTCCATGGCGGACCAGAATCAAAGTTGTTGCAACTGAAGTCGATGGCCTCGGAGCACGAATCGAAGATGGTTCGGATGTATTGAACTCAGCTGCAGCGGCTATCGGCTCTGGAGAGGAGTCCATGGCCTTGTTGGCCAAAGAATCAGCAAGGCTGTTTTGCTCCCTTGGTATCCACAGAAACTCTACGTCCTTGCCAGCTATGAGTTTTTGAACGTTCACGCCGAGAGAAATCATGTCTGGATGCTTTATCTTCCAGCGCCCCGACATTTGCTCCACAACTAGCTTGGAATCCATTCGCACCAAGATAGAGGCATTTGGATCAATTTCAAAAGCTGCCTGAAGGCCCAAGATAAGAGCGGTGTATTCGGCCACGTTGTTGGTTGCAATTCCAACGAGTTCAGAGATTTCCCGAAGGACCTTTCCGGTTTCAGAATCAATAACTGCGGCTCCAGCCCCAGATAGTCCTGGGTTTCCTCTAGAACCCCCGTCAGCCTCAACAATCAACTTCATGCGCGCACCAGATATGCCTGGCAGTTTGGGCACTCAGCAACTTCATCGGCTGGCAAAGCAATGATTTCTTCAAGATTTGTAGCGGTGATCGAGAGCCTGCATGCTCCGCACTCTCTTGCAACCAGTTTGCCTACGGCAACTCCACGTTCAGATTTGCGCTGATAGGCCTGAGCCAACTCGGGATCTAAGGTGGCAACTAAGAGTTTGCGCTTGGCTAACAAATCATTTTTCTGAGCGTCTAACTCGGCGCTGGATTTAGCTTCGCCGTCTCTTAGAGCACTCAACTTTGATTCGGCTTGCGCTTTCTGGGTCACCGCAAGTTCAAGTTCTTTTCTAACGACTTCTAGCTCTTCCAGGGTGCCGAGTTCTAAAGTCTCTAGTTCGTCTTTACGCTTTGCAAGGCTTGTTAGTTCGTGTTCTATTCCCTGTGCGTCCTTGGGTGAAGAAGTTGTTGCCAGCCGCTGTTGATCCTTAGCGATTCTGTTTTCTACCAGTTCGAGATCATTCTCGGAACGCTTCAATTCAAGTTCTAGTTCGCCGACTCGATTTCTGGCATCAATCAACTTATCGGACAGCTGCAGGGCCTCTTCACTTGCGAGTTGAATCTCACCACCGGCCAGTAACTTGGTCTTTTCCGTTGCGTTTCTAGTCAAGGAAAGATCGAGCTCCACAAGCTCCAGAAGACGCTTCTGATCTTGAAGGTTAGCCTTCATGCTAAACACCAGGAGCCAAAGACATGGACCACGGGTCTGTATTCGTCTTACTAACTATGAATTCGATTTCTGAATGCAAACCTCTTAGCTTTTTTGCAGTGGGTTCGAGCCATAGACTCTCGGCAGCAAAATGAGAGATGTCTATTAAGCAAATCGGCTTGGATGGATCGGTTGCGGCATCCAGGCTTACGTGGTGGCGAAGGTCACTAGTCACAAGGCAATCTGCTCCACTTGCTTGAGCTGCACCAATAAAGCTATCCCCAGCTCCTCCAACAACGGCGACGGTCTGAATGACTCGCTGTAAATCACCGGCGATCCTTATTGGGGCCTTTGTTTCTGGAAGCACCGATTGAACATGCTTGGCAAATTCATTAAGTGTTAGTGATGTGCTCAGTTTTCCAATTCTGCCGTGGCCGATGCCCGATGATGTTTCTACAAGCGGTATAGCGCCTGTTAGTCCGATAACATTTGCAAGAGTGTCGGAGACTCCCCCGGCAACAATGTCAGCGTTTGTATGAGCAGAGTACAGAGCAATATCGTTCTTGATTGCAAACGCAATCAATTCACCCTTTAGCTGATCCTCAGCCAGAAAGCTTACGCCCTTGAGTAGCGCCGGGTGGTGGGACAACACCAACTGACATCCATGCTCCTTGGCTTCACTTAGCACATGGTTTGTGACGTCTACGCTAAGCAGAACCTTCGATACTTCTCTGGTTCTGCTGCCAGTGCTCAAGCCTGGTCTGTCCCATTCTTCTGCACCCGAAAGAGGCCAGAGGGATTCAAAAGTCTTTATAAGTGTGGAAAGGTCAGTAGCCATTGACTTATTGTGCAGCGTCGAGGAACTCACGAAGTTCCTGTCTTCTTTGATCCAGCTCTGCGAGATTGCTCTCCTGCTTACGAATTCGTGGAATTCCAAGCACCACAGGGAACAAGGCAGCTAGCCCAAATGCCATGACTATACCGATGTTGGATCCTGCGAGCTCAAATATCTCCGGGGTCAGATCGCCGAGGTAACCGGTCCAGCTAGACAGCTGAGCTCCACCGTTGATATAACCAAACCCCAAAGCTACTGCAGCTACAAAACCGAATAGGTTAGCTACGTTAGCTCGACCGTAGAAGCCATACTCTCGCGTTAGAGAAACTTCATGGTAGCCGCGGGTTCTGGCCAATGCGTCGGATAAGAATACGCCTGACCATGCTGCCAAAACGACGGCAGTAAGAATAAATAGCTCGGCTACCGATTCCTGAAGCGTCGAAGCTGTCACCAAGAAATTAGGTACCAGCACCGCGACTAAAACCAGAACCGAAAGAATAAGCTGGCTCACCCAATTCGGGACCCGAACGAGCGCTGCGAAAGTGCCTGAGAGCGAATACAAGAACGCAGCTGAGAGCTGGGTCAAAGACAGTCCGATTGCAACTGCAAACAATACAAAGACCCAGACCGGGGCAGAACCGGCGACAGTTGCCAGGACCTCGTCTGTGAAGGATGAACCGAGTGTGTCCCCTGCCATAAAGAGCCACATCAGACCAAGCACGCCTGTGATTAGCGGAACAAACAGAGTTGAAACAAAGCTTATGAAGAAAACTTTGGATGACGGAGTTTCAACTGGAAGTTTGCGAGCAATGTCGCCGCTCGCTGTGAACACTGCAAATCCGAATAGTGAAAACACCATGAACCCCAGGTCAATAAGTGCTGATCCAGCAATTGCTTCACCGCGTGCTAGATCCTGGAGAGAGTATGAAGTAAGCACAAAGTATGCAAACGCTCCGACACCGATAACAGCAAATACTGCGGTCAGCTGCTGAAGCCTCAGTAGTACAACACCGCCAAAGGCTGCAAACACTGCAGCTACAGCAACCATAGGAATAAGCACAAAAAGCGAAGCAGTGAATTCACCGGGGAAAATCAGTCTTTCAGCTACGCCCGCAAACCAAGGTTGATTGAAAATCAACGGTGAGATGATCCTCGATGCAAAATACACCAAGGCGGCTGTCCAGAAAAGTTTGGCAAATAGGATCGCTACGGCTGGAAGTGCATTGCCCCAAACACCAAAGGCAGCCCTGGATACTGTAGTGATTGAACTCGTTGCTCTAGTTGAGGCCATCGCACCCACAGCTGCAAACAATGAACTCAGCACGAGGGCGCTAGCTAACAAGATGACTGATTGGGCCAGAGAAGCACCAGAAGCGTGAATAAATGATGCCAAAACAAGCGATAGCGGGGAGGTGAAAACAGCAAGCCATGACCAACTGAGGGCAAAGCCACTTCTAGTTGGAAGGCTTTGAGAATCAGGAGCTTCCTGTACCTTCTCAGAATCAAGATCTGTTGGAGTTGACGGCTCGGTTTCTTCTGAAACAACCTGGTTCGAAACTACAGCTGCAACAGGTTCTGGTTCAGAGGCTGGTTCTTCTTGTTGCCGGGGATCTATCTCAACTACCGACTCATAAATCTCCACTTCAACGACTTCAACACTTGACTGAGTTTGCTCTGGTGCAGTTGCAACCTCGGCGTAGCTAGCATTCAGGGCAGCAACAATGTCTTCAATGTTCTCAGTAGGTTTACTCGCCACTGGTGTTGATTGAGCATCTGGAAACTGAGGCTCTGCTGGAGCAACCGAAGCAAGAATGTCAGCAACTTGCTCCTCAAACCGATCAAGTTGTTCAGATGACGGCTCTTTCGCTTCTAAGTCTGGTTGTGACTGTGGCTGAGCGGGGTCTGAAAGCTGTTCGGGTGCTGGCTCAGAAACTGCCTGCATTTGAACTTCGAGCTGCCATCTTGAATACTCAAGGGCATCTTCTTGCCGGAGTTTGGATTGCTCTTCGATTAGTGCCATCGCAGCTACCAAGCCGTCTGGCTGGAGCTGGAGCTCGGCAATCTTTTCATTTAGTTGGGCATCAGGCATGGCCCTTGGAGTCGGGGGGTTGGGTTGAAACATAGCCAAATCCTATTCCCGCTAAGCGAAATGGTCGCTATCTGTGGGCCCTACCGGGCTCGAACCGATGACATCCACGGTGTAAACGTGGCGCTCTACCAACTGAGCTAAAGGCCCTCAAACATGCGCCATAAGGCAACTAGAAAACTCTACTACAAAGCGGCTAGGGCCTCATGGTAGCTGCTTAGGTCTCTGGCTTCACCTGGACCGTTTACGAACTTGGCCCTAACAACTCCATCCATGTCAACCAAGAAGGTTCCTCGGACTGCGAAGCCAAGATCTTCCTTGAATACGCCGTACTTCTGAGCTACGCCACCGTGCGGCCAAAAATCCGCCAGCACTTGGAACTTGTAGCCTTCTTTCTCGGCAAATAGCTTTTGGGTGTACTTTGAGTCCACGGAGATAGCCATCAACTCGACATCTTTGGATTCGAAGGCTGAAATGTTGTCGCGAAGCTCGCATAGCTCACCGGTGCAGGTGCCAGAAAAGGACAAAGGGTAGAAAACCAAGACCACAGGCTTTTTTCCCTCAAAAGACGAGAGCTTTACGGTCTCACCGTGCTGATTTACTAGCTCAAAATCTGGAGCCTTGTCGCCTACTTCTACTGCCATGATTCTCCCTTTGGTTGGTAGCTTCTAGCGTACTGGCTGGGACCCTTTAGCCAAAAAATGGGCTCCTAGGAACTAGGTAAACTTCTAGGAGCCTAAACAAATAGGTCCCCTGGATCGGCTCTCAAAACTTAGCCGTCCGCCTTTTTTAGAAAGGACCCGCGTTGTCCATCAACAACAATGACGCCTACGCAGTCTCAAACCCAGACATGGATCCTCAGGAAACTTCAGAGTGGTTAGAGTCGTTGGACCAAGCAGCCAAAACTCATGGCCGCGGTCGTGCTCGCGAAATCATGCTGAATCTTCTAAGAAGATCACACGAGCTGCAACTAAATGTGCCATTGGTTCCGACAACCGACTACATCAACACCATCGCTCCTGAGGACGAGCCGACTTTCCCAGGCGATGAGCAGATTGAAAGAACTTACCGAGCTTGGATGCGTTGGAACGCAGCAATGCTGGTCCACCGTGCACAACGGCCTGGAATTTCAGTTGGTGGACACATTTCAACATTCGCATCATCTGCATCTTTATATGAAGTTGGCTTCAACCATTTCTTCAAGGGCCAGGACCACCCTTCCGGTGGCGATCAGATTTTTATTCAGGGTCACGCCTCCCCTGGACCCTACGCTCGCGCATTCTTGGAAGGAAGGCTGAGCGAGAATCAGCTGAACGGCTTTAGGCAGGAAAAGTCCCACGCTGGTGGAGGGTTGTCCTCCTACCCACACCCTCGCCTAATGCCAGAGTTTTGGCAGTTCCCAACTGTTTCGATGGGTCTTGGACCAATCAATGCGATTTACCAAGCCCAACTAAACAGATATGTCCACAACCGCGGTTTCCGCGACACCTCTCAGCAACATGTATGGGCGTTCCTAGGCGACGGAGAGTTGGATGAGGTCGAAAGTCGTGGCGCGCTACAACTTGCAGCTAACGATGGGCTAGACAACCTGACCTTCGTTGTGAACGCAAACCTTCAGCGCCTTGATGGGCCAGTACGAGGTAACGGAAAGATTATTCAGGAACTTGAGTCTTTCTTCCGCGGTGCCGGCTGGAACGTAATCAAGGTCATCTGGGGTCGCGAGTGGGATTCACTGCTATCTGCTGACACCGAAGGTGCGCTTGTAGATTTAATGAACAGAACACCCGATGGTGACTACCAAACCTACAAAACCGAATCCGGAGCCTTTGTCCGAGAGAACTTCTTTGGGCGTGACCCAAGAACCTTAGCGATGGTTTCAGGCATGACGGATGACCAAATCTGGGGTCTTCGTCGAGGTGGCCACGACTACAAGAAGATTTACGCAGCCTACAAGGCAGCAACTGAGCAAAAGGGCAAGCCGACAGTCATCATCGCCAAGACCATCAAGGGATACGGGCTGGGTAAAACATTTGAAGGTCGAAACGCTACTCACCAGATGAAGAAGCTAACTCTCGCAGACCTCAAGCAGTTCCGCGATGAGATGCGCGTTCCAATTAGCGACGCAGATCTTGAGAAAGATCCGTACCAGCCACCTTATTTCCACCCCGGAGAATCTTCGCCTGAAATCCAATACATGCACGAGCGCAGACGTGAGCTCGGTGGCTACCTACCTGAGCGTCGAAGCAAATATGTTTCCTTCGATTTGCCAGAAGCTTCTTCCTACGAAGTAGCCAAGGGCGGTTCGGGAACGCAGGAAGTCGCAACCACGATGGCATTTGTCCGACTACTCAAGGACCTACTGAGGACTAAAGATTTGGGTCCAAGAATTGTTCCGATTATTCCGGACGAGGCAAGAACATTCGGTATGGATGCCTTCTTCCCAACCGCAAAGATCTACAACCCAAATGGCCAGCATTACATCTCGGTAGACCGCGACTTGCTGCTGAACTACAAGGAGTCCGAAGCAGGGCAAATTCTCCACACTGGAATTAACGAAGCTGGTTCATTGGCTGCATTCACAGCAGTCGGATCAAGCTACTCAACCCAAGGGCAGCCACTTATTCCGGTGTACGTGTTCTACTCCATGTTTGGCTTCCAGCGCACCGCAGATGCAATCTGGGCGGCAACCGACCAAATGACACGCGGCTTCATGATTGGTGCCACGGCAGGAAGAACCACACTTACTGGTGAAGGTTTGCAACATGCTGACGGACACTCTCCGCTGCTGGCTTCAACCAACACCGGAGTAATCAGCTACGACCCAGCGTACGGATATGAAATCGGTCACATCATGCGCGCAGGCCTTGAGCGTATGTATGGTGGTACTCACTCTGATCCAAACGTGATCTACTACATCACCGTTTACAACGAGCCCTATGTTCAGCCAGCGGAGCCTGCCAACCTAGATGTTGAAGGACTGCTCAAGGGAATCTACCGCGTCAGTGAAAACAATCCCGGTGGGCGCAAGGTTCAAATTCTAGCCTCCGGTGTTGCACTCCCTTGGGCTCATGAAGCGCAGGCACTGCTGCAAAACGATTGGGGTGTTTCAGCTGATATCTGGTCAGTCACAAGCTGGACAGAGCTTAGGCGAGACGGCTTGGCCAAGGATCGCGAGAAGTTCTTGAATCCAAATTCACCCGTTGAGGCAAGCTACCTTACTAAGAAACTCTCAGGACTGTCTGGACCGTTCCTCGGCGTCAGTGATTACATGCACGCTGTTCCAGATCAGATCAGAGCCTGGGTGCCAGGTGATTACGCAACTCTCGGTGCAGATGGTTTTGGATTCTCAGATACCAGGCCTGCGGCTAGACGCGAGTTCAAAATTGATGGACCTTCGATTGCAGTTCGCGCACTTCAGCAATTAGTTGAGCGCGGCGAACTTGATCACTCGGTACTTCAGATGGCTATCGACAAATACCGCCTGTTGGACGTAACAGCAGGTACTAGCGGATCAGCCGGTGGCGAAGCCTAAGGACCAGACGCTCGAGTGGTTGCACTCCATCGCAGGAGAACTTGCAACCACAACACTGGCTCGCCTAGATCAAACTTTGCCCTGGTATCGCCAGATGCCTGCAGCTCGCCGATCAGCTGTTGGGCTCGTCGCGCAAGCCGGAATCACATCGTTTCTTTCTTGGTATGAAGATCCAAACTCTCAACCCTGGGTAGCTGCTGACGTTTTTTCGACGGCGCCTAGAGAGTTGCTGCGGTCCATTTCTCTTCAAGAAACACTTCAACTTATTCAGGTTGTTGTTCAGGTTGTTGAAGATCGAGTCGTTGTTGATCACAGTGAGCTTCGAGAAGCCGTTCTTCTTTACTCAAGAGAAATTGCCTTCAGTGCGGCCGATGTCTATGCAAAGGCAGCCGAAGCTAGAGGCCTCTGGGATGCCCGATTAGAAGCTTTGGTCGTTGACACCATACTTAGCGGAGAGAGCGAAGAAGAACTCTCCTCACGTATCTCAGCTCTTGGTTGGCGTGCTAGAGGTGCGGTCACGGTGATGATTGGTTCCATTGATGAAACAACCGATGTCGACGGACTCAGAAGAAATGCTAGAAGGCATTCGGCCGATGTTTTGATTGGTGTGCACGGCGATCGATTGATAGTGGTTGTTGGCACAATTCCAGACGAGAAAGAAACGGCAGCCGAACCAAAACCACTATTTGAGCTCTGCAAGGTATTTGTTGACAGTTTTGGACCTGGTCCAATCGTCGTTGGAACCGAAGTTCCTTCCATTAGCGAAGCCAACCGCTCGGCCAAATCTGCCTTGGCGGGCATTGCAGTTGTCGGTGCTTGGGCTAAGGCGCCAAGACCTATCTCGGCGGACGAGCTTCTTGCCGAACGAGCTCTCGCAGGAGACATGCTGGCTAAGAGCACACTCTTAAACAAAATCTATAGACCATTGGCACAAAACTCCCCCGACTTATTAGAGACGCTAGTTGCTTACCTCGAATCTGGTCGTTCCCTTGAAGTAACCGCTAGAGAGCTTTTCGTTCACAGCAATACCGTTCGATACCGACTGAAGCGAATCGCTGAGCTGATTGGCTGGGATGCAACCGGAGCAAGAGAGTCTTTCGTTCTACAGGTAGCAACTGTGCTGGGGGCCATGACCGAGCACGAGCAAGGCACGAATAAGAGGTGGAAATGATAGCTGTCGCCTGTCCGGGTCAAGGTTCGCAGGCTCCAGGGTTTTTACTTCCCTGGCTTGAAATCCCCGCGTTCAAAACACAGATTGAGAAATCATCAGAAATTCTTGGCTTGGATCTTGTTCACTTTGGCACAGTTGCCGATGCTGACGCTATTCGCGATACAAAAATTGCCCAACCCTTGATTGTTGCCGCAGGGATTGCAAGCTACCTCGTGCTGCAAGAAAGGTTTGGTAGTCCGCTAAACGTATCTGCCACTGCCGGTCACTCCGTAGGCGAGGTGACCGCGGCATTTGTTTCAGGAATCTTGGATGATGAAACAGCGCTCGAGTTTGTCAACAAGCGCGGAAACGAGATGGCGGAAGCAGCTGCAAATGCGCCAAGCTCGATGGCTGCCGTGGTTGGTGGCGACCCAACCTTTGTATTGGAGCACTTGGCAAATGTTGGCCTTTCAGCTGCAAACTACAACGGACCAGGGCAAATTGTTGCAGCTGGATCAAGTGAACTTATTTCTGAACTTGTGGCTAATCCACCCGCGGGAACCAGGGTGGTCCAGTTGCAAGTTGCTGGAGCGTTCCACACTTCGTTCATGGAGCATGCAAGAGCTCCCCTTGCTACATTTGCAAAGAATGTGGCAACCAAAGATCCCGAAATCACTATCTGGACAAATCGAGATGGATCGAAGGTGGGTTCCGGCTCAGAATTCCTTGAGCTCATGGTCAATCAAGTTTCAAATCCAGTCCGCTGGGACCTGACCATGGAGGCCATGACTGCCGCAGGCGTTGCCGTTTTGATCGAGCTGCTTCCTGGAGGGGCCCTTTCTGGCATAGCCAAAAGAGCGATGCCCAACACTCAAGCTATTGCCCTTAAGACGCCATCGGACTTGGATAAAGTGGCGGAAGCGATAGGAAAGTAGCGTCCAATGGCAAAACTGAATCAAGATTCCCCAGTTGCGTTTTCCAAGATTTATTCAATTGGAGCCGCTCGAGGAGATCTAACGGTGACTAACGATGACATCGCGGGTCCAATCAATTCTTCTGACGAATGGATCACTCAACGGACAGGTATCATTACCCGAAAGCGCGCCAGTAAGAATCGATCGCTCATGGACATGGCGGTCGAGGCAAGCAACGAAGCAATCAAGAAAGCAGGAATCTCGCCCAACGAGATCGAAGCCGTAATTTTTTCAACCATCACCCATCCTTACCAGACACCTTCCGCTGCTGCCCTACTAGCCGAACTAATTGGCGCAAACCCAGCACCGGCATTCGACATTTCTGCTGCATGCGCAGGCTATTGCTACGGAATTGCTCAGGCTGACGCTCTCGTTCGATCTGGAACAGCCAAATTTGTGTTGGTAGTTGGTGGCGAAAAACTTTCCGACTTCATCGACCCTACCGATCGTTCAATTTCCTTCCTTTTAGGAGATGGCGCAGGAGCTGCGATCGTAGGTCCATCAGATACAGCTGGAATTTCGAAGAGTGTTTGGGGTAGCGATGGTAGCAAGTGGGAAGCTGTTGGCATGACTGGCTCCCTGCTTGATTTTCGCGATGGCACGGCAGCCTGGCCTACCTTGGTTCAGGAGGGTCAAACTGTTTTCCGATGGGCAGTCTGGGAAATGGTCAAAGTAGCGAAGCAAGCTCTTGAGGTAGCCGGCGTGAAGGCCGATGAACTAAACGCAATTGTGATGCACCAGGCCAATGAGCGAATCATTGATGAGATGGCAAAGCAGCTTGGCGTTCCTGAGCACGTTGTTGTTGCCAAGGACATCAAGACAACTGGCAACACATCAGCTGCCAGCATCCCTCTAGCCATGCACGCCCTGCTTGAGCAGGGACAGATTTCATCTGGCGATTTGGCTCTTCAGATAGGCTTTGGGGCGGGTTTGGCCTTCGGGGCCCAAGTGGTGGTTGTGCCCTAAACTTGGGGCTGGTTCTAACAAAAGCTAAAAAGGAGAAACCTAAATGGCACTTTCAGCAGCAGAAGTACTGTCCGGATTGGCAGAAATCGTTACCGACGAGACTGGTATCGCAACCGAGGCTATCCAGCTAGACAAGTCCTTCACCGACGACCTAGACATTGACTCAATTTCCATGATGACTATCGTGGTCAACGCCGAGGATAAGTTCGACGTCAAGATTCCAGATGAAGAAGTAAAGAACCTACTAACCGTTGGCGATGCAGTGAACTACATCACTAAGGCGCAAGGCTAAGAATTTTGTTCAAAAAGGTTGTTGTCACCGGGATTGGCGCAACTACGCCTCTCGGTGGCGATAGCAAAACTACCTGGCAAAATCTACTTGCCGGTAAGTCGGGAATCTCCACTCTCGAGCAAGAGTGGGTGGCCAAGCATGAACTTCCGGTCACTTTTGCAGGACAAGCTAAAACCCCAGCTTCTGACATATTGACCCCTCAGGAAGCCAAGAGACTGGATCCCTCCAGTCAGTTTGCTCTGATCGCCGCTCGGGAAGCTTGGGCAGACGCTGGTGCTCCCGAGGTAAACCCCGAACGATTGGCTGTCGATTACGCCACTGGAATCGGTGGAGTTTGGACTCTGCTTGATGCCTACGACGTATTGAAGGAACGTGGCCCAAGGCGTGTGCTACCGATGACTGTGCCGATGCTGATGCCAAATGGACCTGCGGCTGCCATCGGAATGGATATTTCAGCTCGAGCTGGAGTCAGAACTGCGGTATCCGCTTGCGCTTCCGGCACCGAGGCAATTGCCAACGCATTCAATCGCATTCGAAATGGTGATGTCGATGTGGTGGTAGCTGGAGGCTCAGAAGCTGCGATTCACCCACTACCAATTGCTGCCTTCGCCGCAATGCAGGCCCTTTCGAAGCGAAACGATGCTCCTGAGAAGGCTTCGAGGCCTTACGACTTAGACCGAGACGGTTTCGTTATGGGAGAAGGCGGAGGCGCACTTGTTCTTGAGAGCGAGGAGCATGCCCTCGCCCGTGGCGCAAAAATCTATGCCGAAGTAGTTGGAGCCTCAGTAACCTCCGACGCATATCACATCACTGCTCCAGACCCAGAAGGTTCAGCCGCAGCGCGAGCGATGATTGGGGCCATTGAACAGAGCGGCTCTCGACTTGAAGATGTTGCTCATATCAACGCACACGCGACCAGCACACCGGTTGGCGATGTTGCGGAGTACAACGCACTAAAAAGAGTTTTTGGCAATCATCTATCAAACATTGCAGTTTCAGCGACCAAGAGTTCGACTGGACACCTTCTAGGTGGCGCGGGTGCAATTGAGGCAATCTTTACAATTCTTGCTCTCCACGAGAGAACAGCTCCCCCAACAATCAACTTAGACAACCCGGACCCTGAGATTCAATTGGATGTTGTGACAAGCCCCAGAAAACTAGAGGGGTCGAACATTTTGGCCATAAGCAATTCCTTCGGCTTCGGCGGACACAACGCCGTGGTTGCTTTCCGCTCCACCAATTAGCTCCCGGTAGGGCTCTAGTTCGTCGTCCCACGCCTGACCCAAAAGTCTTCGAAGCTCGGCCTGGAGTCTAAGAGCATTTGAACCTGCAATCTCCATGGCGCTGCGCATTTGGTTTTCATTTATAACCAGATTTCCAGCTTCATCCGTTGGTGAGCTGAACATTCCTAGAGACGGTGAAAAGCTCCATCGGTAGCCATTTAGTTCATCTTGAACGATGATCTCGAAAGTTAGCTGCTTTAAGTTCATGAACGCTGCCGCTAATGTTGCTCCGGCATCTTGATTGAGAGCTAGGCCAACTGAGCCTCGAAAAGTTGGTGTTGGCACTGAAGTTTGGGTCCAGTTAAGCGTGACTGGTGTTCCCGTAATGCCAGATAGCGTCCACTCGACATGGCTCAACAAAGCCTTTGGAGCTAGGTGCACAAGCACCAGTCCTTCAGACATACAATCACCTCCAAACCTAGGTACGTCTTCCCCTACGACCTGTATTTGGTGGTATTTCAAGGTTAGGGCTGCTGAAGCAACATGTCAAAAAATCCAACTAGCATATAGGGGCTATGAGCAAACTATATTTCCGTCACGGCGCTATGAACAGCGGTAAGTCAACTGCCCTGCTTCAGGCCGCTCATAACTACGAAGAGCGTGGCCAATCGGTTTTGCTCGCGAAGCCGGCCGTAGACACTAAGGGTGACAAGGCTATCTTGTCGAGACTCGGCGTCGACCGAGACGTTGATTTTCTCGTGACGCCAGATCTAAACCTCCGAACAGAGTTCCAAAGGCGATCCAGTCTGCAGCGCGAGCAAACCGGCAAGCGGGTAGCGTGCCTGCTTCTCGACGAAGCTCAATTTCTTACTCGCGAGCAAGTGGATCAGGCACTAGAAATCGCTGTTCTTGATGATGTTCCGGTATTGGCCTTTGGAATTAGAACTGATTTTCTTACCAACGGATTCCCTGGTTCACTCCGTCTTCTTGAGATAGCTCACAGCCTTGAGGAATTGAAAACAATTTGTCGCTGTGGCAAGAAAGCCATGTTCAATGGCCGAAAGGTAAACAATGAGTTTGTCTTTGACGGGGCCCAAGTGGCAATAGATGGCGATCAGGTAACCTATGAGTCCCTGTGCCCGTCTTGCTATTTCCGTGAGAGATCAGCGTCCAAGGTTTGAGAACAAGATTTATTGGGGCCAAGTTCTTCAATCCCGAAAGTAGTTCTTTCGAATCAGAACTTTATTCTGAGGATGGGGTTGTTGTAGGGCCCGGGGATTTTGAAAAGGAAATCAGTGTTGCCGACGGCTACGCCTTCCCAGCCTTTCGCGATGGCCATGCCCACCCGGTTTTTGCAGGTCGTGAGGCTGCCGGGCCGGTAGTTACAAGCGCTACCTCTATCGAACAGATCCAATCAATCTTGCGAAACTATAGAGAGCAAAACCCAACCAAACCCTGGATTGAAGGTGGCGCCTACGACCGATCAATAGTTGAAGGTGGTCTTTTTCTTGCAACATGGATTGACGAAGTGATTTCTGATGTTCCAGTAGTTTTGCACGCCAGTGATCACCACACTATTTGGGTCAACAGCAAGGCTCTCTCTCTTATCCCCCTGCCACTTCCAGAACTCGTGTCTGGTTCGATAGACGTCGACGCGCAAGGCGCAGCAACAGGCGTGCTCAGGGAGCCACAGGCGATGGCGCTAGTGCTCGATAAAGCACCGGCTAGAACCATTCAGGAAGAAACTGAAGCTCTCACTTGGGCAGATCGAGTGCTCGCGGGATTTGGAATTGTCGAAGCTCAGGATGCTTGGATCACACCAGGGATGACAGAGATTTACCTAAACGCCGTGTCCAACAACGCACTGCTTCTGGACTACAACCTTGCGTTCAAGATTGAACCCCAGGGCTGGGCCAAGTCGATCGAGTTTGCCAACGTAGATCGCGACAAAGTGAGAAAACTAGGCAACAAGAAACTGACCGCAAACACAGTGAAGTTCTTTGCCGATGGCGTGTTTGGTAGTGGTACTGCTTCGGTGCTGGATCCATATCTTGACGACAAACATAATCACGGTGAACCGCTCTGGTCTGACGCCGACCTAAAGGCCGCTTGCCTTGAAGCTGCCAAGTTAGGATTTCAACTCCACATCCACGCCATAGGCGATGCTGGTGTTCGACAGGCCCTTGATGCAATCGAGTATGTTCAGAGTGAAACTGGTCTTCCACAACGACCAAATGTTATTGCTCACGCAGAGCTTATTTCTGACCAGGACATAGAACGATTCGCCAACCTCCAGGTTGTTGCCAACATGCAGCCATTGTGGGCTCAAGCAGATGGCATGCTCCTTAGCTGCGTTCCGAGACTGGGTCAGGCTCGAATCGACCAAATGTATCGAATGCGTGACCTGTTAGACAGCGGTGCAACCATATCCTTCGGCTCAGATTGGCCAGTGTCCAGCTCAAACCCAATTCTTGGAATCGCAACTGCGGTGACTAGGCAGACTGCAGATCAAAAACCCGAAGCGGGCTGGATTTTGGAACAAGCAGTAACTGTAGGCGAAGCACTTTCCAGCTACAGCTCAAAAGTGCGCTACCAGTTGACTGGACAAAAAAGCACCGGCTTAGCCAAGGGAGAAAACTGTGACTTTGTGGTTTTGAACATGAATCCACTTGAAGTCCGACCAACCGAGCTACGCAAAATCAAAGTCCTCGAAACTTTCAAGCTCGGCAGCAAAATTTTCTAGTCACGGTTTCATCAAGGGTTGCAACTTGGGCAGAACCTTGGTTCAGCACTTCTGGACGGCCTGAATTTTTCCTCTACGTAGCTGCAGGAAACACACCCCATGCGGTCTGCACTTACCGCAGTTGCAACCCAATCCCCGCAATCACCACATTCGAGTCCAAACAGTGGCTCAATGCGCCCCCAGCCAGGCGCCTGACACGAAGGGCAGTCAGAAGCAATTCGCTTGGCTAGAAGCTTCGCGCATTCAGCGATGTTTAGCATGCGACTCGGGCAGTAGTTTGCCCTTAGGTCAGACTCGACAATCACTGAATCCCCGTTGTGAGAGAGCTGATTGATTGCTTCCCGAAGACTCAATTCGTCAGTCAGTCCCTTCACGGCTTGAAAGTCATTTGACGGTTTTGATTTGACTATGAGCCCGTGGTTTGGAAAATCAGCCCTGGCCAAAAACTCCTCAAGGTTATCTCCGGGCTGAAATTCCTGCCTAACCAGCTTTATGTTATTACTTCGATAGCTCTCATGAATCACGAGCCCTAACTCTGTATCGACGAAAACGAGGGTCTCAAGGTCTGAACTGATAATTGGGACGAGAGGGTCTGGTCCAACTGTTCCCTCACTCGCTATAGCCAGAGTTTGGCCAGTTTGCTTAATCGCTTCATTTGCTTTTGCAATTGCGGTATCTAATTGTGAGAGCCCTCGAGGAATCTCACCCGAAAAAGTTCCGAACTCATCGGTATCAACTCTTGCCAGTTGAACTTGAATTCCGAGTTCGTCGCCGAATACTGGACTGATGGCAGCTTCCTTGCCATGCAATGTTGCAAGAGCTGCGATCCTGCCCGAATACCGAGTTTGGCTAGACACTTAACTATCTCCCCCGGTCAGCAAACTGATTGTTCTGCGACAACAACACGCAGGCTTTTCTGGGCAAATCAGCTATGAAATTCATCCGTGATAATCTTTTCACAGAGATCCAATTTGACCAAAGGGTGGAAATTCCAGTGTCTAGAGCTAGAACTACCCACGACGACGTACTTGACGCTCTGGAGAATGAGTCCATAGCAATCCTCAGAGAAACCGCTGCGGCGTTTAGGCGCCCGGTCTTGATGTATTCAATCGGTAAAGACTCATCGGTGCTTCTTCATCTTGCCCGCAAAGCTTTTCACCCTGCCGGCTTACCCTTTCCATGTCTCCACGTTGACAGCCAGTGGGAGTTCAAGGAAGTCATAGCTCACCGCGATCGAATGGCAGCAGAAATTGGTTTTGAACTTGTTGTGGCTAAGAACGACGAGGGAATCAGAGAAAACGTTAGCCCGATGTCGCACGGTGTCCACGAATACACCCGAATCATGAGAACCGTTCCTCTGCTTGCAGCTTTGGAGAACGGTGGCTACGACGCAGCTATCGGTGGCTCCAGGCGCGATGAGGAAAAGAGCCGGGCGAAGGAACGAATCTTTAGCTTGCGCGAGCAAGGTCAGCGTTGGGACCCCAGGAATCAACGACCAGAGCTCTGGAATTCCTACAACACGGGCTTAGTTAACGGTCAGACCATGCGAGTGTTCCCGCTTTCGGATTGGACCGAGATGGACATCTGGCGCTACATCGAGCGCGAGAACATACCTATAGTCCAGCTTTACTTTGCCAAGCCAAGGCCAACAATCAACCGAAACGGTGTCTTGCTGGTCCCAGACGATGACCGAATGCCACTTCTCGAGGGTGAAAAAATTGAAGAGAAGATGGTTCGGTTCCGAACTCTTGGCTGCTACCCGGTAACTGGTGCCGTCGAATCAGACTCAGAGGACATGCCTGCGCTCATTAAGGAAATGGAACAAACCAGACAAAGTGAGCGATCTGGAAGATTGGTAGACGGCGACCGAGAAGAATCAATGGAAGCCAAGAAGCGTTCTGGATACTTCTAAATCCAGATTTCTTCCTGAGTGGGGAGTACGGGACTTGAACCCGTGACCGACGGATTATGAGTCCGCTGCTCTAACCAGCTGAGCTAACTCCCCTGGGTCAACAAATAGCCTACTGCTCTTCGCGACGAAGCCTCTCGGCTGCCTTCTTAACGCCTTTTCGAACGCGAATCTCTATTCTTTTGGCAGCGAAGACAACATCTTCTCTGACTTCCTCAATTTTGACTAAAACTTCGTCGCGAGCTTCACCGGCTTTTTCGCGAAGCTCAGCACGAGCTTCCTCGGCCTTAGCTCTCAATTCCGCTGATCGCTTTCGAGCAAGCATTATGGACCTACTGACGCGCTTGCTCAGTTGACCAATTGGAAGGCTGTAAGTGGCGAGGTTGTCAGCGGACTCTTCGGTTGTCTCGTCTTTTCCGCGGTATAGGCCTTCAAAGATTTTGATTGTGGTGTCGATATCGTGGGACTGAATCAGGTGCAGAGAGTTTTCGGAAAGTCTGTCTAGCTCCTCTTGGGAGGCAGTTAGAACCTTGAGCAGCCGGTCTGCAAAAGCATTGACGTCATCCGGCGGAAACAGGTAGCCGTTGTCACCATCGTGAACTAGATGAGGTAATGCCATTGCATCCGCCGCCACAACCGGTCTCCCCGAGGCCATGGCCTCCATAGTGGCGATTGACTGAAGCTCTGCGATAGAAGGCATGGCAAACAGCGTTGCCCTCTCGTAGGCCTTTGGTAGCTCCTGGTCGGTAATGTGCCCTCGGAACTCAACATTTCCAGCAATACCTAAATCCTTAGCCAGATTGACCAGGTACTCCCGTTCACCTCCGTCGCCAACAATCTCGACTTTCACGTTCAGGTTCTTTGGAAGCTTTGCAACCGCTTTCAGGAGATTATGGATGTGCTTTTCGTAGTCCAATCTTCCAAGAAACAGAATTCTCGGTTCCTTGTTGGATGTGGGTGTGCTGTTTGCAAATTTTGAGGCCTCGATACCGCAAGAAACTGCAAGGACACCAGATAATCCAGATGCAGTCTCCAGCAGGTTCGCCGCTCGCCTAGTGGGTGTGGTTACGACATCTGCCTTTCGAAGTACTCGCCCGGCGTCTTTCCAGGCAAGGTTCATTACCCACTTCTCCGCCCAGCGCGGAATGATTAGCGAGTACTTGATCAGGTTCTCAGGCATGATGTGGTTGGTTGCTACCACCCGGATTCCAAGCTGTTGGGCTGACTTGAGAACGAATCTTCCGACAATCATGTGGGAATTGATGTGCACAGCGTCTGGCTTAATGTTTCTTAACAGCCGATCTGCTTTCCGCTTCAGTGTGAATGGCCAGACATATCGCAAGGTCTTGTGCTGGATGACTCGGTAGCTCTTTATGCGGTGTACGGTCATGATGCTTCCGTCGTGAATCTCTGTGAACGAACCGTAAGTCTTGTTATGCGCTGGGGCAATTACGTGGACTTCATTCCCAGATCTAACTAGGCCAGAAGCTAGGCGTTCAGCAAACCTAGAGGCTCCATTAATGTCCGGTGGAAAGGTATCACAAGCAATCACCACGCGAAGTGGCGCTTGTGATCTGTGAATTTGGGTCAATTTTGGCCTTGCGAACGGAAGGAATAAGTTCTTCCTACGAGTTTACACTGCGCTTATTTCGAGGTCTAAGCTCCGGGTGAACCCTGGATAACAGATAAACACCCGAAACAGCTATGGCCCCACTCAAGCTGAAGGCAATAATCGAGGAAATGCTTGCCTGCTGCGCCTCGCCTAACACTGCAATGGCTATGCCCACAGCGACCATCGGGTCAATAACTGTTAGTCCGGCAATCACCAGATCCGGGGGTCCAGATGAGTAGGCGTTTTGCACAAACCATCCCCCGAGGAATACTGCACCAATCATGCAGACCAAAGCTAGTCCGGTGAGTAAGTCATAATCCATTTGGTAAAGCCTTTGGATAACAACTTTTGCGAGAGTAGCAACAAATCCGTAAAGCACGCCTGCGCCAAGAATGTAGGTTAGTGCCTTGGCTCGTTTGCCAAACGTGACAAACAATACTGCGAAAGCAACGAGAATCATCACCAGCAACCCAACAACGCGCAACAGATTGGCATCTGTTAACTCGACCTGAGAGGCAACCTGTGAGGCAGTTACTACGAATCCACCTACTCCGAAAGTTGACAAGGCTATGGCAAAAACAGTTGCTTGATTCAGCTTGGTCTTGGTAGACCTCGCATTTAGCAATGAGGTGATTACAAGAGCAATGGCACCAATTGGTTGAACCACGATCAAGGGAGCCAAAGTTAGGGCTGCAAGTTGCAGCGCCATGCCAAGACCCATTAGCCCAAGGCCTGATACCCACCTAGGGCGAATAAACAGATTCCCAAGCTCTCTAAACGACAGCGAGCCTCGTTTTCTTGGAGCTTTCTCAGTTGTCTTGGCAACGGCCTGATTTTGAAATTGCGCCCCGAAGGCAAGGCATACTGCTGCCAGCACAGCCAGCAAAATTGCAAGTTCTCTTAGTTCTGGGCCCAAATCAATACCTCAATCAACACATTTGAGCCTATCCCCGATGATCCTCTATCCGAATCAGCCAAACGGCTAGATTTATCAGGTGATCAGACCTATTCGTATCTACGGGGACCAGGTGCTTCATCAACGAGCCGCCGAAGTCACAGAATTTGACCAGAGTCTGAGAGAACTGGTTGATGACATGTTCGAGACTATGGATGAAGCGCCTGGAGTTGGCTTAGCGGCTCCGCAAGTTGGAGTCAGCCTCCGTGTTTTCGTTTACAGCTACCCCGACGATGACGACAACCCTAGAAGAGGGGTCATCATCAACCCCACTTTGTCCCACTCTGCTATCTCGCAGCTGGAACCCGATGACGAACTTGACAGCGAAGGTTGCTTGTCAGTGCCCGGCGAAAGATTCGCTCTGTCCCGGGGAGAGAAAGTCATTGTCGAGGGCGTGGACCTAGATCAGAACCCAGTGAGGATCGAAACAGACGGCTGGTTCGCTAGAGTTTTTCAGCACGAGTTTGATCACCTTAACGGAATAATCTATGTTGACAAACTGCCCTTTGAAACTCGGAAAGCAGCCTTTGAGGTTATGTCGAATCGTGGCTGGAACAAACCTGGAGTGTCTTGGTTGCCCGGCACGGACCATTTAGAAGACTAAAGGAACGCTCTTAGAAGCGCTGCCGTAGCGGCAGCGGCTACGACTACGACGATAAATGGCATTCGCAGAAAAAACAACAAACCACTGAGTGCAATCGCTGGTAATCGAGCGTCAATGGTGACGCCCTCAGATGACACAAAGGTTTGTATTCCTACCAGCGCTGCGAGTAAAGCCACGGTCAGCAATGTGGCAAGTTCCTTGATTCTTGGATTGGATACAAATCTCTCAGGAATCAGATAGCCAAATAACTTCCAGGAGTAAACCAACACGCTACCTGCAATTACTGCCAACCAAAGAGTCATTTGCGATTACCTCGCATCTCAAACAACCAAAAGGCGAAGGCAAGTCCTGCCGAAGCCAAAACAGGGATTCCGGCCGGTAGAAAGCCAGAAAGAAAGGTTGCTAAAAGAGCTGACGCAACGGCCAGCGCCAAAAGCTTGGACTGGGTAAGGCGGGGCCAAATCAAACCAAGGAAAGCTGCGGCGGCGGCGGCATCCAATCCCCAAACGCTAGGGTCGCCAATCTGAGAACCAAGACCCGCACCCAGAAGTGTGAACAGATTCCAAAACACGAACACTGAAATGCCTGTTAACCAAAATCCCTGGCGTTCCTTGGCTCTGTCAGGTTCACCTAACAGAGACACTGCATTTGACTCGTCGATCGTTAGCTGAGCTGCAACGGGTTTTAGCAAAGCTCGCACCGATAAGACGGGATTTAGTCTCAGAGCGTAGAAGCCATTCCTAACTCCAAGTAACCATGCCGAAAGAACAGCCGGAATCATCCCAGCGCCGGTTGCGATAACCCCGATAAAGGCGAACTGGCTGCCTCCACTGAACATCAGCAGACTTAGCGCCATAGTTTGCAAGATGTCTAGACCTGCCGCTACCGACAACGCGCCAAAAGAGATCCCATAGAGGCCTGTGGCTGCCCCAACGCCAAGAGATACGGCAACTACTGACTGATTCTTACTCGCCATCAAACAAACCCGATGTTTGAATTCGAACAATTAGTTCGGGGATGGTTTTCACCGGCAGATTTTCAGCAAGTGATTCTAAGTTCGACATTTTGAATTGCTCGAGCTTCACTCTATCCGCCCCTTGCCAAAGCACTCTGAGTTTCTCAAAGCTACTCGCCGATTTATCAGGCAACTCGTCAAACATCCGCACAAAATTCAAATCCGTGCGTTGAGGCGGGTTTTGGGATGAGATCAGATTGAAAAGCTCGAAAAGCGTTGTGTTGGACTGTTGCTTAGCCGTTTCTCGAATAGATTGAACTAGTTTTTCTGGTCCTTCCTCTAGGGCAACTACTTGGCAGATGCCCGCCTCAATAGCGGCAAGCCGAAGGGTGGGCTGCTCAAAAGAACACGTTAGTAAGGCATTTGGAGTTTGATCTGATCCAACTCTCTGCCTGAGTTTTTGGAGAAAAGCAACTCCAGCACCGGAGCTCAATCTTTGATCAACAACAAGGACGTCGATTAGAGCGTTTTCGATTTCGTTGAGGTCTGCGACGGAGCCATTGGATTCGAAAACAATCTCGAAATCCGCAATCGAGCCAAGCAGTAGTTTGCGTCCGCTTCTGGTGTCGGAATCGGAGTCTAATAGAGCAATTCGAATCTGCTTCATTTAGGAATGAGCTTCTGCGTCCAAAGTGATTTGATTAGACGGGAACATGGCAGAAACGGTAAACCCAATGCCAACTACTCGTTGAACCTCTAGAGAACCACCGAAACTTTCGGCTCGTTCCCTCATAGCAGTGATTCCAGGTCCAGTGACTTTCTCAAGTAAAGTATCTAAGTCATCCTTGGCCTCGTAAGGGACGGGCAGGCCGTTTGGGCCAAGAGCCGATCGCCTTTGAACTTCGACACCGTTGTCTTTGATCAACACCTGTATTCCATTTTCCAACCAAGAGATCTCAACGGCAGCTTTGGTTCCCTTGGGGTTGTGCTGTTTTACATTCTGAAGAGCGTCAAAGATGATTCGATAAATCGCAAGTTCGGCAGACGAATCCAACTCAAATTGGGTTCCAAAGTTTGAAATAGCGACGTCAAGCCCAACCTCTCGCATGCTTATGGCGAGGGTTTCTAGGTCTTCGAGAGTTGGAGGTGCTGAAGCGGCAGCACTGCCCCTGTTGACCATGTCGAACAAGCGTCTGAGTTCAGTGTGAGCGCCTTTTGCGTTGGTGACAACTTTCTCCAAGGCCCTTATTCCTGCGTCAGGGTTAGCCTTGGCTGCATAAAGTCCGCCCTCTGCGTTTGTTATTACCGCGGAGACCTTTTGAACGACGTTCTCGTTGATATCACGAGCAATTTCAAATCTCTTAGCCTGTTCTGCCAGCTCAACAGAAAGCGCCAGTTGCTTTTCCTCGTACACCAATCTGTCAAACTCTGTACCGACATGCACTAAGCGAGTAATCAGTAGTTGACCGAGGATCCAAGTTAGGGCAACAAGGCTGATGGCCAGTAGCCCGAGTGTGAAGAAGATCACTAATCTTCCAGATTCTTGAATCTGAAGCGCACCTAGATAGGTACCCAAATCGAGGGTGTTGTTAAATGCCAGGTTGGCAGCAAAAACTACTCCTCCCAGCAAAAGCACGAAAAAGTTGATTTCTCTCCAAGGCTTTGGGCTGAAAGCTCCAATGACGAAAGCCAGCAGAGGCATGCCAATCGATCCGAAGATTGGAAGCAGCGAAAAGCTAACTTGGACAACCGTAGCGAAGAAAACCAGACCAACAGCCAAGTAGCTGAGCCGCCTCACGAACAAAAGACTTGCGGCAATCAGAAGGCTACCCAGCATGGCAAGTGGGCCTTGAGTTAGTAGATCTAGGCCGCCAAGCATTAGAAAGACGAATGAGGCAAGAAGTGCTTCAGGGAGCCATTCCTTTTGTTGGATCCACCGAATCAACGGGACCTCCTGAAAGTGGCCTTTTTAGTCGCAATAACGATTGGCTCCCCGGCTTGGACTCGAACCAAGAACCTATCGGTTAACAGCCGATTGCTCTGCCAATTGAGCTACCGAGGAATGCTTTCGCAGCCTCCAACACTACCAAAAATTGGGCTTCGAGAGAGGCTTCAATAGCCCTGCTGGGGGTCTACAGCCCCTATCCAGGGACCCTCCCCCAGAAAAGCCTTGACGTTCTGCAGAACCCTGATTGCGAAGTGCCTCATGACTATCTCTTTGGTGTCCGCCGTATGCGGAGTAACGATTAGGTCGTCTCTTCCAAACATCGGGTGCCCGTCTGGCAATGGTTCGGGATCGGTCACATCAACCGCGGCACCAGCTAGGTAACCCAATTCAAGTGCGGTAAGGAGATCACCGGTTTTTACTATTGCGCCTCTTGCAACATTCACTAAGTAGGCAGTCGGTTTCATTTGCTTCAGGAGCTCCAAATTAAACAGACCTTTGGTTTTTTCGGTGAGAGCGCAGGCTATCACCACCAAATCCGCTGATGGAATTCGCGCAGCTAACTCATCAAGCCCAAAGACATCTTGTGCACCAGCAACTGGCGTCGCTGAGTTATTGCGGCAAACTTCGATCCGTGCGCGAAATGGAGAAAGTAGTCCAATCAGTTCTTCAGCAATGCCGCCTGCTCCCACAATCAAAATTCTTGAATCATAGAAACTGAAAGCTTCCCGCCTGCCCCAACTCGATGCCTTGATGCGCACCGGTAGTTTTCGCCCCAAAGCCAGAGCTAGTGCCAGCGCATGCTCCGCAACCGGCTCTTTGTATGAGCCCTTTGCGCTTGTAAAGCGAACCGGCCAGGTAAGTAGCTTCGAAAAAGCGTCGACTCCAGCAAATGGAAGTTGAACCCATTCCAGCTGAGGATTGTCCGAGAGCATCGTCTCTAATTTCTCAGGAGCCGAGTAATCCGTCCAGATCAAGGCTCGCACTTCTGAAGACATCGGAGAAACCATACCCCCGGAGGCAAGAACAGCTTCTTCATAAGCTGGAAAACTTTTTGGCTCAATCGCAACTAAGTTGTTAGCCACCCTGGAGCTTCCTTCTGCGTTCCTCGAGAGAAACTAGCTCGCGCTGAATTTCGGCTACCTTTGAGGTCTCACTAGGGTCAATCTGTCGAAGTACTGCCTGCAGCGAAAGCTTCTGTCGCGTCAGAAGAGCAATGAATCCACTGTTCACGACCCCCGCAACGTATCTTTGGATTTGATGATCGTCTTTTGCTGGAAGTTCTGTTGCAGCCAGCGACCTAAGAGTTGAATGCAACTCTGGATCGATAGCCTCAGCCAATTTCGGCAACCAGTTCGGATTTGTTCGGTACTGAATGCAAGAAGCGATGCCTTTAGCTATTGATGAATGAACAGAGGCTAAGAAGCTTCCGGAAACCAGCTCCGTCATTTCCTGCTCGCTAACCAGGGCTGGATGCTGTACCAAAGCTTCCAGCAACTGACGCTCGAAACGAACAGCAGGATCCTTTAGGTCAGGTGCCTGCAGATTCTGAGGCTTAGCCTGCTCAGCCAGCGGTTCGGTTCTAAGCGGGGCAACCGCAGAAACAACCTTGTCCTTGATTGCCCTATCAACGAGATTGTTTATCTCTGAAAGATCAAGATTCACCCAGTTTGCAAGTTCTCTTACGTAAACGGACCTCAGGGCAGAATCTCGAATTGTTGCAAGTACGGTTGCCGCCGCCCTTGCGGCGCCAACACGACCTTCGACCGATTCCAAATTGAAGTTCTTCAGTTTTTGCTTCATAGCGAATTCGTAGATTGGTTTCTTGCTGGCAATCATGAGCGCAACGGCCTCATCGCCTTTTTGGACCCTCAGATCAGAGGGGTCTAGGCCGTCAGGGCCAACCGCAATAAAACTGTTGGCGTGGAACTTATCCGCGTCTGAGAAAGCCCGCATTGCCGCTTTCTGCCCTGCTTCATCAGGATCAAACGTGAAAATTACCTCAGCTGGGTTATCGACATTCGCGGACAACATTCGGTTAAGTATTCGGATGTGTTCATCGCCGAATGCTGTGCCACAGGTGGCAACCGCAGTCGTAACCCCGGCAAGATGACAGGCCATTACGTCCGTATATCCCTCAACCACGACAACCTTTTGAAGTTTTGAGATGTCTTTCTTGGCTAAATCAATACCGTACAGCACCGCAGATTTGTGATACACCGGCGTTTCTGAAGTGTTGAGATATTTCGGTCCCTGATCATCGTCGAATAGCTTCCTAGCGCCGAAACCAATTACCTGATTCGAGGTATCTCTAATTGGCCAGATAAGCCTTCCTCGAAACTTGTCATAGAGCCCTCGTTCGCCCCTCGAAGACAGCGATGCTGTAATAAGTTCCTCGTCGGTAAAGCCACTGGCCTTGAGATGGTCCGTGAGGTTATTCCAACCCTTCGGGGCAAATCCCACACCAAAAAGCTCAGCCGCTGCTTTGTCAAAACCTCGAGACTTTAGGAATTCTCGTCCAGGAATGGCCGCATCGGTCATCAACTGGTCTTGGAAGTACTTTGCCGCAGCAGAATTGGCCTCGTAGATTCGAGTTTTCTGCCCCTGGTCAGGACCTTTGGCTCCTGCCTCATATGTGAGGTTATAGCCGACTTTGGCCGCTAGATTCTCAACAGCTTCATAAAAACTAAGTGATTCCATCTCCTGGAGAAACTTGTAAACATCACCGCCTGCCCCACAACCAAAGCAGTGGTAGAAACCCTGCAGCGGGCGAACATTGAATGACGGTGACTTCTCCTGGTGAAACGGGCATAAGCCCTTTAGGCTTCCCGCGCTAGCGGGCTTAAGGGAGACGTAGGAGCCCACAACATCGGCGATGTTTACTCGAGCCTTAACTTCCTCGATGTCCCTGGAGCTTATCTTTCCTGCCATCAGCTAATCCTATTTACCCGTGAGTTCGCCATGAAGGTTCAAAGCGGAAACATCCGTCAAGCACGCCACTTGATCTACAACCACTCGGTACTGCTGAGCGTCAGTCTTTGCCTCATTCCAGACGCTTTGGCAGTAAGCGTCTAGGTGTTTGCCATTGGATGCAAGAAGGGCATTTGCAAGGTCGGTGAGAACTTCCCTTTGCCATGCATAGTAAGGCTGCCTTTTCTCATCGGTCATTAGAAATACCGAAACAGCTCCCTTTAGAACTGCTATCTCAGCGCTGACGTCTTTAGGAACGCATAGTTGCCCGTTGTATCTCACTAAGTTTTCCGCTTGGTTCGAGTCCTGAGTAAATGCGGTGGTCCTTTGGACGAAAGATCCAATTAGGTCACTGGTGAGGTTTTTAAGCGCGGCCTGCTCGGAAATTGTAGATGAGAAGTTGTCTATCCAGAATCTGTTTGAGCTAAGGCGAGCAAATGCCTGTTCAATCTCGCCTACGGAAAGCTCTGGACCAGCCCAGTTTTGTATTTTTCTAAAAAGTTCAGAATGTCCGGCTGAATCGGAAAGCTGAGCTAAGTTCACGTGTCCCGAAACAATAGCGTCCTCGAAATCGTGCACCGAATAGGCAACGTCATCGGCAAAATCCATAACTTCTGCCTCTATGCATTTTCGTCTCGAAGGAGAATCTTCCCTTAGGAATTCAAAGACTTCCTTGTCATCTTCGTAGTATCCAAACTTTATGGATTGATTTCCACCAGACTCGGCCACTCCTTCCGAAATCGACCAAGGATATTTGCATGATGCGTCAAGGCTGGCTCTTGTTAGATTCAGCCCACGAGATAATCCAGATGAGTCAATTACCTTAGGTTCAATTCTCGAGAGCAGCCGCAGGGTCTGTGCATTACCTTCGAAACCGCCAAAATCCTCTGCCCAGATAGCAAGGGCTTTTTCTCCGTTGTGTCCGAATGGTGGGTGACCTAAATCGTGAGCTAGACATGCTGTGTCAACGACATCTGGATCGATTCCCAGCGCCTGGGCCATTTCTCTTCCAACTTGAGCGACCTCAAGCGAATGAGTAAGTCTAGTTCTGGCAAAATCTCCATTCGTTGGAGACAGGACTTGTGTCTTTGCCCCCAATCGGCGTAAAGCTGAAGAGTGAAGAATTCGAGCTCGGTCTCTTGCAAACTCTCCACGCTTAGTAGAGCTGGCCCGATCCTCCGGAACAAACCTCTCAGAATCCTTGGCTGAGTAACCTGGCGTGTTCATTTAGCCGCCCGAAACACTAAGTTCAGCTTCAAGAAGCAGGTTCCTAGCCGACTCACCAAGATCCCTCGAGTCCAGCCAGTTCTCAGGTAGTGCACAAGTCTTGACGGAACCAGCTCGACCGCGAGGCCCCTCCGCTTCTTCACCCGGATAGGGCATAGAGCGATCCAAGGTCCCAAGTAGCTGATCCATGTGTTCCAGAGTTTCGACGCTAGCAAGGGCAGCTCTAAACTCCCCGCCTACTGGGTAGCCCTTGAAGTACCAGGCAACGTGCTTTCTAATGTCGCGGCAAGCCCTGAGCTCGTCTTCGAAAAACTCTACGAGTAGAACTGCATGCTTCTTGAATGCATCAGCAACTTCACCGAGATTGGGTTGAATTTGGGAATAGTCGATGTCAGCGGCTGGGTTGGCCAAATAGCTTCGGAAAGCAGCTTCCAAATCTGCAAAAAGCCAGGGCCTTCCCAGGCAACCACGTCCAACAACCACACCATCAACACCGGTTTGTTTCATCATGTTCACGGCGTCTTGAGCACTCCAAATGTCGCCATTGCCAAGCACCTGAACATCGGGAAGTGCCGCTCTCAGTTCAGCTATTGCGTCCCAGTCAGCTTTACCTGAGTAGTAATCGGCGGCTGTACGGCCGTGCAGTGCAACGGCTGCAACACCCGCATCTCGAGCTGCTTTACCGGCATCAAGAAATGTAAGGTGTTCCGAGTCGATACCCTTGCGCATTTTCACTGTGACTGGGATTTTGCCTGCCGCTCTCACGGCTGAGGTCACTATTGCCTGGAACAGATCTTCCTTCCAAGGAAGGGCGGCTCCGCCTCCTTTTCGAGTGACTTTTGGAACTGGGCAGCCAAAGTTTAGATCGATGTGGTCGGCACGATCTTCTGCGACCAACATCGTGACCGCGTCAGATATCGTTTTTGGGTCCACTCCATAAAGCTGGACGGATCTAACCTTCTCAGACTCGTGGTGACCAATTAGTCGCATAGATTCTTCGGTTCGTTCAACTAGCGCTCTTGATGTGACCATCTCAGAAACATAAAGTCCACCACCGAATTCCTGGCAGAGTCTTCGATAAGCAGTATTTGTTATGCCGGCCATTGGCGCTAGAACAACAGGTACATCGATGGCGATGTTCCCATAAGTTAGCGCTGGTTTCTGCGTTGCCTGCATGAGAGAAAAGTTAGACCAACTTCTCGGCCAAGTATGCCTTCAGCTTGTCGAGAGAGACTCTCGACTGTTCCATGCTGTCTCGTTCTCTAACGGTGACCGCTTGATCCTCGAGTGATTCAAAGTCAACGGTTATGCAGAACGGTGTTCCAATCTCGTCTTGCCTGCGGTATCTGCGTCCAATGGCTCCAGAATCGTCAAAATCGATGTTCCAAGTACCTCTGAGGTCCTGGGCAAGCTTACGTGCCACTGGTGAGAGGTCTTCGTTACGAGAAAGTGGAAGGACTGCTGCCTTAACTGGTGCTAAACGGTAATCCAAACGCAGTACTGTCCTGACGTCCACTCCACCCTTGGTATTAGGGGCTTCGTCCTCCGCATAGGCATCAACCAAGAACGCCATGAGAGATCTTGTGAGACCTGCTGCTGGTTCAATGACAAAAGGAGTCCAACGCTCGCCCTTGTTCTGGTCGAAGTAGCTAAGGTCAACGCCTGACTCCCGCGCGTGAGTTGCGAGGTCGAAATCAGTGCGATTCGCTACTCCCTCGAGTTCGCCGAACTCGCTGCCTTGGAATCCGAATCGATATTCGATGTCTACTGTTCGTTTTGAGTAGTGTGAAAGTTTTTCTTTAGGGTGCTCAAAAAGCCTAAGGTTTTCTGGGTTAATTCCAAGCTCGACGTACCAGTTGTAGCGTTCTTGAATCCAGTACTCATGCCAGGTTTCATCGGTACCTGGTTCAACAAAAAACTCCATCTCCATCTGCTCGAACTCTCGAGTTCTAAACACGAAGTTCCCAGGGGTGATTTCATTTCTAAAGCTCTTGCCGATTTGCCCGATACCGAACGGAGGCTTCATGCGAGCGGCATTCAAGACATTGGCAAAGTTTACGAAGATACCCTGCGCGGTCTCTGGACGCAGGTAATGCAAGCCCGACTCATCTTCAACTGGGCCTAAGTGAGTCTTTAGTAGCCCATTGAAAAGCTTTGGTTCGGTCCAGGAATCCTTAGTGCCACAGTTTGGACAAGCTATGTCCTTCATCGACTCAGGAGCTCGTCCCTTTTTCTCTTCGAAGGCTTCTTCCAGGTGGTCTTGCCTAAACCTCTTGTGGCAGCTGGTGCATTCGATTAGAGGATCCACAAACTCTTTTACGTGACCCGACGCCTCCCAAACGCGACGCGGAAGAATAACCGAAGAATCTAGGCCTACGACGTCCTCGCGACTATTAACGATGGAGCGCCACCACTGTCGCTTGATGTTCTCTTTGAGCTCGACTCCAAGAGGTCCGTAATCCCACGCTGAGCGAGTACCGCCATAGATTTCGCCTGCGGGAAATACAAAACCCCTGCGCTTGGCTAGCGCGATTGCCGAATCTAGGCGATTTGTTATAGCCAAAGTGAACTCCAAATTGAGGCCGGATCAAGGCTCGAAATCGAGCCAGACTTCAGTTTACTTGGCTCGCTTTGGCTTGGGGCTGTCCACTGCGCCGCCGAAGCGCCTGGCACGGGTTGAATACTCGTTGATGGACCTCCAGAGCTCTCTTCGGTCAAAATCTGGCCAGAGGACCTCGGTAAAGACAAGCTCAGCGTAGGCACTTTGCCACAACAGGAAGTTCGAGATGCGTTTTTCTCCTGAAGACCGTATGAACAGGTCAACGTCGGACAGTGGATGGGTGGAGAGCATCTTGCCAAAGCTTCGCTCAGTAAGTGAACCTGGCATTAGCTTTTTTCTGGCAATCAATTCGGAAACTTCATTCACGGCATCGACGATTTCGATTCGAGAACCGTAGTTGACACACATGGTCAAAACGAGACCTTTGTTTTTCTTGGTCATTTCTTGAGCTTGCTCAAGTTCGTCAATAACACTGGCCCAGAGTTTGGGCCTTCTTCCGACCCAACGAATTCTCACTCCCCAATGATTGAGTTGATCGCGCCTTGCTCGGAGAACTTCTTTATTGAATCCCATCAAGAACCGGACTTCTTCGGGAGATCTTTTCCAATTCTCTGTAGAAAAAGCGAACACCGTTAGTTCGCTAACTCCAGCCTCGATTGCACCTGCAACCACATCCAGCAAGGCCGCCTCTCCGGCTTTGTGGCCTTCAACTCTTGTGAGTCCCCGCTGATTGGCCCAGCGGCCGTTTCCATCCATCACAATGGCAACGTGCTTAGGGACTTTCCCAAACTTGGGTACCTTTAGCCCCTTTTTGCTAACTTCAAGAAACTCCATCATGCTCTTTCTACATGCGGCATCGACTTAAGACCGCGTTCGATGTGCCACTGACTGTACGCAGCAACAATACCTGAAGCACTGGATCGAGCCGAATCCCCCGCTTGCTCTGCTTTTTCCCAATCACCAGAAAGGAGTGCGCCAAGTAAATTGCTAGCGTCCGTAGAAATCGAGACGGCCCCGATTGGTTTACATTCTCCACAGACTACCGAACCAACTTGCAACACGAAGGCAGAATGTGGACCAGGCCTGTCGCATCGTGCGCAATTGTCGAAACTGGGTGCCCAACCAGCTATGGCTAAGGCCCGAAGCAGATATGAATCCAAAATCAGTGAGGAATCATGTTCCTTGTTGGCTAAAGATCGCAATGCTCCCACCAACAGTAGGTACTGTTGCGGAGAGGATTCTTCGGAGGTAAGTCTTTCAGCAGCCTCTACCATCGCGTTTGCCGAAGTAAACGCCGCGTAATCATCAATTATTTGACCGCCGTAGGAACCGATGGTTTCGGCTTGATTGACTATGTCGAGCGACTTACCTTCATAAAACTGAGCATCAACCACCATAAATGGTTCCAGTCTTGATCCAAATTTGGACGCAGTCCGTCTAACGCCTTTAGCGACTGCTCGAATTTGGCCGCGATACCTGGAAAGCAACGTGACAATTCGATCTGCCTCACCTAATTTCTGGGTGCGCAGAACAACTGCTTCATCTCGGTATAACGGCACCTAACCAGTATCTACTGGACCAGCGCGAGAATCGCTTAGCGGATGGCGCGGTTCACTCCGGAAATGACGGCTTTCAAAGAAGAGGTTGCAATGTCGGAATCGATTCCGACTCCCCAGAGAGTCTTTCCGGCAACGTCGAGTTCAATGTAGGAAGCCGCCTGAGCGTCTCCTCCAGCACTCATGGTGTGCTCAACGTAGTCCAGCAGTCTCGTCTCCACTCCTTGAGCTCCCAAAATCGCAAGGAAAGCGGAAATAGGACCGTTTCCAGTTCCCGAAACTTCCACTTCTTTTGAGCCGTCACGCAAAACGATGTCTAGCTTTACTTCGCCATCCATTTCACTTTCGGTCCTCATGCGCTTTAGCTCAAACCGGCCCCATTTCATTTCAGGCTTATCGCTTGGTGCCGGAAGATATTCATCTTGGAAGATTTCCCATAGTCTTTCGCTGCTAACTTCTCCACCCTCAGAATCGGTCAGGCCCTGAACGACTCTTGAGAACTCAATTTGAAGTTTTCTAGGAAGGTCTAGGGAGTGATCAGACTTCAATAGATAGGCCACTCCTCCCTTACCTGATTGGGAGTTCACTCGGATTACTGCCTCGTAGCTTCTTCCAACATCTAGTGGGTCTATTGGTAGGTACGGGACCGCCCACTCTAAATCAAGTAGCGACTTGCCGGACGCATCAGAAGTTTTCTGCATCGCCTCGAAGCCTTTTTTAATGGCGTCTTGGTGCGAACCAGAGAAGGCTGTGTAGACGAGATCGCCTCCGTATGGTGAGCGTTCAGGCACTGGCAGCTGGTTGCAGTACTCAACTGTTCTCTTGATCTCATCAATGTTGCTGAAATCTATTTCTGGATCTATCCCCTGGCTGAACAAGTTGAGGCCCAGGGTTACGAGGTCCACGTTTCCCGTTCGTTCGCCATTTCCAAACAAACAGCCTTCAATGCGATCTGCTCCGGCCATGTAGCCAAGCTCAGCGGCTGCAATAGCGGTTCCTCGGTCATTGTGCGGGTGCAGGGAAAGCAGAATGCTGTCCCGACGCGCTAGGTGGCGACTCATCCACTCAATGGAATCCGCATAAACGTTCGGTGTGATCATCTCAACCGTGGCTGGAAGATTTATCACCATTTGTCGATCAGGAGTGGGTCCCACTTCTTCGATAACAGCGTTGCAAACTTCAACGGCGTACTCTAGCTCGGTACCGGTATAGCTCTCGGGAGAGTACTCGTAGAACACTTTGGTGCCAGGAAGCAGATGCTCTAGAGACTTACACTTCTTGGCAGCATCCAAGGCAATTTTCTTAATGCCTTCCTTGTCCTGATTAAACACAACTTTGCGCTGCAGCACAGATGTGGAGTTGTAGAAGTGGACAATCACACTCTTGGCTCCAACAAGTGACTCGTAGGTTCGCTCAATAAGGTGGTCCCTAGCCTGAGTGAGGACCTGAATGGTCACATCGTCTGGAATGTGGCCGTTCTCGATCAGAACTCGGACGAAATCAAAATCGGTTTGGCTAGCGGAAGGAAACCCCACCTCGATTTCCTTGTAGCCCATACGCACCAAAAGCTGAAACATTTTGAGTTTTCGCTCTGGAGACATTGGGTCAATAAGCGCCTGGTTACCGTCTCGCAAATCAACTGCACACCATCTCGGGGCTTTGGTTATCCTCTTGGATGGCCAGGTGCGATCAGGCAGATCAACTTTGATTTGATCGTGAAAGGGTTTGTAGCGATGAATCGGCATCGCCGAAGGTTTCTGATTGTTTTTCAATTGTGTTCTCCTAAAAAAGATTTGAGGTTAGCTAGCCGTAGCAGAAAGCACCGCGACGAGGAGGGCCGTTTTAGGCCTCGTCGCGGCCACTAAGTAGTAGCTCGAAGAACACATTTAACACGCTAGCACCTAAAAGCCCAGCTTTCCTAGTTGCTTTGGATCTCGCTGCCATTCATGGGCTATCTTGACCCTGAGACTCAGGAAAATCTTCGAGCCTAAAAGTGCCTCTATTTCTTTCCTTGAGCGGGTTCCAACGTCCTTGAGGCGTTCTCCCCCTTTGCCCAATACGATCCCCTTCTGGCTATCGCGTTCAACAAAAATGTTCGCATGAATGTCGATGAGCTCTGAGTCTGCGCGCTTTTTCATCTCGTCCATGGTCACAGCTAAAGAATGTGGCAGTTCATGTCTGACACCCTCTAGTGCGGCTTCACGAATTAACTCACAAATTCTTGACTCGATCGATTCGTCCGTGTTGATGTCTTTGGGGTATAGCTCGGGTGAGACTGGCATCAGATTCAGCAGCACCTTTGACAATTCATCAAGTTGATCGCCTGCAACTGCAGAAACTGGAATTATCTCTGACCACTCCCGAAGTTTAGAAACTTCAAGCAACTGATTTGCCAAGGCCTCTTTGGAAACCGTCTCACTTTTGGTGACAATAGCCACCAGTTTGGCCCGGCGAAAATCTCCGAGCTGGTCATTTATGAATCTGTCACCAGGACCAATCTTGTCCCCAGCGGGAAAACACATTCCAATGACGTCAACTTCCGAAAGAGTAGAGGCCACCAAGTCATTTAGCCTTTGGCCGAGTAGTGTTCTTGGGCGATGAAGTCCCGGGGTATCAACGATGATGAGTTGGCCAGCTGGCAAGTGAACAATTCCGCGAATTGCTTTTCTCGTAGTTTGAGGCTTGTCGCTTGTAATGGCGATTTTTTCCCCAACGAGAGCATTCGTAAGTGTTGATTTCCCCACGTTTGGCCGTCCAACGAAGGAGACGAAGCCAGCGCGGAAATCGTTATTCATCGCTTGCGGATTCCTCAACAGCTGGCTTGAGCTTTACTCTCGCAACCACCGTCAGTAGGCGTTTTCCTCGACCCTCAACCCGATCAGCGGTGAGCTCTAAATCATTGACCTCGACCTGATCTCCTGCCTTGGGTAGCCGTCCCAATTCTTTTGTTAGCAGTCCGCCAACAGAGTCAACATCCTCGTCCTCTAGTTCAAGTTCGAATAGCTCGCCGAGTTCAAAAAGTGAGAAACGTGCATTCACGCGGTAGACGCCTTCTTCAATCTGTTCGACATCAGGAATTTCCCGGTCGTACTCGTCGACAATGTCCCCGACAAGTTCCTCAATCACATCTTCCATGGTGACAAGGCCTGCAACGCCTCCATACTCATCAATCACCACAGCTATGTGAGTCGAGCTTCGCTGCATATCCTGAAGTAGGTCTTTTAGCGGCTTGGACTCCGGAACAAAAACTGCCTTACGCGCAAGCTCTTCCGCGGATTTCTCTTTCATGCGAGTAGGTGTCTCGTGCAAAACCTTTGCCACGTCTTTCAGGTACAAGATTCCTAGAATGTCGTCGGTGTTTTTCCCGGTTACTGGCAGTCTCGAGTATCCGCTTGAGAGGAAAATCGTCATAGCGGCGTCAAGACTTGAATCGGAGGTTATTGTTGCGATGTCAATTCTTGGAACCATAACCTCTCTCGTTATGGTTTCGGAGAACTCTTCGACTGATTCGAGGAGCTCTTGCTCATACTCCTCGGCCTCTGTCGCGTCGTCCTGCTTCTTGCCAAACAGCTTTGTCAGGGCAGTGAACCTGGAAGACATATCCAAGCTAAACACTCTCACTTTCATAGAAGGATTCAAGAATAGACTTCTGGATGCCAAACATCTCTTTTTCCTCTTCGGGATCTGCATGGTCAAAGCCAAGAAGATGCAAAATACCGTGAGTTGTCAGTAGCAAAACCTCATTCATCAGTTCGTGTCCGGCAGCTTCAGCCTGACGTTCCGCAACTGCCGGGCAAACCACGATGTCGCCCAGAAGACCGGCTGGAGTGGGTTCATGCTCGGTTCCGGGTCGAAGTTCGTCCATGGGAAAGCTGAGAACATCGGTCGGGCCTGGCTCATCCATCCATTGAATGTGTAGCTGCTCCATTGCCGGTTCATCGACGAACATAATCGCGAGCTCGGCACCTGGGTGAATCTTCATTTTGTCTAAAGTGAATCCGGCGAGCTTGAGCACCCTGGACTCATCGACCTCATGTTCGGTTTCGTTGGTGATCTCGATACTCACTAGCTTCGATCCTTGTTTGATTTTTGCTGCGTTGCAGCCTCATAAGCGTCGACAATCTTTCCAACCAGTGGATGCCGAATAACATCTTTAGTGGTGAGTTTTGCGAAATGAACGTCGTCTACTTTTTCGAGAACCTTTGAGGCAATAGTGAGTCCGGAAGCTCCGCCAGGTAAGTCAATTTGTGTGATATCTCCTGTGACAACCATCTTGGAGTTGAATCCTAGGCGGGTCAGAAACATCTTCATCTGCTCACCTGTTGTGTTTTGAGCTTCGTCAAGAATGATGAATGAGTCGTTTAGGGTTCTTCCGCGCATATAAGCAAGCGGAGCAACTTCAATGGTTCCTGTTGCTATAAGTTTCGGAACAGAGTCAGGGTCAAGCATTTCATGCAGCGCATCAAATAAAGGTCTGAGGTAAGGGTCTATCTTTTCGGACAGAGTCCCGGGCAAAAATCCAAGCCGCTCCCCTGCTTCAACCGCAGGCCTGGTGAGAATAATTCTGGAAACTTCCTTGCGCTGAAGTGCCTGAACGGCCTTGGCCATCGCAAGATAGGTTTTTCCGGTACCGGCAGGTCCAATCCCAAAAACGATTGTGTTTTTATCTATGGCTTCGACGTAGCTCTTTTGCCCTGTGGTCTTAGGTCTAATGGATTTACCTCTGGAGCTCAAGATGCTTTGTGACAAAAGATCGGGCTCGCTCCGCCTTAGGTCCGCCGCAGAAACTTCAGTTCCGGTAGTGACAGCTGAGATTATCTGCTGGACTCTGCTCTTGGCTTCATTCACGTACTTGGCGTCACCGGAAATCTCTAATTGATTTCCGCGTGCGGAAAACTTTAGCGTCGGAAAACTTTCCTCAATTGCCTTCAAAAGACGATCCTCAGGCCCAAAGACAAATACTGGGTCAACTCCCGATATCTCTATTGAAGCCGTAATTGAATCCTTTGATTCAGAAACGCTCAAGAGGCGTCCTTTGCGTTGTCTGCCAAAACGTGCGCATGAGCGTGGAAAACGGTTTGTCCGGCTTCGGCACCAGTGTTGAACTGAAGCTTGAATGAGCCATTGGTGTAAGTGTTTGCAAGATTTGCGGCGGTGTTCATAAGCTCGCCCAAAATGCTTGGGGCATTCTTTGCCAGTTCGAGGACATCTCGGTGGTGCTGCTTAGGTATTACTAAAAAATGCACGTCAGCCAATGGTGCAATGTCTCTGAATGCAAGTGTGTTCGAGGTCTCTGCAACGAACTCGGTGGTTATGTCCCGAGAAACGATTTTGCAGAAAATACAACCAGGGTCGCTCATGTTCATAAGTCTAGTTTTAGCCTTGGGGCTAATTCCAATCCCCTAGCTTTGATTGAAGGTATGAAACCGCTGCCATACCGGCAGTAGAGGTGCGTAAAACGCCCGCTCCTAGGTGGACAGAAGTAAATCCAGCCGCCTTGAACAATTCAACCTCCTGGTCGCTCAATCCGCCTTCTGGGCCTACCACTATGGCCACAGAGCCCTGCTCGGGAAACTTAGCTTCTGTGATTGAGGTAGCGCCTTCAGTGTGCAAGATCAATACTTGATCAAATTGCTTGAGGCGCACTCCTAGGTTTTGACTATCCACTACTGATTCCACAGTCGGGACAAAAGCTCTGAGAGACTGCTTGGCTGCCTCAGAGACAATCGTCTGCCAACGCAACTGACCCTTTTGCTTTTTCTCGTCTTTCCAAACTGAAACAGATCTGTCTGCTTGCCAAGGAATCACGCCTTGAACACCAAGTTCGGTGCAGGCCTGAATGGCAAGCTCGTCACGGTCGCCTTTGGCCAATGCCTGCACCAAGTAAATCTTGCAGTTAGGAGGATTTACATTGTCAATTTCAGAAACTTCTAATTCAAGAAAGTCCTTGCCGACTGCAGTGACGTTTCCCCGAACTTTCTTGCCAGCTCCGTCTGTGACCGAGATTGCTTCTCCAGCTTCCATGCGACGAACACTCACGGCGTGCTTTGCTTCCGATCCCGAAATCACAAACCTTGAACCTACTTTGGTGTCGTCTCCGATGGCAGCAAAAAACAGAGGCTCAACCACGACGTCTGCCTTGGAAGGAACCTGACCTTCTGGCGATTAGACCAGCCTCATCTGACTTGCGCATGGCAGCCAAAGCTCTAAATAGTTCCTTCTGCTTGGAATCGAGCTTGCTCGGAATCTTCACCTGAAGAGTGACAAGAAGATCACCGCGACCTGATTGGCGAAGCCTTCCAAAACCCTTGCTCTTGATTGAAATCACATCACCGCTTTGACTGCCGGCTGGAACCTGAAGTTCTAATTCCCCATCAAAAGACTGAACCTTGACCATTGTTCCTAATACTGCGTCGTGCAACGGGACTTCTAGCTCACAGGTTAGATTGTCACCGTTTCGACCGAAGTATTGATTCGGGGCAATCGAGATGTCAACATACAAATCACCGTTTGGTCCGCCTCCAAAACCGACCTCGCCAGAACCGGCAAGCTGCAAACGAAGTCCGTCTTCTACGCCCGCCGGAATCTTTAGCTCAATATCCCTTCTTGCACGAACTCTTCCTTGGCCTCGACAGCTAATGCAAGGGTCAGGGATTATGTGACCATAACCGCGGCATGAGCCACAGGGGCTGGATGTCACTACTGAACCTAAAAGTGATCTGACTTGGGTCTGCACTTGGCCCGCCCCACGGCAGATGTCACAAACCTTTGCGCTAGTTCCTGGCTTTGCACAAGAACCATTGCAGGTTTCACAAAGCACTGCAGTGTCAACTGGAATTGATTTCTCGGCACCGAAGATTGCCTCTTCAAATGTCAGTTCAACTCGAAGCAGGGCGTCCTGACCGCGTTCAGCTCTTGATCTCGGTCCTCTTTGTCCGCCTCCCCCGAAGAAGGTTTCGAAGATGTCACCGAAGCCAAAACTGGCTTCGGATCCGCCCATGTCATAGTTGCGCCGAGTCTGCTCATCACCCAGTACCTCATACGCGTGAGTAACCGACTTGAACTTTTCTTGCGCTTGCTCCGATGGGTTCACGTCTGGATGCAGCTCTCGAGCAAGCTTTCGATACGCCTTCTTTATCTCTTCAGAAGAGGCGTTTCTAGAAACTCCAAGGGTTTCATAATGATCGGACAATTACTGATGTCCTCCAAGAGATTTTGTGAGGTACCTGGCGACAGCTCTGACTGCTCCGATGTTTGATGAGTAATCCATTCGAGTCGGACCAATTACTCCAACCTTGGCTATTTCACTTCCTTGATTCTCATATCCAGAAAGCACAACAGAAGTCGAAGAGAGAGCGTCAACTGTATTCTCGCGACCGATTCGAAGGGACACTCCGTGCTGATCAGCTTGCATTTCCGAAATCAGCTTGAGCAGCACCACTTGCTCTTCTATAGCCTCTAATACCGGGGAGATGCTCCCAGGAAAGTCATCCTCGCGCCTAGCGAGGTTAGAGGTTCCTGCCAGGACAATCTTTTCCTGACTGTTAGCGTCAACCAGACGAAGCAGTTCAGGGACAACTCGTTCTGCTAATTGCTTAACCTTGCCAACGGACTTCGAGCTAGCGGCCTTAACCAGCGAGGCCACTTCTCCAAGCGGCCTTCCCTCAAGGCTTTCATTCAGGAGGTTCCTGAGTTTTTCAAGGTCTCCGGATTCATAGCTGCCTGGAACTTCAAAAACGTGCTGTTGAATTCGACCAGAGTTGGTAATAAGCATGAGCAGAATACGCTTTTCGTCAATTCGGATTAGCTCTATGTGTCTAACGGAGGCCTTTCCAAGACTCGGATATTGAACCAGGGCAACTTGGTTTGTTAGCTGCGAAAGCAACCGAGCTGTGTGACTTAAGGTTTCGTCTAGATCCGAGCTCTTCGATAGGAAATCTTCGATGGCAGACTTTTCCGCGGGAGAAAGTGGCTTTACCTCGCCGAGGCGATCGACAAACATTCGATATCCCTTGTCGGTTGGAACTCGACCGCTGGATGTGTGAGGCGCAACAATCAGCTCCTCTTCTTCAAGGATTGCCATGTCGTTGCGAATGGTGGCAGCCGATACTCCAAACGAGTGCCTTTCGACCAAAGACTTGGACCCGACTGGTTCCTTGGACGCGATGTAGTCGTGAACAATTGCTTTCAAGACCTCGAGGGGCCTATCTGGAATCACGCCTAAATTCACCTACCTGTTAGCACTCAATGCTTATGAGTGCCAATATAACAAGTTAAGTCAGACAGTTGCTAGGTCGTGAGGCTTCGAACAACCGAGTCTGCAAGTAAACGCCCTGTAAGAGTCAGAACCAAGCGGTCGTCCTGAGCATCTTCTGGTCTAATCAGACCATCAGCAATTAGCTCTGGGATACGCTCAATCGCTCTAGGTTCGAGTGCCGTCAGCTCGGAAATGCTCATGCCACCAGAAGTTCTCGACTCCAAGAGAATCCTCTCAAGTGTGGCTGTCTCTGCTGATAGTTGTTCTCTCCCGGCCGCGGGTGAAACATTCTCAGCCAGTTTTTTGGAGTATGTCAGCGGGTGCTTGTGGTTCCACCATCTTACAGAACCCAGGTGTGAGTGAGCCCCCGGCCCATAGCCCCACCAATCCTGACCCATCCAGTAGGCAAGATTGTGATCGGACTTCAGGTTGGAAGATTTAGACCAATTGCTGATTTCGTACCACTCAAAACCAGCTGCGCTTAGAAGCTGATCCGCTAACTCGTACTTTTCGGCCTGCAGGTCATCATCAACTTCTGCTAGCTCTCCAGCTTTGATTTGTCGAGCTAGTTTTGTCCCCGGTTCGACAATCAATGAGTATGCCGAAACATGATCGGGGTCTAGTGCAATTGCAGCTTCTAGGGAATCGCGCCACTGCTCTAGAGTTTCGCCTGGTGCTCCAAAGATAAGGTCGACAGATGAACCAAAACCCAGTTTCTTGATGATTTCAAAAGCTTTCGCCACATTTGCGGGATTGTGCGTGCGCTCTAAAGTGTTTAGAACCTCTGGGACACCAGATTGCATTCCGATTGAGACACGGTTAAAACCAGCCTCTCGTAACTCAACAAACTTCTCCTCGGTGACGGTATCCGGATTGGCTTCAATGGTTATCTCAGCGCCCTCTGCAAAACCAAACTGGCTATTCAGGCTCTCAAGAATTTCTCTAAGTTGCGATGCCGGAAGCATTGTTGGAGTACCTCCCCCAAAGAAAACAGTGGTTAGTTTTCGTTTTTCAACCCCAGATTGATCAAGTACTTTTCCGGAAAACGCGATTTCGGAAATCAGGGATTTCGGGTAATCGCTTTGCTTCAGCGACCCAAGCTGAGTTGCAGTGTAGGTGTTGAAATCACAGTAACCGCAGATGTCTTTACAGAAAGGAATGTGCACATAGGCGTGAAAGGTTCGAGACTTGCTCCCCGCAATTTCGAGCTCGGAGAACATTCCATCTTCTGGCGGAATGTCGCCTTCTGGAAGTCGTCCAGCCATTTACTTGGCCTTCTTCTCTCCCTTTTTTTCGCCATCTGATGACAAGGCTGCGATGAAGGCCTCCTGAGGAACCTCTACGCGTCCCACCATCTTCATGCGCTTCTTACCTTCTTTTTGCTTCTCAAGAAGCTTGCGCTTACGCGAAATGTCGCCACCGTAACACTTAGCCAGCACATCTTTACGAACGGCCCTGATGGATTCCCTGGCAATTATTCGTGCGCCGATTGCGGCCTGGATTGGAACCTCAAACTGTTGTCTCGGAATCAATTCACGAAGCTTCCCGGTAATCATTACTCCGTAGGCGTACGCCTTGTCTTTGTGAACGATGGCGCTGAACGCATCAACCTGCTCACCTTGCAACAGCAAGTCGACCTTGACCAAGTCACCCTCAGCCAAACCAGCCTCTTCGTAATCAAGTGATGCGTAGCCCTGAGTCTTGCTCTTTAGTTGGTCGAAGAAATCAAACACAATCTCAGCAAGTGGAAGGGTGTAGCGAAGTTGAACTCGGTCTTCGCCGAGATACTGCATGTCAATCATTACTCCGCGCCTGGATTGGCATAGTTCCATAATTGTGCCGACGTAGTCCTTTGGCGCGAGTATGGTTGAGCGGACCATTGGCTCAAGGACCTTTCGGATCTTGCCACCAGGAAACTCGCTGGGGTTGGTGACCGTAATCTCTTTTCCGTCATCCATAGTCACTTCATAAACAACCGACGGTGCGGTTGCGATTAACTCAAGACCAAACTCGCGCTCTAAGCGCTCGGTGACAATTTCGAGGTGAAGAAGACCCAAGAAACCACAGCGGAAACCGAATCCAAGAGCCACAGATGTTTCGGGTTCGTAAACCAAAGCTGCGTCAGAAAGTTTTAGCTTGTCTAGCGCGTCGCGAAGGTCTGGATAATCAGAACCGTCGATTGGGTACACCCCTGAAAAGACCATCGGCAATGGTTCCGAATAACCAACCAACGCCTCTGTTGCTGGCTTGTTTGAAGTCGTGACTGTATCGCCCACCTTGGACTGACGAACGTCTTTCACTCCGGTAATCAGGTAGCCAACCTCGCCTACTCCGAGCCCCTGGGTGGGTTCTGGCTCCGGCGAGCTAACTCCAATCTCAAGCAACTCGTGGACAGCTCGAGTTGACATCATCTGAATCTTTTCGCGGGGTGAAAGACTTCCGTCTATCATTCGGACGTAAGTGACTACCCCTCGATAGCTGTCATAGACCGAGTCAAAAATCATGGCTCGAGCTGGGGCATTTGGATCACCTGTTGGGGCAGGAACTGTGCCAACTATTTTGTCCAACAGTTCTGAAACTCCGATGCCTGTTTTTCCGGACACTCTCAAACAATCAGCTGGGTCGCCACCGATTAGATTTGCAAGCTCTTCGGCGTACTTGTCTGGTTGCGCTGCCGGTAAATCAATCTTGTTGAGAACTGGGATGATGGTGAGTTCGTTTTCCATCGCCAGGTAAAGATTGGCTAAAGTCTGCGCTTCAATTCCTTGAGCCGCATCAACGAGCAAAACGGCACCCTCGCAGGCGGCAAGAGATCTCGAGACCTCATAGGTAAAGTCAACGTGACCCGGTGTGTCAATCATGTTGAGAGCAAAAACTTTGCCGTCCACTTCCCAAGGCATTCTTACTGCCTGGGACTTAATTGTGATTCCGCGCTCACGTTCGATATCCATGCGGTCTAGGTACTGAGCTCTCATTGAGCGATCGTCAACAACTCCAGTCAACTGGAGCATGCGGTCTGCCAGGGTGGACTTACCGTGGTCGATGTGGGCAATGATGCAGAAATTGCGAATGGCCCCGGGAGGCGTCTTGGACGGCTCCAGCTTGGATGTAGCGCGTGGCGACAAGGGCAATCCTTTAGAGTGTGGGGGCTTGTGACTTCGCCTCCATTCTCGCACAAGGCCTAGGTTTCAGAGCCTCCCCTTCCGCCAAACAGTTGCCTAGCTTGCCGGCGAACTAGTAAGCTAAAGCGGTTGGGTATCCCCAAAACGAAAGAAAAAAATGGCAAATATCAAGTCCCAGGTCAAGAGAATCTTGACCAACAAGAAGGCTACTGAGCGCAACCGCGCGGTTAAGAGCGAGCTCAAGACTGCAGTTCGTGCTGCCCGTGAAGCAACCACTAGTGGTGACAAGACCAAGGCTCAGGCAGCTGTAGCTACTGCTAACCGTAAGTTGGACAAGGCAGTTTCAAAGGGCGTTATTCACAAGAACCAGGCAGCCAACCGCAAGTCAGCTCTTGCTAAGAAGGCAGCAGGCCTGAAGTAAAGACTTCTAACAAAAAACACCGAGTCCGATTAGGCCTCGGTGTTTTTTTGTCCTCGATTTGCTAGCAAGAGTACTAGCTTTTCCAGGGCGAAGACAGGATCCTTCTCCATTCCCTTCACCGCGGCATCTGCAGTGGCAATAGCCATGACAGCATTTGCCAGGCCCTCTTCGCTCCAACCTGCAAGGTCTTTACGGGCGCGATCAATTTGCCACGGTTGTGCTCCAACTGTTGAAGCACTTGCGTACTTGTTTCCATAGACCTTTGCCATGAGGCGAACTTTCATCCCAAACGCTGCGACAACAGGCACGGGGTCAGCACCGGTTGCAATCGCGTGGCGAAGCAGTGCTAGTGCCTCAGCGCTTTGTCCGGCAAGTGCTGCATCGGCCACTTTAAACGCGTTGGTTTCAACCCGTCCGCCGTAATACTTATCGACCGTTGCTTCGTCGATTGATTCGGCTTGATCCGTTAGCAGTTGTGAGCAAGCAGAGGCGAGTTCTGCAAGGTCATCGGCGAAGGCATCGGCAAGCGCTCTGATGGCGCCGGGAGTGACCTTCCTTCCGGCAGAAGCAAATTCCGACTGAATAAAGGCTGACTTTTCAGAGTCTTTCTTTATTTCTGCGCAGGCAATTTCCACTGCCAAATCGGATGCTCTTATTGCTTCAATTAGTTTCTTACCTCGAACACTTGAGGAGTTGTGTCGCAAAACAACGGTGGTGTCCTGACTTGGATCTGACAGATACAGCAAACCATCCTCGATAAGTGCGTCAGAGCACTTTTCGAATCCACTGATAATCACAAGTCGTGGTTCCATAAACAAGGATGGACTTGCTAAAGCAGTTATTTGACCGGAGGCGTAGTCGCTTGCCTGAACTTCGTGAACTTCTAAGCCTGATTCGACTTTCTTTAGGCCGTCGCGGATTTGGCGAACGGCTCGCTCGGCTAAGTAGTCTTCGGGTCCAGAGACAAAAACGATGGGTGCCGGTTTAGCATCTCGCCAATTGACCTGTTTAGCTTTTCCCACAGCCATAGCCTACTAACCACTACCAGACCAGCTAATCCCGCTTTTCGAACCGGCTATAGCAATTGCCCCTTGCAAGTCGGTTCGAAGGACTTGTGAACCCGAATCGCTAAGTATTCGTAATATCTCATTTCCAGGGTGCCCATAGCCATTTCCTTCTCCGACGGAGATGATTGCAATTTCAGGTCTAAGTTGCTGATGTAGCTGCGCTGATTGATCATTTGATCCGTGGTGGGAAACTTTCAGCACTAGAGGCTTAGGCGAGCTAGCTAGTAACTGTGTGGCTGGGCCAACAATTCTTCTCTGTCCCGGTTCTCCCAGGTCTCCCAGTAGCAGCAAATCAAAGCTGGGTCCCTTGAAAACCATAACTACAGAGGCATCGTTGGAATCTTTGGCCTCTTCGGCACGTTTAGTTGGTGCTAGTACTGTCCAAGAAAAATCCCCTAGAACTCCGCTAATCCCAGGCTCAGAAACTACTACCCTCACCTGCTTCGCTGAAAGTTGTTCTAATGAAGATTGCGTAGCTGGTCGATCATCTGGGAAACCCGAAACTATCGCGGTGATAACCTGGCGAGCTTTTAAGGCTCCATCGAGTCCGCCCACGTGGTCAAAATCAAAGTGAGTTAGGACAAGCAAGTCAATCTTGTTGATCTTGAGTTCGGATAAACATTCGTTGATTAACTGTTCGTCCGGCCCCACGTCAATTAGGGCAGTTCGACCAAGAGATGAAACGACAAGTGCATCCCCCTGTCCTACGTCACAGGCAACAACCGACCAATCCTGCAATGGCCAGTTTCGTGGAAGAACCTCAGATGCGGCCGGTAGGGCCAAAGTTCCAACGGCTACCGCCACTGCGCCAGCAACCCCGACCTGACGAAGCTGAATGGGTGTGGCGGTAAGCCAGGCGCCTACCGCAAGTATCAGGAAAACACTGAGTATGGATGCTGGAAGACCGTTAGCCCAGGGGAAGTAAGCAACAGGAAGTTGGGAGAAGAAGATGGCAACCGATTCAATTACCCACGTGCCAAGCGACGCAATCCACGATATTGCTGCAACCAACACTGGAGAAATCGGGGTGAGCAAAAGTGCCACCATTCCCAACACTGTCACTGGTGCCACCATGGGGCCGGCAAGCAGATTGGCTATCACAGAGTAAGTCGGTAGACCAGGTTGCAACAGAACAAGAAGAGGTAGGCAAAACAGCTGCGCCGCCAAAGTCACCGAAAGCGCAAGCGCTAATGGCAACGGCATTCTGGTCGAAAGCTTTTGTGCTATAGCTGGAGCCAATAGCAGTATCCCCGCAGTTGCTAATACGGACAGCCCAAAACCAAATTCCACCGCCAACCACGGATCAGCAACCAGCAAGATAATCGCTGCGATAGCTAGAGCATTCAAGGCCCAAGTTCGACGCCCAAGCGAGACCATGAATATTACGCTCGCGGCCATCACCCCGGCCCTCAGAACACTAGGGTCCGGGCCAATCAGAAGAATGTAAAGGACTAATGCTCCTAAAGACACAACGGCTCTACCGGTTCGACCAAATCTCAAGCCAACGGCAATTAGATAGACCATTCCGACGACAATTGCGCAATTGGATCCAGACACGGCAACCAGATGAGTCAGAGAAACTACTCTCATTTGCTCCTCAAGCTCGGGACTTAGGGCACTTACTTCCCCGATTGCAAGACCAGCAACTAAAGTTTTTGCATCTTGCGTGACTCCAGAGATGCTCGCCACATAGTTTGACCTAAGTTGATTGAGGAACCCCTGCGTTGTCTCTGGTTCCCCAATAATCTTGATTTCCGATGACGGCCTAATCTGGAAAGCATCTCTAGAATTTCTTCCAGCTGGCTCTAAGCTCCCAGACAGTGAAACAATCGATCCGCGAGCTAGATCTACATCGTGATACATCAGATAGCCGCGACCGTGGGCTGGCTTACCGTCAATTGAATTGAGTCTGACTGCAACTCCGAAGACGGCTGAGTTATCAAAATCTTCAAAAATTTGCTTGGGTCTGTTAACTACCTCTAACTCAACATCTGCAGCGGTACCCTGCGAGGCCATTTCCACCAACCACTTTGGCTTTGTGAGTTCGGTTTGAATCCAGACAGAAACACCTCCCAGCACTAACGCTCCTGCGACTAGGGCAGGTAAGGCACGTCTTGCATCACCGACAAAAACAGCTAGGCAAAAAATCATCGCCCCCAGAACAGCAACAATCCACACAGGTAATTCGGTCACCGAGGTGAATAGCGCAAGGACAGCCCAAAGAATGAGTGCGCAGATGCTAAGCGTCAAAGTGTGATCAAGTCTTCGAAACCGGAGAAAATTGAGTCACCAATTCCGCTTACATTCTTTAGGTCCTCTTTGGATTTGAAACCGCCGTTTGCCTCTCGATACGCGATTATTCGGGCCGAAAGTGCAGGGCCAATTCCTGGGAGGTCTTCGAGTTGCTCAGCAGTAGCTCTGTTGATGCTAATCAAGCCACCCGAGCTAATCGAATCAGTAGTCCCCTGTTCCCCTATCTTGTAGACGACGATCTGCTCACCATCTGAAAGCTCGCGGGCTAGGTTCACACTTGAGTTGTCAGCGTCTTCAGTCAACCCTCCGGCTGCAAACACTGCATCGACTAACCTTGCCCCAATTGGTAGCTGATACATCCCAGGGGTATTGACTTCTCCAACGATGTGAACAAATAGAAACTGTTGGACAACCTCAATCTCTTGAGGGTTCTCCGCTATTTGGAATTCTCCAGTAGCAGGCTCCGGTCGATTGACGGCAACCAGAACAAGGGCGGCCACAGCTACAACGGCAGCCAAAGAGATAAGGAGTTGCCTAGAGACTTTTTGATCGCCCGAGAGGGCAGAAATAAGCTGCTGCTTTAGCCATTCCATAGCCCAACGGTAAATTGCAGACCATCGGCGTGAGTTGGTTTAGATGAATCTGTGTAAAAGATTGTGGCTCAGGCAGTTGCTATGTTCACTAACTTTGGAGCCCTGACGATTACGTTCTTGATTTGCTTATCGCCGATAGCCTTCTGAACGTTCTCAGAGGCAATTGCAAGAGCCTCAAGCTCTGCCTCCGTTATCGAAGCTGGCACCTCAAATTTGTCACGTAGTTTTCCATCAACCTGAACCACCGCGGTCAGGCTTTCTCTGACCAAAAGTTCTGGGATGGCCTCCGCAAATCCAGCAAGGGCGACCGAAGGCTGGTGCCCGAGCGCCTGCCACATATCCTCTGCGGTATAGGGGGCAAATAAGCTCAGCGCTTTCGCGACAGCTTCAGCTGCTTCTCGAACCGCAGGGTCTGAACCGCCAGGCTTACCGTCGATGGCCTTACGTAAGGCGTTTACCAACTCCATGATCTTGGCAACACCAACGTTGAACTTGAATGTCTCAATTTGCTCTGGGAATTCCTTCAGGAAAAGGTGTGTTGCTCGACGAAGCTCGTTGTCCCCGGTTGCAAAGTCAACGCCGGGTTCACTGGTGACGTCCTTTGCGCATCTCCAAGCGCGAGCTAAGAATTTCGCACTTGCCGCCGGAGATACATCCGCCCAGTCGATGTCATCCTCGGGAGGTCCGGCGAAAGCCATGGTCAAGCGGACTGCGTCGACTCCGTGTTCGTCGAGCTGTTCTGAAAGTCTCACTAGGTTCCCACGGGATTTGCTCATGGCCGAACCATTCATCAGAACCATTCCCTGGTTTAAAAGTCGTGTGAATGGTTCCTCAAAATCCACGTATCCAAGATCGTGCAGCACCTTGGTGAAAAATCGTGCATACAGAAGGTGCAGGATTGCGTGGGTCACCCCTCCGACGTACTGGTCAACTGGCGCCCATTTCTTAGCCTCATCGCTAGGGAAGGCTTCGGTGTCGGATTTTGGCGAAAGGAATCTAAGGAAGTACCAAGAAGAATCAACAAATGTGTCCATTGTGTCGGTGTCGCGTTTTGCACCCTGGCCACACTTTGGACAAGAAACGTTTACCCAGTCGCTTGCCCCACCAAGCGGCGAAGTGCCCTTAGGTGAAAGATCAAGGCCCATTGCGTCTGGAAGTTTGATGGGAAGCTCTGCAACCGGGACCGGCACTTCACCGCAAGTTTCGCAGTGAACAATTGGAATAGGGGTGCCCCAATACCTCTGCCTCGAGATAAGCCAGTCACGCAATCTAAAGTTCTTGGACTTTTTACCAAGACCTTGTTCTTCTAGAGTCTTTGTAATCTTGGCTATCGCCTGCGCTTTATTCAATCCGTTCAATTCCCCCGAATTGACCATGGCTCCATCACCGTTGGTTGCAATGCCAGTCTCACTGGGGTCGGCTTCGCCGGTTTCAACAACGACGCGAATCGGCAAGTTGTTTGTTCTTGCAAAATCTAGGTCACGCTGATCGTGAGCGGGAACCGCCATGATTGCGCCGGTTCCATAATCAGCCAAAACATAGTCGGCAGCCCAGATCGGAATTCTCTCACCATTGACTGGGTTGATTGCGAATCGCCCAAGATCAATTCCCCGCTTTGGGCGATCTGTTGCCAAGCGCTCGATGTCGTTGGTTTTCTTGGTTTCTTCCAAGAAGTCTTGGAACTTGATTCGAATTTCTGGAGAAGCTTCGGATGCTAGCTCGGCAGCCAAATCGGAATCAGCAGCAACAACCATGAAGGTTGCTCCAAACAAGGTGTCCGGTCTTGTCGTATAAACCTGAATCGGTTCCTTACGTCCTTCAATTTCAAACTTGACCTCGGCACCATAGGACCTACCAATCCAGTTTCGCTGCATCGTTAGTACCTTCGAAGGCCAAGCCCCCTCCAAAGTGTCAAGATCATCAAGCAGTCGGTCGGCGTAGTCGGTGACCTTGAAGTACCACTGAGTGAGCGCTTTTTTCGTGACTTGAGTGTCGCATCTTTCACATAAACCCTGAACGACTTGCTCATTGGCCAAAACGGTCTGACAGGAAGGGCACCAGTTCACGTTCGAGTTTTTGCGATAAGCCAAACCTTTGTTGTAAAACTCTAGGAACAGCCACTGGTTCCACTTGTAGTACTCAGGATCAGACGTGATCAGAACTCGATCCCAGTCGAAACTGCAGGCGTACCTTCGCATCGAAGCTTTCTGCTGTG
>JBJOKH010000012.1:0-3342 GCA_046046195.1 Actinomycetota bacterium | reverse complement strand
TTCCGGTTGAGGTCTTGATGAAATCTCCGCCAGCTAGCATCGCTAGGTAGCTGGCCCTTCGGATGTTGTCATAGGTCTGAAGCTCTCCGGTTTCTAGAATTACCTTGAGGTGGGCGCTTGTTCCGTTAGGTCTAACGCAGGCTTTCTTAACAGCCTGAATCTGCTTATAGACCTCTAGGTAATTGCCAGATAAAAATGCGCCGCGGTCAATCACCATGTCGATCTCGTCGGCACCTGCCTTCACGGCATCCTTAGTGTCCTGAAGCTTTACAGCTACCGATGCTCTTCCGGAAGGAAAAGCTGTTGCTACCGCTGCCACGTGTATTCCAGATTTGCCGAGCGCTTCCTTGGCAACTGAAACCATGTCGCCGTAGACACAAATTGCAGCAGGACGTGGGCAGTCAAGGTCGGTTGGATCTGGGGTTAGTGCCTTCAAGCAAAGTGAACGCACCCGTTCTGGGGTGTCCATACCTTCGAGAGTTGTAAGGTCCATCATCTTGATGGCGGCATCTAGTGCCCAGGCTTTGGAAGTTGTCTTGATTGATCTGGTTCCAAGTCCTGCGGCTCTGGCTTCTAGACCAACCTTGTCTACTCCAGGAAGCGAGTGCAGCCAGCGCCTAAGGCTTTGGTTGGTGATCTTTCCACCAACCAATGCTTCTGGATCAAACTTTGGCAACTGGTTACTCCTTGGATGTCTAACTCGAGTCTAAAGCAAAGCCCTAAACCTGGCTCTGGGGCTCATGTAATCAACTAAAGACCCGCCAGCTACAACGCATGGCCGAGTAGAAAACCGACAGCTACACTCGAGGTCATGAAGTGCAAAAACTGTGGCGAGAGTGTCCCAAAAAACGAATTGAACTGTCCTTCCTGCGGAACCATCGCAGCCAGAACTAAGGCAGACCTTCAAAAAACTGACCCTGCGATGACCGCGGGAATCGGCTGGGCACTGGTTGCCATGGGCGTCTTTGGACTTATCTTTGTAATCGCCAACGCCTGGACCGACTGGTACTCAGGTCTTGATTACGTGGGACCGGTTGGACTACTTATTCTTGGTGGCGCCGTAATCTTTACGGCTTACCGAAAAAAGTAATTCTTACTTGCCGGCGTCCTTTAGCAATTTAGCCTTGGCTCCGAAGAACTCCCAGATCAAACGGTGAGCGTTGTTTACGGTCACATCGGCGTGGTCGTAGGCAGGGGCCACTTCCATCACGTCAAACCCAACAACGTCAAGCTCGAGGGTTAGCCTTCTGATGATCCTCAGTAGATCAATCGGAGCAAAGCCTCCAGGTTCTGGGGTGCCGGTTGCTGGAGCAAAGCCCGGATCCAATACGTCGATGTCGATAGAGATGTAGGCCTTTGGTGCTCTAGCCTTGGCTTCCTTGATGACGTCGGTGAGAACCGCTTCGGTGCCGCGCTCCCAGAACTCCTGCATCATGTAGTGCTTTAGCTTGTGCTCACGCATCCACTTCTGGTCTTCTTCTCCTGGCCAGTATCCGCGAAGACCAAGCTGCAAGAACCTATCTCCTGGGATTGCACCCGACTCAATGATTCTTCTCATCATGGCGCCGTGGCTTGCGAAGTTTCCTTCTAGTTCGTAGGCGGTGTCGGCGTGAGCGTCGAAGTGAATCATCGCCACATTTCCAAAGCCGTGCTCTTCGGCTACCGCCGTTACAACCGGGAAGGTAACCGAGTGATCGCCACCAAGAATTACCGGTGTGATTCCTCTTGAGGTCACGTGCTTTACGCGGTCGTAAATAGCTTTCTTAGTTGGCTCCCAAAGACCGTGACTTGCGATTGCATCTCCAAAGTCAACTACCTTTAGGTGCTCAAAAATCTCTACGCCGAGGTCTAGGTGGTAGGTGCCAGGGTTGTAAACATTTGCACGAAGTGCTCGTGGACCAAACCTTGCTCCTGGTCTGTTTGTGGTGCTGTCGTCCCATGGGGCACCGATGACTGCGATGTGTGGCTTGATGGTGTCCAACTGCTCTGGCTCAGTTACAAACGGCTGCTGGCCAAAGGTTGCAAGCCCTTGAAAAGAAGGGGTGTTTAGTTGGTTGCGCATGCCTTCTGGAAGATCGTGAAGTTCAGTCATGACAACAATTCTGGCACAGAGAAACAATCTGACGCGGGTATAGTCTAAAAAGCATCGCAATGAGGCGATTTAGAACCGAGATAAGAGGTACTCAAGGTGGCACAAACAATCGAAACCCGCGGCGTCGACACTGTTCCTGATTCGGAGCGCACCGCAAAACCCGGAAGCCTTGTTCGGGTCTTTTTGGGAGCAAACCTTTCACTGTCGGTAATGGTCTTTGGTTGGTTGGCGATTTTGTATGGCCTTGGTTTCTGGGAAGCAGTTTCAGCAATTCTGGTCGGAACAGTCCTTGGAGCAGCATTCGTTGCAAGAACCTCTCTACTTGGCTGGAAAGCTGCAACTAACAACTCGGTGGCATCCGGTGCTTACTTTGGAGTTCGCGGTCGCCTAGTTGGATCCTTCGTAGGACTTCTAATAACCCTGCAATACATCGCCTTGACGGTTTGGACCGGTGGCGAAATGGCTACCGCCAGCCTTGGAAGACTTCTTGGCTTTGAGTCATCCGATTTGGCACTAACTGCAGGCTATGCGGTGATTGTTGTGCTGATTGTGGTGTTTGCCATCATCGGCTACCGCTTCATTGTAAAGCTCAACACTTTTATAGCTCCAGTGATGCTGGTGCTGATGGTGCTTTCGATAATTGCTCTCTGGTCAAACTTTGATGCTTCTTATGGTGGAGACCCTGAGCTTTATGCACTTGGTTCCTTCTGGCCCACCTGGCTGCTAGCAGTGATTACTTGCGGTCTTGCAGGTCCGGTTTCTTATGTCACCCAAACGGGTGACTGGGCTAGATACATTTCTAAATCACACTCCGAAGGTGAGGTTGTTTCTAGAACTTTCTTTGCCATGGTCGTAGGCCTTAGCCTTCCAACGGTTTTTGGTTCATTTGTTGCTACCGCTGCCTTTGACGAGTTCAGCTTCGCAGCAGGCTTCGTTGCAGGGTCACCGGTGTGGTTGGTATTGCCGCTGCTACTGGTTGCAATCATTGGATCCTTGGGTCAAGGATCGATTGTTCTGTACAGCATGGGTCTTGATTTGGATGCCATCTTGCCAGAGCTTTCGCGAGCTAAGTCGACGATTCTGGTTGCGCTGATTTCTGCCGCATTGGTATTTGTTGGAAAGTTTGTCTTTGATGCCGAAGCTGCTGTTACCAATTCCGTTCTGTTCTTGACAGCGCTTGCTACCGCCTGGGCATCGATAAGCATGTTCATGTATTGGCGAACTAGGGGAAGCTTTGACCTAGTTGATCT
>JBJOKH010000002.1:0-34685 GCA_046046195.1 Actinomycetota bacterium | reverse complement strand
TGATCCGCGCAAAGTCATTGGTGTCGATTGCGGAGATGATGTCCCTCGTGCCATTGTGACCACCGTGGCCACCACCTTGCTTTAGGCGAAAAGTGGCCGCCGGGATGTCTAGCTCATCATGTGCCACGATAAGTGATTCTGGGCCAAGTTTGTAAAAACTCATCAGTGAGGATGTCGGTCCGCCGGAAAGATTCATGAATGACAACGGCTTAGCAAGAATAAGCTTCGGACCGCCGATTATCTTTACTTCCGCTACCAGCGCGTTTGACTTGTGAGCCTTGAAGGTTTCGCCGAATCGCTTAGCAACTACATCTAGCAACATTTGCCCGACGTTATGGCGATTAAGTGCATAGTTGGGCCCGGGATTACCGAGCCCAACTACTAAAAAGGTATTACTCAGCTTTGGCGTCCGTGGCCTTAGCCGCCGCAGGAGCAGCCTCAGCTGCTGCAGCAGCTGGTTCGTCGTTCTTGCCAGCGGCTGTGATGACAACTGAAGCAACTAGCTCTTCTGGCTCTAGGTCAAGCTTGGCGCCAGCAGGAATCTTAATGTCCTTGGCAAGAAGGTGGAAGCCTGCGCCTTCCTTGTTGAATACAGCCTCAACGTATTCAGGAATTGCAGTTGCGTCTACTTCGAGCTTTAGGGTCTTGTGCTCGAGGTCGATTGTGGTTCCAGATAGTGACTCACCGATTACGTGAACTGGAACCTCAACGTGAACTCGCTCACCCTTCTGAATCTCAATTAGGTCAACGTGCTCGATAACCTGAGTCACAACGTCCTTAGTTGCTGACTTCACAAGTACAAGCTGAGGCTTGCCTGCGATGTCCAAATCGATAAGAGCGTTCTTGTGACGCAACACAAGTGCGATCTCATGCGCTGGAAGGGTGATGTGCCTTGGCTCAGAGCCGTGCCCGTAGATTACCGCTGGTGTCTTTCCAGCTGCGCGGAACTTGCGTGCCGCACCTTTACCGAAGTTGGTTCTAACTTCAGCAGCAAGTTTGTTGTCTGCCATTTTTTCCCTAACTATTTAGTGAGTTCAATTTGAACTCAATTCTTTTTCTACTCAAGCGTTGAACGCGAGGATCTGGGAACTGGCCCGAAGAAACCCCGTCGATAACGGCCCCATCACTGGAGCCCTCGCCGTTGTTGCTCCCAAGTCTACCGCTAGGCAACTAGGGGAATCAAACCCTAGGACTGGCCAGGGAATAGGGAGGTTACGGAGTCGTCTCCAAAAACAGCGCTGATTGCCTTGGCAATAAGCGGTGCGATTGAAAGAACAGTCAGAGAGGCAAATTCTTTGTCTGGAGTAATTGGCAAGGTGTTGGTTACCAGTACCTCGTCGATTGCCTCGTCAGAAAGCCTCTCAGCTGCCGGGTGTGAGAACACCGCGTGGGTAGCTGCGACTATGACTCGCTTGGCACCGTTGTCCTTGAGGGCCTTGGCGGCGGCAACAATGGTGCCACCGGTGTCAATCATGTCGTCAACCAACACGCAGGTGCGACCCTGGACTTCACCAACCAACTCGTGCACAGATACTTTGTTTGGGACGTTTGGATCGCGACGCTTGTGAATTATCGCCAGCGGTGCGCCAAGGCGATCGGCCCAAATGTCGGCAACTCTTACTCGACCTGAGTCTGGGGACACTACGGTTAGCTCTTCTTTGCCCCACTTGTCTTTCACATAATCCGCCAACATCGGCAGCGCCCAAAGGTGGTCCACCGGACCATCGAAGAATCCCTGGATCTGCGGTGAATGAAGATCGACTGACATCACGCGATTTGCCCCAGCCGCTTTGTACAAGTCGGTCACAAGTCGAGCAGAGATTGGCTCGCGACCCTTGTGCTTTTTGTCTTGACGGGCGTAAGGGAAAAATGGTGCCACAACTGTAATTCGCTTGGCACTGGCGCGCTTTAGCGCGTCAACCATGAGGAGTTGTTCCATCAACCAGTGATTAATCGGTGCAGGGTGAGCTTGAATGACAAAAGCGTCCACACCGCGGACGCTTTCTTCAAATCGAACGAAGGTTTCTCCGTTTGCAAAGTCGTATGCAGTTGTAGGAACGAGGGTTGTACCAAGCAGAGCTGCTACCTCTTCAGCGAGTCCTTGATGGGCTCGCCCGCTAACCAAAGCCAGTCTTTTTTCTCCGGTGGTCTTGATGGTCAACTGAGGGCTCCTAGTTTCTACTTGGTATTGCTTTTGGACGCTGCTTCTGAAGACTTGGTGCCTGGGCGCTTACTGATTACCCAGTCTGCGATGTTGCGTTGTGGCGCAACATTCATTCCCAGCTCCCCTGGAGCTATATCCTTACGAACAACAGTTCCTGCTGCCGTATACGCTCCATCTCCAATGCTAATGGGGGCCACAAACACGTTATGCGATCCAGTTCGAACGAAGGATCCGATCTTGGAGGAGTGCTTATTGACTCCGTCATAGTTGGCAAAAATAGTCCCAGCCCCGATGTTCGTTCCTTCGCCAATCTCGGCGTCCCCAACATAGGAAAGGTGCGGAACCTTGGAACCTTTGCCAATCTTGGCGTTCTTGGTCTCGACGAAGGAGCCGATTTTTCCGTTTGCTCCCAAGTCGGTTCCAGCACGCAGGTAGGCGAACGGGCCAACTTTGGCGAAGTCTTGAACGGTGCTGTTCTCGATTACAACGGATGGGCCGATTTCTGAGTTTGCTCCGATTGAGGTAAGTCCCCTCAGGTGCGTAGCAGGATGGATAACCGCATCTTGTCCGATAGTCACTTGAACGTCAATCCAGGTGGAATCTGGATCCAAAATAGTTACCCCTGAAAGCTGCCATGCCTTGCAAAGTCTGGAGTTTAGTTCTTTGGCAACTTCGGAAAGTTGGGCTCGATCATTGATTCCGTGTACCAGCCAGTTATCCGAAACAATTTCTGCCATGACGGGATGGCCGTCCTCCACAAGCAGCGCCGCAACATCTGTCAGATAGCGTTCGCCCTGGGCGTTGTGGGACTGCAGGTGTGACAGAGCCTGTCGCAGATGGACCGCATCAAAAATGTAAACCCCCGCGTTAATTTCTTGAATTTCGAGCTCATCTGGATTTGCATCGAGTTGCTCAACAATCTTTGCGACTTGACCATCAGAAGCTCGAACGATGCGTCCGTAGCCAGTTGGGTCGTCCAATACTGCAGTCAGTATTGTGGCTGAGGCTTTCCCGGTTCGGTGAGTTTGAATTAATGCCCCCAGAGTCTCAACGTCCATCAGTGGCACATCGCCGCTGATTACAAGAACGTCGCCATCAAAGTTTGCGGGAATCTTTGAAAGGCTAACCTCGACAGCACGCCCGGTACCTGAAATCTCGTCCTGCTCAACTTGGATTGCCGCTGGAAAACTTTGCGACAGATACTCCCCGATTAGCTCTTTCTGGTGGCGCAGTACAACGTAAACACCTTGGGTTTCAAGCGAGCTTGCAGTTGCCATCACGTGACCTAGCAAGGTGCGACCGGCTAATTGGTGCATCACCTTTGGGGTGGACGAAACCATTCTTGTTCCGCTGCCGGCTGCTAGTACTACGCAGACAAGCCCTCTAGCTGACATCAACTTCTCCCAATCAGTGTTCGCTCCGCCCTCAGGATTCGAACCTGAACTCTACGGCTCCAAAGGCCGCCGTGCTGCCGTTACACTAGAGCGGATCGTAATCAAGAAGCTAGCGATTACACCCCAAGTCTGCCAGAAACCAAGCAGGCCTAGGAGCGATTCTCGCTTTCCAATAGCCACTGGGCTTCCAGCTGCTCGAGCTTGGCTGAAACAGCTTCGGCTTGGGTGGCCAAGGCCGCGAGTCCGTCGTAATCCAAAGGGTCGTGGGTGGAAAGCTCAGCCTTCAGGGCTAACTGCTCGGCTTCTGCCTTAGCTATTGCCCGCTCAAGTTTCTGGAGATTTTTCTGCGCCGCCCGATCAAGAGCTCCGGAAGAAATCTTGGTATCGCCAGCGCTGTTTGAGTTTTCGGATGATTTCCTCAACTCGAGATACTGCTCAACGCCCCTAGGCAGGTGCCTTAGAGCACCATCGCCAAGAAGGGCATACTGCGTGTCGGTGACTCGTTCAAGAAGGTATCTATCGTGACTGACAACAATTAGTGTCCCTGGCCAGGAATCCAAAAGATCCTCGACCTGAGCCAGCATGTCGGTGTCTAGGTCATTGGTTGGCTCATCAAGAATCAAAAGATTCGGTTCACCAAATAGAAGTCTCAATAGCTGAAGTCTCCTGCGTTGCCCACCTGACAAATCAGCAATGGGTGTTTGAAGTTGAAGACTAGTAAAGCCAAGCTGCTCAACGAGTTGAGAAATGCCGACTTCTTTTTTGTCAACCACAAAGGTTCGTTTCTCCCTAGCGATCAGCTCAAAGATTCTCTGATCTGCAAATTCATCAAGCTCACGAACCTCCTGCGACAAGATGGCAGGAACCACTGTCTTACCCAACTTCACCCGTCCACTACTTGGAGCCAGTGATCCGAGAATGAGTCTCAAGAAGGTAGTTTTTCCGGCACCGTTTGGTCCAAGTAAGCCGATTCGATCACCTGGACCTAGTCGAAGCGTCACATCGCTTAGCAGCTGCTTTCCTTCTATCGAGTAATCCAAGTGTTCGATATCTAGAACATCCTTACCCAAACGAGTAGTGGCCAACTTGGCAAGAGTGACGCTGTCTCTCGGAGGCGGTTCATTCGCAATTAGCTCGTTTGCAGCGTCGATTCGAAACTTAGGCTTTGTGGTTCGAGCTGGCGCTCCCCGACGAAGCCAGGCCAGTTCCTTGCGCAATAGATTTTGCCTTCTTGATTCACTGGCCGCCTGCGATCGAGCTCTCTCATTGCGCTCAAGTATGTAGGCGGCGTAGCCACCATCGTAAACATCAATAACGCCATCGTGAACTTCCCAGGTCAGGTTGCAAACCTCATCAAGGAACCATCTGTCGTGAGTGACGACCAGGAGACCACCGCTGGCTTTCCCCCAACGAGTTTTGAGGTGAGCTGCCAACCAGGCAACTCCCTCGATATCTAGGTGGTTGGTTGGCTCATCGAGCATCAGGATGTCCCACTCATCTGCTAACAGTGCGGCAAGTGCAACCCTGCGACGCTGACCACCGGAAAGTTCGGAGACTTTTTGGTCGAAGTCGAAATCAGCCAGGAGCCCCGAGAAGATGTCTCTCACCTTTGGGTTTCCAGCCCACTCGTGTTCGGCTAAGTCTCCAATAACGACTTGGGAAATTGTTTGATCGGGTAGAAAGTCATCAAACTGGTCGAGCATTCCGATGCGGACATCGCTTCTCTTAGTTATCTGACCACTATCGGGCTCCTGAGTTTTTACAAAGAGTCGAAGCAGCGTTGATTTGCCGTCACCGTTTTTTCCGACGATTCCAATTCGATCGCCGTCCTGAACACCGATAGTTAAGTCTTTGAAGACGTCAGTTGTTGCAAAGCTAAGGCGAATGCGCTCAGCCCCGAGTAAGTGGGCCAATTAGCTCTCCAGCCGTGAGCCAGCTAGCGAAGTAAATGTTGTGACCGACGGGAAGCCCGCTACCGAAAGACGGTTGGCAACTTGTTCAGCATGAACGCGATCCTTGGCCAGGTGGGCAATGGTTGGTCCCGAGCCTGAAACCATGGACCTTAGCGCACCTGCTTTTCTTCCCGCTTCGATTGTTTGTGCGAGCTCAGGACGAAGCGCCAAAGTAGCAATTTCTAAATCGTTGTGCATGTATTCGGCAACTTCGGTTACGTTTCCTGAAACCAAAGCTGCGACCAGCTCCTCGGGGACCGCAGGAGTTTCCAAATTCGAAACATTCACACTTGCCTCAACGCGCAAAATGTCGAGTTTTCGATAAACATCTGGCGTTGAAAGGCCAACTGGATTGGGCGTCATCACCCAGTGAAAAACCTTCTGGCTTTCAACGGGTGCTAATTTCTCGCCCCTGCCAGTTCCTATAGCCGTTCCCCCCGCAAGGCAGAACGGAACGTCTGAGCCAAGCTTTGCTGCAATACTTGCCAACTTTTTCTGGTCCAGGCCTGCTTCAAACATGGCATTCAGAGCAACAAGAGCTGCCGCCGCGTCAGCCGAGCCACCTGCCATGCCGCCGGCAATAGGAACAGATTTGTTGATGGTAAAGCTGACTAAATCTTGGAGAACCCCGTAGCTCTGTTTTCTAAGCTCTACACCGGCTTTGTGGACCAGGTTAGAGGTATCGGCTGGAACCAAAGCTTTAGATTCGGCAGCATAGGTGCCGGCGAAACTTATAGAAAAGCTACCTTCAAGTTCGGCGCTGACATATTCACGAAGGCTAAGCGCTTGATAGCAACTGGCAACCTCGTGAAAACCGTTCTTCAGAAACGATCCAACAGCGAAATAGACATTTACCTTTGCTGGACTTGAAGCAACAACACGACCAGGCTTGCCCAATCGGTCTTGAAGCATCTGCCAAATCTGAACCCAGTATTCCTCGAGATTCTTCTTGGCCAAGTCGCTATCGAACCCATCGAGTACAACTTCTAATTGACAGAAATCTGTCGACCAGGAGTGAATTGAAACGGTTGCGCGTTCTATGCCATCAAAGCTCAAAACAATTTTTGAAGGTGCTGATGCGGACGAAACTCTAGGTGTTCTTGCTTGACCCCAAGAAGAAGGGTCATTGAGTATGCCGAAGACGCGCGATGCAGGCACTGAGAAATGTGCTCGTGCCACAGAGGCCGCCCCTGTGTGATGGTGATCTTGTTCAAAAATCACTTCTTACCTGCCAGTCTTACGAAATCATCGATGGCCAGATCTTCACCGCGTGCCTGAGGAGAGATACCTGCACTGGTCAGCAATTCCTCAGCCTTGGCCGGTGAGCCAGCCCATTCGGCAATCGCTTGGCGAAGGGTCTTTCTTCGCTGTCCAAATGCCGCATCTACAACCCTAAACACTTCCTTGCGAAGGTGCTCAGGAAAGCTGTTCTCGCGTTTTTCGAAGTAAACCAAAGCAGAGTCAACATTGGGTATCGGCCAGAAAATGTTTCGCGAAACAACTCCCCCGGATGTTGCATTTGCATACCAGGCCAGCTTCGCACTCGGCGACCCATAAGTCTTTGATCCGGGAAGTGCAATTAGTCTTGCTGCCACCTCTGCCTGAACTAGAACCAATCCCTTTTTCAAACTAGAGAAAGATTCGAGAAAGTGAAGCAAAACAGGAACTGAAATGTTGTAGGGAAGATTTGCTACCAGGGCATCGGGTGCAAAAGGAAGGTCGGTCACTGTCATGGCATCCGCATCAATAATGTGTGTGGTGTGACCAGATGCGCGTTGATCCAAGGTCTGCTTCAATCTCTCAGCTAGTCGAGAATCAAACTCAACCACTGCCAGCTGGTTTACTTTTTCGAGCAAGCCCAGGGTTAGTGAGCCAAGACCGGGTCCAATCTCCACAACCTTGTCCTTGGGTCCAAGTCCTGCAGCCGCAACAATTTTCCGGATGGTGTTTGGGTCAATCACAAAGTTTTGGCCGAGTTTTTTTGTCGGACGAAGATCAAGTTCTGCGGCAAGTCTCCTGATTTCACTGGAACCTAGTAGTTCAACCACTAGCTATCCCAGGATCCATAAACATCGATGGTGTTCTTGGCCAATTGCCCGGATAGAACGTTAGCATCCATTCCTAACTGTTCCGCCATGAATCGGACTGTAATTGGGACCAGGTACGGGGCGTTGGGCCTTCCTCGCAGCGGTTCAGGGGTTAGGAAAGGTGCATCGGTCTCCACCAAAATCTTGTCGATTGGCATCGCCTTCAAAGAATCGCGTAGGTGCTGATTCCTCTTTATGGTTATGTTCCCAGCAAAGGACGTGTACCAGCCGTTGGCTTTACAGATTTCAGCCAGCTCTACGTCGCCCGAATAGCAATGAAATACAACTTTTATGGGTGGGCCAACGCGCAGCAAAGTTTCAACAACTTTGTCGTGCGCATCGCGATCGTGAATCTGAAGAGCCAATCCATTCTCTTTTGCGATTTCAATGTGTCGTTTGAAGGAATACTGCTGAAGTTCAATTCCCGAACTATCTTCTGTGCGGAAAAAATCCAGACCAGTTTCACCAATAGCACGGACTCTTTCTTGCTTAGCTAACTGCGCGATTTCGGCTAGGTCTGAATCCAGCGCTTCTTTAGATTCGTACTTCGCAGCCTCATTGGGGTGAATGGCCACGGCCGCCAGAAGCCTAGGGTCCTTAGCCGCAACCTCAGCACACCACTTCGAGCTCTCTAGGGTAACTCCGACCTGAACCGCGCCAAGAATTCCAACTTGGGCGGCAAGACTTAGGTGATCGGTGTAGTGCATGGGTTGATCGCCGTCTGCGATTTCCAAGTGGGTGTGGTTGTCGTAGGTGCCAACAAGCAATGGCTCAGGTAGCTCTGGGTAGCTGAGATTCTTTCGATTGCCGTCCGCGTCGAAGAACTGACGAGATCTGATGTGCTCGTTCACCTTTGTGAGCTAAGCCTTGTCTTCTTGTTCAACGCGCGGGAACAAGGACTCTAGTTCACCAATCTTGGTTCCAGGAAAAAGCTGATTCCAGCTGGCTGCCTCTAGAAGTGACTGGTCCGCTAGGTCTCCAAGTGAGTGCCCAATTGAGTCCCAGAGCTTTGCAGAGGCCTTGGGTGTGAAAGGTGCCAGAAGAACAGCCAGTGTCCTTACGCCTTCAAGTGATGTGGCCAGGATGGTGGCCAGTCTTTCGCGATTGGCATCATCCTTGGCCAGAATCCATGGTTCCTGCTCGGTCAGATAACCATTGAGTTCATCGACCAGCTGCCAAATCGCAACAAGTGCATCTTGGATAGCCACAGAGTCCATGGCCTTATCAGCGGCCTGAACGGATGATTCTGCAACCGTAGTGATGTTTTTATCGGCTTCAGTCAGATTGGTAGCTTCTGGAACGATTCCATCAAAGTATTTGTGGACCATTGCAACGACTCTTGAGGCAAGGTTTCCGAATCCATTAGCCAACTCAGCTTGGTACCTTGCCGATAAGTCCTCCCATGAGAAGGATCCGTCTTGGCCAAAAGCAATTGCGCGCATGAAGTAGTACCTGAAAGCGTCTGATCCAAAAACATCAGTGATTTGCGTTGGAGCAATTCCTGTCAGTTTTGACTTGGACATCTTCTCACCGCCAACCAACAGCCAACCGTGAGCGAAAACACGCTCTGCTGGTTTCAATTCAGCAGCCATAAGCATGGCAGGCCAAATCACAGCGTGGAATCTCAAAATGTCTTTTCCAACTACCTGAATCGAAGCCGGCCACAGGCTTTCTAACTTGGCCTGATCTTCTCCGTAGCCGATTGCGGTTATGTAATTGAGCAGCGCATCAAACCATACGTAGATAACGTGGTTGGTGTCCCAAGGAATATCGATTCCCCAGTCAAACTTGTCTTTGGAGCGAGAGATAGAAAGATCAGTTAGCTCGCGCTTGACGAATGAGATGACTTCATTTCTTGCAGACTCGGGCTGAATAAAGTTTGGGTTCTGTTCGTAGTAGTCCAAAAGTGGTTTCTGGAAGTCACTAAGCTTGAAGAAGTAGTTGGTCTCCTCGAGCCGCTCAACGGGCTTGGAGTGAATTGCACAAACCAGCTCTTCCGCAAAGGCTCCCTCGCCCTCAACTAAATCAGAATCTGTTTTGAACTCTTCGCAACCAACGCAGTAATTGCCTTCGTAGGAACCTTGGTAGATGAAGCCGTTGTCGTAGAGATTCTGAAGGAATTTCTGGACGTTTTTCTTGTGTCTTGGCTCGGTTGTTCGGATGAAGTCCTGATTGTCTATGTCTAGGGTCTCAAGTAGTGGTAGCCAAGCATCGTGGACCAGCTTGTCGGCCCAAGCCTGAGGAGTTGAGTTGTTGGCGCTTGCGGTTCTCAGAATCTTCTCGCCGTGCTCATCGGTGCCGGTCAGCAAGAAAGCACTACTGCCCTTTTGGCGCTGCCAGCGTGTGAGGACATCCGACGCCACCTCTGTGTAAGCGTGGCCGATGTGGGGAGCGTCGTTCACGTAGAAGATAGGTGTGGTCACATAAAAAGACTTACCCGCTGGGCTAACGCTCGACATGTCTACAAGCTTAACCTCAGCAAGGGTAGCTATTGTCTCTTGAGAGCCTGGTCGTAGAGCTCCGAGCTCGATGCCCCGTACTGCTTGGCGATGGTGGAAACGGCTTGCTTGAGGCCCAAGCCATCGGTCTTTAGCTTCAAGACCTGATCCACGAGTTCATCGATGTCCCAAACCTTGGGGGCCGCACCCGCAATTACCAAGACCATCTCGCCTTTTTGGTCTTTGGCCCATTCTTGTAATTCTGAGAGAGTTCCCCTCTTGGTTTCCTCAAACTTTTTTGTAAGTTCCCGAGACACCGATGCCTTACGAATTGGCCCAAAAACTTCAGCCGCGTCGGTCAGGGACTCAAGAATGCGGTGAGGGGATTCAAAGAAAACCATGGTGCGAGTTTCGGAAGCAAGAACCTGAAATACCTTCTTACGTTCACCTGATTTACGCGGTAAAAATCCCTCGAAGCAAAAGCGGTCAGTTGCTAAACCTGAAACGGCAAGTGCAGAGATAACCGCCGAAGGTCCGGGCACCACCTGTATCTCAACGCCAGCTTCGCTGCAAGCTCTAACTAGCAAAAAACCAGGGTCGCTGATGGTAGGCATACCCGCGTCACTAACCAAAACCAAATCCGAAGATTTGGCAATCTCGACAAGCCGGTCCAGTTTTTGCATTTCATTATGCTCGTGCAAACTAATCAGCTCAGCCGACAACTTTGTGTTTAGGTGATTAGCCAGTTTCAACAGTGATCTGGTGTCTTCGGCCGCAATCACTTTTGCCTGCTCAAGTGTCTCAATGAGCCTTGAAGACGCATCGCCTAGGTTTCCGATTGGTGTAGCAGCCAGAATGAGCATTGAATCATTGTCCCAGAAACTCAAGGCCCAGCCTTGGTTAGCATGGGATTTGTGCTCGGGATAAGAAAACCACAGCTAGAGGCAATCGGCCTCGCCAGTGTGATGCTGATTGCATTGATTTCGAGACTGTGGAACCTACAGTTTCCTTCAAAGCTTGTTTTTGATGAGACCTACTACGTCAAAGATGCCCTGACGTTAAGCCTTGAGGGGCATGAGAGGTCTTGGCCGGATGGTGCCGATCAGGCATTTCAATCGGGGGAAATTTTTGGCTACCTGAATGACCCCGCTTTTGTTGTGCATCCGCCGCTGGGTAAATGGTTGATTGCTTCTGGCATGTGGCTGGTTGGACCAGACCAGAGTTTTGGATGGCGACTTAGCACCGCATTACTTGGGATAGCAACTGTTGCCCTTTTGATGCTGGTAGCTCTAAGGCTTTTCAAGTCGGTGAAGCTGGCGATTGTTGCAGGACTGCTGTTAGCTATCGACGGCCTAGCAATTTCCATGTCGAGGACTGCGTTGCTTGACGCTTCATTGACATTCTTCTTACTTCTAGGATTCCTGTTCTTCCTGTTGGATCAAGATAAATCGAGAGTGAAGATTGTCCGCGCCATTGAGCGAGGTAAATCTTCGCTGTTACTGTTTAGGCCCTGGTTATGGCTTACCGGAGTAGCTCTTGGGGCTGCAAGCTCTATCAAGTGGTCTGGTTTGTATCTGCTAGCAGGCCTAGGAATTTACATCGTGGTTTCTGAAACCCTCCTTCGAAAAAACTCTGGAGAGATGAACTGGTTTAGCAATGGGGTTGTGCTGCAGGGTCTTTACTCATTTGTCTGCTTGGTGCCCATTGCCGCCCTCACTTATCTTGCGACGTGGATTGGATGGATCAATGGTTCTGGCGGATATGTGCGGAACTGGGCTAACGAGAATCCACAATCTGGACTATTTGGGATGCTTCCAGACTGGATGCAGTCGCTCTGGCACTACCACGCAATGATTTATCAGTTCCACGTTGGTCTAACCAGCGATCATGCATATCAGTCACATCCTCTAAGTTGGCTGCTTGGAATTCGACCGACCGCTTTTTTCTATGAGTCATACGTGTTTGGCGAGAATGGTTGTGAGATTCAACAAGGTTGCTCCAGCGCCATAACCGCTCTTGGTAATCCACTGATTTGGCTAAGCTCAACCGCCGCACTTTTCTATCTGGTTGTCCGTTATGCCAAGCACCGCGAACGAGTTATTGGCCTTACCTTGCTGGGGACTGCCAGCTTGTACCTACCTTGGTTAATCTTCTCGGAGCGCACTGTCTTCCAGTTCTACGTGGTGAGCTTCCAGCCCTGGCTGATTCTTGGGCTGGTTTTGGCTTTGCGGGTGGTCAGACAAAAGGTCAGGGCTAAATCCAAGTTCTTGGCGGACTCCTTGATTATTGGCTTCATTGTTTTGGCTATTGGAATTTCTATCTACTTCTATCCCGTAAACACCGGAATTTACATGCCCTACGACCAGTGGCGCATGAGAATGTGGCTTCCAAGCTGGATCTAGATTTCCTGCGGGTAGGCTAGCGACATTATGGGTGTATTTGTTGTGACTTACGGCTACGCAGCTAGCGCCGAGCAGCTAAATGAGATTCGACCAATTCATCGCGAGTGGTTGGCTACCTTGCTAGAGCAGGGCACGCTTTTAGCCTCAGGACCAATGATTGATAACCCGGAGGCGCTCCTGATTTTCTCGGCCGAATCCGCCGAGACCTTGTCGGCATTGCTGGATAACGATCCGTTTGACGTTGCAGGATTTATCGGATCGCGCTCGATACAGCAGTGGAATCCAGTGTTCGGACCCTTCAGCTCTACTTAGAAGTCTTCTTCTTGTCCTTTGAAGTGGCAATCAAGCTAACTACTGTTGTGATGGCCAAAGTCGTGACAATCACACCGAGTGACAGCTCGGTCGAAATCTCAGGGACTGATTTCACATACTCGCCGTTGTTGATAAACGGTAGCTCGTTCTTGTGGAGGGCGTGAATAACCAGCTTCACACCAATCCAGGCCAGGATGATTGATAGACCTACCGCTAGGTACTTCAACCGCTCCATCAGACCACTCAATAGGAAGTAAAGCTGCCTTAGTCCCAAAAGGGCGAAGGCGTTAGCCATAAATACGATGTATGGCTCCTTAGTCAATCCATAAACAGCTGGAATCGAATCCAAGGCAAACAAGATATCGGTGAAGCCGATTGCGATCATCACCAGCAGCAGTGGGGTGATGTAGCGGTGGCCATTCTTTACGATGGTGAGCTTGGTCCCGTGGTACTCATCAACAGTCCTGAACCGGCTCTTGATGAGGGCAACAACCTTGCCACCTGGGACCTTGTCTTCTTCTTCCTTCTTGAAGGTGTCCCAGATAAGCAGTACTGCGGTGTAAACCAGGAATGCGCCAAAGATGTAGAACACCCAGCTGAAGCGCTCGATAGCGGCTGCACCAAGTGCGATAAAGATACCTCGAAGGATCAAGGCAAGGACAATACCAACCAGGAGAGCTTCGGACTGAAGGTGTCTTGGGACTCTGAACTTAGTGAAGATGATTAGGAACACGAAGAGGTTGTCGACAGACAGCGACTTCTCTGTAATGAATCCAGCCAGGTACTCGCCGCTGAACTGGCCACCCCAAACCTCTGCGACTACGAATGTGAACAGTAGTGCCACACCAACATAGATCGTGCTCTGAATAGCAGCTTCCTTAAAAGAAGGCTCGTGTGGGCGCTTGATCTGATAGATAAGGTCGCCCAAGATAACGGCGGAGATTATGCCTACGGATAGGTACCAAATCCATGGGGCAACGTTCATTACTTCGGTCACAGTGAGCCTTACTATCTGCTGATCAAAAAGGATTTTCGTTCAAGTCCTAATTGTATGAGAGTCTTAAGCAACCACCTTCTAATTCACCGAATGAGGAACAATGCGCGTACTAATCTCCGGTGCCAGCGGACTAGTTGGCACAGAAGTAGCCCGTCAGCTCAAGGAAGCTGGCCACGAACCGCTCAAACTGGTTAGAAGAGCAGCGAGAACCGCTGACGAGGTCGAGTGGAACCCAGCTAAAGGCGAAATACAAGCCGACATTATGGAAACAGTAGATGCTGTTGTGAATTTGGCTGGAGCTACTACAGGACGAATTCCCTGGACCAAGAAATACAAAGAGCAGATAGTCGCATCAAGGCTCGACTCAACCAGGACACTGGTCACTGCAATCAATCGCGCCGGTAATCCGCCCAAGGTACTAATCAGCGGATCTGCCTCAGGTTTTTACGGTGAAGGCGGTTCCAGTTGGCTGAGCGAAGAATCTCCCAAGGGTGAGGGCTTCTTGTCTGACCTGGCTCACAACTGGGAACAGGAAGCCATCAAGGCAAGGGCCAGAGTGGTACTTGTTCGAACCACATTGGTGATGAGTCGCAAGAAGGGTGCTCTTGGTCCACTGATGCCACTTTTGAAAATGGGTCTAGGCGGACCATTGGGTTCAGGCAAACAGTTCTGGGCCTGGATCAACTTGGTTGACGAAGCCGCAGCCATCATTCATCTGATCAACACTCCTTCGGCTATCGGCCCCTACAACCTCACGGCTCCGGAACCAGCCACCTGCCAGGAAATGATTGTGGGCCTTGGCAAGGCCATTCGCCGACCGACCATTTTTAGGATCCCTGAGTTCTTGATGAATCTTTTCATCGGCGAGGCCGCCAGAGAGCTACTTTTGGTGAGCCAAAAAATGACTGCCAATAAGCTCTTGGCTTCTGGCTTTAGATTTCGCTACCCAGATCTGAAGTCATCGATTGAATGGGTTGTTTCAAAAAACTAACCATTGATTCGTAGTTCGTAAGAATCAAGCAAAAGAAAAACCCCACTCTTTCGAGTGGGGTTTTCCTTAACGAAGATGAAGGAATTAAGCCTTCTTTGCAGCTGGCTTACGCTTCGCTGGCTTTCTCTTCGCTGCTGGCTTCTTTGCTGCAGTCTTAGCTGGAGCAGCCTTCTTTGCAGCTGGCTTGCGCTTCGCTGCAGTCTTCTTAGCAGCTGGCTTCTTAGCAGCTACTGCCTTCTTTGCAGCTGGCTTGCGCTTCGCTGGCTTCTTTGCTGCAGGCTTCTTAGCAGCTACTGCTTTCTTTGCAGCTGGCTTGCGCTTTGCTGCAGTCTTTTTCTTGGCTACGGCCATTTTTCTTACCTCTTCTACTTCAGCTACTGTCTCTTCGGCAATGTCGCGAGCTAGGTTGCCCACGGCCTTGGAGACCGGCTGTGCGTTATTTCGGAATATTTTTTTTACTCGGTCTAATGCGTTCAATTGCTCTCCTACTTAGATTGCTTAAAGTCTAGCGATTTAGCACGAAATTACGCTGTAGCGCGTCTTCTTCGCAAGATTTTATTTATTTCGTCTTGCGTGTCGAAATTCTTCCCCGAGTGATTAATTTCGGTGACAGAAGCTACATTTGGTATTTCGAGTTCACCCATTCGACTTCTATATGCAGGTGAGGGTAGCGGGTTTGGAGTCCATGCTCTAGGGTCACTTTCCGCTAAAACACTGGGCAGAACGGGTTCTTTCCAGGTCTTGGCAAGGCTGGCTGTCATTTCGGTTTTCGACAGTGCAACCGCGATTAGCAACTTCCTAATTTCGCCGGAGGCCTTTATCGCCACCAGCAGCATGAACAATCCCACTAGCAATCCAACCCCGGTTGCTACGAAAAGTAGCGGCGCTTGGAGAGCGAAAAACGCCGATGTGGCTGAGCCTGAAAACGCTAGGCCCGCCAAAACCGACATCGTGTTTTTTGTTCTGATTAGTCTTCGACCTCGATCGGCTGCCAGCCGAAGCTTTGAGGCACCCGACGAAATCGTCGAAGACTTTACTTCTTTAACCTGACTTCTCAACTCAGCTGCACCTTGACGGCCGTGTGCTCGATCAACTCGAGATTGAAACCAGGACGGGATAAAAACGGAGACAAAGAGGCCAGCGATGACTAGCATCATCAGTCCGCCAAGTGCTGCGCTTTGATCCATACATCAAAGTTAGAGAAGTTAACACGGCGTGTCGCGGATTTACTTGGGCGTGTTGATTTTTCAATTCCAGGGGTATTTTTGGTGATTTACACTTCCGCTGGTGAAATTTTTTAGCAAACCGTTCGGTAATTCTTCTTTGGTCAGTGCGAAGACGTAGTGGTCTCTCCAATCTCCGTTGATGTGAATGTAGCGCTGCTTGAGCCCTTCGTACCTAAACCCCAGCTTTTGTATGACTCGTAGCGACGCTACGTTCTCCGGTCTGATGTTTATTTCAACCCGGTGAAGACCGATTTGATCCATCAAATAGTCGGTCACCAATGCAACTGATGTGGGCATAACTCCCCTGCCGGCAACTTCTGGACTTACCCAATATCCCAAAACCGCAGATGAAACCGATCCGTACATCACATTCGCAACGTTGAGCTGACCTTGAACCCGACCTTGAACCTCAATCACGAATGGCATTCCAGATTCGTCATCGAGCTGACGAAGTAAACCGCGAAGCTGAGCTCGCACATCGAATGAATTTGGGGCATGGGGGTTGGTGGCTTCCCAGGGCCTAAGCCAATCACGGTTAGAAAGGATAATTCTTTCCAACTCTTTCGAGTCGCGCATCTTCGCTAAGCGCAGCTTTACATCACCAAAGGAAAGTATCGGAGAAGATGCCACGATGGCTAGATTAGTGGCATGACTGTCAATGTCGCGGAGGCCAAGGCTGCACTTAGAAAACAAGTGCTTGGGAAACGAAACAATGATCAAGCTGCCGAATTAGCTGAATCCTTCGGCAAACGATTGCTGAAGTTGTGCTTAGAGTTAGAAGCCAAGACCGTCGGTGTCTACTTATCCTTCGGATCGGAACCTGCCACCGACACTTTCGTGGTCCTGGCTAAAAGCAACGGGATAAAACTCGCAGCCCCCAGAACCGGACCTGAGTCTTCAATGGAGTTTGGCTTGCTCGAAGGTCCTTCCTTTTCGAGTCCGCTGGGATTCCTTCAGCCGGTTGGAGATGTTGTTGAACCCGGTGAATTAGATCTGATAATCGCTCCGGCTCTTTCGATCGACAAAGACGGCAATCGTTTAGGTAGAGGCGGCGGGTTTTTTGACAGGTACCTCGATGAGTACGAGGGAACGGTTGCGGCCGTGGTCTATGACAGCGAATTCGTGAGTGAATTACCGGTTGAATCACACGACAAACCAGTGCAGTATGTGATCACTGAATCTCAGATTCAAAAGCTTCCCGCAACGCGGTAAACTTGCATCACTACCCCACCAAACAAAGAAAGCCTCAGATGCCGACATACAGCTACGTCTGCAAGTCATGCGAGCACGGCTTTGACCTTTGGCAGGACTTCTCGGCAACACCCGAAACGGTGTGCCCAGAATGCGGCGGAGAACTAAGAAAAGTTTTTGGTCAGCTTGGTGTTAGCTTCAAGGGAACTGGTTTCTATAGAACTGACTCCAGGAGTTCAGGATCAGGGACTACTCCCGCGGCAAAACCAAAATCAGCGGACTAGCCCCAGTGCGGGGGTTTGTCTTGGCGCAAACGGTAGTCGTTTGAATCCTCTGGGTCTCCCCAAGCCGATGCAGTGTCTTCGAAGGCTCTAGGTTCCATCTCGAAAAGCGGCTGTGGCTTTTTCGTAATTTCAATTCCCAGCTCAATGGCTATTCGTCTGGCAACGGCCTCTGGATCTGCAAAAAGTTCGAAGCTTGGAACCCTGATGTATAACCAACCCATGGCCCGAAGAAGCATCGGTCGAATTCTGTGACGCTCGGTGAGGTTGTGACCCAACAGTCCCCAGTCCGGCTCAATAACCGCAGCCTTAGTTCCAGCTGAGGCAACCAGCTTGAAGCGAGTCGAGAAGTTAGTTCTGGTGGTCACACCCAGCTTGGTCAGGCGAATGGCAAGGTCAGCAATCATCGGATTCACATCAGCGTCAGCAGCAGTTGACTTGGGGCTAGAGATTTCCATAAGTAGCTCTCGCAAGACGTCGCAGCCAACGATTCCAGGGTCAGTCAAATCCGTTGCCTCCAGAGCGCTCACAACGGTGATGTGCTTTCTGGCAGAGACCAAGCAGTTAGCCAGGAACCGGTTGCCGTCACTGTGAGAGATTAGGCCCAGTGTCTTAGGCGCGTTGCCTCCGGAATCTTTGCCAAATCCAATCGAGAAGATAACCCGGTCGGCGATGCGATGGGCAAGCTCTTCAATGGTTGTAATCTCAAACTTTTCGCGGCCATGCCCTTCGAAAAACTCGGCTAGATGCGCCTTATCTTTCATGCCTTGCTCAAGGGCCAGTTCTAGTCGCTCGGCATGCTTTGGGCTAGCAGTTGCAACCAGAAGCGAATCCTGCGGTGTCCAATGCGCATGGTTGAAAATCAGCTCCAGTGTGTGAGCCACTTCAGAATCAAGGCTTTCTGGGTCTGCGCCTCGGGGGCTAGCTACCTTCGATAATGTCGCGTTGGTTTGGCCGAAGTATGAGGGAGCAGTTGGTTCAAATATGATTCGATCGGCATAGAACTCTTTGTTCAGATACTCACCCAGGGCTTGACCTGAGGTTCGGTAGCTGCGGCGCAGCACCTCAACCGGCAACACATTTCTGGCTGCGGTAAAGATTGATTCTGGAACTATACGCTCGGTGTCAGTCTCAGGTAGGCACTCCAAATCAAAGCCAGTTGCGGCAGCAATGGCATCGTCCCCGAAAACGATGACCTGGTTAGACCTAGCAAGCCCGCTGTAGTTTTCGGCAATCGATGATCCGGCGCCATCTAATACCAACGCCACATCAAACTGATCGGACGGGCTCAAGACTTTTGGAACCTCGTAGGGTGAGCACATAACCACCGGCGCCAAAGCCTGATAAATATTTGGTGCCAGAGCTTGGACCTCGCTTAAAACTGCCCGCTTTAGCTTTAGAAGTTCCTTAAGGGTGGCAGCCTCCGACGGGAACTGCTGAAGGGCCTGCTTCCAACGAGTTGCCAGCTCATAGGAAACTTCCTTTGACCCTTCTTGAATCAGATCCGCCTCGGCTTTAGCAAATCGTTCTTCGTTAGCAACAACCTGTTCGTGGTCGCCGGCTAGTGAACTACCGGAGCGCTGCAGCAGTGTCTCGAGGGCGGACTTCCACCAAGCCAGTTCAAGCTCTGCTTGGAGTGCATCTTTTGTGGTGTGCAGTTTGGCTAGCTCAATTGACAAGGTGCGAAGCCCAGCTTCATCCAAGCGTGACTGAGTCATGGCGCGCTCTTCGTAGTTTCCAAGCAGAGCCGTTTCCTCGGCCAGAGAGCGCAGAGTTTCACCAAGCTTCTCTAGTGGCAATGCAACGAGCTCTTGGCTAAAGATTTCCGAATCCAGGTGAGCCTGCAGAACGTTTAGCTCCTCAACGAAGCTATTTACCGAGGACTGGGCTTCCTTGATTCCCAGTGGGACAGCAGGTGCTTTAGCCACCAGGCAATGTCTTGCCCAAGCATCGCGCTGAGCTTGGATGCCTTTCAAGGCTGAGTGCATGTCTCCAACGTGCATTCCAGGTCGCAGATATTCTTTGGCGAGCTTTTTCAGTCTTCTGCGGTTGGCACCGCTCATAACCGACTTATCTTTTCTAGGGGCAGTAGCCAAAATCAATTCGGTAAGTGGGCGGTCAAACACCTCGGGCTTGAACCGATCGAGTGTTTCCCTAACGCCAACAAATAGCTCCAGGTAGCTGACCCAGTCGCTGACGGTTTTGGCCGGTGTGAACTCAACGGCTTTTGTGAATTCGGCAAGCTGATCGGATAGAGCCTGGAAGCTTCCTTGGTGAAGCGACTTCGCCAGGGCAATTCGTGGCTGAATCTCCTGAGGGTTTTCAAAGCGTGCCCTAAACCACGCTGAATCCTCTGGCCCAATTTCAAATTCGCCCAGTTCTTGAGCTTGGCGAAGCAACGTCATTGCAAAGGTTAGGTCCCTGTGACGACCAAGTTGATCGGCATCGATTCGAGCTTCGTTTACCGGTGGCTTTTGGCTAGCAGCTAGCCGTGCAAGGCTTTCGAGAGCCTGCTCGATGCTCACTCCAAGCTCGCCGTCCACCTTCGAGAACGAAGCAAAGTAGTTGGAAACTTGCTCCCTGGCGCTATCGCGCAAGGTTGCAAGTGATTGATAATTTGCCGGCTTGGCCTTCTCGTTTCTGGAAATGGCGCCGATCATGTCGAGCCAAGTTGAACTGGATCTGATGCCTAATCCCTGCAGACCTGCCTGAGATAGCCGGTCAGCTAGTTCGTTTAGTGTCTGTCTCCTCGGAGCAAGCACCAAAACCCTCTTGCCCTGGTGGGCAAGAGCTGCAATAAGAAGTACGACGGTTTGGGTGTAGCCACAACCGGGCAGAGTCTCCACAGCAAAACTGGTTCCGGAAAGCGCCTTGGAGACAATCTTGGTCTGGGTCATGTCAGAGTCGGTAACCGCAATCGGGTCGGCAACTCCAAGTTCGGAAACTTGTGCTTGGTCCTGACCTTGACTAAATAGCTTAAGCGGCAAGTTGTCGGATCTTTTGAAGTCGGCGGCAAGCTCAATGGCAGCAGATGAGAAGTTTGAAATTACAAGAATTCTGCGAAGCTCTGGGGAACCAGCTTCTTCGGTCAAAGCGGCGATGTGATCTAGAACTCTGATGGGAATTGGGTCGGAGCCAACCTGCACGTGAGAAAGCAAGTCCTCGTTGTTTAGCCTGACTCCATATGCACTGTATAGCGCGGGAGCAAGGGCAGGGTTAACTATCGGCTTTCTGGTAAGGCTTAGTTCAAAATCATCGTGCTTGCGCAGAAGGTTCACCGGCCAAAGTAAAACCGGCATTCTGAATTCTTTGCCATCCCCAGTTAGGTCCACCAAACCGCTTGCCATAAACAAGGTGTCGAGACCAAACTGCTCTGAAAGCTCAACGTGCTTGGACTTGATTCTCCTGGCCGCTGACAACGCCCTGGAATAAGACAAAGGATCGCGAACCAAGTTTGAAAGCAGGGCTGGTCGTCCGGTTACGAACTGCGCAAGTCCGCCTGGGTGAGCGCGCTCTAGGTTTATTTGTCCAAAAGAATTGTCACGAAAGTGACTCAGCGGGTCGGAGCCGCCAATTTCTTTGATTTCCGAAAGCCATAAATCAAAGCTGTCAACAGCATTTGATGTCTCGAGATTTTCGGATTCGGCCATGCCTCAAGACTAACTTTGGGACCCAAGATTTTTCGGCTACCCCGCTCAAGTGTTGGGGTATCTTTGATGGGTAAGGCCCCGTAGCTCAGTGGATAGAGCAGAGGTTTCCTAAACCTTGTGCGGAAGTTCGATTCTTCTCGGGGTCACTTTTTTTATTCTTAGGCTGCACTAGCAAAAGCCAGATACTCGTTCCACTCCGGCTCAAATCTTTCGGCACCCCGGACCATCCATATGGTTCCTGCCGGCATTCGCGGAGCAAAGTCCAGCGTCCAGCCCATCTCGCCTAAGGTCTTATCGCCTTTTTTGTTGTTGCAGCGAAGGCAGCATGCCACCAAGTTTTCCCACGAGTCGTCCCCGCCTCGAGACCTTGGTTGAACGTGGTCGACAGTTGAAGCAGAGCGTTTGCAGTAGGCGCAGCGGTGTCCATCTCGCCTTAGCACCCCGCGCCTTGAAACCGGGATAACTCTTGATCCCGGGATGCGAACATATCTGGAAAGCAAAATCACAGACGGCAGTTGGTACTCACCGGTGGCGCTGCGAACGACATTCTGGCCAGCCTGTGCCAGCACTGTCGCCTTCTGGTTTAGAACCAGAATGATGGCTCGCTTGAAGCTGACCACTGCCAGCGGCTCATAGCCGGCATTTAGAACTAGAGTCCTCATTTAGAAATCCTTTCGAATGTGGCCCACACGGATTGTGGGCCGTTTTCGTAAGTCAGCCATTGCCTGGACACAAAAAAAGCGCCGTCATAAAAATGACGACGCGCTTCTAGTGGACCCGTATCGATCCGATTGGTTGGGGTTGCCGAGATTGGAAGCAATGCTTGGGAGGCATACCTCTCATCTAAACCCCTGGCCTTTCAAACCGAAGACAATGAATAACTTGTTTCTTTAGGTTAGCGCAAGGTCGGGTGGTTGCTAAACCAAGTTCGGTGAGTGTTTTTTGAGATTTAGTTGGTAGCCAGGCGCACGAAGTAGTGACCGCCCGCTTCGGCTAGAGAGTTAATTGTTCCAAGTTTGACGTAGTCACCGCGCTGCGGGGCGTGATACATCTGTCCGTTGCCGGCATAGATTCCGCTGTGTCCGTGGTCGTTGTAAATAACCAGGTCACCAGGCAGAGCATCCTCCGGTGCAATCTTGATTCCCAAACGAGCCTGGCCGGTCACGCTGTGAGGAAGGGCAACACCGAACTGGGAGTAGACAAACAAAATCAAACCAGAGCAGTCAAAGCCTCTCGGGTTAGATCCACCAAACACGTATGGCGTTCCAACATACTTAGCCGCCACCTGCAAAACCTGCTCGGAGGAGATTGAGCTGTATGGCGGGTTCTTCACGAACTCAGCAGCGGTTGGACCGTTGTAAGCCAGGTAGTTGTTCAGGGTCTGCTGGCGAAGAACCGACTCGGCGTTAGCCGATGCATATTCGCCTCGAACAAACTTGATGGTGTTAGCTGCTGCGACGGTTAGGTTCTGGGTGCCGTCGGTCTGCTCGATGTCCTCAATGCTGGTGGTGGTCAACCTGGCCATGGCGGCAATCTCAGGGTCGTAGGCATATGCCGGTAGGGCGACGGTGGCAAAAAGGCCAGAGGCTGTGACCATGGTCAAAGCGGTTCTAAAGGTTGAGTTGTGGCGAAGTCTGCGGTTTCCGGATAGTGGAGCAACTGGTCTAGCGAGCGCCTTTTCGCGCTTTAGGGCCCGAGCTTCCATACGAGCCATCGCTCGGCGAGCGCGACGAGAGCTCCTAGCTAGTTTGGCCTTTTCAGCCTCACGAATGGATCGTCTTGAGCGAATCTCAAAGGACTCCAAGACGTTAATCTCGACGTCTGCCCTGTGTCTGCCTGAACCAGTACTGGCCAAACCATTACCTCCGGTGCTTCAATGACCTCTATAAAGAAGTCAGTCCTGAAACGAAACTATAAGTTCTAAAGATCTGACTCCAGGCTTTGGAAACAATTCAGATCCGACCACCGAAATGGATTGATTTCGATAGCTTGGCAATTCTAACCCATGATTTTTGGGTGCAACCCGCCACGTGCCGCTATCGGGAAACTGACAGGCTACTAAACTCAACGGTATGCCCGACATCCAGATTCCCAGCCAAATCCTGCCAAAAGACGGCCGATTTGGCTGTGGACCGTCCAAATTACGCCCAGAACAGCTGGCTGCCTTTGGATCGGCTGGGGCCAAACTCATGGGCACTTCTCACCGCCAAAAACCCATAAAAGACATGGTTGCCGAGGTCCAAAATGGCCTTTTAGAGCTATTTCGAGCCCCTTCCGGCTACGAGATCGTCCTGGGAAATGGCGGTTCAACCGCATTTTGGGACGTGGCCTCTTACTCCCTGGCCGAGGGAAACTCTCAAGCGCTGGTTCATGGTGAGTTCGGGGCTAAGTTTGCCAAGTCGCTCTCGGCCCCTTTTCTTGGGTCCGTTGATATTCAGCAGGGTGAGCCAGGTTCAAGGGTTGAGTTGGTAGCCAAGTCTGGAACCAATACATATGTATACCCGCAGAACGAGACCTCAACTGGAGTTGTGACACCGGTCGAAAAGGTTGCGGGAGCCGACAGCGGGGCCATTTTTATGACCGATGCGACTTCAGCTGCTGGCGGCATCGACTTTGAGGCCGCCAACACCGACGTCTACTACTTCGCTCCGCAGAAAAACTTCGCTTCTGACGGAGGCCTTTGGCTGGCCCTGATGAGCCCAAAGGCATTAGAGCGCACGGCCAAGATCTCAGCCTCCGATCGATACATCCCTGAGTTTTTGTCGCTTCAGATTGCGATCGAAAACTCGAGACTGAACCAGACTCTAAACACCCCGGCCCTTGCGACGCTGTTTTTGCTTAACGAGCAGATCAAGTGGATCAATGAATCCGGTGGCCTTGGCTGGGCAAGTGCCAAGACCAAGGAATCCTCGAAGCTGCTCTATGACTGGGCTGATGCTTCTAGTTTTGCAACACCATTCGTCTCAAATCCTGAACATCGCTCACAGGTGGTTGTCACCATCGACTTTGATGAGTCGGTGGATGCCGCCGAGGTTGCCAAAGTTCTGAGGTCTAATGGTGTGGTGGACGTCGATCCGTACCGAAAGCTAGGCCGGAACCAACTTCGGGTTGCCACCTTTGTCGCTACCGACAAATCAGATGTAGAAGCCCTGATCGCCTGCATCGACTTTGTAGTTCAGGAGCTTGGCTAATGAAGTTTCGGGTAAAGGAATCGGAGGCTAAGCCAGACCCCGAGCCAATTGAGACCAACGCTGGATTAGCGGTGTTACTTGGCACCCTTGCGTGGCTTGCGGCCCTTATTACTCTCTTGTTTCTTAATCAGACGCTTGCGGAGCCTTTTCCCCAATGGTGGACGCTTACCTGCATCTTCGGCATCCTCCTTGGAATCTTCGGCTACTTCAAGGTCCGCAACCGCTGACTCTTCCGTTTCGGACTTTTCCAGCTCAGCTCGACGCTCCGACCAGGGCACCCAGTCCGGGGCGATGATTGAACCCTTGCCAGGCAGCAAAACTACCTCGGAGATTGTTGGCTCGGCTTGCTTCTTACCCTGGAAGACTACGACGTGCCATTCCCAGCCAACGTAACCTTTCATGTTTGCTTCGAAGCGATAGCTAACCACGTTGGCTTCTTCATCTAGCGTGCCAAGAAACTTACCAACTCCGCCTGCAGGAGCGGACTCCTTGGCAGCTTTCTCGGCAAAGCCTTGGTGTTGAGGTTTTTTGAGTCGCTTAAGCATCTAGTTCTTCGGCAAGCTTGCGAAGCAACGCCGCAATCTTCTTACCGGCAGCAGGCTCTGGGTGTTTACCGCGCTTTAGCCCACCGCTGATGTTGTCCAAAAGTCGAATCAAGTCTTCGACGATGACGGACATTTCGTCGGCAGGCTTTCTGGACATCTTGGCGAGTGAAGGTGGGGCCTCGAGGACGCGAACCGACAGCGCCTGAGCGCCTTTTTTGCCATCGACAATTCCAAACTCAACGCGAGTTCCAGGCTTGACCTCGGTCACGCCTTCTGGGAGTGCGCTGATGTGTAAGAAAACTTCTTGGCCTTCATCGGAAGCGATGAAGCCAAATCCCTTTTCTTCGTCGAAGAACTTTACTTTGCCGGTTGGCATTGGATACCTCTTTCTGGAGAACAATCATTTTACCAACCAGGTAAGTGCTTTGGAGATTAAACCCCAGGGACGCAAGGCCAGAACCTCAGGTATCCTATAAGGATGACTAAATCTCAGCCCTCTGGCCCTTCCAGGTTGGAAACAACTCTCGCTTACATGGGTGCCGGCATCATTGGTCTTTCCCTGGTTTCGATAATGATCACCCTGGTAAGTAGCTATCTGGGCTCAACCACCAATTTGGCCATCTTCGCCCAGATCCCACTTCTTGGCATGCCTCTAGGTTTCATCCTGGTGATGGTCCTTCTGGTTCTGGCCCTTCGCCGCAAGGGACGCGAAAACGCAAGTTGAGTGACCTCTACCGCCTAGCAACAGCACTCAGGTCGGCTCCGGATGCCACCCTGGGGCTCGTGGTGCACGAACGCGGTCTATACCTCGGGGACTATAAAGACTTTTTCGACCTAGCCAATGCCCTGCTGACACCAAAGTCCCAGGCCCTGACGGTGGCCGGTATCACAAACCAAATGCTTGGGTCACTCAGGTCTTTGGTTGCAAGCGAAAAAGTTTCAAAAGAGCAAGTGAATTTGCTCGGTCGAGAACTTCTGGTTTGGAGCGTTGATGAACCTTCGGTTTACGACTGGTTGAAAGATCGTCTCAATGAGTCGCCACGGACCGCTTCATTGAGCGTGGTCTCCAATGAAGCAATTGATACGGACCAAGGTGCAATCGATCTGGATTGTGGAATACATGCCTTCGAAGCAATGCAGGCAGTGACCGAATTGATTTTTGACCTCGATCAGCATCTGGTTAGAGAGGTTGCCAAGGGTGCCCTTGGGCTTCCGGATGTCAAGCGCGCTTCGGCGCATCTTGGAAAAAGCAAAGAATACGTAAAGACAATTTTTGAATTGGCAAAAGTTGCGGGTTTGATTTCTGCAAGTGAACGAAGATTCCAGCCAACTGCTTTGGCAGATAGTTGGATGAGTGCTAGTCCAAAAGCCCGGTGGCTTATGCTTTGCGAAGCCTGGACTTCGATGCTTGGGCCAGCAGGACTTAAAGAAGTTTCTACTCAGCTTGCCCAGCACAAATCCAAAAAACTTCGCGACTTGATTCAAATCAGCTTTCCGTTTGCAAGTTTGGCTCCTGCTTCAAGAATCAATCGCCTTGCCGAAATGGCAGATCAGATTGGCCTGACCTCTGCTGGGTCCCCTGCTAGCTGGCTGGCAGATGTCTTGGCCAACAAGCTGCCGGCAGCTTCTAAAGCCCTGGAATCTAGGCTTCCTGCCCAGCAGGAGCGAATAATCGTCCAGGCTGACCTTTCGATCATCACCCCTGGCCCCTTGGCAAGCTCCTTGGAGGTTCAACTAAGGAAGTTTGCCGACACCGAGAACATTGGCCTTGCTTCCAGCTATCGCATCTCGCCGCTTAGCATCAGTTGCGGACTCGAGGAGGGCATGACTGAAAACCAGATAAGGCTGCTGCTTCAAAAGCTCAATGGGAGCAGCCTGCCTCAACCGGTTGACTATCTAATTCGGGAAACCGCCGAGCGCTTTGGTCGCCTAAAATTATCTGCCTTAGAAAAAGGAAGCCTCCTTACATCAAGTGACGAACTGCTTGCGAAGCAGATCACCATGGACTCAAAACTAAAGCCACTTTTGCTGGAGCAAAGAACCAGCGGAATCTATTCACCGCTTGATGCCCAGTCGCTCTATCACGCACTTCGTGAAAACGGATATCTAGCGGTACTAATTGATGACAAGGGTAAAGTCATTGCACCATCTTCAGTTCACAAATCCACTAATGAGGCTGCAGCTTTTCTGAAGCAGGTGGAAAGACTGAGAGCTCAAGATATTGAGATGGCCGATGCAGCCCCAGCAAGCGACATGGAGCGAAAGATTTTGCTGGCACTAAAAACCAAGAGCACGCTTCAGGTGCAGATAAACGCCAACGGCAAGATTATGGACTTCCTGCTTGAGCCAATCGGAATCGCCAACGGCAGACTCCGAGCCCGTGACCGCAAGGCCGACATCGAAAGAACTCTTCCGGTGTCAGCAATTACCTCGATTCTGATTGGTTAGTGATGACCGACGGACCGTTAATCGTACAGAGCGATAAAACAGCACTTTTGGAAGTTGATCACCCGCAAGCTTCCGACGCCAGGCATGATCTGGCAATTTTTGCCGAGCTGGAAAGAGCTCCCGAACACATTCACACCTATCGCATCACCAAACTGGGACTCTGGAATGCCAGAGCTGCCGGTCACGGCAGCGACTACGTTCTGGGCGTACTGGACAAGTACGCCAAGTTTGCAATTCCCTCTTCGGTACGAGTCGATATCACCGAGACCATGGAGCGCTACGGAAAACTTGTAATTCGAAGAAGCCCTGAAGGGGTCCTGCTACTAACGTGCCAATCGCCGGCTATCCTGCTGGAGGCATCTAGAAGCCCCAAGATTGCTGCCCTGTTGGGGCCAAGGCTTTCAGAGGACAGCTTCGAAGTGTTGGCTTTTGCCAGAGGTTCTCTGAAACAGGAGCTCCTAAAGCTCGGCTGGCCAGCCGAGGACCTCGCCGGTTATACACCGGGTGAGCCTCACGCCATCGCCCTCGATGAAGCCAATTGGCATATCCGTGATTACCAGACCAAGGCGGTTGAGAAGTTTTGGGAGGGTGGCTCGGGGGTTGTAGTGCTTCCCTGCGGTGCTGGAAAAACCATCGTTGGCGCTGCTGCAATGTCCAAAGCAAAAACCAACACACTGATACTTGTCACCAATACTGTTTCGGCAAGGCAGTGGCGCGCGGAGTTGCTGAAGCGAACAACTCTAACCGAAGACGAAATCGGTGAGTACTCGGGATCGGTAAAGCAAGTCAAGCCGGTGACCATCGCAAGCTACCAAATTCTTACCGCCAAGCGAAAAGGTGAATACGCTCACTTGGAACTATTGAATGCCAAGGACTGGGGACTGATTGTTTACGACGAGGTCCACCTTCTTCCGGCACCAATTTTCAAAATGACTGCCGACCTTCAGGCAAGAAGACGCCTCGGACTAACTGCGACACTGGTTCGTGAAGACGGAAAAGAGGGCGATGTCTTTTCGCTGATTGGACCCAAGCGTTTTGATGCACCGTGGAAAGAAATCGAAGCCGAAGGTTACATCGCTCCTGCTGAGTGTTTTGAAATTCGGGTGGACCTCCCAGAGCAAGAACGACTTGATTACGCGATCGCCGAGCAAGAAGATCGCTATCGGTTAGCCGCAACATCAAAGGTAAAGATTCCAGTGATTCAGAAACTGATAAATAAGCACAAAGGCGAACCAACTCTCATCATCGGTCAATACCTCGACCAGATAGATGAAGTTGCTGCCCTGCTACAGATACCGAAAATCACCGGGGAAACCCCGGTGAACGAAAGAGAAAGACTCTTCCAAGCTTTTAGAGATGGAACGGAGCCGACTCTGGTAGTTTCCAAGGTTGCCAACTTCTCAGTTGACCTGCCAGAAGCCTCGGTAGCCATTCAGATCTCCGGTTCCTACGGGTCAAGGCAAGAAGAGGCCCAGCGCCTAGGACGTCTGCTTCGCCCCAAGGCCGATGGCAGAACCGCAAGTTTCTACACGCTCATTGCAAGAGACACTGTGGACCAGGACTTCGCTCAGAATCGTCAGCGGTTCCTTGCCGAACAGGGATACAGCTACCAGATCCTCGATGTTTCGAGCATTTAAGGCATTCACCTAACTCTCAGGTTTCTCCCAGCCAAATCTGCCAGACTTTCCAGCATGGCAAAAACACGCGTTCTAATCGTCGACGACGAACCCAACATTCGCGACCTATTGGCAACCAGCCTTAGGTTCGCCGGCTTCGAGATTCAAACCGCCGCCAACGGAGCTCAGGCAGTTGCAGCGGTAGTCGAATCCGAACCTGACATCATCTTGCTCGATGTGATGCTTCCGGACATGAATGGCTTTAGCGTCACGAAGAAGCTTCGCTCCTCCGGTGTCCAGGCTCCAATTCTTTTTCTCACCGCACGCGATGACACCGAAGACAAGATCACTGGCCTAACTGTTGGTGGTGACGATTACCTGACCAAGCCATTTAGCCTCGATGAGGTTGTGGCGCGTATTCAAGCAATCTTAAGACGAACAAAAACTGTCGACGCAGAACCTTCGGTCATCGATGCAGGAGCAGTAGTTATCAATCAAGATGCTCACGAGGTGACCATCGAAGGAAAGCCAGTTGACTTATCTCCTACCGAGTACAAGCTGCTGCGCTTTTTGGTAATGAATCCTGACCGAGTTCTAACTAAGGCACAGATTCTGGATCACGTGTGGGAGTATGACTTCAACGGTGATATGGGAATCGTTGAGTCATACGTTTCCTACCTTCGAAAGAAGCTAGATCCAATCAGCTCCAGGCCGCTGATTCAAACAAAGCGCGGTGTTGGTTACATTTATAAGAAACTTGACTGATGCAGTCAAAGCTCGGTAAAGCTTGGGAACTGGTATCGCTTCGAAGTAAGCTCACCGGTTTGTCCGTGGCACTGATCGGGCTACTTCTTTTGGTTTCAAGTTTTGGAACTGTTTCCTTGCTCCGTGCCTACCTGCAACAAAACACCGACAACTTACTTGCTTCGACCGCGACAATTTTGGCCCAGGAAAACCCAAGCCTTATCGAAACCAAACTTCTAGCTAAACGGCTAAACCTTCCAAGGCTTCCGAGTGACTACCTGATCTCGGTGCTTGATGCTCGCGGAAGCACGGTCTATCGGATTATGGCCACCGATTCTGACGAGGATGACCTACCAAATCTGAGCCTCTTAAGCCCAGAGGTAGCTGCCGCAACGGGCGGTGTCCCCTTTGACCTAGACGAAACCGGCGCCTTAGGCGAGGTAACCATTGACGAAAAAGACAGCTGGCGTGTGGTCGCCCAACCCTTTAGGAACTTTTCCGCCACCGTCGTAGTGGCACTTCCAAACAGCACAAACCTTGAACTGTTGCGCCAATATCGAGCAATCGGTGGTGGCTTCGGATTCTTACTCCTTGCCCTAAGTGGTCTAAGTATTTGGCTCACCATCGCCCAAGCCCTCAGACCTCTTAGAGAGGTGGAACGAACCGCCCAATTGATTTCTTCGGGCGATCTCTCCCAGCGTCTAATCGAACGCCCAGGCAATACCGAAATTGCCAGACTGAACAGGTCACTGAATTCGATGCTTGATTCTCTGGAGGATTCGGTGAACTCCAGAAACAAGACTGTTTCACAAATGCGAAGGTTTGTTGCTGACGCGTCCCACGAACTCAGAACTCCTTTGGTTTCAGTTCGAGGCTACGCCGAGCTTTATAGGCAAGGTGCTCTAAAGAAAAAATCAGATGTTCAAGAGGCCATGGGTCGAATTGAGTCTGAGGCGATTCGAATGAGTTCTCTTGTTGAATCGTTGCTTACCCTTGCTCGCCTAGACGAGAACCAAAAGCTCGAAGCTGCCACCGTTGACGTTGCCCAGTTGATAAGAGACATCATCGATAGAGATGTACCGGGAAAGAACAAGGTGAAGCTGACCTTGCTGACGCTAACTGGAGAAAAACTTCCTGCTGACTTCAGCCTGAAGGCCGAAGTCAACGAGGGTCAGATTCGCCAGGTACTGGTGAACCTAATCGAAAATGCCAAGCGCTTTAGTCCTGCTAAGGGTGAGATTGAAATTCAGGTGGGGCAAAAGACTGAAGAAGAAGTTATTCTCGATGTTGTCGATCACGGTGAGGGTATTCCGAAGCAGCTGCGCGACAAGGTGTTCGAGCGCTTTTACCGAGCGGACAACTCCAGAAACAGAGACACCGGGGGCACCGGCCTTGGCCTTGCTATCGTCAAGGAAATCATCGCCCTGCACAAAGGCCGAATCGAAGTCAAAGAGACCCAAGGTGGCGGAGCAACCTTCCGGGTCAAGCTTCCAGTTCAGCAAAACTGGGTCTAATTTCTCCACAATCTATTGAGAGCCTGACTCTGGCTCATCCAAGGAGATTTAGCCTTATCCCCACATAGAAGGGATTAACAGATGGCTCAATTTCAGGTCGATAGCGAGCAGGTGCTCGCTGCAACAGGATCTATCAACGCAACCATTTCCAGATTGCAGGCAGAAGTTTCCTCGCTACACAACCAACTGCAAAGCCTGCAGGGTTCGTGGCGAGGAGCCGCGGCCGAATCATTTCAAGCCTTGGCTAACCGCTGGCGAACCACTGCAGGCGCAGTTGATGCTCAGTTAGCTGAGATTGGAGCAGCTCTTAGCCTTGCGGCTTCGCAGTATCGCGAGATCGAGTACGCCAATCAAAGATTGTTTTTGTAGTTAGAAGCCCATTCCTTCGCCGCCACCTTGAGGCATTGCAGGGGCTGCAGGCTCAGGCTTCTCGGCAACAACGGCTTCGGTGGTCAAGAACAATCCAGCGATGGATGCTGCGTTCTGCAATGCAGAGCGAGTCACCTTCACTGGGTCATTGATTCCAGCTGCAAGCATGTCCACGTACTCACCGGTAGCGGCGTTTAGACCCTGACCGGAAGGTAGGTTTTCAACTTTGTCAGCTACAACACCTGGTTCTAGACCTGCGTTGACAGCAATCTGCTTCAGTGGTGCAGAGATTGCAACTCGAACGATGTTGGCACCAGTTGCCTCGTCGCCTTCAAGCTTTAGCTTGCCGAATGCGGTCTTGCCGGCCTGTAGTAGAGCAACTCCACCACCCGCAACAATTCCTTCTTCAACAGCTGCCTTGGCGTTTCGAACTGCATCTTCGATGCGGTGCTTGCGCTCCTTTAGCTCAACCTCGGTTGCGGCTCCAGCCTTGATTACTGCTACACCACCGGCTAGCTTGGCTAGACGCTCCTGTAGCTTCTCGCGGTCGTAGTCGGAGTCGGTTGCCTCGATTTCGCGGCGAATCTGCTCAACGCGGCCGGCAATCTGAGCCTGGTCGCCCGAGCCCTCGACGATTGTGGTCTCGTCCTTGGTGACAACGATCTTGCGAGCGCGACCAAGCATGGTTAGGTCGGTGTTCTCAAGCTTTAGGCCTACCTCTTCTGAGATAACCTGTCCGCCGGTCAAGATTGCAATGTCCTGAAGCATGGCCTTGCGACGGTCACCAAAGCCTGGAGCCTTGACGGCAACTGACTTGAAGATTCCGCGGATCTTGTTCACGATCAATGTGGCTAGGGCTTCTCCCTCGATGTCTTCAGCGATAACCAGTAGTGGCTTACCTGCCTGAATCACCTTGTCAACAACAGGAAGTAGGTCCTTGATGTTTGTGATCTTTGAGTTGGCAATAAGAACGTAAGCGTCTTCTAGAACTGCTTCCTGACGCTCTGGGTCGGTGACCATGTAAGCAGAGATGTAACCCTTGTCGAATCTCATACCTTCGGTTAGCTGTAGCTCAATGCCGAAAGTGTTTGACTCTTCAACAGTCACAACGCCCTCGCGTCCAACCTTGTCGATTGCTTCTGCGATGATTTCACCGATCTGGGTGTCACCTGCAGAAATAGACGCGGTAGCAGCAATCTGCTCTTTGGTCTCAACTGGCTTTGCGTTAGCAAGTAGCTCAACAGTCACGGCCTGAACTGCTTTTTCGATTCCGCGCTTTAGGCTGATCGGGTCAGCGCCGGCTGCAACGTTGCGAAGTCCTTCGCGAACTAGCGCCTGAGCCAAAACGGTAGCGGTGGTAGTTCCATCTCCTGCTACGTCGTCAGTCTTCTTTGCAACTTCCTTGACAAGCTCGGCACCGATCTTCTCAAACGGGTCCTCAAGCTCGATCTCCTTAGCGATGGATACACCGTCGTTAGTAATTGTTGGTGCTCCCCACTTCTTCTCGAGAACGACGTTGCGTCCACGAGGGCCAAGGGTTACCTTTACGGTGTCGGCCAGAATGTTTAGGCCGCGCTCTAGGCCACGACGGGCCTCTTCATTGAAAGCTATGATTTTTGCCATTTTTGGGTTTCTCCCGAAGTTGGTAAGTAGGTTTTTAGCACTCTATTTGTTTGAGTGCTAACTCTATTTTTAGCACTCTCTGGTCAGGAGTGCAAGTAGGGGCCAGACAAGAAAGAACCGCCTCCCCGAAGGAAGGCGGTTCTTTGTAAGCCTAGATGGTCCTAGATTACGTGAACTGCGTCGGCCTGTGGGCCCTTGTCGCCGTTCTTTACTTCGAACTCAACGCGCTGGTTCTCCTTGAGTTCCTTGTAGCCATCGCCCTGGATAGCTGAGAAGTGAACGAATACGTCCGCTCCACCGTCCTGAGTAATAAAGCCGAAGCCCTTCTCAGCGTTGAACCACTTTACGGTTCCTTGTGCCATGTGTTTCTCCTGTTACCTTGTGTTTGAATGCAGCTTCGACACCCTCTCGGGTATCTAACTCAGTCGCTTCCAAACCGGGGGATCCAGGATTGCATTACTAAACCAACAGCTTTTGGGGCTAGGGCTTTTTCTACGACCTCTTCCACTCTAGCCCTGAATAGGTCAATAAAGTAAAGAAATTTTTTGGGGCTAACGCTGCCTTAGCCAGCAAAATCAGTGCCAATTAGCACTGTCACAGGGGTCGGAAACTGGTCCGAAACGGTGATTGGAGCACCTGGGAAAGTGGCCAAAAGTCCCGCCGCGTCTGCCCTGTAGGCCTCACTGGACAAGAAAATCAGCGTTGAAGTCGCAGCCTCAAGCCCTGGATCCTGATCAGCCAAGGAGGTTGCGGAGACGATATTCCAGCCCGCATCGGCAAGCTGTTCACCTATAGAAATGGCTTTTCCGGTGTTGGTGCCGTCCACTATCGCAACTTCCATTTGAGGAACCGCGTCTTCTTGCTGGGCCACTAAACCAGAGAGAATCACTCCGGCGTCCCAAAGCTGAAGCCCAACTATTCCTCCCCCGGCCAGGGTTGCTGATAAAAAGGTGAGAGTTAAGAAAGAAACGATGTAATCGATCGGCTTTTTCGGGGCAAGGTGCTTTCCTCCAACACCGCTGGCGGTGTCGAATTCATCCTGGAAAGCCTGAGGCATGGTTGCTCTTCTTTAGAAAAGGTCGGGGACCTTTATATTAGGCATCAAGACCTTAAGAAAGGTAGCCCCAATATGAACTACCCGATTCAGAAGCCAGATCAGCAGTGGCGCGAGGAATTGACAGAGTTTGAGTACCACGTCCTTAGGGAAGCAGGTACTGAGCGCGCATACACCGGGGCACTTCTAGACGAAAAGCGAATGGGAATTTTCCGGTGTCGCGGCTGCCAGGCAGAGCTATTTCGCTCAGAGACCAAGTTTGACTCGCACTGCGGTTGGCCAAGTTTCTATGAACCGAAATCTACCGACGCCGTTGAGCTTTTGGAAGATAACTCGCTTGGGATGAGCCGCGTTGAGGTGCGATGCAGGGCTTGTGGCTCGCACCTAGGGCACGTATTTGAAGACGCACCGCAAACTCCCACAGGAGACAGATACTGCATCAACTCCGTTAGCATTACCTTCGAAGAAGCAAACTAAAGCTTCTACTAAGGACACC
>JBJOKH010000008.1:0-4844 GCA_046046195.1 Actinomycetota bacterium | reverse complement strand
AAGGCACTTGGTGCCAAGATTCCTCGCGGCGTGCTTTTGTATGGCCCTCCGGGAACAGGAAAGACTCTTGTTGCCAAAGCTGTTGCCGGTGAAGCAGGCGTCCCGTTTTTCTCAATTTCCGGTTCTGACTTTGTGGAAATGTTTGTTGGTGTTGGTGCATCGCGTGTTCGTGACTTGTTCGAGCAGGCCAAGCAGTCATCACCGGCAATTATCTTCGTAGACGAAATCGATGCAGTTGGTCGTCAGCGCGGTGCAGGTATCGGTGGCGGAAACGACGAGCGTGAACAAACCCTAAACCAGCTTCTGGTTGAGATGGACGGATTCGACTCAGACGTCAGCGTGATACTGATTGCGGCAACCAACCGACCAGACATTCTTGATCCAGCTCTTTTACGACCAGGTCGTTTCGATCGACAGATTGGTGTTGGTGCACCTGATCTTGCAGGTCGCGAACAGATTCTTCGCGTGCACGCCAAAAACAAGCCAATCGATGACGACGTTGACCTAAGCCTTATTGCCAGAAGAACCCCGGGCTTTACCGGTGCTGATCTTGCAAACGTATTGAACGAAGCGGCACTTCTTTCAGCTCGCGAAAACAGAAAGACCATCGACGCTGCAACAGTTGATGAAGCCATCGATCGAGTAATTGGCGGACCGCAAAAGAAATCTCGCCTAATGAAAGATGAAGAGCGCCTAAACACCGCTTACCACGAGGCTGGCCACGCTCTAGTTGCTGCGTCACTGAACCACTCTGACCCGGTTACCAAGGTGACGATTTTGCCAAGAGGACGAGCACTTGGCTACACCATGGTGCTTCCTATGGAAGACCGCTACTCGGTGACAAGGAATCAGTTGCTTGACCAAATCGCTTATGCGCTTGGAGGAAGAGCAGCCGAGGAAATCGTGTTCCACGATCCAACTACCGGTGCATCAAACGACTTCGAAAAAGCAACCAAGATTGCTAGGCAAATGGTTACCCTGTACGGTTTTGCATCTTCTATCGGAACTGTTTCATACGGTGGCGGTGGCGAAGTGTTCATCGGAAGGGACATGGCTCAAGCCAGAGAATATTCTGATGAGGTCGCACACCAAATCGATCTTGAGATAAGAAAGATTCTTGACGCAGCCCACGACGAGGCCTACAAAGCTCTGAACACAAACCGAAATGTTTTGGATGCCATGGCTAAAGAGCTAATGGAAAAAGAGACCTTGAATCCCGATGACATTGCAAGAATCTTCAAGTCTGTGAAGAAGCTTCCAAAGCGCAAGCTCTGGCTATCTAAGACTTCAAGACCAGTTTCCAAAAAGGGACCGATTGCGATCCCTGCAAAGGGTTCAACTACCGAGAAAGTCGCGGCCAAGAAAAAAGCCGAGGCGACCGCGAGCAAGGAAGCTGCCAAGAAGCCGGTAGCTAAGAAGTCCGCCAAGCCTACAAAGGCAGTCAAGAAGAAGTAATTGGTTGACATCAATCGCATCAAGAATGCTGTGACTGAGCTACTCACCGCAATCGGCGAAGACCCCAAACGCTCAGAGCTACAGGCAACCCCAGAGAAATTTGCCGAGGCCTACCAGGAGTTCTTCAAAGGTGTCGGCGTTGATCCGTTGAGCATTTTGGCTGATGCTTTTCCTGCCGAGCAAAACGATGTCGTCATTTTGAAAGACATTGAGTTGGTGTCGATTTGTGAGCACCATCTGCTTCCTTTCACTGGTCTAGCTCACATCGCATACCTACCCAAAGACAAGGTCGTAGGCCTTGGCCGACTTCCTAAGTTGGTTGAGGTGCTCTCCGCTAGACCTCAACTCCAAGAGAACCTGACTTCCCAGATCGCAGAATCCATCCAGGCAGGCCTTGGAGCCGAGGGCGTAATTGTTGTCATTGAAGCAAGGCATCACTGTGTGGCATCAAGAGGCGCAAGGCAACCAGAGGCCAACACTGTGACCATGAAGGCGCTTGGGTCTTTTAGCGAGCCAGTTGCTCGTCAAGAGATCATGGCTCTGATTACCAAATGAGGCTTCGGTGAAGTTCTCCAGGCCCTTGATCATGGGCGTTATCAACATCACACCAGATTCTTTTTCAGACGGCGGCGATTTCCTAAATCCAGCTGAAGCAATTGCACATGCGCTTGAATTGGTTGCCGACGGTGCAAACATTATTGATTTGGGTGGCGAGTCAACTAGACCTGGCGCTCTTAGAGTAAAGCTCGAGGAAGAACAGTCAAGAGTGCTACCAGTTATCAAAGCTCTGGTTGAAAATTCTGAATTTCAAAAAAGTGGTGCGTTACTTAGCATCGACACCATGAATGCGCAGACCGCTGCGCTAGCAGTTGCCGCCGGTGCAAAAATAGTCAACGACGTGTCTGGTGGTCTTGCAGACGAGCAAATGTTTGCGGCACTAAAAGACCTAGATTGCAAATACATCATCAGCCACTGGCGCGGCTTCAGCGAAACCATGGACTCGATGAATAACTACACCTCAGTTGCCAAAGATGTTGCTCAAGAACTTACCGACCGAGTTTCCAAGGCCGAGGCAGCTGGTATCTCAAGAGATCGTTTGATCATTGACCCAGGCCTTGGCTTTGCTAAAGACATCGCTCAAAACTGGCACCTGGTTGCTCGACTCGACGAACTAGAAAAACTTGACCTTCCAATTCTGGTTGGAGCTTCAAGAAAAAGATTTATAGCGGGCGCTCTTGAACCAAACGATGCCGCTGGCGTTAGCAACCAGAGGCGGGATTTGGCAACGGCTGTTCTCACTGCACTTTTACTTCAGCGCAAGCTATGGGGTGTTCGCGTCCACAACGTAGCAACAACCCTGGATGCCATCAAAGTCGTTGAGGCCCTCGCGTTTGCCAATGATGAGTCCAACGGGCAGAGTTAAGGCATGACCCAAAAGATTCAGATCAAGGGCCTTCGGGTTTATGGCTATCACGGCGTTTTGGAACACGAACGCGTTGAGGGTCAGTACTTCATAGTTGACGCAACTATCAAGATTGATGCTGACAGGGCCAGCGCAACCGACGACATCGCCAACACCGTCAGCTACGCCGCTATCGCGCAACTGATTTCAGACAACGTCAGAAACAACCCAGTAAATCTTCTTGAGACTCTGTCGCAGCGTCTAGCGGATGAGGTTTTGTTTGCTGCAAGTCCTTGGGCCAAATCCGTCAAGATCAAAGTCTCCAAACCGGATGCCCCAATCGATCTCTACTTCGACACCGTTTCGGTCACCGCAAAGGCTAAAAGGCAGTCCTAATGCGCACCTGGAAGATTGCGGTACTGGCATTGGGTGCAAATCTTGGTGACCGAAAGAAAACTATCGAAACTGCAATTGAACAACTAGCCGCACAGAAAAAGATACGGGTGTTGGAGCGCTCACCTCTCGTTGAATCTGTTGCGCTTACTCAGTCAGGTCTTGATGAATCGCTGCCTAGCTATTTGAATGGCGTGATCAAAATTGCAACCCAGCTTCGGCCCAGGAAGCTGCTGGAGGTCATCACCCGTATCGAGAATCTTCACGGCAGAATTCGGTTGCATAAGTGGGGATCAAGAACTTTGGATATCGACATCATCACCTACGAAGATGTATTCAAATCCTCAAAGCACCTGACCATTCCTCACCCGCAAACCCACCACAGACCTTTTGTATTGGTGCCTTGGACACTTATGGATGAAGATGCAGTTTTGCCCGGACACGGCAAGGTTTCAGAGCTATCTAGTTCAATGACTTCACAGGTGAGTGTGCTGGCATGAAACCAACCAAGACCTCTTTTCTGTTTTTGATTTCCTTGCCAATGACGGTCCTGGCATTTTTTGCAGCATCACTCTTGGTTAGCCGAGGTTTTCAGGTTCCGGTGTCTCCTATAAACCTTTTGATTACCTTGGCGGCCATTGCCACGGTTTTGCTTGCTCTTTCAATTCCGATCTGGCGCTACCGAAACGGTTTGAAGCAAGCTTCCAGTAAGCGACCAAAACGAGTAGATCCTTTCTATGCCGTGAGGGTTCTACTGCTTGCTAAGGCCAGCTCAATTGCAGGTGTGCTGTTTGCCGCTTGGCACCTAGGCGTTGTGATTTTCCAGATTTCTGGAGCTGTTGTTGTTCAATCGTTAGTTCTTCAAAACGCAATTGGATTTCTAGCAAGTCTCAGCCTGGTTATCGCTGCAATTGTCACGGAACAAATTTGTCGCCTTCCTCAAGATCAAGATCCGGACCAGGCGGTGACCGGATGAAGCAAGGAAGACTAAACGTTGGAGTAATTGGCACCGAAGCCTCTGGAATCGCGATGGCCCAGGCTCTGGCACAGGCTGGTCACCTGGTTGTTGCTGTGACGGATTCGAAGCACGACCTAGAAGACTCGCTAGAAGTTTTGTTGCCGCAAGCTAAAAAACTTTCTGACGAGCAAATACTGGAAGCCGCGGATCTTGTGCTACTCGCGGTCCCAGCTGGTGATGTCGCAAACACCGTTGCCAAACTGTCTGACTCATTTAGACCCGGTCAGCTTGTTGTTCAGTTGGCTGCTGAATTCGATCACGAAATATTGGGTGAGGCATTCGCTAAAGGTGCCATTCCGCTAGCTATTCATCCCGCGATGCGATTTACCGGAACCAGTTTGGACTTGAATCGAATGAAAGAAAGTTTCTTTGCGGTGAGTGCCCCAGCTGTTGCGTTACCAATTGCGCAGGCGCTGGTTATTGAAATGGGAGCAGAACCAATCGTTATTGAAGGCTCGGCACGGGCTGCCTATGCCGAGGCAATAGAGGTGGCAAGCAACTTTTCCGCAATGATTGTTAATCAGGCAATTGGTTTGCTGGAGCAGGCGGGGGTGCCAAACCCAGCACTGGTAATTG
>JBJOKH010000036.1:0-7244 GCA_046046195.1 Actinomycetota bacterium | reverse complement strand
CTGGACCTGGTCTTCGCCAGAAAGTTTCTTGAACTCACGAGCTTCTCTGGCTCGCTCCTTCATCGCATTGCGTTCTGCTTCACTGAATGCCGATTTGGTTCCTGCCATTTTTCCTCCAGGGGGCAAACCTACCAGTGCTTAGGAGCAGAATCGTGGAAAAAGTCGAGTCAGCTCTGAAACATACTTGATGGGATTGTCTACCTCTTCAACTTTTACCTGATCGCCGCGAGCGAGAGCGTTGGTACTGTTTGCTAAGCGTTCAAGCCAATTGTGCTCTCTACCAGAGGTTGACCACGAATACTTTCCAGGCACATAGTTGCTGGCCAAATTGCTCCACTCTTGGGATACCTTCTCGAGTTCAGTGACGGCCCTAGCCCTGTCGCTATTTAGAGACTCAAGTGCGTAGCGCGTCTCCTCCGCTAGAGCCCGAGCCTGTGTGCAATCGGTATCCGACATGCCAACTTGAATTTCACCGCCAGTTATTGCTCGAAAACCAACCACCAAAGCAACAAAAGTCACAAGAAGAGTGTTTGCCAAATACCAAAGTCTGCGCCGCTTATTTTCCTCACGAGCGCGCACCTGTCCGCACACGGGGCACTTAGCGATTTCAGGGTGAAACGTCACCCCACAACGAGAACAGGCAGACATGCTGATATAAACCAATTTAGGCTAGAACTAATCCCTAAAATCGAGCAAAGTCCAGTCAGAAGGGGAAAAGTGAAAAACCAAGACCCGAAAGACCTTGAGAAATTTTGGCGGATTATTGGAGTCGTGTTGTTCATCGCTGCCGTCATCCTGGTCGCTGGCCCTCAGCTAATTGATTTAGCGTTCCCGAACTTCCGCTAAGGTGCCACCACAACCATCAGGAACGCAGCAAAAATACCCAGGTGAACTGTTGCCTGCATCAGTGTTGCCCTACCAGGTATGACAGTCAGAGCGGAAACAATGAGAGTGAGTAGCAAGAGATTTGTCTCAGTTGCACTCAATCCGAGATGAACCTCATAGCTAAATAGGATTGAAATTACAGCAATCACTGGGATTGTCAGACCGATGCTGGCAAGTGCAGATCCGTATGCCAAATTCAAGCTGGTTTGAGTTCGACCAAATCTGGCTGCTCGAAGGGCCGAGATCCATTCAGGTAGCAAGACCACAATTGCAATACTCACAGCAACAATCTTTTGTGGCAAACCAAAGTCACTAACAAATGTCTGAATCAAAGGGCTCGTGACTTTCGCAAGTCCAACAACGGAAACTAACGAAACAAAGAGCAGGACAAAGCTCCAAATCGCAACTTGGGTGGATGGCGCCCTAACATGCTGCGTCTCGCGAACTGTGCCATCAGGCAGCGGCGGAGGCAAGAAGAAGTCGCGGTGCCGGATTGTTTGAACGCCTACAAAGACCAAGTAGAGGACCAACGCAGAGATCGCCGCGAAGCTAAGTTGAAAAGTGTTGAAGGTTAGCCCTGGAGAGGAAATTGTTGTCGCGGGTAAAACCAAGCTAACGATGCTCAGTGCTGCCAGAACTGCTAAAGCGCCGCTGACTCCTTCGGATCTAAAAGTTGCTTCCCGGTTCTTTAGAGTCTTGATCAGAAGTGAGCTTCCAACAATTGCGTTCATTGTAATCATGACTGCGGAGAAGACAGTATCTCTGGCAAGGTCTCTAGATGCTTCTGGGTTGTCCAAAATAAGAACCAAAATCATTCCGACTTCAATAACTGTTACAGCTACCGCAAGAATTAGGGTTCCAAAGGGTTCCCCCACTCGAAGCGCAACGGTCTCGGCGTGATGAACGGCAACATAGACAGTGGCCACTAGCAAGAGTCCAAGCAGCACTTGGAAAACCGCGTTGAGGGATGCACTCCAAGTCAAGAACAGCGCTGCCAACGCGAACGGCGGAATGACGAAGTAAAGTTTGTTACCAAACAACCTGTTTGCCATCTTCACCCTCCATCTCGCGCCGGTTATTCTCAAAAATGAACAAAAAATCAAGGAAAGGGTTTCTGTTCAAGAGCCACCTGACGGAATCGAACCGTCGACCTGCTCTTTACGAGGGAGCTGCTCTACCGACTGAGCTAAGGTGGCGATAGCGCTTGTGAGTCTACTGGATGTTAGGAATAGCACCCAGTCGTTTGAGCCGAGCGATAGCGGCATCTTCAATTGGTGAATCTGGGCCAATGATAAATCTCCCAAACGCCAATAAGTTCGTGACGACTGGTCGCAGCAGCCAAAGTGGCAAATGTCGCATTCCAATTTTGGATTGTATTTCTTCTGGTAACGAAGCTAGCGCAGCCTGAAAAAGCAGTGCATAGACAGGCTTGGCTGGCTTCGGAAGCGGTGCGTCTTTGATCCACCGAATAACTGAAAGAGCTTTCGCATCACAATTTAGAACTGAGGCATAGTCGCTCATAGTCTTCAATAACTCAGACTCGTTAGCGGGCACGGCCGTCAGACCCAACGGTTCAACCGATTTACCCCAGAGCTTGACGTAAGCATCAGCTCCGCCAGGAATTTTTGCTCTCGAATAAAGCTGATGTGAGCGAAGGAAAGAATCCATAAATGCGATGTGGACCCAAAGTAAAAGATCTTTGTCGCTGGCACGATAGTCCAGCGAATTTCCCTGCTTATCTTGGTATTTTCCACTGACCTTGTCGTGCATGCGATTTACTCGACTGGCCTCTTGCTGAACAGCCTGCAAGGATCCGAAAGTGCTTACTGTAAGCCACCGAATGGTGCCGGATAAGCGCCCAAGTGGATCTTCTTCATACCTGGAGTGCTGGGTTACTCCACCCAAGGCTCCTGGATGCATAGCCTGCAATAACAGTGCTCTGATTCCACCTACCAAAGTTGCAAAATCTCTGTGCACTACCCATGGTGCATCAGTGGGCAGAAAAAGGCCGGCATCATCACCTGCCGCCACTGCCTCCAACCAAGGAGGAATTCCATCGGGTGCTCCAGAAAGAAGGCGGCGAAACTTGCGGGAAAAGTACTCCTGCACCGCATTGTTTGCCATCGTCGCCTAACCTTGTATGGAATCAATTAGGAGCAACCATGACTGAGGCTGAACTAATCCACGAGTTTCAAAGAAATCGGCTACACATCATCCTCGCCCAGCTAGCCCCCACTGGTCTTTTGGCTTTTGCAGCCATCGCAACTCCTGCAATTTCCGAAAGTAATCAGTTTGTGGTTCACGCTTTTGCGCTAATTCTGCTGGCTTCGGGAATCCTTGGGGCACTTGCCGAATATTCAGCGGCAGCACAGGCTCAGTCAGTGATCGATGATTTGAAGACCCTGCCCGGATCTTCCGCCTTGCGCAGTCGAGTGATTAGCTTTAGGCCCTGGCTGGAAATTGTGAAGTTTGTTACGCCAGCTATTTTTATTGCAATTTACCTAGCCATCCTGGCCGGTCTCTATCTTTAGAGGCAGTTGAGATTTGTGGTGCCTAGATCTAACCCTTCAAGATAGGCATCGACTAAAGAGTTCACGCATCGGTTTGAGCCGTAGGCGGTGTGACCCTCGCCTGTCAGGGTAAGCAGCTGTCCATCGAGCAGTTCAGCTAGCGCCTGGGCTTGTTCATAAGGAGTAGCTGGATCGCCAGTTGTGCCAATCACCATCGGTCGATTTGCAAGTTCTACGTTGTAATCAAGTTTTTCCATGCCGATACCTTCCGGCCAGCCAGTGCAAGAAATATCTGGAGAGCTGAAGTATCTGCCAAACACTACGCTCGCTTTTTCAATATCGACACTCAATTCTTTTCGTTCTGGTGCAACTGCTCTGTCTGCACAGGAGATGGCAAAATTGGCCTCGTTGATGTTGGTCAGGTAGCCGCCATCGGGATTGCGATCGTTATAGAAATCAGCCAGCAGCAGGAAGATTGTGCCATCACCATCGAACGCTCCATCAAATGCCTGTGACAAATACTGCCAAGACTCTTGCGAATACAAAGTGACAATCATCCCTGAGATGGCTGGCTGAATACCAAGCGTTCTTTCCGAATCTGTGGGCAGCGGAACTGTCTCTCTAGCCTGCAGAAAACTTGCAATTACACCCATCGCTGAGTCAACATCACCGCTGAAGGGGCAGGTTGTTTGAGTTAGGCAGTCAGCAAGATATGCCCGAAGAGCCTTGTCAAATCCCCGCACCTGTCCAAGCAACTGTGTGCCAGGATCGGCATTGGGATCAACGGCGCCATCCAGAATGAACTTTCCGACGCGATCTGGAAAAAGTGCAGCGTATGTTGCACCCAATTCGGTTCCGTAGCTGTAGCCAAGAAAATTCAGCTGTTCCTGACCAAACAAAATTCGAATTAGATCCATATCCCTAGCGGTCTGCTGAGTATTGAAATAGGCCGGGGATGGCCCAGACTTCTGGCAACTTTCAGCAAAGCGCTTAACCAATTCTTTTGAAAACTCCAGATCTTCCTCAGATCCATAGGGGTAGGGAGATTGACCATAGAGAACTTCATCCTTGAGCTCTAAGTCCGTGCACTCAACAGCGGTTGACTCCCCTACACCGCGCGGATCAAAAGCTAAAACCTGAAAATTCTCTCTCAGCCAGCTGGTTCCAACAGTGTCGTAACCATCTCGAAGCCACTTGGTAGCGGTCGAACCCGGTCCACCCGGATTGACCAAAATTGGCGGAAGATCTTCTGTTCCGATTTTTCTCATCAGCTGAATCTGAACAAACTCACCGGTTTCGGCGGTCCAGTCCAGAGGAGCAAAGATTTTTGAGCACTCAAATCCATCACTGCAGTCGCTCCAGATCAAATCTTGTTCGTCAACTGCACCGGTCGGGGTGGGCGCTGGGACCAGCTGATCAATTGCCGCACAGCCGCTGAGAGTAAGTGCGCAAGCAAGCAATAATGCTCTAAGCCGCAACGGAACTCCTAACAATTAGCTTTGTGCAGAGGGACTCCAAGACAACCAAGTCTCGCACGTTTGACTCGAGCCTAGATCTTGAAACCGAGATAGCTTCCAGCACCCGAATGGAGTCATCGGCTGACGTGGTAGCTGCTCTGAGCTCAATCTCTTCGGATAACTCTTCATTTATTAGTGGCGTGTTAGCGCCGAGTTGAATGCTGAGGATGTCACGAAACAGGCTTTCCATGTCAGTAAAAATCCTGTCTATGCCATCTCGCAAAGAGCGGGTGTTTCGTCGCTTTTGATTTTCTTCCAGCTGGCGAAACTCGCTTCTGAGATTCGCGGGGATTTTTTCATCTTCAATTCCATAGGCCGCCAGCAGTTTGCTTCGTTCCTGCAGGTTCTTTTCCTCGCTACTTGATTCGGCATCCTTTTTGGCTAGTGCGAGCAGGCGTTCGGCAGTCGCCATCGCACCAGAAAGATTCTTGATACCAACAATCTCTCGAAGAGTTTCCATGCGCCGCTTGCGCGCATCCGCGCTCAGCGCAAGCCGCCTCGCCATACCCACGTGCTGTTGCGCCTGCCGACTGCAGGCCAGAGCCAAGTCCTCCTTCACGCCATCGCGCTGCATCAGCAGTTGGGCAACTTCTTCAGTGGAGGGAAGTCTAAGGACAACGTTTCTGGTGCGGGAGCGGATGGTGGGGAGCATGTCAGCCGCAGATGGAGCGCATAAAATCCAAACCGTTTTTGGTTGCGGCTCTTCCAGTGCTTTCAATAAGACATTGGAGGTACGCTCGGTCATTCGATCGGCATCCTCAATGATCACGATGCGAAACTCACCGAGAGTAGAACCAAGCGCGGCAAACTGAACCAGCTGCCGAACTTCCTCAATCGAAATAATGACCTTGTCAGTTACCAGCATTCGAACGTCTGGGTGCGCATCTGCTGCAATAAGTTTGCAGCTAGCACAGGCCCCACAACCATTTTCTTTGCACTGCAACGCTGCAGCAAAAGCACGAGCAAGAGTGGATCGCCCGGAACCAGCCGGTCCAGTGAACAACCAAGAGTGTTGAAACCCAGCCTCTTTATCTTCGACGACTCGTCTTAGCTGCTCAATTGCCTCGGGCTGCCCAAGCAGCTCTTGCCAAACCTTCACTTTGCCAACAGGGCACTAACCCTGCCAACAACTTGTTGGTGGATTTGCTCAGGAGTCTCACTGGCATCAACCACCAAGAACCGAGCTTCCCTGGCCATCTTGAGATACTCGTTTCTGGCCCGCTCAAAAAACTCGACCTGCTCGCTCTCTAGTCGATCGGGAGCAGTTCCCTTGTTGCCGCGTCTTTTCATGGCCTCATCCGCGGGCAGATCAAGCAAAACAGTTAGGTCTGGCAGCAGGTTGTCAACTGCCCAGAGAGAGATGTTCTTTACCTCATCAACATTCAGCTCTCTTGCTGCGCCTTGGTAAGCGACAGAGGAATCAAAGTAGCGATCAGACAGCACGACCATGCCCGCCTCCAAAGCGGGTCTAATTTTGGTGGCCACGTGATGTGCACGGTCGGCGGCATATAAAAGAGCTTCTGATCTGGCTGAAACATCACCCTTTCGATGTAGCAGCAGGTGCCTAATCTCTTGCCCCAACTCGGTGCCACCGGGCTCGAGGGTTCGAATCACCTTTTTGCCAAGATCAGTTAGGTAGCGCTCGAGTAAATCCAGCTGGGTGGATTTACCAACCCCATCGATTCCCTCAAAAGTAATAAACATCAGCGCTTTTTCTTCTTGGCAGTTTTTGGAGCTTCTCCTGGTTCCACTCCTAGCTTCTCACGTCGAATGGCCAGCAATTCGAAAGCTCGATCGGATGAAAGCTCTTCGATGGTTTCTTCCTTTGGAATGGTCGCATTGATGACACCGTCTGTGACATAGGGTCCAAACTGACCAGTCTTGGCAACCACCTTCAATTGCGAGGCAGGGTCCTCTCCAAATTCCTTGAGTGGCGTAGCGGCCGTTCTTCTGCCGCGAGTCTTGGGCTGCTTATAAATTTCAATAGCTTCGTCCAAGGTAATTTCCAAGATTTGCTCTTCACGCTCCAGCGAGCGAGAGTCGGCACCACGTTTTAGATAAGGACCAAACTTTCCGTTTTGCGCGGTAATCATGACTTGCGTTTCAGGATCAATTCCAACCTCGCGTGGAAGGGCCAACAGCTTCAGCGCCTCTTCATAGCTAACGGTTTCAGGCGACATCGACTTGAACAAACTCGCAGTCTTTGGTTTATCCGCTCCCTCATCGGCAATTGCAACATAGGGACCGTAGCGACCATTCTTCACGACAATGTCAAACCCAGTATCTGGATCTGGACCCAGCACACGATCTTTGATCTCCGGAGCATTTGCCA
>JBJOKH010000028.1:0-2514 GCA_046046195.1 Actinomycetota bacterium | reverse complement strand
TCTGTTCGATGCTAATCACGGGTAGATTCTCCTTTTCTCCAACTTGCAGTAGTTCTGGTAGGCGCATCATTTCGCCATTGTCTGAAACCATTTCGGCAATCACACCAACCGGCACGAGACCAGCCAGCTTCAGTAGGTCTACGGTCGCCTCGGTGTGACCGGGTCTTCCGAACACGCCATCCGGGTGGGCACGAAGTGGAATCACGTGACCTGGTCGAATTAGGTGCTCGGGCTGAGAGTGTGGGCTAGCCAATACTCGAAGTGTTTCTGCTCGGTCTGCAGCGCTGATTCCGGTTGTGACTCCAGATGCTGCATCAACAGAAACGGTGTACTGAGTGCGGTAGCGGTCCTGGTTGTTGTTGGTCATAAGTGGTAGCTCGAGGCGGTTCGCTAGCGACTCAGCCATCGGGGCACAAATGAAACCCGAGGTGTGCTTCACCATCCAGGCAATCCACTCTGCCGAGGCAAACTGGGCGGCCATGATTGCGTCGCCTTCGTTCTCACGGTTTCTGTGGTCCACCACAAGCACTGGTTTTCCAGCCTTCAGGGTCTCTAGTGCTTCTTCTACGGTTGCCAGCTTCATGACTGACTCCTTGCCTCTATTAGTTTCTCGATGTGCTTTGCCAAGATGTCGGCTTCGACGTTGAGCTTGTCTCCAACTTTCTTGCTTCCAAGAGTTGTCAGGCGGAGGGTTTCCGGAATCAAACTCAAGGAGACAATGTCGTTCGAGATGTCATTCACCGTCAAAGAAACTCCATCAAAAGTGATTGAGCCCTTGTGAACCACATACTTCGAAAGATCCGATGGGATCTTCACCTTTACTACCTCCCAGTTAGCACTTGGCTCCCTGGAAACTATTTCGGCAACACCATCGACGTGCCCCTGCACGACGTGACCGCCAAACCTACCTGCTCCTGACATTGCACGCTCAAGATTCACTGGGTCGCCCTGCGCTATTCCGCTAAGGCTGGACCTGTTCAGAGTCTCGAGCATGACATCGGCCACAAAACCATCGCTGGTAATCTCGGCCGCGGTTAGGCAAACACCGTTGACCGAAACCGATTCACCCTGGGAAAGATCAGTGCGAACTAAGTCACCCTTAATCTGAAGACGGATGCTGTCATCAAGTTTCGTGACCTGCGCCACGGTTCCAAGTTCTTCAACAATTCCTGTAAACATTAGCCCTGCCTAACTGGGTTAGCTACCAGCAAAACATCAGAGCCGAGTGGGCTAATGCTTTGAAAGGCAATTTCTTTTGCGGCGTCGATCGAAGGAACATCAATCGAGCCAATTGCCAACTTGTCCCCGCCCAATAGCTTCGGAGCAAGGTACACAACGTATTCGTCAACTAGATCCATCTGCACAAACCTGCTTGCAAGAGTTGGGCCACCCTCGACCAGCACATGCTTTATGCCTCGCTCATAAAGGTCGCTCAGGGCTCCGTGGATCGATTGTGTTCTTAGGGTTATGGTCTTGGCGTCTGCGTTGAAAACTCTGAGCGTCGATGGAAGCTCTCGTTCCCCAACCACAACCCGTAGTGGCTGGTTTTCGTAGAGCGAGCCATCTGGCTTTCTAGCGGTTAGCTCAGGATCGTCAATTAGCGCTGTTCCAGTGCCAACCAAAATTGCGTCAGCATCGGACCTACGTTTGTGAGCGTCTTGGCGTGACTGCTCTCCACTTATCCATTTGCTCGATCCGTCTTGAGCCGCTGCTCGACCGTCAAGACTGCTAGCCCACTTGAGTGTCACAAATGGCCGTTTGTTCTTGGTTGCAGTCAACCAAACACGAAGCTGGTTGTTAGCTTTTTCACTGAGTAACCCTGACTCGACTTCAATGCCTGCCGAACGAAGAGTTTGAGCGCCGCCAGCAGATTCAATTCCCGGGTCACTGGATGCGAAAACAACTTTTGATACTCCGGCATCGATTAGAGCTTGAGCGCACGGACCGGTTTTGCCGGTGTGATTGCATGGCTCGAGCGAAACAACGGCTATCGAACCGGTAGGGAGTTTCTGCGCACCATTTAGTGCTTGCTCGAGAGCAACAACTTCAGCGTGGGGCGTTCCCGATCCCCGGTGAAAACCTTCACCCAGTACTTCGCCAGCAGCGCTAAGGATTACAGCGCCTACTTGGGGATTAACTCCTTGGGCTGGACCCATCAGGGCAAGCTCAAGCGCGCGATTCATCGCGTCTTCTAGCTTTAGGTTTCCCACGGTGCCCTCTTCATAGCCTTTAGTTGGCGAACTTGCGGGGGCGGGGAAGACAAACTAGAGCCAATCCAGTTGGCAAAAATGCCAAGGACCAGCCCTAAGTTCTTCTCCCATCCGGACTTTAACCGTCGGCTCTGGAATTTCACCAAATCAACCGAAAAAAGTATCTAGGACACTTGATTCGGGTCGCGGGCTATACCGCCGGCTCAGATTTTCACTGACCCCGAAGAACGTTGTTGCTTTTCTATCCTTACAGAAAACCCAATTGGGCGCCTATTTATTTCCTAGGCTCCCAGCTAATTCCTAG
>JBJOKH010000038.1:0-10187 GCA_046046195.1 Actinomycetota bacterium | reverse complement strand
GTCCATTACAACTTCAAGAGATGGCGTCATCAAGGCCATCAAGGTAGCGGTGGGTGAAACAGTTCCATCTGGAACTACCCTGATTGAGTTTGAGGACTAATCCAGGTTTGGATTGTGCAGCGCCCTAGCAGCGTCTGCAATTGCACCGGTAAGTGATGGGTAAACGGTGTAAGTAGTAGCCAATTCGTCTACGGTCAATCTGTTTTCTACCGCCATCGCTATCGGGTAGATAAGTTCTGAAGCGCTCGGGGCAACAACAACTCCTCCAATGACGGTTCCAGATCCCTTGCTGGCAAATAGCTTTATGAAACCATCTTCGATTCCCTGCATTTTGGCACGAGGGTTCGTTGAAAGCAGAATCTTTTGAATCGTTCCCTTCACTAGTCCCTCTTGAATTTCATGTTCTGACCAGCCAACCGATGCAATCTCGGGAGAAGTAAAGACGTTAGAGGCGATGTTGCGCTTCTGGGTTGGGACGGCAACGTCTCCCATGGTGTGGAAAACGGCGGTCCTTCCCTGCATTGAAGCCACCGATGCCAGTGGGTAGAAATCGGTGCAGTCACCAACGGCGTAGACGTTTGCCCTAGAAGTTCTGGCAACTCGGTTTGCAATGATGTGTCCTGATTCAGCAACAGCTATGCCTGCTTCTTCGAGGCCTAGGTTCTCGGTATTTGGAATAGAACCAACCGCCATGAGGCAGTGGCTGCCTTCTACGGCTGTTCCATCCTGCAGGTAAACCTTTACACCGTTAGCAGTTTTTTCTACTTTGTCCGCTCTGGTTTTCTTAAGAATATTCATTCCCCTGCGGCGGAATACATCTTCAACGAGCACAGCTGCGTCTAGATCTTCACCTGGAAGAACATAATCACGGCTGGAAACCAGAGTGACTTTGCAGCCAAGGCTTAGGTAAGCAGATGCAAATTCGGCACCGGTGACTCCAGAACCAACAACGATCATGTGCTCTGGAAGTTCCTTGAGGTTGTAGAGCTGAGTCCAAGTGAGGATTTTCTCACCGTCTGGTTGAGCATTTGGAAGAGTCCTCGGTCTTGCACCAACTGCAAGAACGATAGTTTTTGCTTCTTGGCGCTCAGGCTTCTGTCCTTCGACCTCAACAATTACTGCGTGATTGCCGTCGAGTTTTCCGGTGCCGTTAACAATTCGCACGCCTGCTTTTTTGAGAGCTTCAGTCATCTCTTTGGACTGCGCTTTAGCAAGATCCAAAAGTCTTGAATTCACCGATGCAAGATCAACTGACACCTCGGCGTTCTTTCCTCCGACGTGAATTCCCAGTGAGGAAGAAGTTCTGACTGCCTCCGCTGCAGTTGCTGTTGCAATCAATGTCTTGGATGGAACCACATCCGTTAGAACTGCAGCTCCACCAACACCTTGACGCTCGATTAGGGTGACCTGAGCCCCGAGCTGTCTTCCCGCGAGAGCTGCTTCGTAGCCGCCTGGGCCGCCTCCGATAATGACAATGTGGTGGGCTGAATTATTAGGGTTCACGCTCTAATTGTGTCCTATTTAGCTTGCCTTGCGTGGAGCTAGACTCGAATCCATGACTAATCCCCTAGAAACTATGGCCAACAATCCCTTCGAGATAGCCAAGCAGGCGGCCGACCAAATCCGTCAGGCAACCGGTGTGGAAAAGCATGACATCGCGCTAACTCTTGGTTCAGGCTGGGCCAAGGCCGCAGATTTGATTGGCGAGACAGTTGCCAGCGTTCCTGCCAAAGACATCATCGGCTTTTCGGCCCCGGTTGTCGAAGGTCACGTAGCTTCAATCCGTTCCATCAAGCTTCCAAGCGGAAAGCACGCCTTGGTTCTTGGAGCCAGAACACATTTCTATGAAGGCCACGGGGTTAGAAGAGTAGTACACGGTGTCAGAACCGCAGCTGCAACCGGTGCCAAGATCATGATCTTGACCAATGGTTGCGGTGGCATCAAGGAAACCTGGAAGCCAGGGACTCCAGTTCTAATCAGTGATCACATTAACCTAACCGCTGCCAGCCCATTGGAAGGTGCAACATTTGTTGACCTAACCGATTTGTATTCGAAGAGACTTCGCGATTTGGCTAGGACCGTTGATGCTTCTCTTGATGAGGGAATCTACGCTCAGTTCCGGGGCCCTCACTACGAAACTCCAGCCGAGGTTCAGATGGTGAAGCACATGGGCGGCCACCTGGTTGGTATGTCTACCGCTCTGGAGGCAATTGCGGCTCGCGAAGCTGGAATGGAAATTCTGGGCTTCTCACTAATGACAAATCTTGCAGCCGGCGTTCAGAAAACTCCACTTTCTCATGCTGAAGTTTTGGAAGCTGGCCGCGAAGCAGAACCAAGAATCAGCGCTCTGCTTGCTGCAATTATCGAAAAGCTATGAGTTCACTAGATCAACTAATCGCCAAAGCCACTGCGTGGAAAAATCAAGATCCTGACCCGCAAACACGTCTGGAGCTTGAAGAGCTAATCGCTGCAAAAGACGAGGCAGGCCTTTCCGACCGTTTCGATCAGCGACTGGGATTTGGCACCGCTGGTCTGCGCGGTGAGTTAGGTGCTGGACCAAACCGCATGAACCGAGTTCTAGTTGCTCAGGCCGCGGTTGGAATAGCAAGGTACCTAAAGGCAAACTTTGATGACCCGAGTTGCATCATTGGATTTGACGCTAGAAGAAACTCCGATGTATTTGCCAAAGACTCTGCTGAAATACTGACTGCCCTGGGAGTAAGGGCTTACCTATACGGATCCATGGTTGCCACCCCGATGGTGGCCTTCGGGGTTCGTGAGCTGGGTTGCTCGGCTGGAATCATGGTCACTGCCTCTCACAATCCCCCCGCTGACAACGGATACAAGGTCTTTGATAACACCGGCTCCCAGATAATCCCTCCGGTTGATTCGCTGATTGCAGCCGAAATCACAAAGTTTGCCGAGAACGAATCGGTTGCTGATTTAGTGCGGTCAGATGGCTACTCACAAGTTCCAGAGAGCGTCTCGGCGAATTATCTGCAAGGCGTTAGCTCCTTATTGAATCGCCATTCAGATCGAAAGAATCTGAAGATCGTTTACTCGGCACTGCACGGTGTTGGTGCAGAGTTCATCGAGCAGATATTTGACAAGGCAGGAATTGATCCGCTAGTTCAAGTGGTGTCACAGCAGAAACCTGATGGAACATTTCCAACTGTCGCATTCCCGAATCCAGAGGAACCAGGGGCGATGGATGAATCTATCAAGGCTGCAAAGCTAGCTGACGCGGATTTGGTTCTAACCAATGACCCGGACGCTGACAGATTATGCGTGGCTTACAAAGATGTCACAGGTGAGTTTGTTCAACTCTCTGGTGACGAGTTAGGTCTTCTGCTTGCTGAAGAGTTGGCAGGCCGAGCAAAGCGTGAAGGGGCAACGGGATCGCTAGCCTGCTCGGTTGTGTCGAGCTCCGCTATCGGAAAAGTTGCTGAGCACTACGGCTTTGGTTTTAGCCAAACTCTCACGGGCTTTAAGTGGATTGGACGAGTGCCGAATCTAATTTTTGGTTATGAAGAGGCCCTCGGTTACTGCGTAGATTCAAAAAACGTCAAAGACAAAGATGGTTTGTCAGCTGCTCTATTAGTTGCCGACATTGCCAGCACATTGGCTGCCCAGGGCTACACAATCGGAGATCAGCTAGAAAAACTTAGGCAACGAGATGGCCACTTCGCAACTGGTCAGATTTCAATCCGAGTTAGCGACTTATCAATAATCAAAAACCTCATGAGCAAGCTTCGTACTAACGCCCCTCAAGAGATTTCTGGTGTCAAAGTTGATGTGACTGATTTTTCAAACGGCTGGGGCAACTATCCGGCCTCCGATGCCATCCAGCTTGACTTAGCTGATGGCAGAAGGGTAATTGTGAGACCCTCTGGCACAGAACCGAAACTGAAGTGTTATTTGCAGGCAATTGCCGATAACGCCGAGGTAGCTGGCAAAAAGCTTGCCGAACTCAAGTCAGCTATGCAGGAGATTCTGAACTAAGCCTTCGGATCGTTAATGAAAGCTTTCACGCTTTCAGGCACGGGAAGGCCTTTGGATTCTTCATCACCTGGAATCGCCTCGTCAGCCACCACGCGTATTGGAATAACTCCTGACCAGACACCAGTTCCAGATCCCTCGCCATCTTCTGGCATGCCGGTTCTAACCTTGACCGAAGCCTCCTCGAGTGACAGCGAAAGCAAAGTGGTTGCGGCTAGTTCTTTCGGAGTTGAGGTTCTAACTTCACTGACACGACCTGGAATTAGACCGTTGCTAACTTTTTCTAGAAGTTCATTCTTCTCAGGTCCAGTTATCTCTTCAGCCTGACCAAGAATGACAACCGAGCGGTAGTTCATGCTGGAGTCATAGGTAGTTCTAGCAACGACCATACCGTCGAGCTTTGTGACCGTCACACAAGTTGGAATGCCTTTAGCAAGTTCTCTCATGAATCTCGCACCCGATGATCCGTGAATCAGAATTCTGTCGCCGTCACGAACAAAGCCATATGGCAACACAAATGGCTGCCCGTCTTCGACATAACCTACGTGACAAAGAATTGTTGAGTCGAGAATTGCATACATCTCGTCGCGATCTTCGACCGAGCGCTTCTTGAGTCGGTTTATCGATGTTCTGTCGGTGTGGCCGGGGTTTGGTAAAGACATGGCTAGAGCTTATAGGTTTAGAGCAAAGCCTTGGAAAGCTTGGTGTTTAGCTCTTCTAAATCAAAGAAGTGATCAATAGAAATGATCTCGGCGTTTAGGCCCTTGAGCGACTCAACCAGTTCAGGGGTCGTGAGAACAATCTGGGCATCAAAGGAAGCTTTGCGAGCGGTTGCCATGTCTGCTGCATCAACGGTTGCTTCGATGTCTAGCATCTTTAGAACTTTTTCGGCGTTGAGCTTTAGAAGCACCGAGGTGCCAATGCCCATCCCGCAAACCGCAACAATCTTCACTTCTCTATTGTCCCAATAACTCAAGCCAGCAAATCACGAATTTGGTCGGAATCCTTAGACCTGAGCAGTGAATCCACCTTTGCCTGATCTGACAGAACCTCGGCCAGGGAAGCCATTATCGAGATATGTGATTCGTGGTCTCTAGCAGCAAGGCCGAAAACTAGGCTCACCGGGTCATTTTGCTGATGCTCGAAATTGATTGGGGTTTTCAGGACCAGAAGGCTTAGGCCTGTATCGATGACATCATCTCCGGGTTTACCGTGAGCCAGGGCAATGCCTGGTGCGATGACTATGTAGGGCCCAAACTTTGCAACTGCATCGAGCATTGACTGAACGTAGCTTGGCAAAACTTTTCCGCTGTTGACCAATAGCTCGCCTGCGATCTTGATGGCCAGCTCGCGATCACCGACCTTTTCTCTGATGAGAATTGAGTCCTCACCAAATGCGGCAAGTAGTTCAGACATTAGGCCTTAGCGAAACCGTCGCTAATCATATCGATTAGCTCTTCGCGATCTTCCAAGGCCTGGAAGGTTGCCTCTGCAGCGTTTAGCTGGAACTGCTCCAAGTCTGCAAGTGTGTAGTCAAAGGTTGACATCAAAAGCTCAAGCTCTCTAGTCAAAGAAGTTCTCGACATCAGTCTGTTGTCGGTATTGACGGTTACCTTAAAGCCCAGTCCATAAAGAATGTCGAATGGGTGATCAGACATTTGATCCCCCAGCATTGAGATAGCTCCTGTCTGAAGGTTTGAAGAAGGTGAAAGCTCAAGTGGGATCTGGCGATCGTGCACCCATTCCGCAACCTCACCAAGAACCACCAGGTCGGTATCACCCTCGGTGCGCGAGAACATAACGTCCTCGATGATTCTGACACCGTGACCTATGCGAAGTGCTCTTCCAGAGATCAGTGCATCCTTGATGCTCTCAACGCCATCGCCTTCACCAGCGTGAACTGTGATCGGGAAGAAGTTGGCGGCTAAGAAATCAAAGGCGGCCTTGTGTCTAACTGGCATGAATCCTTTTTCGGCACCTGCGATGTCGAATCCGACGACACCGTTGTCGCGGTGACGAAGCGCAAGCTCTGCAATCTCCATTCCGCGATCGGCATGGCGCATCGCAGTGACAAGCTGGCCGGTGCGGATAAAGCCACCCTTGGCTTCGACTTCTTCCATGCCCTGCTCGAGTCCATCCTGGACTGCCTCAACAGTTTCATCCAGGGTTAGGCCCTTCTGAAGATGCTGCTCTGGGGCCCAGCGAATTTCACCGTAGATAACGCCGTCGTCGTGTAGGTCCAAGACGAAATCTTTGGCAACGCGAGAAAGACCCTCTTTGGTTTGCATAACCGCGGTGGTATGAACAAAGGTTTCAAGGTAGCGCTCTAGTGATCCAGAGTCTGCGGCACTGTAGAACCAGTCGCCCAAATCCTTTGCATTGTCCGCAGGAAGTTTGTGACCTATGGCGTCTGACAGTTCGATGATTGTCTGAGGCCGAAGACCGCCGTCTAGATGATCGTGCAATGAGATTTTTGGCAGCGCCTTGATTTTTGAGTCCATTTTTCTTTCCCTTGAAGGCCGTTAGCCAGTGATTCGATCGAGAATCAGCTTTCTAGTAACTACTGCCTGAGCCTCAATGCTATAAGCATTCTGGATAGTCTCTTCCGCACGTGCAAAACGAGCAGGCTCGTCGGTGTGCAAGGTGTAAAGCGGATCTCCAGCCTTCACGGTGTCTCCGAGCTGTGCGTGAAGGGTGACTCCAGCACCAAACTGAATTGGGTCCTCTTTTCTTGCCCTTCCAGCTCCCAACCGCCAAGAAGCAAGCCCCACTGCCAGAGCATCGAGCTTAGTGATTACGCCATCTGATTTAGCGTTCACGGTCTGCGACTCTTTTGCAACCGGTAGCTTCGCGTCTGGGTCTCCACCTTGCGCACTGATCATCGCGCGCCACTTATCCATCGCGCGACCGTCCTTGAGAGCAGCGGCTACATCGACGTCTTTCTTACCGGCAAGTGCCAGCATTTCGGTTGCCAACGCAACAGTGATTTCGACAACGTCGGCAGGTCCTCCACCTTGCAAAACCTCAACCGATTCCTCCACCTCAAGTGCGTTTCCAATTTTGAGTCCAAGAGGTGTTGACATATCAGTCAGTAGCGCAGAAGTCTTTACCCCAGCATCGATGCCTAGTTGGACCAGAACCTCTGCCAGTTCACGTGCTTTCGGAAGTTCTTTCATGAATGCCCCGGAACCAACCTTCACGTCCAGAACCAGAGATCCAGTTCCTTCTGCGATCTTCTTACTCATGATTGAGCTCGCAATAAGAGGTATGGCTTCAACGGTTCCGGTTACGTCACGAAGTGCATAGAGCTTCTTGTCAGCTGGTGCTAGCCCCGAACCTGCCGCACAAATCACCGCACCAACTAGTCCTAGTTGCTTGGTCATTTCCTCGTTCGAAAGGCTTGCTTTCCAGCCAGGAATTGATTCGAGTTTGTCCAGTGTGCCACCGGTGTGGCCAAGTCCGCGCCCGGAAAGTTGCGGGACCGCAACTCCAAACACGGCAACCAGTGGCGCTAGCGGCAAGGTGATCTTGTCTCCAACTCCTCCGGTCGAATGCTTGTCGGTGGTTGGAACTCCCAATGAGTCAAAATTCAATCTCTCACCTGAGGCAATCATCGCCATCGTGAGGTCCTTGATCTCACGACGGTTCATACCGTTTAGCAAGATGGCCATAGCCATTGCAGACATCTGCTCGTCAGCAACCTTGCCCTGGGTGTAGTTGTCAATCAGCCAATCGATGGCTTCCTTGGAAAGCTCTTCTTTGCTGCGCTTGGCGATGATTAGATCGACAGCGTCGAATGTGCTCAAGCTCTCTCGTCCAAATCTCTAGGCCCGAATGCATCAGGTATAACTTCATCGATCGTCTTGATGCCAGAAACAGTTTCCAGCAGCATTCCAGGAGCTGAGTGTTCATAAAGCAGTTGTCTGCAACGACCGCAAGGCATTAGTACGTTGTTGTGTTTGTCCACGCAGGTGAAGGCAACTAACCTTCCTCCCCCGGTTCGAAACAGATCGCTGACCATCGAGCATTCGGCACAAAGAGTCACGCCATAGGATGCATTCTCAATGTTGCAACCGGAGACGATTCTTCCGTCCTCAGTTAATGCAGCAACACCAACTGGGAACTTGGAGTATGGAACGTAAGCCTTTTGCATAGCTGCAATAGCTTCTTTCTTCAGAGTGTCCCAGTCGATTTGCATCTTTAGCCCTTCACGTATGGAATGCCGTCGGCCGCTGGCGGTCTCGATCGCCCAACAAAACCAACCACAGCAATGATGGTCACGATGTAAGGCACCATCGTGATGAAGTTTGTAGGAATTCCAGGGCTAACCTGGTTTGCCCAGACTCGCAAGATGATCGAGAATCCAAACAGCAGTGCCGCAGCTGTTGCGTAGCCTGGGTGCCAGCGCCCCAAGATAACAACTGCCAATGCGATGAACCCCAATCCGCCTGACATCTCTCGTCCGAAGGAACCGGAGCTTCCGATGGTTAGGGCTGCTCCTCCGAGACCGGCTAGCGTGCCGCCGAGGGTTACCCACCAGAAACGAGTTCTACCCACGTTGATTCCAACCGTGTCCGCGGCAAGCGGGTTTTCACCGACTGCTCTAGCGCGAAGACCCAACTTGGTTTTGAACAAGACAAACCACAAAACAATCACAATTCCAATTGCAATAAACACAGTGATTCTGTTCTGGAACAGAACTGGCCCAATAACGGGAATGTCACCCAGGAATGGAACGTGAATGATTGGAAGTGTTCCAGGGCTGTTGGTAGCAGATTCATCCTCTGTGACCCACTGCTGGTAAAGGAAGTTTGTAATTCCAATTGCCAGCACGTTTAGAACAACACCAACGATGATCTGCTGTGCCAGGAAGCGAATTGCGAAGACCGCTAGAACAGCTGAGAAAAGTGCTGCTGTGATCATCGCCGAGATAATTCCCAGCCACTGATTCTCGGTTAGCGTACTTACCACCGCTGCCATGAATGCTCCGGTAAGAATCTGGCCTTCGATTGCGATGTTTACTACACCAACGCGCTCACTCATGACTCCAGCCATGGCACCCAACATGATTGGGACAGCAAGCACCAGAGCAGAACCGAGGATAAATGCGACCGGAACAACGGATCCTGCCGCTAGCCATCCGAGCAACGCTATTAGCGCGATCAGGCCAAACAGCATGGAGAACCAAATAGATGAACGGATGTTCTTAGCTACTTGCCAGCTCACGAAACCGGCAATGGCCAGCAACAAGATTCCAGATGTAATTCCAAGGAAGTTTGATGCGATGTCAATCGAAGGTAGCTGAACCGCTTCTCTTTGACCTGTTAGCTCAAAGGAAACTGACTCTGGCTTACCTAGGATGCCGAAGAAGACCAGAACAACTGAAGCGAGTGTGCCCATAACTGCCGGGGTTTTCCACGATTCGCGGATTTCTTTTTTGATCTCGGTGCTCATTACTTACCTCCTCGACCAAATAGCTTCGCCTTCAAAGCACTTAGCATGCTTGTGGTCTGAGGCGGCGGAAGTCTGAAGATCGCCCGAATCAATGGAGGTGCCGCAATGAACAAAACAATTGCTCCCTGAACGATACCTAGAACATCCGGTGAAATTCCCTCAATCTGAATAGCTGAAGAACCCGCCTTGAATGCGCCGAATAGCAATCCAGCAAGCAAGATCCCGCTAGCCGAGGAACCACCCAATAGTGCAACGGTGATGGCATCAAAACCGATTCCTGCGTGGCTGGTTGGTGTCACACCACCGGTTGAAGAAAGCGCCTGGTTTGCCGCAGCAATTCCAACGAATGCCGCTGACAGTCCCATGGCCAAAATGAATGTTCCCTCAACATTGATGCCGGCAGTTTTTGCAGCTGAAGGATTGAAGCCAACCGCGCGAAGCCTAAAGCCAATAGTTGATCGCTCCATCAACCACCAGTAAACAACAACGGCTGCGATGGCAAGAATGAAACCTAAGTTCAGTGCGTATTCCTCACCTAGAAGGTATGGAAGTCTCGCGGTTTCGAAAGCAGGGTCTGACTTGGTGTAGCCGCCTGCTGTTGCACCCTGCAATAGTGCGTTGTCCGAAAGCAAGAAGTTAAAGAAACTAACGATGATGTAGTTGAGCATGATGGTCGTAATAACTTCATTAGCTCCGGTTCGAGCTTTCAAGAAACCAACAAAAGCACCCACCAG
>JBJOKH010000044.1:0-91465 GCA_046046195.1 Actinomycetota bacterium | reverse complement strand
CACTTCGATGAAGCGGTGGCCTTATGCGAGGTTAGAGCTTGATCCATGCGGTCTGGTCGTGCTCTAGGACACCTTCGATTGTTAGATCGTGCTGAGTTGTGACCAGCAGTTTTCCTGCAGGAACATTGACTGAGTCTGGACCAAAGTTTGAAATCACGAGAACCCCGTTATTGATGTAAGCAAGGGTTGAATCTGAAGAATACTCCGGAGCAAAACGGAACTCTCCCGAACCAAGAGCAAACTCTTTGCGCTCTTTGATCAGGCGCTTGTAAAGCTCAAGAGTTGAACCCGGAACGCCTTCCTGCTCATCTCGGGCGTATCTCTTGTAGCTGTCCGGGGCTGGCAACCAAGACTTACCGGTTGTGTTAAAGCCAAAGCTTGGTCCACCATTTGCTTCCCAGGGAAGAGGGATGCGACAACCGTCGCGTCCGACTTTCTCACCTTTGGTTCTAAACCAAATTGGATCTTGACGGAACTTGCCATCCAGTGTGGTGTGGTCGGGAAGACCGAGTTCTTCACCCTGGTAAATGTAGGCTCCACCAGGAAGCCCAAGCATGAATGCGGTGGCAGCTCTTGCCCTTCTGAGACCAAGGGCTTCGTCAGGTTGTTCGTTGTTTGGCCCAACACCAACACCGTGCGGTGGAATCTTGGCAAGACCGTACTTAGAGGTGTGACGAATGGTGTCGTGGTTTGATAGCACCCAAGTGGATGGCGCTCCAACCTTTCCAAATTCTCTTAGCGAGTCGGCAACAACCTTGTGAAGCGCGTTTTTCTCCCAAGGAGTTTCTAGGTAGCCAAAGTTAAAGGTCTGGTGATACTCGTCAGGCCTTACCCACTTAGCCATGCGAGAAAGAGGCAGCACCCAGGCCTCTGCACACATAGCCCGATCGTCATAGCGATTAAGCAGTGCTCGCCAGCCACGAATGATTTCGTGAACGCCTTCCTGGCCCCAGAATGGGTGCTCACGCTCTAGCTCGCTTTCACCTGCAACGTGAGTGGCATCAACCTTGACATCCGGAAGCCCAACTTCTTTAACTAGACCGTGAGCTACGTCGATGCGGAAACCGTCAACTCCCTTATCTAACCAGAAGCTAAAGATGTCTTCGAAAAGCTCGATGACCTTTGGGTTTTCCCAGTTGAAGTCTGGCTGGGATGAATCAAAGATGTGTAGGTACCACTGACCTGGGGTTCCGTCCGCTTCGGTGATTCTGGTCCAGGCAACATCTCCAAATACTGATTCCCAGTTGTTTGGTGGAAGCTCACCGTTTTCTCCCTTGCCATCTCTAAAGACATACATATCCCGCTCAGGCGAGCCAGGAGCTGCCTTGAGCGCTGCCTGGAAAAGCTCGTGCTGATCGGAGGAGTGGTTCGGAACGATGTCGACGATAATGCGAAGCCCCAGCGAGTGAGCCTTTTCAATCAGCTCGTAGAACTCCTCGTTGGTGCCAAACAGTGGATCAATGGTTTTGTAGTCGGCTACGTCGTAGCCGGCATCTTTCTGTGGAGACTTGAAAAAAGGCGAGAACCAGATTGCGTCAATGCCTAAAGACTTGAGGGATTCGAGCCTTGAGGTAGTTCCAACCAAATCCCCAATGCCATCGCCATTGCCATCGGCAAAGGAGCGAGGGTAGATCTGGTAGATAACTGCGGTTCTCCACCATTCGGGAGACTTGATTGACTTATGCAAAACGGTAGCATCCATGGCGAACAGTTTAGAACACCAAGGCAATCATCAATTCGGGGTCAAAGGGCTTGTGGAGGGGCTAAGGAATGCCAGCTGAGGCAACAACTGTTTGCCAGCCCCAAAGCAATAGTGGTAATCTCGTACGGTTGCTTAGGCTAAGCACCAAACCGCCCCGATAGCTCAGTGGTAGAGCACTTCCATGGTAAGGAAGGGGTCGACAGTTCAATCCTGTCTCGGGGCTCGACTTATTTAAATCAAAAAACCAGATAAGTCCCCGGCGGGGTAGCTCAGGTGGTTAGAGCACACGACTCATAATCGTGGGGTCGCGGGTTCGAGTCCCGCCTCCGCTACCAGTAATTCTTTATCAAAACTTACTTCCCGCAAGATACTTATTCGCTGGATACAGTTAACAAATGGTCAATCCACAAATCGAGGGCAAGACATATCCTCGTACCGACACCTACCTTGTCGGTCGCGAAAAGATTCGCGAATTCGCAAGAGCAGTTTTCTCAACCGACCCTGCTAACCACGACGTTGTAGCAGCCAAGGCCCTCGGCTACCAAGACCTGATTGCTCCGCCAACTTTTGCTGTGGTGATCCAAGAGCGCTCGCTAGCTACCGTCTTGGCAGACAAGGAAGCTGCGATTGACTTTTCTAGGGTTGTCCACGGCGACCAGAGGTTTATCCACGAGCGGCCAATTCTTGCAGGCGATGAACTAACCAGCCAGCTCAAGGTGGCAAGCGTGAAGGCTTTAGCTGGCAACTCCATGGTCACCTTCGAAACCCAAATCTTTGACGGTAAAGATGCTCTGGTCTGCACAGCCATCTCAACACTGGTTGTTAGGGGTGAAGCGTGAATCTAACCGTGGGCCAAGAACTTCCCGCCAAGAACTTTCAGCTAACCCGCGATTCGCTGGTGCGCTACGCCGGAGCATCCGGAGATTTCAACCCGATTCACTACCGCGATGATTTCGCTAAGTCAGTAGGGCTTCCAGGAGTGCTTGCCCACGGCATGCTCACCATGGGGCTTGCCGTTCAAACCGTGGTCGACTTCGTTGGCGATTCAGGCAAGGTAGTTGACTACCAGGTCCGCTTCACAAAGCCCGTGCTGGTTGATGCCGATAAAGGGGCAACCGTATCGGTTTCCGCCAAAGTCATCGAAATTGACGAAGCAACCAAGACCGCTCGGATTGACCTAACGGCAGTTTGCGCCGAGCTAACCGTTCTGGGCAAAGCTCAAGTGAGGGTCAAGATCTAGTGCAGGCGCTAAAGGAGCTAACCTCAATGCGCGTTGGCGGTGTGCCGGCAAGCATCACCGTGTGCAACACCCGCGAAGAGATAATCACGGCCGCTAAAAAGATTTGGGCAACCGGTGAAAACTGGATTGCCTTAGGAGGCGGCACAAACATTGTTTTTGCCGAGGACGTAAGTGATCTTCACGTCATACAAATCAAAAGCACCGGCATCGAAAAGACCAAGTCAAACGGTAAGCAGGTCTGGAAGATTCAAGCCGGCGTCGACTGGGACGAACTGGTTTCAGAAAGTGTTGCAGCAGGGCTTGCCGGCATCGAGGGCATGAGCGGCATTCCTGGAACCTGCGGTGCAGCGCCAGTTCAAAACATCGGAGCCTACGGCCAGGAACTAAGCGATGTTTTGTTACGCGCAGAGTTTTTGGATTACGAAACAGGTGAAGTTGTAATTCTGGAGCCAAAGGATTTGAAGTTTGGCTATCGGGACAGCGCCATCAAGCGCGGTCGAGCCGGAATCATCACCTGGATTGAACTTGAGCTAATTGACCTCGAGGGACTCTCGAGACCTTTGTATTCGGGCCAAATAGCCGGAGCACTAAACACCGAGATGGGTAAGCACGTAAGCCTCAAAGACGTGCGGGACTCAGTGCTCAAACTTCGTGCAGCTAAGGGCATGGTGCTGGATGCTAACGATCCCAACTCGGTTAGCTGCGGAAGCTTCTTCACCAATCCGATTGTTAGCGACAGCTTTGCAAGAACTATTTCATCCGATGCCCCAAGATGGGAAACCCAGGAAGACGATGGGTTGACAGTTAAGCTCTCCGCCGCATGGCTTATCGAACAAGCCGGGATCGGGAAAGGCTTCTCACTTCCTGGCTCAGGAGCTGCGATTTCTTCCAAGCACGCCCTTGCAATTGTCAACAAGGGTGGAGCAACCGGAGATCAGATAGTTGAACTTGCCAGATACATTCAAGAGCGAGTTGCAGCAAAATTTGGAATCAACCTGGTGCCAGAACCAAACCTGATTGGCTTCAAAGCCTAAAACTTTAGCTTTGGTTGAAAAGCTTCTGAAGTCTTTGAATACCCTCGGTGATTTGGGCATCGCCTAGGGCGTAGCTCATGCGAACGTAACCTGAAGGCCCGAAGGCTTCTCCAGGAACCAGGGCAACTTCGGCGGTGTCAAGAATGTAATCGCAAAGCTCCAATGAAGAGTTGATCACCTTGCCACCCCAACTCTTGCCGAGTAGTCCAGTCACGTCAGAGTAAACATAGAACGCACCTTCTGGCATGGGAGCTAACCAGTTGTTGATCTTGCCAAGCTCTGTAACAGCCAAGTGACGACGCCTGTCAAAAGCGTCGACCATTGCCTTGATTTCATCTTGTGGTCCAGTAAGCGCGGCAATCGCTGCACGCTGAGCGATGTTGTTTACGTTCGAAGAAAGATGCGACTGCAGGTTAGCTGCTGCCTTCATGGCATCGGCAGGACCTGCCATCCAACCAAGTCGCCAACCGGTCATGGCGTAGCTCTTTGCAACACCGTTGACCATGATGGTGCGGTCAATCATCTCTGGAACAACTTCGGTCACTGAGTAAGCGCGCTTACCGTCGTAGATCACGTTCTGGTAGATCTCGTCGGAAACGATCCAGACATCGTTGGCTAGCGCCCACTCACCGATGGCCTTGATTTGCTCCCTGGAGTAAACCGAACCTGTTGGGTTAGAAGGTGAGCAAAGAAGTAGCGCTTTGGTCTTGTCAGTCTTGGCTTTTTCTAGTTGCTCGACGGTGACCATGTAGTTCTGGTCGCTGCCAGCAAAGACCTCAACTGTTTTGCCTCCGGCGAGCGCAATTGCCTCAGGGTAGGTAGTCCAGTAAGGAGAAGGAAGTAGTACCTCATCGCCTGGATCTAGCAGCACAGCAAAGGCCTGATAAACAGCCTGCTTGCCACCGTTTGTGACAACTACCTGGGAAGCTGTGATCTCGGTTCCGGAGTCGGCCTTGGTCTTGACCGCAATGGCCTCACGAAGCTCCGGAAGACCCACCGCAGGGGTATAGCGGTGGTTCTTGGGATCGCGGGCTGCCACCACGGCAGCCTCGACGATGTGAGCTGGGGTTGGAAAGTCAGGCTCGCCGGCGGCGTAGCTTATTACGGCCTTACCCTCGGCCTGCAGGGCCTTGGCCTTGGCATCGACCTTCAGGGTCGCTGACTCGGCTATGGCGCTGATTCGCTTAGAAATCCTTGGCTTGCTCACTCAACTAGCCTATCGGGGGCCAAATGGCCCTTTGCAATCTCAGGGCGGGCGGATTAGAGTAGAACTCAGTAGTTGACAGCTGCTAAGAAGCCTAATCTGGCAAATTATCCATCTTTAGATTCAATCTAGAAGTGTGTCTTTTGGCGAGAGGTTTATTTAGCTGTTTAGCCCCCAAAGGGCGGTGGCTCAATTGGTAGAGCAGCGGTCTCCAAAACCGCAGGTTGCAGGTTCGAGTCCTGTCCGCCCTGCAAAACGATACGGAAAGAAGTAAGTACATGGCAGAAGAGCTTCAGCCAACGGATGACTTAGTCGAAAAGGCTAAGGCAGATCGCGCTGCAACTCGCAACATCTTCGGTCGCGTTGCTCTGTTCTTTAGACAGGTCTACGCGGAGCTTCGCAAGGTTACTCGTCCTACCTACCGCGAACTGGTCAACTACACCGGCGTTGTCCTTGCCTTCGTTGTTCTAGTCATGGTCATCCTTGCTGCACTTGACTTCGTTTTCCTCAACGTTGTGACTTTTGTCTTCACCCCAACCGCATAGTTTTCAAAACCCAAAGAACAGGAATCTTCAATTGAGCGAGATCGAACAGAGCGAGCTAGAGCCAGAAACCACTTCGGCTCCGCTAGATGCTGCCGATATTCCAGCTGCTGCGTTTTCAGCAGTTGAAGAAGTAGTTGCTGTTACAGCTCCCGAGTCAGCAGTTGTTGCTCCAACCTTCGGCGAATCAACCGAGCCTCAGGTAATCGAAGAGCCATACTCACCTCCGGTTGACATGAGCGTTGAGGAATCAACTGAGACTGCAGCAACCGATTCAGCTTCAGATGCTCCTGCCGAAGCGGCAAAGGACGAAGACCCATACCGCGCTTTCCGCGCCGAGCTTAGAAGCCAGCCTGGTAAGTGGTTCGTTGTTCACTCTTACGCTGGCTACGAAAAGCGCGTGAAGCAGAACATCGAAAACCGAAAGCTTGCCATCGAAGGTGGCGACCAGATCTTCCAGATCGAAGTTCCAATGGAAGACACCATCGAGATCAAGAATGGTCAAAGAAAATTGGTGTCTAAGGTTCGTATCCCAGGATATGTTCTAGTCCGCATGGACATGACCGAAGAGTCTTGGTCACTGGTTCGTCACACCCCAGCTGTTACAGGCTTTGTTGGCAACTCCCAGAACCCAACACCGTTGCGCCCAGACGAGGCCTTCGAGATGCTGAAGTCGCTATACGTTCTTCCTGAAGAAGCTCAGGCCAAGGCTGCCGTCAAGGGAACCCAGATGGTCAAGGGCAAGGCAAGAGCTGTTCCGATCAACGTCGACTTCAAGGTTGGCGAATCAATCATGATCAAGGACGGATCGTTCGCGGGTCTTCCTGGAACCATCTCCGAGATCAAGCCAGAATCAGGCAAGCTCACCGTCCTTGTTTCACTGTTCGAACGAGAGACTCCTGTGGAGCTTGGTTTCGAGCAGGTCGGACCACTGAACTAAAGATTTATAAAACCTAAACAAAAAAGGAAAAGAAGAAATGGCACCCAAGAAGAAAGTCACCGGACTTATCAAGCTACAGATCCAGGCCGGAGCTGCTAACCCAGCCCCACCGATTGGTCCTGCCCTTGGTCAGCACGGTGTAAACATCATGGAGTTCTGCACCGCGTACAACAACGCGACCAACGACCAGAAGGGTAACGTAATCCCGGTTGAAATCACCGTTTACGAAGACCGTTCCTTCACCTTTATTCTGAAGACTCCTCCAGCAGCCGAGCTAATCAAGAAGGCCGCGGGAGTAGCAAAGGGTTCTTCAACTCCTCACACCGACAAGGTGGCTCACCTGTCGAAGGAGCAGCTAATGAAGATTGCTGAGACCAAGATGGCAGACCTTAACGCCAACGACGTTGACGCAGCAGCAAAGATCATCGCCGGTACCGCCCGCTCCATGGGAATCACCGTCGACGCCTAAACACTAGGCAAAGGCAACACCAGCACCAAAAGCAACAAACTAAAAAACTAAAGAAGTCGTGGGAGAACTCGCTTGGGTTCGATTGACCACAACTGTGACCAGAAAAGGAATAACAGCTATGCCAAAGCGCTCAAGGGCTTATCAGGAAGCCGCAGCAAAGATCACCGAGGGTAAGTACTACACCCCAGCCGAGGCCGTCGCCTTGGTTCGCGAGACCGGATCAAAGAAGTTTGACTCAACTGTTGAAGTTGCCGTCAAGCTCGGTGTTGACCCTCGCAAAGCAGACCAGATGATTCGTGGAACCGTATCGCTTCCTCACGGAACCGGTAAGACTGCCCGCGTAATCGTATTCGCAACCGGCCCTGCAGCTGATGCTGCAAGAGCAGCCGGAGCCGACGAAGTCGGTGGCGATGAGCTAATCGAGAAGGTAGCAGGCGGATGGGTTGACTTCGACTCAGCTGTTTCTACCCCAGAACTTATGGGAAAGGTCGGTCGTCTAGGTAAGGTGCTGGGTCCAAGAAACCTAATGCCAAACCCAAAGACCGGAACCGTGACCACCGATGTTGCCAAGGCAGTAAACGACATCAAGGGCGGAAAGATCGAGTTCCGTATCGACAAGCAGTCCAACCTACACTTCATCATCGGTAAGGCTTCCTTCACTGCAAAGCAGCTTGAGGAAAACCTAGGAACAGCCCTTGATGAGATTCAGAGACTAAAGCCATCGAGCTCTAAGGGTAAGTACATGATCAAGGCAGCTGTTTCAACTACCTTCGGTCCTGGAGTACTTCTAGACACCTCGGTTGTGAAGGCCTAAGGGTCAAGCCAAACAAAAGAATTAGGGGGACCGGGGCCAATAGGCCCCGGTCCTTTTTTCTACCTGGCCAAAGCTTGAGCTTTAGTTCTCAAGCTTTAGAGACTATGGTCGTTAGGAATTAGACTTGAAAAAGCGGGCAACGATGCCCAAACAAAAGTAAAGGAAAAAGCTCAGATGTTTTCTGCAGCAGATGAAAAGCGCGTTTTGGATCTGGTTCCAAGGGGAATCTATATCGATGGTCAATGGAAAGACGCTGCTGACAAAAAGACTTTAGATGTTATCGACCCAGCAACCGGCAAGACCCTGGTTGCAATCGCAGATGCCGCTCCACAAGATGGCCTAGCCGCCATCGACGCAGCCCACAACGCTCAGGAAGCCTGGGCCAAGACCGCACCTCGTGAGCGAGCAGAAATTCTGCGAGCTGCTTTTGAAAAAGTCACCGCTATGGCCGATGACTTTGCACTTCTTATGTCCCTAGAGATGGGTAAGCCCTTCGCCGAGGCCAAGGGAGAAGTTGCTTACGGAGCAGAGTTCCTTCGCTGGTTCTCCGAGGAAGCCGTTCGAGTAACAGGCCGCTACGGAACAGCCCCCGATGGCAAGAACCGCATCATGGTTCTAAAGCGTCCGGTTGGACCTTCCTTGTTTATTACCCCGTGGAACTTCCCGCTTGCCATGGCAACCAGAAAGATGGCTCCAGCGATTGCAGCTGGTTGCACCATGGTGCTAAAGCCAGCAGCCCTGACACCGCTTACCTCGATGTTGTTTGTGAAGGTGTTGGAAGACCTTGGTCTTCCAAAGGGTGTCATCAACGTTGTTCAGACCACCCGCGCAGGCGAGGTCACAGGACCAATCATCAAGGACGAAAGACTAAGAAAATTGTCTTTCACCGGTTCTACCGGTGTTGGAAGAAGACTGATTGCCGACTCGGCAGATCGCGTGCTTCGCACCTCAATGGAGCTAGGCGGCAACGCTCCGTTCCTGGTGTTTGAGGACGCAGATCTAGACAAGGCAGTTGAGGGCGCCATGGCAGCCAAGCTTCGCAACATGGGAGAAGCCTGCACCGCAGCCAACAGGTTCATCGTGCACGAGTCTGTGGCTGCGGAATTCACGAAGAAGTTTGCCGAGAAGATGTCCGCTCTCAAGGTTGCCCGAGGCACCGAAGAAGGCGCCAACATCGGACCCCTGATTGACGAAAAGAGCAGAGCAGGCGTTCACGCACTTGTCTCTGATGCCGTCTCCAAGGGCGCCAAGGTTCTAACTGGAGGATCGGTTCCTTCAGGCGATGGTTACTTCTACCCACCAACCGTCTTGGCCGATGTTCCAGCCAACGCCGAAATTCTCAAAGAGGAAATCTTTGGTCCGGTTGCACCAGTGATCACCTTCAAGACCGAGGACGAGGCCGTAAAGCTTGCCAACTCGACCGAGTATGGCCTGATTGCCTACGCCTTCACACAGAACCTCAATCGTGGCCTTCGCCTAGCCGAGCGCCTAGAGGTAGGAATGTTTGGTCTGAACGCAGGTGTGATCTCGAACCCGGCAGCCCCCTTCGGAGGCGTCAAGGCCTCCGGCCTTGGCCGCGAGGGCGGCTTCGAAGGTATCGAAGAATACCTAGAAACCGTTTATGTCGGCATTGCTGACCCGATGGCTGGCTAACTGCGACCAGAATAGGCTCGTGAACAAAACAGCCCTGAAATACCTGTCCCTATTTGCCGTTTCGACTTTTGTGTTGGCGGGGTGTGCTGAGCCTCGAAATGATGACTCTGCGACCGACCCCACTGAGCAACCCAAGGTCTTTGTAACGGCACCTCTAACTGGCCTCACACTTGAAGAAGGTGCCGCCGGAACCGAAACCTTTGCAGCTCCTGCAGTAGCCTGCAAGATCGACAACGTCGAAGCTGCAAGACCTCAGTTCAACCTAAACAAGGCCGACATCGTCTTTGTTGAGATGGTCGAGTTCGGTCTAACAAGACTTGTTGCCGTTTGGCAATCACAACCGGTTGACCAAGCAGGCCCAGTTCGCTCCGTTAGACCAATGGATGCTGACATCACAGCTCCTCTTGCTGGAATCTTTTGCTACTCAGGTGGTCAATTACCGTTTGTGAATGCTGTTACCGACACTGGACAGTACATGGCAAGTGAAACAAGCGAGCAAGCTGACGACAAGGGAAGCTTCTCGAGACTTTCATCTCGCTCTGCACCACATAACGTCATGGTTGACGTAGCGCTTTTGCAGTCTCAGCACGTAGGTCACCTCAAAGCTCCACAACCAATGGTTCAAATAGTTGCATTTGATCCAGCAACTGAAAGCTACGAACCAGCTTCAACCGAAGCTGGCGAGGAAACCATCAGCGTGACAGTCAAATACCCTCAAGCAGAGAGCATCTGGAAGGCCGAAGGTAACTACTTCGTTCGAACCCAAGATGGCGACCAGCATATCGACGCCGCAAGCGACGAGATCATTCGCGCCACCAACGTCGTTGTCCTGCAAACCAAGACCGACAATTCCTTCAAGGACCCTAAGTATGGTCCGATTCCAAGAACTGTGATGGTCGACTCTGGAATGGCATGGGTTTTTAGCAACGGCAAACGAGTCAAGGGCACCTGGACCAAGTCATCTCAGAGCGCACCGATTCAACTTTTCGATGAAGCAGGCGCACCAATCAAACTTGCAGTTGGAAATACTTGGATTGAATTGATGGCAAACCCATCAAAGATCACCATCAAGTCCCCTGAGCCTGCTCCAACTCCAGAGGCAACCGAAGAAGAGTAGTCGAAAGCCTTTCTGGGACGGTTTTTCTAGTCCTCGAAGGGCTCTCGACCCGGCACTAGCTCCCAGGGCAGCTCGGTCAACTCCCCAGTGTTTATAAGGGCTGTAGGCCCGTTGGGGCCTGAAAAATCGAGATAAACCTGCTCGAGGATTCTTCTGGCGGCTTCACCCGGGTAAGGGGAGCTTGCCTTGGCAAGCTGCTCAATTTCATGTGATTTATCGGGCAAACCATTTGCTCTTGCTGAAGAAATCGCATCTTCAAGTTCAGAAAAAGTTGAAACTTTGACAGAAGCAGCAGCTGCTAATTCACCGATGGCGGTGAACTTCCAGTGATCTTTGTTTTCAAAAAAGATTGTTGGCTTTTTTGTGATCAACGGATACTCACCAAGGAATGAAATTCCATCAGTGACTAGAACATCGGTTGCCAAAAACAGTTCAGCGTAAGAACCATCTTCATCAACGTAAGTGTTTGGAAGCTGGTCCCAATCGTTTCGCCACAAATCAAGTTCAGAACTCGTCAGAACTTTGCGATTGGTTAGTGTTCCCCATAAAAATGGATGAGGCCGAAGAACAATTTGAACATCTTGGTTGGCTTTGGCAAAAGCCAACATGTCATCTTTTACATTTGCGAAGACTCCAAAGTTCAACCAGTGAGGAGAATAGGAGTGGTGTGGTGCCCACACCACCCTGAATCCTTCGCCTTTGATTGGCCAAGACGCTTTTCCTTGCTCTGCCTCTCTGAAAAGGCCATCAATCTTGGGAGAACCAGTGAAATGCACGTAAGAATCACCGCGTTCGGTTGATTTGTAGGCTTCTTTTACGAATTTGTCTTGAGTAAAAACTAAAGATGCAACTTGGTGAAGGCGTTGTTTGTATAAATGCGTTGCCACCAGTGATCCAACTTGACCACCACCAGGCTCATCATCTGGTTCCTCGACCATTGCTAGAGAAAAATATGGAACGTAAGCGATTCTTGTGAAAGAAATCAACTTATCGAATCGAATTGCAGGTTGATAATTTCTCTGCCAGGGGTAATTTGCAAAAACATAATCGGGTTTGAGCTCTTTCAGAGCTTCAAAAACCTCATGATTGGAGCTATCGCTACCTCCCATGTTGAATCGAAGGTGCTTTATGCCCCTAGATTCGAAAAAAGCATGTGCTTTTTCCTCATCTGCGTACCTAAGCTGCCCAGTTAGCTTCCTTGGAAGCGAAATTACGACCGGATCGAACCGGTCGTCGGCAAGCATCAGCTGATAGACCTCATCCAAGGCATCCCAGGCCTCGAAATACATGCCTAGGAACACAACTCGGATCGGTTTCATTAGCTAAAGCTAACAAAGCCCAGGGATTTAGGGTCAAAAAGCCTCCAAAAACCCCGAAAATACGGGCTTTTTGGTCCAAAATCTGGCCTCTCGAGAAGGGCCTGAATTCCAGTGCCGGAAAGCCCCTCAAAGTCGGCCCGATTTGAGCCCAAATCGGGCCCAAAAATGACCCAAAAAAGCCCAAAATTCTTGACACGCTGGGCCTTGGGGGACCCCCAAAATGTGGGGTTAGCCACCTGTTTCAAAAACCCCGAAAAATCAAGGATTTATCCTTATAACTAGCCAAAAATCGATTTCTTAAGGGCGAGCATGCCCATAGATAAGGAATAGGAAAATGAAGGTTTTGCACAAGGCGAAGCAGATACTTCAGGGCTTTGTGCTACCCAGGGGCTCATTTAGCCCAAGAAGCTTTCTACCGAACCGTGGAAGCAAAGACCAGTCAAAAGGCGGCAGGATTATCCAGCTAGCCAAGCGGGTTGCCCCGCTAGCTCTGGGGACAGGGGTGGTCCTGTCCTTAGTCATGAATTTCGGAGTACCCCAGGCTCCAGCGAATGCGTCCAACTGCCATGTAGGAAGCAGCGCGGCTTGTCCAGCGACCTCACCACAAGAGATTTTCAATTTGTACGGAACAAGTGCTAACACCGTGTATTGGCTGAATGTCGGGGGAACCCCAAGGGAAGTGTTTGTTGTTATGGACACCTCTTCTTCTTGGGGAGGTGGCTATTGGATTCTACTGATGAAGGGAACAAGGGGAACTTCAAACTTTGGGTACTCCAGCACTTACTTCACTAGCAACACGTCTGTCTTAAACGAAGCTTCACCGAGTAACAACATCAGTTCCGACGCAAAGTATCACGCGTATAACAGCACGCCTCTATCGGAAATGCTGGCTGTTATTTCCAGCCCTGCAAACGGCTCTATTCCTATTGGAGGTGACATAGCGAACAACAGTTTCGGCGGGCACACTTGGTTGGAAAGCGCGGGTGGAAATACTGCTTTTTCACGCCTCACAACAACCGCTTGGTTGAACGTACCAAACAACAGCAACGCTTTTAGCGCAGTGCCCAGACAAAAGTTTCGACAGACAAACTCTGACAGCTCAACGCAAGTTTTTTCGTATCAAAGCGGTACGGGAATTTATGGCCATAACGTAAACTGTGGAACCGGCTATAAAGTGCGCTGGGGAATCCTTTGGAATAATGAGACTCAAGACACGGGCTCCTGTGATGCTTTCGTGGGAATTGGAGGAGCGCAAGGTTCAACGGAACTTTCGCCTAGAGACTGGGTTACCTATCTAGATGGATTAACCTATACGCCGACGGGGATATCGCGCAGCTCTACCCCTACGGGATTGGGACAATTCGCCTTCCAAATCTGGGGAAAAATGGCTACGCCTTCCCAAACTGCTCCGGCTCAGCCAACGGTTGTCAACGCCGCGTTAGATGCGGTCACCGTTAGCTGGACAGCCCCGGTCGGATCTCCTACCAACTACGTGGTCCAGTACAAACTTACGTCGGATTCCTCCTGGGGAACCAACCCATCTCAATCCGTTGTAGTTAGTTCTGGAACTAGCACCACAATTACTGGCTTATCGAACTCAACTTCTTACGACTTCCGAGTCATGGCGAGAACCAGCACTAACTCGAGCTCCCCGAGCCCTGTTAGAACCCACACCATCACCCCAAGAACCATTTCGTTTAACAGCAATGGGGGAACCGGAACCATGGCAACTATCAATGTGGCCGACTCCGTTAGCACTACTATCCCTGCAAACTCATTCACTCGAGACAGACACACATTTAGAGGATGGAACACTGCAGCGAATGGAACCGGTACCTCCTACAACAGTGGTGATGGTCTCTCGGCAGCAGGAGCAAATGTCACTCTTTTTGCGATGTGGACTTCGCTTGATGATATGGCTTGGAACAAAACCACACTTGAAAACAACTATGCCAGTGCAAACCTTCAGGTCATCCCAAGCACCGGAGGGTGGACATTTGAGACCTGGATCCGCCCAAATAGTGACGGGGCAGGCGGTATAACCAACGACTCTGCTTATGGCGGAATTTTCTCCCAGCAGACTGACTCAGACACAGGGGGCAATCGAGTTGGGTTGTGGGTTTGGGACAAGGGTCTTCGCTTCGGCCATGGTGGGACTACTGATGTTGCTACTACGTACAACTTGACAAGTAGTCGTTGGTACCACATCGCGATGTCTTACAACGGAAGCGTCATAAAGATATTTGTGGACGGCACCGAAGTTCACAGTCAGAACCTAACCGTTGGCACGATGGGGCAAAACTTCGTAATTGGAGGACTTAGGCAAACAAACTATCGCGAGTGGGAGGGTCAAATAGACCAAGTAAAGGTCTGGGGTCAAGCGCTCGATGCCAATCAGCTTTCTAGATCCATGCACGAGTACTCATCCTGGACCGGAACTTCAGCTTCACCGACAGGAACCTGTGCACAAGGAACTGGGCTTAGAGCACTCTACGATTTCAACGAGTTCAACACAGGAGTTGTCCTTGATCGTAGCGGTTGCAATAGGCACCTGCCTTTCAATAGCGCCGTCACGGGTTCCTACTCGTCGAGTAACTTCGATTCATCTTCAATCATCGAAACAAGCACCGCCTTTAATTCTTTGCAGAACGTGGTTAAGTTCAACCGCAGTTACCTAACCGCCGCAGGCGGTTGGACAAGGCCTGCGCAATTTACAAACTTTAAGGCGGTAGTAGTCGCCGGAGGTGGTGGAGGTGGTGCTTGGGTTGGCGGCGGTGGCGGTGCCGGTGGATTAATCCAATCACAGAGGCTGTCGATTACCGATAGCGTAATTCGCGTTGAAGTCGGTCAAGGCGGCCGAGGAGCACAATGGGGCGTTGCCAACAACATCGCCACCTATTCCCAATTAGCTTCGAGTGGCCAGAACTCTTCCCTAGGTTCGGCCGCAACTGCCATGGGCGGTGGCTACGGGGGGTCTCACAGACCTGGCACATCAGGTGATAACTGGATTACTGTCGCCCGAGCGAAGCCTGCTGTTGGAGGATCTGGTGGTGGAGGATCAGGTAAACACAATGGTTCAGGCGATTGGACAACCATTGCGACTGGCGCGCTCGGAACTGCTGGCCAAGGAAATAAAGGTGGCTCTGGAACATCTGCCTCATGGCAAGCTGCCGGTGGTGGCGGGGCTGGAGAAGCTGGCTCTCCAGGCATCACAGGTTTTGCTGGGGCTGGGGGTGCGGGACTATCGGTAAACATAACTGGCACACCTGTGACTCTGGCTGGCGGCGGTGGTGGATCTAACCACGACGTGCCAACTGACACTGCTGCGGGAGGTTCTGGCGGCGGAGGTCGAGGAGGAAACTTACACGGGCTTGATGGGAGCGCCAACACCGGAGGAGGAGGTGGTGGTGGTTCAAACAACTCTGGAAACGGCAACACATCTTCGGGAGGTGACGGCGGCTCTGGCGTTGTAATCCTAAGTTATGGCTCGATTATGGACGTCACCCAAAATCCGGGGGGTGCAAGAGCAGGCTCAGTTTTCCAAAGACCAATAACCATTCAGTTGAAGAATTCTGATGGGACAAACTACACAGGTGCCAACCAGCAGGTCACCTTGACAGCTGCTACTGGATCCATACTCCAGCAGACAATTGGTGGAGTCACAACCAACATCACATCTACAACTACAACTTCCCGTGATGGGGTTGCCACCTTCTCAAACATTGGTTTCCAATCCGGGGTGGGCAGCTCTGCTCAGACTTTGACAGTAACCGCTGATGCGTTTGTTGGGACCTCACTATCCGTGACTCCGACATTTGTTGCCACTTCAATTTCAATCACTAGTTCTGGAACAACCGCGGGGCAGTTTATCGACGGGGTCTTCCAGGCGAATGGTGCGTCAGCAACTAACATTCGAGCGGATGATTTGGTTTCAGCCATGACATCCAGGAATGTTACTATCGAGAGCTCCGGCAACATAGCCGTGTCAACGGGGCTTACCAGCAGCTCGATAAACAATTTAACTTTGACGTGTGCAGGATCAGGCGTTTTTACCAATTTATCTGGGGCCATAAGCCTTGCATCAGACTTAACTGTGAGCTGTGCCACTGTGACAACTTCTGCAACCATCACAACATCGGGTACCGGTGGTGTTTCACTAACATCCCTAACCGGAGCAATAACTGTTGGGGCCGCTATTTCTGGCGCAACCGACCTTCTACTTGAATCCGCTTCAACAACAGCATTGAATGCAAACCTAACTGCGGGTTCACAGGGAATCAGTGTGAAGTCAGTAGGACGCATTACGACGAGCGCCGGCAACGATGCTTCTAGTTCCCCAAGACTTATTGGAACCGCAGGTGGTCCGATAACGTTTTGGACAACTGGCGCGGCAGGTGGGGTGACGCTTGGAAACTTCACACAGCTTAATACCACTCAATCATCAGCCGCCGGTGCCGATATCACTATTGGTGGCGGTACCGCGATGACTGCAGATGCATCCCGCCCTTCCGGTCCTGCGGCTTCAAACGTGGAACACGGAATTCAACTTGGAACGACCGTCAATAGCAGCGTGTTTGTGGTGAGGGCGGGAACAGGTGAGTTTTCTGCATCTGGTTCTTACACGGGAACTGCCTCGACGGCTAAAGCTGGAATTTGGTTCCCACCCGGACAAGACATCAATGCTGGAACAATCACTCTTGAAGGGGCGACAACTTACAACCAAGCTAACGATTCAAGTGCCGGCATCGATGCCTACTTCAGCGGGTCTTCAGCGACGAGCTTGATTCATGCCACGAGGAACTTTGCCGTATCGGGCGACGCGGTACGAATCACGGGATCATCTGCATCAAACACAGGAATGCAACTTGGTCCAAACTTCAACAACCCAAACCCGATGACTATTCGAGCATCAGGTCAGAACGCCGGTATCTCAATAACAGGAACTAGCTCGAGCGGTTCAGCAAGCTCTGGACTTTGGGTAGCTGGTCTTCAATTCCAAACAGCCAACGGCCCCGTATCCCTAAATTCGGGAGCTCGGCCAATTGGACTTTCAAGCGCAAACAGAACTTCTTCTTACGCGCCAATTTCACCTGCAACCGGTGGAAACATTCGAATTGTTGCAGGAGGAATTCACTCGAGCTCGAGCTCTGCAGCATTCAACGTGAATACCGCTGGAAGCCTAACCTTTGAACCTTTCTCAACTTCTTTTGATTCTGCTGTCACCTTCCCAGCTACAGCTTCTACGACAACTGTTGGAAGTTTGGTTGTGGGCTCAGCTTCGAATGTTCAGACTGTAACGGTTGGATCCAATATCACAAGCTCGGGGAATGTCACTTACCGCGCTGGGACATTTGAGAACACTGGGTCAATAACTTCAAACAACGGTGACGTGCTGTTGGAAGCGGACAACATGACCCTAAGTACGTCAGTTAACATCGCGGCCCCGAATGGAAACGTCACACTTGCCCCACAGTCAAATAGCAGAGTAATTGACTTAGGCACTAATGTAATCGGCCGATTGTCCCTTACTGACGCCGAGCTAGATCGCATTTCAGCCACCACACTTCGAATTGGTGCCCCTGGAGGCGCCAACACCGGAAACATTGAGATTTCTGCTGCCATTAGTCCAGCTCTTACTCCAACTCTCGCATTGCGCACTGGTGGATCGGGAACAGTCTCTAGCACCGGATCCAATTCGATTACGGAAACCAACCTAGGCATCCAAGCCGGGGGAACCATCAACCTGGCTGCAAACAATTCAATCTCTGGCAACTTGGCTCTTAATTCTCCAGCTTCGGCACTTACCTACAGTCAAACTTCTGGAAACTTTACGCCTACCAGCGTTGACGGAATTTCTGCAGAGTACGGCGTCCCAAGTTCACTGACTCTATCGAGAGTGCCAACTACGCAGACAGAAAATAGAACTCTTGGAGAAGTCTTTAGTTTGACTCCCGAGGCAACATTGCGCGATGAATTCTCAAATCCCCTCTTGGCTACAAACGCTATTGCTTCAAGTTTTTCAATTACTGTGACTCGTGCCTCTGGATCGGGAACCCTCTCTGGAACGCTTGTTCGTGCAACCACAGCTGGAGTTGCAAGTTTTGACAATCTGAGAATTACAACTAATCCTGGGGCTCATACACTGACGTTCACGGCGACCGCATCTTCTGGTTCAGTACCAATCATTGGAACACCGGCTGCCACAACAGGAACTTATAACATTCGTTCAACCCAGGCAATCACATTTACGCAGATGACCAATCGAACAATGGGTGGAACAAACGAATTCACAGTCGCAGCCACTTCGAGTAGTGGTTTATCAGTCAGCTTCACTTCCGATACAACACCTGTTTGTACCACCTCTGGAACAAACGGGACGACTGTAACCATGGTCACAGCCGGAACATGTCGAATCAACGCGAATCAGATAGGCGACAGCGCTTTCGCACCTGCAACTCAAGTTCAGCAATCTTTCACAGTGTCGAGAGCTTTGGAGCTGACAACACCTGCTTCTGGACTGAGCGGAACGTTCAACTCCGCGTACACACTTACGCTAGCAAGGGCTGGAGGAGCTTCTCCTTACACCTTTGACGTGAATTCTGGAACGTTGCCCTCTGGGCTTTCTATCGAAAGTTCAACTGGTGTAATCCGGGGAACCCCATCGGCTGCCACAACACAAACCGTGACAGTTCGGGTGACAGATGCCAATGGAGCAACAGCAACCACAAATAGTTTTGCAATTTCCATTTCGGCAGCGCCTCTAGGTACACCCTCGACTCCTACTAGCTCAGCAACTGTTGGAAGCCTAAAGTCCATGGGGGTCACTTGGCTAGCGGTTGATAACGCCAGCTCTTACACCGTCAAGATTTATGCGACTAACGGCTCGACACTGCTTCAGACAATCAGCAGTGTGTCCGGTACCTTCCTAACGATATCCTCCAGCAACTTTGCAGGAATCGCTGACGGAACAAACTACAAGATTTCCGTCACGGCTGTGGGAACTGGAAATTACTCTTCCGGACCAGAATCCAGTCAATCCTCCACAACCACCAACGTTCAATTCACCTTTGACCCAAACGGCGGCAGCGGAAGTTCTGCTACGCAGGCAATCTCGACGTCCGACCCGACTTCGCTAACCGCAAATTCATTTACTCGAACTGCGCACACATTCAGGGAATGGAACACACTTGCAAATGGAACCGGAACAGGCTTCCCGGATCAGCAGGCCGTAACGTCTTCGACAGCTCGGACTTTGTATGCCATTTGGACATCTTTAGAGGACAAGGCATGGGACAAGGGCAGCGTGGACGGTGAGTACGCGTCTTTGAACAGCTCGGCAGACCCAGTTATTCCAACCTCGGGAACGGCAGCTTGGACAGTTGAAGCCTGGGTTCGGCCAGACACGATAGCTACAGGCTGGTCTTCTTTATTTGCGCAGCAGGACGATGTCAATGTCGCTAATTCGACGAGAAATGCTATTTGGCTTTACAGCGGTGAGATAGTCCTAGTTAATCCCGGGGGCTCATCAGAAATCAACACGGGAATTGTTTTACAAGCAAACCGATGGACACACGTCTCATGGGTCATGTCATCTTCTACAAGTCAAGAAGTGTATTTGGATGGCCAGTTGGTTTGGAGTGGATCCATGAGTCGCTCCACGAGTGGAACGCACTTTGCCATCGGAGGATCAAGGCAAACTGGTCATCCTGAGTTTGATGGCCAAATTGATCAATTCAAAGTTTGGGGAACAAACCTATCGAGCACGCAAGTCTCTAGATCCATGCACACGCATGGAGCTAGCTTTGTCGGAGCACCAAGCTCAAGTTGTTCAACAGGGTTACGAGCACTATACGACTTTAACGAATTCAATTCCGGTGTTGTTCTTGATAGGAGTTCCTGCGGTAGGCACCTTTCGTTTAATACTGGGGTTGTTGGAAACTACTCCGAATCGAACTTCACATCAAGTTCAATTCTAGAAACAGGAACCGCTAACACTCTTCTAACGCATTTCAGGTTCAACCGTTCTTACTTGACTGCGGCTGGAGGCTGGACGCCGCCCGCTGGCGTAAGCAATGTGACCGCTTTAGTAGTTGGAGGCGGTGGATCTGGTGGCAACACCTACGACAACCAAGTTGCTCGCGGAGGTAGCGGAGGTACAACGAAGGAACAATCTATTTCTGTGCAAAGTCCATTAGCAATCACGGTTGGTCAAGGCGGACAGCGAGTATTCATTCCGTCAGGAAACACAACAGTATCCCTGCACAATTCAGCGGGAAGAGCCGGCCAGAGTAGTTCCGCCGGCAACCTGGAGTCATCAGGGGGTGCGGGAGGTGGCGGTAGAGGCTCCGCGACTTTACCAACCTTCAACACGTTGGTCAGCAGTTATAGGGGAGCAATATTTGGTCTGGGGGGTGCCTCGGGCACAATTACGCAGAATAGCTCCGGTTCCGATGGTGCCATGAATTCAGGAAACGGTGGAAATGGAGCGTCGGCCATGTCGGGATCACTGGCCGGGGGTTCTCGCAACATGGGCGGAAACGGTGGTTCTGGTGCCGTAATTCTCTTCTATGGGTCCGCTTTAACTGCAGTTGACGGCTCAGTGCCGACAATAACCCGACCTGGGGAGGCTTTCAATTCCACGATCCAGATCAATGTTCCGCTAGCAGGAACGCAGCTCACCGAGCAAGTAATCAGGGTTCGGGCAGTAAGTATCGCTACCGGTGCAACTCAGACATTAACGAGAACAGGGTTCTCTAACGCCAGCTCTTATGAGGTCACATCAGTTAACGGAGTAGCAACGTTCACCGGACTGGGACTACCAACTAATGCCGCCTTCGGATCCTACATGCTGGAGTTTTCGAATAGTAATTTCTGGAGCAAAACTCTGACAATCTCCCAAGCTATCGCTGACAGCATTTCGATAATCGACGGGTCGTCTGTGACGGGTGGCTCGTTTAACTCTCAGGGAGTTTTTGTGGCGTCCTCTGGCACCGCTTCAATTGGAAAAACAGCCTTGTTAAGCGTGTTATCGACCAAGAGCTCACTAATCGAGGGCCGCACCATATCAGTCTCAGGGGTCGGAAACCTTAGATCAACTAGTGGATTTGATCTAACCTTGCGAACTCTCGGTGGTGCAGACCTGAACTTGGGAACGGACTCCTCGCGAATTGGCTCATTTGAGGTCGGTGGAAGATTAACATTGAGCGCGACCAACCACCTGCACATCAACCTTGCGGCTAATCAAACGCTCCGGGGAGATGCGGGAATTAACTTACTTGCTAACAATTTCATCCGAGGCGGCAACGCTAGTTCAAGTACCTTCACCACTGGACGCATAGAATCCGCACTGGGTGACATAGTGGCGACCTCCTCAACGACCAGGCTGGGCGACGCAGTACAGGCTACTCAAGGAAGTATTTCCATTGGCCATCCAAGTGGAGGGTTTGAAAGCACTGCTGTCCTAACAGCAGGTCAGGACATCTCCATTAGAGCAGACTCCCTTGAATTGTCAGTTGTGGGAGGGCTCTCCGCGCCTACTGGAGTCGTGTCGCTATTCCCAAACACAAATACCCGTCCTATCAACTTGGGCACTGAAACTGCCAACCAACTCTCATTGACAAGCGCAGAAATCAATAGAGTTACCGCAGGAACCTTGCGAATTGGAGCCCTAAATGGTTCCAACTCGGGAAACATCTTTGTGACCGCAGCCATCGCTCCAACATCAGTTTCAACGCTTGCTCTTCGAACCAGCGGTTCTGTTGAAACCAGTGGTGGCGGATCGATCACTGAGGTAAACCTAGCCATTAGTGCTAGCTCGATTAACCTGCCAGGAAACAACTCCATCACAGGAAATCTTGCTTTGAATGCAGCCGTAGCACTGTCCTATAACCAGCTAACTGGCCAATTCACACCTGCGACAGTGGACCAGATAACTCCTGAGTATGGAGTGGCAACCAAGATAACCATGTCTCAGGTTCCCGCTGGAAGCCCTGTCGACGCGATGATGGCTGTGGCGTTCAATCCTCCGCCCGTTGCTACTTTGACAGATGCATTCGACAATGAACTTACTTCTGCGAACACGCAGGCCTCCAGCTACACCGTCACAGCAACCAAGGCCTCTGGTCCTGGAACTCTTACAGGTACTAAGAGCACAACAACCTCAACAAGAGGTGTTGCGAGGTTTACAAACCTCAGCATCTCCGACAGCTCCGGTGTCCACCGGGTCACATTCACGGCGACCGTCACAGCTACTTCAGCGCAAATCTCTGGTACTCCGAGTGCAACAACCGGCGATTACAACATCAAGGTTGACCAAACCATCAGCTTCACATCAACCGCTCCTTCGTCAGCAAGGGCTAGCGGTGCTACTTACACAGCTCAAGCAACCGCAAGCTCCGGCCTAAGCGTCACAATTTCAGTTGATGCCAGCGCCTCTTCCGTTTGTTCGATATCCAGTGGAGTAGTCTCATTCCTTGCTGCCGGTACGTGTGTGCTCAATGCGAACCAATCCGGCAACTCAACTTATTCGGCAGCAGAACAAGTTCAACAGAGCTTTGCTGTTGCTTCAGCTCAGCTGGACACCCCAGCGGCTCCAACAGTTGTTGCTACTGCAAACACCCTGAAGTCCTTGGATGTTTCTTGGACCGCTGTGGCAAACGCAGTGAGCTACACAGTCAAGGTTTATGCAGCCGCTACTGGATCCGAAAGCGCAATTGTTGTTGGAATCACGGAAACCAGCACGAGAATTGGAATCAGCCAATTCAGCCAAATTGCCGATAGCACCCTGTACTACGTCAGCGTGACAGCAATTGCCAGCTCTTCAGAGCGAAACTCCGCTGAGTCCCTAAAGGGAACCGCAACCACAAACTCACCTGCTGTTGCTCCAACAATCGCCTTCCAGCCAACGGGAGTTAATAGAACTGTTGGTCAGTCGGCCACACTTAGTGTTTGGGCAACCAAGACCGATAACGGTGTATTGAGTTATCAGTGGCTGAAAGACGGATCAAACATTTCTGGGGCAACATCCTCAAGCTTGACTCGAAACAACCTTGCAGAATCCGACGCTGGAAGCTATTCGGTTGTTGTCACTAACTCGCTCAATGGAACAACCTCGTCAACCACTTCAAGGTCAGTCTCGCTTACAGTTGCGCCAGCGCTAACAATCACCACTCCTTCAACCGGGCTGTCAGGCACTGTCAACTCGGCTTACTCTCTGACAATTACAGCTGCTGGCGGTGCAACGCCTAGGACATTCTCGACCACAAGCTCACTGCCTGCCGGAGTTACGCTCACTGGAGACAGGTTGTCCGGAACACCAACCCAGTCCGGTACCTTCCCGATTACCGTGACCGTCACTGACATCAACAGTGCAACGGCAACAACCAGCTCGTTCAACCTAGTCATTGCTGCTGCCCCTGGTCTAGTTCCAACCTTTGCTACCCCAGTTTCCTCAATCAGCGGATCTACAGACCGCCTGAGTGTCCAGATCACCAACTTCGACGCTAGTTACACATACTCGGGGACTTCGAGTATCGGAACTGTGTCTGTGAATAGCTCTGGTTTGGTTGTATTCTCGGGAATCACCTCTGGTCAGACTGCAACAGCGACTATTACTACAAGCCGCACCCACTATCAGAATGCATCGGCAAGTGTCACAGCAACCCTGACTCCTATTCCGATCATCTCTTACAACTCCTCTGACTTGAACTCATATGCAACCAATTCGGTAGTGCGGGACCTTTCGGGCCGAGGTAACAACGGCACTGCATTCAACACAGTCGATGTGACTGGCCCAACGGGTTCTTGGAATTTCACCGGCGGGGTCAATGGCTCTGGCGATTACATCGACTTACCAGACCTGCAGACTAATTCGTTTAGTTCAGGCATCACATTTGACTTCGAAGCTGATCTGGGTTCCCCCACATCATGGGAGAGAGTCATAGATTTCAGCCAGGGTTTCAATAGTTATTTCGACGCCGTAAATGTTTACAGATTCGGTCTGACTGACACTTTTGAAATTGCAGTATTCAGGAGCGGTACAGCCACGACTTGTGCTCCGCCAACGGGAACAATCACGTCTGGACTAAACCGATACACGATAATTCTGAACTCAAGTTCCTGTTTGGTGTACAGAAACGGTTCCTTAGTTCACTCAGAATCTAAAAACATGAGCCTCCGAACGGGCCAAAGTTTGACAAGTAACTTCCTGGGTAGAAGCAACCGGTCTAACGAATCGCACTTCGAAGGTCAAATTAGGTCATTTAGAATTTATTCTGGAACTCAGAACATTTCCGACATTGGCGCAATAAACTACAAGGCAGTCTCTTACAACAGCAATGGCGGCTCTGCCGTCACGGCAAGTACTACTCGGGGTACCACTTCCGGTGATCTGTTCCTAGCGGATGCCATCACCCGAGCCGGATACACCTTCACCGGTTGGTACGACTCCACGAACACCCTAACCCGCACCAAGATAGGTGACGCCGGAGCTAGGTACACCCCAAGCTCTGACATCACTCTGGCTGCTGGTTGGGATGCCAACCAGCTAGCCGTCACATTCAACTCCAACTCCGGAACTTTAGTCACTTCAACTACGACTAGGACCGGCGAGCAACTTACAGAACCTACCCCGCCAACTAGAGCTGGATACACCTTTGCTGGCTGGCATACCGACAGTAACTTCACACAGTCAGCAGTCACTTTCCCTTATGCGCACGAGCGTACGGGTGACTTCACCCTTTGGGCTAAGTGGACTCCTAATCCATTTACGGTAACTTTTGATTCGCGATCTGGTTCGGCAGTTACTGCCTTTACGACAAGGACTGCCGAGGATCTTCCGGATAGCTTCACAACGACTAGGCCTGGCTACACCTTCAACGGCTGGTTTGTGAATAGCGACCTAACGGGCTCAGCTATCACATTCCCTTATACTCACGAAAGAATTGCCGACTTTACGCTCCACGCAAAGTGGACAGCTAATGATCTAGCTGTTTCATTCAACTCAAATGGCGGAACAGCTGTGACATCAACAGTCACGCGGACTGATGCCTCAATTGCCAGTGGTCCGACAAGCCCAACGAGAGCCGGGTATACGTTCAGCGGCTGGTTTGCCAAATCTGACCTATCAGGTTCAGCAGTTGGCTTCCCATACACCCACGGTAAGACCGAGAACTTCACGCTCTATGCCAAGTGGGACGCGATAACCCTAAACGTGACTTTTGAGTCCAATGGCGGAACTCTAGTGACTTCAACAACGGTTAGAACAGACCAGCAGATTCTTTCGGCACCGACAGCCCCCACTAGAGCTGGATACACATTTGACGGATGGCGAAACAATTTTGCCCGCACCGGAAATGCTTTGACGTTCCCCTATACCCATGGTGAGACCTCAAACATCGTGTTGTATGCCGAGTGGATTGCAAACGTAAACACCATTACCTTCAATTCCAATTTCCCTGGTGGTTCAACAACAACTCAGTCGATTACCTCGGGAGTTTCGACCGCCTTGACCGCTAACCCGTTCACCAGGGCCGGATACACCTTTGCCGGTTGGTCAACGGTTGACGACGGCACAGGCACTAGTTTCACAAACCAAGAGGTCGTGGGAGTCACCGGAAGTTTCACGCTGTATGCAAAATGGACAGCGAACACGCTAAATGTGACTTTTGACACAAAATCCGGATCTTCTATAACTACCGCTACCGCTCGAACCGGACAGCAATTCTATACAACCGCTACAACCACCCGCGCCGGCTACACGTTCGCTGGTTGGTTCGATAACGATGGATTTACAGGCTCAGAGGTTACCTTCCCTTACACCCACAACCGAACTGCAAACTTCACGCTGTATGCAAAGTGGACAGCGAACACTCTAAATGTGACCTTCAACACTAACTCAGGTTCTGCAGTCACCGCGGTGACAACCCGAACAGCTGAGTCACTGCCAACAAGCTTCACAACCACCCGTGCCGGCTACACCTTCCTTGGCTGGTTCGCCAACGCGGACTTCTCGGATAGCGCAATTAGCTTCCCTTATGCCCATGGCAGAACGGCGGACTTCACCCTCCACGCTAAGTGGGAGGCAAATACCCTAAATGTAAACTTTGTCACCAACTCCGGAACTGCTGTGACTGCAACCACAACCAGAACCGGAGAGCAACTAGCGACCAGCTTCACAACTACTCGCGCTGGATACAACTTCCTGGGATGGTTCGACAACTCTGAATTCTCGGGTTCGGCAATCACATTCCCTTACTCCCACGGCAAGACAGGAGACTTTACCCTCTACGCGCAATGGGATGCCAATACCTTGACAGCCACCTTCGACTCAAGGGGAGGATCGCCGGTTACAGCTGCAACCACAAGAACTGCTGCATCAATCGGTAGTGCGCCTTCTCCTCCAACCAGAGCCGGCTACACCTTCCTCGGATGGTTTGCGGCCTCTGACCTTTCGGGTAGTGCGATCAGCTTCCCATATGCCCACGGTAAGACTGAAAACTTCACCCTCCACGCCAAGTGGGACGCCAACACTCTAAACGTCACATTTGATTCCAACTCTGGATCTGCCGTGACGGGCACCACCACAAGAACCGCGGAGTCAATACCTAGCGGACCTGTATCGCCAACTAGGGCTGGATACACCTTCGCTGGTTGGTATGACAACCCTGGATTCAATGGATCTCAGGTTGGCTTCCCTTACGTTCACAGTAAGACTGAAAACTTCACGCTCTTCGCCAAGTGGGACGCTAACACCCTAAACGTAACATTCGATTCCAACTCCGGATCGGCCGTGACGGGTATAACCACGAGAACCGGCGTTCCGATATCTAGCGGCCCAACTGCGCCAACTAGAGCAGGATACAACTTCTTGGGCTGGGCAGAAACTGCAGATCCAGCAAGCTCGGTTATCAACTTCCCTTACGCACATGGAAAGACGGAGAGCTTCACCCTCTATGCCAAGTGGGAAGCAAAGACGTTGTCTGTGACCTTCAACTCAAGTGGAGGCTCGGCAGTATCTTCTACCTCCACTCGAACCGCCGAGTCGATCCTTAGCGCACCGACCCCACCGACCAGGGCCGGATACAACTTCTTGGGTTGGGTCGAAGAAGGCGATCTCTCGAGCACGGTTGTGACCTTCCCTTACGCCCATGGCAAGACTGGCGATTTCACTCTCTTCGCCAAGTGGGATGCCAACAGCTTGACCGTGACATTTGATGTCAACGGTGGCGACGCGGTGACCGCAACTACCACCAGAACTGGTGAGCAGATTGCCGCCACAATCACGGCAACCAGAGCCGGTTACACCTTCGCTGGTTGGTACGAGAACTCAGATCTCTCCGGCACGGTTGTCAGGTTCCCATACGCCCACGGTAAGACTGCAAACTTCACGCTTTACGCCAAGTGGACGGCTAACACGCTGAATGTGACTTTCGACACCAACTCGGGAACTGCCGTCACGGCAACAACCACGAGAACCGGTGAGTCAATTTCCAGTGCACCGGTTGCTCCAACCCGTGCCGGTTACACCTTTTCCGGTTGGTTCAATAACGCCGAACTAACCGGATCTCAGGCAACGTTCCCTTATGCCCACGGCAAGACTGCTAACTTCACGCTTTACGCCAAGTGGACTCCAAACACATTGAACGTGCGTTTTGAGATAAACGACGGCTCGAATGCTGTCATTACAGCCACGACCACCACAGGTTCTGAAGTTGCAGCTCCAGCTAACAATCCAAGCTACCCCGGCTTTGAGTTCATGGGTTGGTCGGCAACCGAAGGTGGCTCGGCACTAACCTTCCCGTACCTGCACGGAAGAACTACCGACTTTACCCTGTACGCAGTGTGGAAGGCAGGTACCTACACCGTTCTATTCCAGTACAACGGTGCCACCGGCGGTAACTCTGTAGTTAGCACTTCTTACACCACAGACATTATTCGCACCGGTATCGCCCTGCCCGCTCCAACCAGAACCGCATACACATTCTCCGGCTGGCATTCAGACATTGCCCTCACAACTCCGTTGGAATTGAAGCTAAACGGCAGGTTTGTCCCAACTGTCAACCAGACTGTGTACGCGAAGTGGACTCCAATTGACTACACCGTGACGTACAACTACTCAAACGCTGACTCAGGTGCGGTTCCTGTGGACTCGAGACTTTACAACACCGGCCAAACGGTGTCCTTGCTTGGTAACTCTGGTTTACTGGGTAGAACCGGCTACACCTTCGCCGGCTGGGTGACCTCCCCTTCTGGTCTCGGCACTGAACTGAACTCTGGACAAACAGTTTCTGTTGTTTCTTCAAACATCAACTTCTACCCGAAGTGGACGCCTAGAACATACTCGATCTCATACAACCTAAACGGTGGAACAGGAAGCCTAACTGGCGCCCCAGTTAGCTGGACAGTTGGAACTTCCAACGTGACGCTGCCTTCCTCTGGATTCACCAGAACCGGATACGACTTTGGCGGCTGGTCCAGAACCCCTGGCGGATCGGCTGTTTCCAACAGCTTCAGCAACAACTTCGTCGACGAGAGCTTGACTGCAGTTTGGACACTCAAGAGCATCAACTACACCTTTGCACCTGGAGCGGCTACCAGCCAAGGCATTACTCGCTGGCCGGCCAATGCTTCCAACACTTTCGGTTCCGAGATCACACTTCCTGACCTGAACGGCGAGATCACGAATATCGGAGGAAGCTCCTACCTATTCTTCGGTTGGGGAGATGGCTCGGCCACCTACCGCTCAGGTCAGAAGTACGTCCTTGGTGAGACCGCTCCACAGTTCACGGCTCAATGGGTCAAGCTACTCGACGTACGGTACTCCTTCGGTGGCGGAACTAAATCCTCTAACGACGTAGAAAACGACAACAAGGATGCCGAGTGTATAAGCGGTGGTCTATGTACTCCAAACCAGGAAATTACGCTCCGCGATGAGCCAACTCGTGTGGGCTACACCTTCGCTGGTTGGAAGGCACAAGCGACCAGCGAGACCATCATTCGCGCAGCGAGAACCAAGACCGTTATTCGCGATGACAACTACTTGTTCTTCGCCGAGTGGACACCAATTGATTACAACTTCAGCTTCAATTCACTTGGTGGAAGCAACAACCACACCAACCGAACTGGAAACATCGGTCGAATTCTGACCCTGCCAGATCCAGGTTCTAGAACTGGATACACCTTCGGCGGTTGGACTCCAGATGCCGGAGTGACCAAGTACGCAGTTGGTCCGACCTACGTAATCGGATCTTCTTCTGTGGGCTTTGAAGCCACCTGGGTGCCGGATGTTTATCAGATTGGCTTTGACTGGCAGGGTGGAATCGGTTCACCGCAGGCAAACGTAAGCTTCACGGTTGGCCGTGGCGCAATGACTCTTCCTGCTCAAGGTGATCGAGTGAAAGATGGTTACACCTTTGCCGGTTGGAGCGCGACCCCAGGCGGGGATGTGGTCTCAAACTATGAGCCAACCGGCAACGGTGTGCTTTACGCCAAGTGGGTTGATGGAAACTACACCATTAGCTTCAACGCCCAAAACGGCCCAACTCCGGTCACTGACGTGCTTGTTCAAAGAACTAGCTCAACGACTCTGCGCACACCGACCCGCGCCAACTTCAGATTCATCGGTTGGTTCGATGCTCTAACCGGCGGAAACTTCGTTGGGGCAGCAGGGGCTACTTACCAGCCAACCGCTAGCAAGACGCTATACGCCCGCTGGGTACAGAGCTCGTTCTACGGAGTTGATGAGGCTGCCCTCGAGACGGCTACCACCTACACCGCTTCTTCGAGCCAGGGAATTGACACCACGATCACCCACAACCCATCTGGCTCGCAGGCTAGAATCCAGATTCCTGCTGGAACCTTGCCTAACGGAACGATTGTTTCGGTTCGATACTTCAAGGATGTCACTCGTCAGCGCAGCATGATTGGTGAGACCAATAACTACTTCTTCTCGGTTGTAGTTTCTTGGCTACTTGGAACAGGTGCTACCGCAACTGTTCCAGACACCCTGTTTGATGGCAATAATGTCCAGAAGCCGATTACCGTGACGCTATCCAACTCACAAATCAAGGCTGGCGCCATGGTCTACCAGATTGTGGACGGGGAATACACTCCACTTCAGAGGGCTACTGTTGACGGCAGCATTACAGTTCGCATCTACTCTGACCCAGAGCTTGTTGTTGCAGCTACACCTCCAACCGCTCCACAAAACGTGCTGGTTGTAGGTCCTGGCCGAGGATCATCAACTGTCTCGTGGCTTGCTCCAGCAAGCACCGGTGGTAGCCCAATCACCGGCTACGACGTGCTGCTTGATGGTGTCCAAGTTTGTTCAGCCGTGACTGTGATGTCTTGTGAACTAACCAACTTGAGTGATAGCAACACCTACAACGTGGTTGTTCGTGCCAAGAACGCTGTTGGCAACGGAACAGATGCGACTACAACCTTCACAACCCTCGCACCTGCAAGCTCCAGCTCAGGTAGCGTGCCAGGCCCTGTTCTTCCTGTCAAACCTGTTGACCCTCCAAAGCCAACCGATCCGGTAAAGCCAGCTCCGCCTAAGCCTGCACCAGTTCCTAGTGCGCCAGCCCCGGCACCTGCCCCGAGCGATCCAGCCCCGGCGCCGATTCCGCCAAGTGCTGCGCCGGCTGATCCTTCCGCGCCTACTGCTCCAACTGCGCCTAGTGACCCAGGCGCTTCGGGCTCGGGCTCATCTGACGGCGGCGCCTCAATCGGCGCAACTGGAAATGACAGTGCCCCACCTGTTCCATTTGATCCGCTAGCTAGCCCCGAGGCTACCGCCGCCCTTACCGACACCCTCGGTAACGCTGCCGCTGCCGTTGGTGCAATTGCTGCAGCGGCCGGTGCTGCCGCGGCAGCTGCTGGAGCAGCGGCAGGTGCAGCCGGTGCTGCAGCTGGTGGCGGTGGCGGATCCGGTGGCTCCGGTGGTTCTAGGGCTCCGGCCGGTGGATCAACCGGTGGTTCTGGTGAAGGCGGTTCGATTGCGACCATCGACACCGCTCACGAGCGCTACCGCAACAGGCGTCGTGGTCGCGGTGACCGCTGGAAGATCTGGAAGAAGAAGTGGTTGACCTTTGCCGATTCGCCATTCATAAAGATGATTGTGAAGACTGCTAAGTTCTCTCCGCTGTTCTCAAAGATCGCGGTCGATGGAGCTTACCTGAGGGCAGCATTTGGAAGCTTTGGTCTGTTGCCAACAGTTGCCTCGGCGCTAATTGCACTTGGAGCCGTTGCGGTAAACGACACGGGTGTTGCCGCTCCGCACTGGCAGTGGTTCATAGTTCTAGCCGTGATTGGTATCTTCGATGCCTTCGCGGGTCTAATCGGAACCACGCTGTTTGTGGTTGGAACGATTGTGATGCACGGCTCTCTAGGTCTTGATGACGTTAGGCTGCTGCTTGGTGTCATCATCGTCGGCTACGGCCCTGCGCTCTTGGCTAACGCCTTTAGAGCTTTCCGTAAGGAACCAGAAGACGGTGAAGAGTACTGGTGGGAGAGACTTGTTGACCTAGTGGTCTTGCCGTTTATTGGTGGCTGGGTGACCGCGACCATGATCAGCACCCTTCCTGCTCTTGCCGGAAGCACCTTGGCTATCGCCAACCACGTTGACACTTTTGGAATCACAATTGCGATTGCAATTACCCTAAGGGTGCTGCTCGAGGAGTTTGTTGCAAGGTGGTTCCCAGCAAGGCTTGACACCCTGCACCCAACCGATGTTGACGACCCGGCTCCGATTCAGAAGTGGATATCGGTGGCGTTCCGACTATCGGTGTTTATCTTTGTGACTGCTGCCTTGATGGGTAACGTCTGGCAGGTCTGGGTAGGTAGCGCCTTGTTCATCCTGCCGACCATCGTTGGCTTCTACTCTCACAGATTCAAGAACTTCCCATGGATCTGGAGAGTCTTGCCAACCGGTATCCCAGGACTTGCCTTTGCATTGATTGTTGCCTCGCTGACAACATCTGTTGTTGGAATGTGGTTTGGAACCAGCCCAGATCTAGCCCTCTGGTCCTTCGCTCTGCTACCGATTCCAATGCTTGCTCTGTCAATCCTTGGAATGCTGGGACGTGAGGGTAACGAGGGTGAGATCCGCTGGATTAGAAGGCCAGGATTCAAGTGGATCTACCGAATCGGTGGAGTTGTGATGCTGCTAGCAACCATGCAACTAGCAGGGGTAATTCAGCTGATTTAGTGGGAAGTAGGCCCATTCGGGTCTTACCTCTATATAGGGATCTAATTTGAGCCCAAATGGGACTATTTGTACTACCTATCTAGGCCTAATCCAGGTGAACCTTGGCTGCGGCCATGGCCTTTTTGCCTGAAGGTAGCAAGATTCCGGCCACGGCAATGATGACCATGGCTATGCCGCAGGCAATAAACAAAGCCTCAATGGCAAAAACATCGGCCAGGGGACCAAGGACCGCCATGCCAATTGGCATAACCACCGAGATCACAATTCCCAGGAAGCCAAAGACCCTTCCTTGACGCTCTGGCTCAACGGTTTCTTGCAGCATGGTGGTTGCCGAAGTTGAGAAGGCCGGGACCGCTAGTCCAATTAGGAAAAACAGCGCATAGAAGAAGTACAAATCGGTTGATAGGCCCATGACGATGGTTGTGGCACCAAAGAACACCGAGGTTCCGATGATTAGGCTTACGCGGTTGATCTTCATGGCAAAGACCGCAAGCAGAACACCGCCTAAGGCCATACCTATCGAGAAGATAACCTCGGCTGCGGTTAGCATCCAGACCTCTTCGCCAAAGTTTCTGGCAATAAACAACGGTGTCAGGTTGGAAGGGGCAACAGCTAGCAAGAACACCACTGCAAAGATTCCCATGATCCAGCGAACCAGCTCGTGGGTCACGATGTATGACATGCCGTCTTTGAGGTCAGCAAAGTAAGTCGGCTTGTCCTTGGCTGCCACCCTGGCAAGTGGTGGAACCTTAATGGTCATCAGCATGATGATTCCGATGATTGCGGTAAAGACGTCGGCGAAGAAGATTGCCGTTAGCGAAAAGTATGAGTAGACAGCAGCTGCTGTGACAGGTGCCAAGATTGCGGTAATCGAACCCAAGGTGCTGTTGATGCTGTTGACTCTCATTAGCTTGTCTTGGGGAATGATCTGGGGGATAAGAGCTGAGACAGCAGGCATTTGAACTCCGGCACCAACCGAACGAATCGCCATCATCAGCAAGATAATCCAGAGGTCATCCACCCCGGACATCATTAAAAGGGCAAGAGCTAGGGTCGAGATTGCAATCGAGGCATCGGCAAAGATGATCATCCACTTGCGGTTGACCCGGTCAGCCCAAACCCCTGCGAAAATCGAGACAATGGCCTGCGGTAAAAAGCCAAAGATGGCAGCCAGGGCAAGCACCGAGCCTGACTTGGTGGTCAGGGTCAGGTGCCACAAAATCGCATACTGAACCAGAAACGAGCCAAACATCGAGATGGTCTGGCCGGTGAGAAAAACGGCAGCTTTGGATCGCCAGTGAGTTGAGTCAACCTCAGGGTTAGCGGCACTATCAGGAGCTTTGTTTTCAGGAATTTGGATTTCAGGCACGAGCTCTAATCTATCCCTTGGCAACGGGGGTCAGAGGCCCCAAAACCCTGTGAATTTAGGCTTAACTTAGGATTGAATCTGAATCCGAAAGCTAAAGGAAACCCTCATGGCGGAAGCAAAAAAGAGCACCAAGTCAGGTTTTAGCGACGTCGAACGCCAAGCCATGAAGGACCGAGCCAAAGAACTCAGGGAGTTCAAAAAGCTCTCCGGTGAAGAGCAGGTTCAGATAAAGATTGCCGAGATGAGTAAGCCGGACCAAAAGCTTGCCAAGGCAATCCACAAACTCGTCATGGGCATTTCCCCTGAACTAACCACGCAAACCTGGTACGGAATGCCGGCTTATTACCTCAAAGGCAAAGTCGTTTGCTTTTTCCAAGCCGGTAGCAAATTTGATTCGCGCTATTCAACCTTTGGTTTTCAGCAAGCTGCAAATTTGGATGACGGGGTTTTCTGGCCAACGGTTTTTGCCATTACCGCCTTGGATGACGACACCGCCAAGAAGATTACCAAGCTTGTTAAGAAGGCCATTGCCAAATAGGAATTTGACTAACTAGCGGGCATTTCCTTCGGAATCCAAGCACCCTCAAAGGTTGAAGGCCTTCATGTTAGGTTCCTATTCTTCGGACCACCTGTAAAGCCTGCGCAAGGAAGCCTGATTGGAGCTACCAGCTCGCTTTTAGAAGTGCCTCAGCCGTTAGCTTTTCCCCCAGCTCAATCATGGGCTTGGCCTGATAAAAGTCCATGGTTCCGCAGGCATCAATTGGAATTCCGATTACAAGATCTGGCTTGTGCTTTCTGAATTCAATTTCGGTCAGCTTTTGCTGCATCGTTTGAATTGACATCAGCACAACATCCGCTGACTTTATTGCTTTCGGAACGTCGTTAATGATCTTCTGCAGCGGAGTTTCTTCCTTGATCTTGACGATTCTTTGAATCTTGGTATCGACACCTAATTGCTTGGCAAGTTTTCTGGTGCTGGGCTTAGAGGCCACTTCGGCAACTTTGGTTCTGGATGCTTTGACGGTGTCTTTCAAAGCGCGCTTCAAAAAGTGCTCAGAGATTTCGCGCTCGAACGGGTTTTCAAATCTTCCCTGTGCTAAATCAATCGCGACAATCTTTCGAGCCTTGGCTTTGGCAAGTGGGCTAATTGGAACCGGATTCACTAGCCCACCGTCGGCGAGCAGTCTTCCATCAATCATCACCGGTGTGATTACACCCGGGATTGCTACCGATGCTCGAAGGGCTTGGGTAGCTGGACCCGAACTAAACAGCACCTCTTCGTGATCGAGGATGTCGGTAGCCACCGCGGTAAAAGGTAGACGGAAATCTTCGATATTCGCGCCTTCTAGAATATCGTCGACCACAGTGAGAATCTTTTCTGCCCTAATGGTCCCTGCGGTTCCAACGGTGAAGTCCATCAGACCAACAACATCTAACTTGGTTAGCTTTCTGGCCCACTTCTCAAATTCGTCTAGTTTCCCTGCTGCGTACAGGGCCCCGATCACCGCACCCATTGAGGTGCCGGCGATTGCTGTTATTTCGTAGCCGTGTTTTTCTAGCTGCCGGATGGCGCCGATGTGCGCATAGCCTCTTGCCCCGCCCCCGCCTAGCGATAGGGCAACAGTGTTTTTCTTGGCAAAGAACATCTTCAAAAAGCTCCCAACTTAACAAGGCTAGAGCACCAAACTCAAAACTTGCTTAGAGACCAAGGGGTAGCCAGAGCTCAGAGTTTATGAATTCTTGAAGTACAAAACCGGGTTTAGCATGGGGTTGTGATCTTTGATTACCAGGCAGCCAAATGCCAGTAATGCCCATGTTTCCGCTTGGCTCAGTGCTGCTACCTTCCATGCCGCTTCCGCTTCGCATCTTTGAACCCAGATACCTGAAATTGCTTGGAGACCTAGTGACCTCCGAGGAGCCCGAGTTTGGCGTTGTTCTAATTGAGCGGGGGACTGAAGTTGGTGGGGGAGAAAAGCGCATGAACCTAGGCACAATCGCCAAGGTCACCAACATCGGAACCACAGAAGATTTTTACGGACTGGAGTCTTACGGCTCAACGAGGTTTCGAGTAAACGCCTGGTTGCCAGATGACCCCTATCCAATTGCGGATATCGACTTTCTCCCAGACCTAATCTGGGATGACAACCTGATGCCATCCAGGGTTCATTTAGAAACTAAGGTCAGACAGTTACTTGCCTTCGCCAGTGAATTCGGAGATCTGCAATTCAATTCCGAAGTTGAGCTAAGCGAAGACCCGATGGACGCTTGCTGGCAGTTGGCGGGAATATTGCCGGTCGGTCAGCTTGATCAGATGGACTTACTTGCTTCTCAATCCGCCGAAGAACTGATTTCTAGAACTTATGAAATTGTTGGCGCGGCGGATGAGACTTTGCGGGCGATGATGGGTGGGGAAGACGGGTAGTTGTACGCGAGCAAAGTATGGTGGTATCCGAGTTGAGGCATTCGCCAATTAACCTTTGTATCAAAAGCAATCTGAAGTATCTGCCAAAAGATGTTAGAAGTAGGAAAGAGTGAAATGACAGATCCGAATACTCCACGCGTTCGTCAGCTGCGCGTTGTGATCCAAGCCGATGATTATGACGCGGCGGTGGCCTTCTATCGTGATGTTCTTGGGCTAGAAGAGCAGGCGGCATTCGAGGGCGAAGGTGACGCTCGGGTCGCAATTCTTCACGCAGGCGCTGCGACCATCGAGATCTCTAATCCCGCTCAGGTGCGCATGATTGACAGCGTAGAGACAGACGGAGTCGTTAGCCCAAAGATTCGCTTGGCCTTTGAGGTTGAAGACACTCGCGCACTTTCAGAAGAACTTGTCGAAGGCGGGGCGACTTTACTTGCAGAGGCTCGCGAAACACCTTGGCGTTCATTGAACGCTCGATTTGATGCTCCAGCAGGTTTACAGATATCGCTTTTCCAAGAGCTCGAGAGCTTGGAGGAACGGGCGGCTCGCCCTGGTTTTGGAAAAGCGGATTAGCCTAGCTTGCTGGCGGAGAATGGGGGATTCGAACCCCCGAGGGCTTTCACCCAACACGCTTTCCAAGCGTGCGCCATAGGCCACTAGGCGAATTCTCCAGGTGTTTATCGATAGATAACCCTATGAGTTTAGTCCGAAACTAGGTCCCTAGTTTCTGGGGATATCGGGCCTTAAGCTCAAGCAATCATTGAGGGTTCCAAGGATTGTTCACCTGGTGTTTACCAAGGACTCAACTGCCCGACACCCGAAAAGCCCACTATCTAGGCATGGCCCAAACACCTCAAACCGCACCGGTTAGGCGCGCACTCAGGGTCAAGCCAGCAACACGAGAAGACAAGATTTTCTTTGGAGTATCCACTGCAGCTGGTTACTCATCACTTGTTTTCATCATTTTGATTCTGATCTTCCTCGGAGTTCAAGCTTGGCCAACTTTTGCTGAGCAGGGTGTTTTCAATTTTGTTTTTGGAACTGGCTGGTCGAGCAACGATGTTCAATACAGCATCGGACCGATGCTCTGGGGGTCGGTTCTAGTCGCAATCATTGGTGTTGTACTAGCGGTGCCAATGGCAATTTCAATTGCATACTTCATTGAGTTCATGGCGCCGAAGAGGATTGCTCGAATCGCTACCGTTTTCGTTGACCTATTAGCCGCAATTCCTTCGGTGATCATCGGTCTTTGGGGCTTGACAGTCTTTAGCCAGGTAGGTGCCGAGTGGGGCGAGATGATCAACAGCGCACTCGGCTTCATTCCGCTGTTTGCAAACGAAGCCGACTCTTTCCTTCGAACTCCATTTATTGCAGGTGTCGTAATTGCCGTAATGATTGTTCCAATCATCTCGTCGGTGACAAGAGAAATCTTCAGCCAAATCGACGACGACCTGATCAAGGCATCTATTTCTCTAGGTGGAAACCGCGAGTCAACTTTCAGAAAGATTATTCTTCCGGTTTCCGCAAGCGGTATCACAGGTGGTGTTTTGCTTGGACTTGGACGAGCACTCGGTGAAACCGTTGCAATCTTCTTCGTGTTGAACTTGATCTATGACAAGTTCAACTGGTTCACCATTCTTGAGCCAGCTGGTGGAGCGATTGCTTCCTTGATTCTTGCCAAGTTCGGAGAGGCCAGTGCTTCAGAGGTTAGTGCTCTGCTAGCAGCCGGAGTGGTGCTCTTCATACTTACCCTGATCATCAACTCGATTGCGGCCTTCATTGTTGCCAAAGCCCAACCATGGAATAACCGATGAACCTAGATCCGGTAGCACGACCAAAGACAGCCGAGCCATGGGCCCGGACCACTAGCCGCGCCAAGGCTCTGCAGGTTGTTGGAAGCATCGTTCCAATCGCAATTGCGGCTGGGGCCTGGTTGTTTGCCGGTGTAAACCTTATCGTCGCAGTTATCTTCATTCTTCTACCGCTACTTCTGGTTTCTCTAGGTCTGGTTGGCCTAATCCTGAAGGGCAAGCGAGGCGTTCCAGACGCAGCGTTGATTGTGACGACGATATTCCTGGGCACGTTCGTCATGGTCCTTTTGATGTCTGTGGTTTGGTCGCTGATTCAGGCAGGATTCTCAGCCCTTAGCCCGCACTTCATTTACCAGAACAACAGATACGTGACCCCAACCGATCCGCTTGAGTTTGGTGGTGTGGGTCACGCAATCATTGGAACCCTTTTGGTGGTTAGCCTGAGCACGCTCATCACCGTTCCACTCGGTGTTGCAACGGGGGTTTACTTGACCGAGACTCGCTCCAAGGGTCGAGGATTTGTTCGCGTTGTTATCCAGGCGATGGCCGGTCTTCCTTCGGTAGTTGCAGGTTTGTTCATCTACTCGATGTTCATCGTCACCGGAGTTTCCCAATACGCCGGTTGGCTTGGTGCGTTTGCGCTGGTCCCGCTCATGCTCCCAACAGTTTCTAGGGTGACCGAGGAATCTTTGAAGCTGGTTCCCCAAGAATTGCGAAATGGTGCCCTGGGGCTCGGAGCTTCTTCCTGGAAGGCTTTCTTCCAAGTGACTTTGCCTGCGGCAAAGTCGGGTGTTGTCACAGCAATCTTGTTGGGTGTGGCACGTGTTGTTGGCGAAACGGCGCCACTTATTCTTACCGTCTTCCCGATCGCAGAGACCAACTGGAACGTGTTTAGCGGAGGTATGGCTACCCTCCCGACATACATCTACCGTTTCGTAGCTCTTGGCTTTGACACCAGTATCTCGAGAGCCTGGGGAGCTGCCCTAGTGCTAATGATTCTGGTTGGCATTTTGTTTGGACTGGCCAGATACGTTTCAAGACCTAAGTCACTGAAGAAAAAGAAGGTAAAGCGATGAACAAACTCTCAACTGAGACCTTTCAGCTAGAAGCCAGAGACATAAACGTCTGGTTCGGCGAGAGACACGTTCTCAAGGATGTAAACCTTCAGTTCCCAAGCAACCAGGTCACCGCTCTGATCGGACCATCTGGTTGCGGTAAGTCGACCTTCATCCGCACTCTCAACCGCATGCACGAGCTGATTCCAACCGCAGGTCTTGCTGGTTCTGTCCTTCTAGATGGCGAGGACATCTACGACGAGGCCGTGGACCCAAGCCAGGTAAGACTCAAGGTAGGAATGGTTTTCCAGAAACCAAACCCATTCCCGACTATGTCTATTAAGGAAAACGTACTTTCTGGGCTAAAGCTTTCTGGTAGAAAAAACCAGATTTCTGACGAACTGGTTGAGACTTCCCTGAAGCGTGCTTCGATGTGGAACGAGGCCAAGGACCGTCTCGACGAGCCAGCCCTATCTCTTTCCGGTGGTCAGCAGCAGCGTCTTTGTATTGCAAGGTCGCTTGCCATGAACCCAGAGGTTCTATTGATGGACGAGCCTTGCTCAGCCCTGGACCCAGGCTCAACCAGACGTATCGAGCAGACAATTCTTGAGCTCAAAGAGACTATGAGCATCGTGATCGTAACCCACAACATGCAGCAGGCCCAGCGCGTTGCCGACAAGACCGCCTTCTTCTTGGCCGACGACAACCAGCCTGGTTATGTTGTGGAGTTTGGTCGGACCGAGCAGATCTTCAACCAGCCCGAAGACCCTCGCACCAACGACTACGTAAACGGCCACTTCGGATAACCAACTGTTAACCTTCAATTCTTCTGGAGTTGAGATGGTAAACACCCACGCTTCACCGCAGATTGCTCTAATGGGAGCATCTCAAGTAGAGACAAAGTTCAAGTCAAGGAGAAACATGCGCAAGATTAGCGGAATCCTGGCAGCAGCTGCGCTGCTAGCGAGCGTCGCGTTCGTGGCACCTGCCGCACACGCGAGCGAAACCATCACTGGTTCTGGTTCATCATTCATGAACGCTTTCCAGCAGGTCTGTTCAGCCCTGTACACAAAGAACAAGGCAAACTACAACTCGACCGGTTCTGGAACTGGACGCACCCAGTTCGCTGCCGGAACCACTGACTTCGGTGGAACCGACTCCCCATACTCATCCGGTGCCCCATCAAACTTCACCTATGTTCCGCTAGTTGGTGGCGCGATTGTTATCGCCTACAACGTTCCAGGTGTTTCAAACCTACGCTTGACTCCGAAGGTCATCAGCGACGTTTTCACTGGCAAGGTAAAGACTTGGGACGCAGCTCCAATCAAGAAGCTAAACCCAACTGCCAAGCTTCCAAAGCAGACAATCCAGGTTGTCTACCGCTCTGACTCATCCGGTACCGTTCAGAACTTCGCTAACTACATGATTGCTACCGTAGGTGGCACTTGGAAGGACAACGGAACCTGGGCAACAGCTATCGGACAGTCACCAGTTGGTGTAAGCGCAGCACAGAACCAGGGTGTTGTAAACACTGTTAAGCAGACCAAGTTCTCAATCACTATCGCTGACCCAGCTGACACCAAGAAGGCAAATCTTCCTGTTGCTCTAGTCCAGAACGGTGCTGGCGAATTCGTCAAGCCAACTGCTGCTAGCTCAGGTCGCTTCATCGGAGCACAGAAGATCCAGACCAACGGACTTCTAACTTGGGACTACAAGGCAAAGGTTAAGGGCGCCTACCCAATCAACCTGATCGCTTATGGTCTAGCCCCAACAGCATCGTCAAAGCCAGAAAAGGCAGCTGCTGTGAAGGACTACTTCACATTCATGATCAAGACCTGTGGTCCACAGAGAGCATCCTCTGGTGACTACGTCCCAGTAACCGGAAAGCTGCAGGCTGCAGCCCTAAGGTTGATCGCGACAATCAAGTAACAAGCATCAATTGACCTCCAGTCACGAGAGCGCGGCCCTACTCGGGCCGCGCTTTTGTGCTGGGGTAAACTAGGGAGTAGATCATGAAAAAAGCCAGACTATTGAAGTCAGTAGCCGCAGCGCTGTTTATCAGCCTGTCGCTAACAGCTTGTGATCCGCCAATCCCTGCATCGATTCTCGCGGTTCAGTCCGAGATGGAAGTCCAGTGCGAGGACGGAGAAGTATCTGTCGCATTTCCTGACTCGATGACCGACCTCAGTATGAACTGGACCGACTCACTTTTGTTTGCGTGTGAAAACATGCCAATGGTTGCACTAGACAACACCGCCACTGAGAGCGATCTCTTAATTTCAGAGGCTTCGCTAATTGCAGGTCGATGCACACCTTTTGCGACTGTTCCAGTTGCCATTGACGCGGCGGTTTTGGTTGTAAACGTCCCTGATTTCTTCGAGGTGTTCTTATCGCCTCAGCAAATCGTTGACATCTTTGCTGGAAACATCACCAACTGGTCCGACCCACAGCTTTCGCCACTAAACGGTGATTTCCCGCTACCTGACCTGCCAATCATTCTTCCCACCGAGGCAACTGCATCGGCTAAAGCAGCTCTTTCAGAATGGATCGGTCGGGTAGCCGGTACTCCACTTGACCTATCGGCGGTAGCAGACACTACCGAGTACAACGAAATCAATTTGGCAGCTCCAGCTGAACCGGGCTCGATTGCCATCGCCAGCTACGGCGCAGCTTCTTACCTGGCTTCTTCGATGGTCGGAGTTGTGCTAGACCCCAACGATCCAGAAACCCTGGTTCGGGCCGAGTACACCTCTTTATTGTCTGCAACCACACAGGTGACATCTTCAATAGAGGGAAACTCTATGAAGATTGCACTTGACCCAAGCCTTGAGCCACAGGCCGAGGCAGGACTCGAAGAGGTCGTCGAGCCTTACCAGGCCATCTACGCCATGGACATGGCTCTTTGTGGTGAGGACACCACTCTGAAGCGCACCATGGCCAGATACCTTCTAAGGCAGGACTCCCAGGGAGTGATTTTGTCCGCAACTTTGATGCCGCTTCCAGAAAAGCTCAGAATCGATGCAATCAGCATCGTGATTGTGGGTCTACCGGTTCCAACCCCTGTAGCCACCGAAGAAACAGACCAGGGCTAACCTCCGAAGTTGCTGGGAAGGCAATCCTGCGGGAATGCTTCGGCTTTGGGGGAGTTAAAATTGAAGGGTATGAAGCCGACGTTGGCTTGATTCCAAAAATCTACGAAATTCCTTAGGTGCTAGCGCGCCATGGGGGACCCTTGCTTCAGCTACCGAAACGGATAACTCTTTGGCTACCCTGCTCTACAAACTAGGTCTTTTTTCTGCCCGCAAAGCTTGGCAGGTCATCATCGCGTGGATTGTGCTGCTTGCAATCACTACTGGCCTAGCACTTAGCCTCGGTGGCAAGCTGACCACCTCGATGTCAATCGACGGTGTTCCATCTCAGGTTGTTGTAGATCAATTACAAAAGTCTTTCCCAGAAGCGAGCCGCGGTAGCGGACAGGTTGTTTTCTACAAAGCCAACGGTTCTTTCACAGCCGATGATCGTGCTGCCATTACTTCAGCTCTCGAGGCAGTTGAAGCCCTTCCTGGAATCTCAGAGGCCATTGACCCATTTACAGTTCAAAAAGAAATTCGTGACGGGGAACAAGAGCTTCTCGATGGCAAGAAGGAACTTGCCGACGCTGAGTCCAAAATTGCAGACGGCGAAAGTGAACTGGTTTCCGGCGAACAAGAACTGCTCGATGGCGAAGCCGCGCTCGCCAAAGGCCTTGCTGATTTAGCGGCAGCCAAGAAAGACCTTGAGGGCAAGCTTGCTCAGGTGAACGCGGGTCTAAAGCAAATGCAGGATGCTGGTGCACCTATGGCTGCGCAGCAAGAACTTCTTACCAACAAGGCGCAGCTTGAAGGCGGTTTGGCTCAGGTAGCACAGCAACGAGAAGCAGCCCTTGCATCCGGTAAGCAGCTTGCAGCCGGTAAAGTTGAAATTGCATCCGCCAGGGAAGAACTGGAATCTGGCAAGGAAGAAATTGCCCAGGCCAAGATCGATCTTGCTATCGGTGAAAAGCTTCTAGCGGCAACCAAGAACTTTACAACCGTTTCAAAAGACGAAACCGTAGCCCTTGCTGGAATCAGGTTTGAGCAGCGCGGAACCGAAGTCGAAACCGAAACCAGAACCTCGGTTGTTGATTCCCTGAAGAATGCTGACCTCAACGGCATCGAGGTTCACTTCTCCCAGGAGCTAACTCAGTCTTTCGGTGACATCCTCGGTGTTGGTGAAATCGTTGGACTAATTGCAGCTGCAATTGTTTTGTTCGTTTTGCTTGGAACCATAATCGGTATGGCAATACCTATCTTCTCTGCGGTAGTTGGTGTTGCCATTTCGGCGACCATGGTTTTGGCCCTTGCTGCAGAGATCGAAATGACTTCAACTACTCCGGTCTTGGGTGTGATGTTGGGTCTTGCCGTTGGTATCGATTACTCATTGTTTATCGTCAACCGTCACCGCAGACAACTTCGCGGTGGCATGAAGATCACCGAGTCAATTGGTTTGGCTAATGGAACTAGCGGAAACGCTGTTTTGTTCGCAGGTCTCACAGTGATTATTGCCCTCGTTGCCCTGAACCTAACCGGTATTGGCTTCGTAGGTCTTATGGGATCGATGGGTGCCATTGCAATTGTGATTGCGGTTGCGATTGCGCTAACCGTGACCCCTGCGGCGCTTTCTTTGATTGGCGACCGAATTCTTTCCAAGAAGGAAAAAGCTGAGCTAGTTGCAGCGAAGAAAAAGAAGACCGCCAAGAAAAATGCCGAGCCTAAGAATGCTCTAAAGCCAGTTTGGGCAACCAGGTACCCGTGGGTAGCGGTTTTCTCAATCGTTGCAGTCTTGGGAATTATGGCGATTCCTTTGTCGGACATGCGCCTAGGTTTGCCTGATGGCGGATCCGAGCCGAAGTATTCAACCGCTTACAAGGCATACAACCTAACCAGCGATGGTTTTGGCGCTGGCTTCAACGGTCAGATCACTACCGTCTTGACTACCGACAACCCAATTTCAGAAGATGACACCTTGGCCTTCCAGGCCGATGTTGCCACCGAACTGATGACACTGGACAACGTCGAGGCCGCAGTTCCTGCAGCCATCGCCGATGACAAGAAGACCTTTATCTTCCAGGTTGTTCCATCGGGTGGTCCATCAAGCGTTGAGACCGAGAATGTGATTTACGACATCAGGGAACTAAAGGGTCCGTTCCTAGAAAAGTACGGAGCACACATCGGTGTCACCGGCATTACAGCCACCAACATCGATGTCTCTGACAAGATCGCCGATGTCTTACCGCTATATCTAGCAACCGTTATCTTGCTTTCTCTTTTCCTACTGATGCTGGTGTTTAGATCTGTTTTGATTCCAGTTCTTGCAGCAGCTGGATTCTTGCTGACTGTGACGGCAACTCTTGGAGCCGTTGTTGCGGTTTACCAGTGGGGCTGGCTCGCTGAACTGTTTGGCGTTTCAAACCCAGGACCAATCTTGAGCTTCCTACCGATTTTCTTGATTGGTATCTTGTTTGGTCTGGCGATGGACTACCAGCTGTTCTTGGTCTCGGGAATGCGTGAGGCTTACGCGCACGGCAAGAAACCAAGAGATGCCATCAACTATGGAATTCACCTATCAAGGGGAGTAGTTGTTGCCGCTGCCTTGATCATGGTGACTGTGTTCGGAGGCTTTGCCTTCTCGCACCTAGCAACCATTAGGCCTATTGGGTTTGGTCTTGCCATCGGTGTTCTAATTGATGCTTTCTTGGTAAGGCTGCTGCTAGTTCCTGCGGCAATGACCATCTTGAACAAGTCAGCCTGGTGGCTACCAAAGTGGATCGATAAGGCGATGCCGGATATCGACGTCGAGGGCACAAAGCTGGAGAACAAGAAGCTTCACTAGAGCCTTTAGTGCTAGGCCCAAAAATGAGGCAAAGCTTTAGGGTTTAGAATTGCCAAGGACTCCCCGTGCGGCGTCACCTTGGTGAACTCCCCCAGGATCGAAAGATAGCAAGGGTAGCTGGGCTCTGATGGGTGTGCGGGGGGTCTTTTTACTAAATTTGTCTGCTCGAGAGGCTAGGTTGTAAACGTGAATCAAGCCCTCTACCGCAGATACCGCCCGGAAACCTTCGCGGAACTAATTGGGCAAGCTCAGGTCACAGCTCCACTGATGACCGCTCTCAAAACCGATCGCGTGAATCACGCTTATCTTTTTTCTGGCCCAAGGGGTTGCGGAAAAACTACCTCGGCAAGAATTCTTGCTCGCTGCCTAAACTGCGCCGAAGGCCCAACCGATACCCCGTGCGGAAAGTGTGCAAGCTGCATTGAGCTTTCACGAGATGGATCTGGATCACTAGACGTTGTTGAAATCGATGCGGCTTCGCACAACGGTGTCGACGACGCCAGAGACTTGCGAGAGCGAGCCATATTTGCGCCAGCCCGCGATCGCTACAAGATCTTCATTCTCGACGAGGCTCACATGGTTACTCCTCAGGGATTCAACGCACTGCTAAAGATTGTTGAAGAACCGCCTGCCCACGTGAAGTTCATCTTTGCAACGACCGAACCTGAAAAGGTCATCGGAACAATTCGCTCTAGAACTCACCACTACCCATTCCGACTTGTTCCACCGGCTCAGATGCTTGGCTACCTCGAGGAAGTATGCGCATCGGAAAATGTGACTCCAGGCCCTGGAGTACTCACTCTGGTGGTTCGCGCAGGCGGTGGCTCGGTTCGTGATTCGCTTTCGCTGCTCGATCAGCTAATTGCTGGTTCGGATGTCAAAGACGGCAAGGCAGTAATTGAGTATGACCGCGCCGCAGCCCTGCTTGGCTACACCCACACCAGCTTGCTTGACGAAGTAGTCGATGCATTCGCAACCCAAAACTCCTCTCTTGTTTTCTCATCGGTTGACAAGGTGATTCAGTCCGGTCAAGACCCAAGACGCTTTGTTGAGGACCTGCTTGAAAAACTTCGTGACTTGATTGTTGTGCTCTCGGTTGGCGATGACGCCAAGGCTGTACTTCGAGGCATCGCGGATGACGAGCTAGAGAAGATGAAGCTTCAGGCTATGAGCTTTGGCATGAATGAGCTAACCCACGCATCTAACGCTGTTTCATCGGCGCTTTCTGAGATGTCTGGTGCAACCAGTCCGAAACTGCAGCTTGAGCTGATGTGTGCGAAGGTTCTTGTTCCATCAAGTGACAAAACCGAGGTTGGGTCGCTAGCTCGAATCGAAAGACTTGAACGCCGCATGGGAGTTGCTCAATCAACCGATGCTCCGGTTGCAGAAGTTGCAACTCCAGCAAAGTCGGCAGCTGCGGCACCTAAGCCTGCAGCTGCTCCTGCTGCACCAGTTGCACAGGCAGCAAAACCTGCACCTTCTGCAAACGGAGTCACAACTCAAGCCATGGTTGCAGCCTGGCCAGAAATCTTAAGTCAGGTAAAAGCCGAATCAAAGTCAGCTTGGGTGGTTGCTTTCACGCTCACCGTGATGGATCTTTCAGGAGATGTTTTGACACTCAAGTTCTTAAGCCAGAAAGATCTAGATGGTTTCAAGTCGGACAGTCGATCAACCGACGCTCTAAGAAAAGCTATTTTTGCTGTTTTGGGTATTCAGGTGAAGTTCAAGCCGCACGTTGCAGAAGCAGCTGTCGATAGCAATCCGGCGACCACAGCAATACCTGTTGTAAACGAAGAAGTTCAAGCTGCACCAGAAGAAACTGCAACCGAAAAACCAAAACCAGAGACCAAATCTCGAAACTCGATGGTCAATGAAGAAACCAGATATGGCGAATCGCTACTTCGCGAAATGCTGGGAGCAGAACCACTAGATGACCCTAAAGCCGGTGGTCGATAGATGTATGAGGGAGTAATCCAAGAGCTCATCGACGAGCTTGGGAGGCTTCCAGGAGTTGGGCCTAAGTCCGCTCAGCGAATTGCTTTTTACCTGCTGCAGGCCGATGAAGATCAGGCCAAGCGCCTGGCTGAAGTGCTGACCGAAGTAAAAGAGCGGGTTAGGTTTTGTGAGCAGTGCGGCAACGTTGCCGAAGCTGAACTTTGCAACATCTGCCGCGACCCAAGAAGATCTAAGGCAAGCATCTGCGTAGTTGAAGAATCCAAAGACGTTCAGGCCATCGAAAGAACCAGAGAGTTTAAGGGTCTCTATCACGTGCTTGGGGGAGCAATCTCTCCGATTGAGGGCATCGGTCCTGACAACTTGAGGATCAAGGAACTGGTTGGAAGGCTTGCCGACCCAGAGATTAAAGAGGTCATCATCGCAACCGATCCAAACCTGGAGGGGGAGGCAACCGCCACCTACCTAACCAGGATGCTATCCCCGATGGGGATAACGATTTCTAGGCTGGCTTCGGGGCTGCCGGTTGGTGGCGATTTGGAATATGCCGATGAGATTACTCTCGGCCGAGCCTTTGAGGGGCGTAGGACAGTCAGCTAGACTTGGGGTTTATCGCCTCAACGTTCGAGGCAAATCCCCAAGATTTTCCAGGAGCTGGTGTTGGCACTCATCGTTCAGAAGTTCGGCGGTTCATCCGTCGGAGATGCTGAAAAGATCAAGCTGGTCGCCAAGCGCGTAATCGAAACTCACCGTGCCGGAAATCAAGTGGTTGTCGTCGTCTCCGCAATGGGAGATACCACCGACGAACTCTTGGATCTAGCCAATGGAGTTTCCAAGAATCCATATGCAACTCCTCGTGAACTAGACATGTTGCTCACCGCAGGTGAGCGCATCTCCGTTGCACTTCTATCCATGGCAATCAACGACATGGGTGAAAAGTCCAGGTCATTCTCTGGTCTTCAGGCCGGAATCATCACTGACTCCACCTACGGCAATGCTCGCATTTCCGAGGTCACTCCTGACCGAGTGCAGTCAGCCATCGACGCCGGAGAAATTGCAATTGTTGCCGGCTTCCAAGGTTTTGATCCATCAAGTGGTGACATTACAACCCTTGGTCGAGGTGGCTCGGACACCACAGCGGTAGCTCTGGCTGCTGGACTAAACGCCGACATCTGTGAGATCTACAGCGATGTCGACGGCGTTTACACCGCCGATCCACGCATGATCCCAAGCGCCAAAAAGCTTACAGCTATCGATATCGAGTCGATGCTGGAGCTAGCTGCTGCCGGGGCCAAGATTTTGTACATAAGGGCAGTTGAGTTTGCAAGAAGGCATAAAGTAAATCTTCGGGTTCGTTCTACCTTTAGCGATGACCCCGGAACCATTGTCTATTCGACAGGAGAAAGCATGGAAGAGTCAGTAGTTGCAGGCGTGGCCGTAGATAAGGGTCAGTCCAAAATTACGGTGGTCGGTGTTCCGGATGTTCCGGGCAAGGCAGCTGAGATCTTCACTGTGGTTGCCAAGGCAGACGTCAACATCGACATGATCGTTCAGAACATCGCTGTTTCCAAGACTAGCCTTTCCGATATCTCCTTCACTCTTCCCGCTGGCGACTTCAGCAAGGCAGTTTCGGCCCTTGAAGCAGCAAAGTCAGCTATCGGCTTCGAAGCTTTGCAGTTGGACGAAAAAATCGGAAAGCTTTCGATTGTTGGGTCAGGAATGAAGACACACTCCGGTGTTTCGGCTACCCTGTTCGGCGCCTTAGCTAAGGCCGGCGTAAATATCGAAATGATTTCAACTTCTGAGATTCGAATCTCAGTAGTTACTGACATTAACCAGGTCGACGAAGCAGCAAGAGTTGTTCACAGCGCCTTCGGCCTAGATGGCGAGTCCGAAGCAATTGTCTACGCAGGAACAGGAAGATAACCATGTCCCGTAAACCAAATCTGGCTCTTGTTGGAGCAACTGGTGCTGTAGGAACTGTGATGATCGACATCATCAACAACCGAGAGAACATCTGGGGCGAAATCAGACTTATTGCATCCAAGCGCTCAGCCGGAAAGAAGATTTCCGTGTACGGCAAAGAGCTAACCGTTGTCGAGCTAACTCCTGAGGCCTTTGATGGTATCGACATAGCAATGTTCGATGTTCCAGATGAAATCTCAGAAACTTGGGCACCAATTGCTGCCGAGCGCGGAGCAGTCGCGGTAGATAACTCCGGTGCTTTTAGAATGAACGACCAGGTGCCTCTTGTGGTTCCCGAGGTAAACGCCGAGCAGACCAAGAACCGACCACTTGGAATTATCTCTAACCCGAACTGCACAACCTTGACCATGATGGCTGCGCTCGGTGCGCTACACCGCAAGTGGACGCTAACCGAGCTGGTTGTTGCAAGTTATCAGGCAGTCTCCGGGGCTGGGGCCGTCGGCATCGACCAACTGCAGAAGGAAACCGCTGCGGTTGCCAAAGATCCACTTGCTGGAACCACTACCGACAACGTCTCGGACGCAATTGTTTCAGCCGGACTTTCCCAGTCTGATTCACCGTGGCCAGTTCCAATTGCCCTAAACGTCATTCCTTTTGCTGGTTCCCTAAAAGATGGTGGACACACCTCCGAGGAGATGAAGGTAAGAAACGAATCCCGCAAGATCCTTGGCATTAAGGACCTAAAGGTTTCAGCCAGCTGTGTTCGAGTGCCGGTACAGGTTTCTCACTCCCTAGCCGTGCACGCCACCTTCAAGGACCCTTTGACTGTTGCCGAGGTTCAGGCCGAGCTTTCCAAACAGCCAACCGTGGTGCTGATGGATGACCCAGCCAAGGGTATTTACCCTACCCCTGCTCACGTAACAGGCCAGGATCCAACCTTTGTTGGAAGGGTTAGGCAGTCACTGGACTTTGCAAACAGCATCGATATGTTCGTTGTCGGTGACAACCTCAGAAAAGGTGCAGCTCTCAACACTTACGAAATCGCTGAGCTAGTTGCCAAAGAGTTCTAGAAGCTAAATTTTGACAGTCACAAAACGACGTTCACTGGCCAAATCCATCACCTGGCGCCTGATTGCCATCGCGGTCACTTTCATCGTTGGCTATGTTATGACGGGAAGTTGGCAGTTTGCAGCATCGCTTTCGCTGATATCGAACCTGATTAACTTCGTTCTTTACTACCTTCACGAGCGTTTTTGGCTTCAGGTGCGCTGGGGTAAAAAGTAGAGATAAATCTTTACTGACCCGTTACAAAGCACCCATCCTGAATCAAGGGTTTAGTCGAGCCCCACGGCTATCATCGAGCTATGCCTAAGTTTTTGCTCGGATCGACTCTGTTGGTTGCGAGCCTTTTGCTAGCCGGCTGTGCCACCGACGGAGAACCTGTCGGCGCCCTACCTTCAGCAACCCCGACCATTGATCAAAAACTTATTCCAACGGCACCGCCAGCAGAAGTCAAAGATGTTTTACCGGATGGGTTTTTAACAACCTACGGCGATGTGGTCTTCAAAGTTGGCGATGGTCCAACCTGGTGCTCGATGAGCGAGTTCGATGATTTTGTCATTTGCGAGCACCGCGAGTTTGACGCGAAGTATGAACCGCTGCCGGTTCCCGAAGATTGCCAATACACCTACGGTTATCAGCTAAGGCTTCGTGGCAACCCAGTTGAGGGTTCCAATATGGCCGAGTTCACTTGCGCCAACGCCAACTGGTCGGATGCGTCTGTGGCACCAGTTCTTGCAAGCGGCGAGAGAATCACAGCCTTTGGCTTTACCTGTTTCGTTGAAAAGCAAGCAGCTAGGTGTGAAAACTCAAACGGTGACTTTATTGTTCTAGGCCCTGAGGCCTGGGCTACCAGCGACTAGTCTTCTGCAATTAGTGTGACCAGACGAACTTCTGGTCTGCAGAAAAAACGCACCGGCGCAAAGATTGAATTTCCAAGGCCTGCGACCACGCTCAGAATTGAACTCTTTCCTTCAAACTCCCAACCGGAAACACCCCTTGCAAACTTGGCAGGCAAATCTGAATTGGTAGTTAGTGCGCCAAGGAATGGCAACCTAACCTGACCGCCGTGGGTGTGACCTGCGAAAATCACTCTGGCGCCGAGGCCTGTAAGTTTCTCGATGGCTTCTAGGTATGGTGCGTGAGTTAGCGCAATTGAAAACTTTTCGCTTGATACCAACAGCTCAAACCTCGAATTACCAATGTGGTAATCATCGATACCTAAGAACCTTATTCGAGCGCCATTGACATCAATTTCTTTGAATCGATTGTTGAGGTTCACCCAACCAGCCTTTTCGAACCCTTCGGTCAACTCCTCGGTTTGGAGGCTTGCCGAGTTTGGCTTTTCGGAGGCGTGAAACAAGTATCCGAAAGGATTCTTAGCCACCGGTGCGTAATAGTCATTCGAGCCGTGAACGAAGACTCCTGGTTTTTCGAGAAGTGGCGCAAGGGACTGCAGCAGAGGTTTGATGGCATTTTTGTGGCCTAAGTTATCTCCGGTGTTTACAACCAGATCGACCTCTTGCTTGCCCAGGGATTCAAGAAAACGCATCTTGTTTTTCTGCCACGGGGCTAGGTGAATATCGCCAATCTGCAGTATGCGAATCGGTGCCGAACCAGCGGGAAGAACCTTTAGGGTTTGTTTGCGAATTACAAAAAGCTGCCGCTCGATAAAAATTGCCCAAACAGCAACTCCCACAGCTATTGCTAGAACTGCTGCTAGCCAGGGGTTAATTAGGGCCCTTACTGATAATCAACAGGATTGCTCCGAGCCCTTCGGCAGGGGTTCCAGCAGCTGGACTTGTCCCAACCACATTCCCCTTCGGGATGGTTGCCGAGTTCACAAAGAAGTTGGTCTGAGAAACCTGCGGTTCACTGACGGCCGCAAAGCCTGCATCCAAAAGCTTTGCTTTGGCTTGAGCTACAGTCATGCCGGCTACGTCAGGAACAACAACTTCGCCGCCCTTGCTGATATACAAAGTCACTAGCGACCCTCGAACAACTTCAGCGCCAGCGTCATAGTCAGCGTAGGCAACGGTTCCAGCCGGGTTTAGAGAAAGTACCGGTGACTTAGCGATTCGAACCGAAAGTCCTGCAGTCTTGATGAATTCCTCAGCATCAGCTGGAAGCAGGGCATTGACGTTAGGCATAACAACTTTAGAGGCGCCAAGGTAAATTGCAGGCGGCTCAGGGAATGCATTGCCGCCATAGATCTTGTTAGCGCGAGTCATTACCTTGCGCCAGATTTCGTGGCGAACTCCACCACCGAAGAGTCCACGAACCGAAGTGTTGTCAACTGGTTGCGCACCGGATACGTTTCCAACCCAAGACGCTGTAGCAACTTCGGTTGAGTATCCGGTCATCCAGGTCTGGACGGATTTGTCAGAGGTTCCGGTCTTTCCTGCGATTGGAACGTCATCATCGATCTGAGATCTGGTTCCTGTTCCACCGCGGATAACTTGCTCGAATGCATATGTCGCGGCAGCTGCTACCTCTGGGGTCATCGCCTGCGCACAAGTTGAAGTTGGTACCCGCATCTCGCTACCGGTTGCTCGAACAATTACTCGATCGATTGCAATCGGGGAGCAGTAAACACCCTGGTTAGCAAAACCTGCCATGGCACCAGCAAGGCTTAGCGCCGAAAGCTCATTGGTTCCAAGAACTGAAGACGGAACGTAGGAGAGCTCCTCACCGTCGGCGCGCTTGACTCCAAGGCGCTGTGCCATATCTCTAATGTCACAGAGGTCTAGCTGGGCGGCCATCGATACATAAGAGGTGTTGATCGAGCGGGTGGTTGATCGAAGCACGTTCTCGTTGGTGTATTTCTCGTTGTTGGAGTTTTGCGGTTCCCAGGTGCCAACGAGTCCGCCACACTTAGCTGAGAACTCCTCGGCATTCCACACGCGCTTTCGGGCATCGACTCGATCTCCAAGCAAGAAGCCCTTAGATAGCCACTCAGCTAGAACGAAGATCTTGTAGGTCGAACCGGTCTGGAATCCGGAGGATCCACCGTAGGCCCTATCGGTTGAGTAGTTCACGCTTGTGGTGGTTGGATCTTCGTCATCGACCTGGCTAAAGGTTCGGTTTTGGCTCATCGCCAAAACTCTTCCAGTTCCAACTTCGACCGACACTGAAGCTGCCCCTAGTTCCCAACGGTTGTCAATTGGCATCTCGCGCTTTACTACCTTGTCGGTAGTGGTCTGTAAATCGATGTCCATGGTTGAGTAAATCTCTAGGCCTCCGCGGCGAAGCAGATTCTCACGGTCCTCGATGGCTAGACCAAACTCTGGTGAGTTTCTAATTGTCCAGACCACGTAGTCGCAGAAGTAAGCGGTGGCCTGATTTGCCTCACAACCGGTTGGTGCCTTGGTGATTTTTGGCTCAACCGGTTCGGCTTTGTAAGCGGCGGCTTCTGCCGAAGTGATGTATCCCTCATCGCGCATATTGTCGATTACGTAGTCGCGACGTTCTTTGGCAATCGGAAGGTTCTCTGGCTCATCCGGTTTGTATTCGTTCGGGGCCTTGAGCATTGCAGCAAGCAGTGCTGCCTGAGGAACAGTTAGGTCCTTGGCCTTGACTCCGAAGTAGTAGTTGGCGGCAGCTTCGATACCGTTAATTTGGTTTCCGAAGAATGAAAGATTTAGGTAGCCGGCAAGGATTTCCTTCTTGGTGGCAACCTGCTCCAGCGCAATTGCAAGACGGATTTCGCGAAGCTTACGGTCAATAGATACGTCAGTAGCGGCTGCAATTGCCTCTTCGTCACCTGACAGGTTAGCTGCCTCGACCAGGGAGTTCTTCACATACTGCATGGTGATCGTCGAAGCTCCAGGTCCCGATAGACCGGTGGCAGCGACACCAACCGTGGCCCGGGCCAAGGACAAAACGTCAACTCCGCCGTGGAGGAAGAATCTAGGGTCTTCTGTTGCAACCACGGCATTTCGGATGTTTGGGCTCATATCGTCGTAGTCGATAGAGATTCGGTTCTCGTGGTAGAAGGTGGCAACAACTACCGGTTCGCCGTCTTTGGTGGCGTAGAGGGTCGAAGCCTGGGAGGCGTTTACTGGCTTGATGTAGTCGGGGAGACCTTCAAATATGGACACTCCGGCAGAGGCTGCGTAGCCTCCAACGGCTGCTACCGGGGCAACTAGTGCCATGGTTAGTAGCCCTGCAATGGCACTAAGGCCAAACAGTCTTCCGATTAGTCCAAGCATGGGGGGTTAGCCACACCTTTCTTGAGAATAAGCTTAAGGATACTTGCTAACCCTGAGAGGCCGCTGACTATGACTAAGTGGGAGTACATAACCACCCCCCTGATCATCCACAACACCACCCAAATCCTGAATAACTGGGGTTCCGAGGGCTGGGAACTGGTCCAGATTGTCACCGGCCCCGAAGGCGGTCTGGTTGCCTACTTCAAGCGTCCGGTGGCCTAAATGTCCCAGGTCGAGCAAAAGATCAAGGACCTAGGTCTAACCCTTCCGGAAACCTCAAAGCCACTAGCGGCTTATGTTCCAGCAGTTCAAACCGGCAATCTAGTTTTCACCTCCGGTCAACTTCCGATGGTTGATGGAAAGCTATCGATGACCGGAAAAGTTGGTGCTGAAGTTTCAGCCGAGCAAGCTAAGGCGCTCGCGGAAATTTGTGCCCTGAATGCACTTGCCGCAGTCAAGATGGTTATCGGCGATCTAGACAAAATAAAGCGCGTAGTTAAAGTAGTCGGATTTGTTTCTTCAGCTCCTGACTTCACCGGTCAACCGGGAGTTGTAAATGGTGCCAGCGAGTTTCTAGGAAACGCACTTGGCGACAAAGGCGTTCACGCCAGAAGTGCAGTTGGCGTTGCAGTGTTGCCACTAGATGCACCAGTAGAAGTTGAACTAATCGTGGAGATTAGTCAGTAGCTCCTGCTGCGAGCTTGCCGGTGATAACTGACATCACTGAGGTATCGGCCAGGGTAGTCACATCTCCTATTGGGCGATCTTCCGCAACGTCCCTAAGTAGTCTTCGCATGATTTTGCCCGAGCGAGTCTTTGGTAATTCTGAGACCACCATGATGGTTCGAGGTTTTGCAATCGGTCCAATTTCTTTAGCGACGTGGTCGCGTAAGACCTTGCTGACATCGGAGTCGCTGCCTGCAGCAGCGACCTGATCGGCTCGAAGAATAACGAAAGCGACCACGGCCTGACCGGTAGTTTCGTCCTTGGCTCCAACGACCGCTGCCTCGGCCACGAAGGGGTGAGAAACCAGAGCCGATTCGATTTCGGCGGTCGATAGTCGGTGACCTGAGACGTTCATTACGTCGTCCACTCGACCAAGGATCCAGACGTCGCCGTCGGCATCGAGCTTGGCGCCATCGCCTGCGAAGTATTTGCCCGGATGCTGAGACCAGTAGGTTTCCTTGTAGCGTTCGTTGTCGCCCCAGATGCCGCGAAGCATCGAAGGCCAAGGCTCGGTAATGGTTAGGTACCCGCCTCCCGATGTGACCTTGGCGCCCTTGTCGTCGACAATCTCAATTGAGATTCCTGGAAGTGGAACTTGAGCAGAGCCTGGCTTTGCGGAAGTGATTCCAGGAAGCGGCGAAATCATGATGGCTCCGGTTTCGGTCTGCCACCAGGTGTCGACGATCGGAGTTCTGTTTCCGCCGATTACCTCGCGATACCAAATCCAGGCTTCTGGGTTGATTGGTTCGCCTACCGAACCGAGTACTCGAAGCGAAGTCAGGTCGTACTTGTCTGGAATTTCGCGACCTAACTTCATGAAGGTACGGATTGCGGTTGGTGCGGTGTACAAAACCGTCACCTTGTACTTCTCGATTATCTTCCACCAGCGTCCCCAGTCAGGGGTGTCTGGTGTTCCTTCGTAAATTACCTGACTAACTCCATTAGCGAGAGGCCCATAGACCACATAGGTGTGACCGGTGATCCAGCCAACGTCGGCTGTGCACCAGTAGATATCTTTTTCGGGGTGAATATCAAAAACATTTTTGTGTGTGAAAACAGACTGGGTTAGGTAGCCACCACTGGTGTGCATGATTCCCTTTGGCTTACCTGTGGTGCCAGAGGTGTAAAGAATAAACAGCGGGTGTTCTGCCTCGAAAGGCATTGCTTCGTGTTCTGCTGAAGCCTTGTCAACAATGTCAGACCACCAGTGGTCACGACCTTCTACCCAACTAACTTCGTTACCACCGCGCTTTAGAACTACAACATTTTGCACACTCGGGCACTGGCCATCCTGAATGGCTTCATCAACAGCAGGCTTTAGGGCAGAAACTTTACCTTTTCTATATCCACCGTCAGCGGTCACAATCAGCTCAGCTTTCGCATCGTTGATTCTGCTTCGAAGCGACTCCGCGGAGAAGCCTCCAAAAACTACTGAGTGGATTGCGCCAAGCCTTGCCGTTGCCAGCATTGCAATCAATGCTTCTGGAACCATCGGCATGTAAATGGCAACACGATCACCGGATTTCAATCCAAGGTTTGCAAAGCCATTGGCCGCTTTTTTTACCTCGGTCAGAAGTTCCGAGTAGGTGTAGGTAGCGGTGTCGCCATTTTCACCTTCGAAGTAGATGGCCATCCGGTCGCCGTTTCCGGCAAGCACGTGACGGTCCAGGGCGTTGTAGCAGACGTTTAGCTCGCCGTCTTCGAACCACTTGGCAAAGGGCGCGTTTGAGAAATCTAGGGTTTTGGTGAAGGGCTTGTGCCAGTAAAGCTCGCGCGCCTGCTTGGCCCAGAAGGCCAACCGGTCGGCATTTGCCTCTGTATAAAGGTCTGGTTTTGCTACTGCCTGAGCCACAAACTCGGCACTGGGTGGAAACCTACGGGTTTCTCGAAGCAGATTTTCGATTCCAGCTTCCTCAGCCATGCTCACCCCTGTCTTTGTACGCTCTTGGCAATAATGCCACAAATCGGCTTTATCTAGCCAAGAGCCAGTCATAGACTGATGGCGTCAGCAATTCGTTGCTGACTTGTGATAGTTAGATTCCCCCAATCGCTATCACCAGGCGGCAGGTTTTCCCCCAAAACCTGCCGCCCCCTAACTTTCTCTCCACAATTTTTCTGGCACTGCACAATTCCTGCAGGTTTTGCCCAAGTGTTATTGGCGTGCAAAACCAATTACCAGAAGGCTTACTCCAACTAATCGATGACTCGGCAGTCACAGATATCTGCCTAACGCCTGGACTTACCCAAGTCGATAAAGGCAACGGTTTAGTCGTTGATGATTCGCTTAGCCTCAATGAGGACCAGCTGTCCAAACTATCTAAGGACCTAATCGAACTTGGCGGCAGAAGACTAGATCAAGCAAACCCATTTGCCGACGTGAGCCTGCCAGGCGGCATCCGTGTCCACGCGGTTCTGAAATCAGGCTGCAGCGAAGCCAGCTTGATTTCAATCCGACTTCACTCGCGAGCACTTACCAATCTTGAAGCTCTGCTATCTGGATTGGCAACGCCTTCCCAAGCCGAGCTGATTCAAGAAATTGCGACCTCGGGCGAAAGCTTTCTGATTACAGGTCCTACCGGAACCGGCAAGACCACATTGCTTCGTTCGATGCTGGCCGAAAGAGCCGAACGAGTAATCGCCGTTGAGGATGTCACTGAGCTCCAGGGTGCGAACATCATTTGTCTTCAATCAAGGCCTAAAAACATTGAGGGTCAGGGGGAGATAACCCTTGAAGCACTAGTGAGGCAAGCCCTTCGCATGAGACCTGATCGAATCTGCATCGGTGAGGTTAGGGGCGAGGAGCTGCTTGTGATGCTGCAGGCCCTAAATACAGGTCACCGCGGCGCAACAACCCTGCACGCAAACTCACTTGAGCAGGTTCCAGAGCGCTTGCTCTCGATAGCAAGTGCGCTAGGAATGCCAGATCAGACGCTAGCCAAGCTCGCAGCATCGGCTTTCGATTGGGTCATTGCACTTAGCTCATCGCAAGGAAAGCGAAGAGTTTCAGGAATTGGAAAGTTTCAATTGGTCGATGGGCAACTTGTTGTTTTTCCTTCGCTTCGAACTCGAAAGTTGCAACTGGCATGAGTGCAAATCTCGCTGTACTAGAACTATCGGCACTGCTTAGAAGCGGAGCCACTACGCAAGCTGCCATCAAACAGTTTCAAGCAAAATCGCTGAGTAAATTTCAGCAGCAGCAGTTCCGTTTCATTTGGGATGTTGCAGTTGACTCAGGCGGCAACTTAGCCCTCAGTCTTGATCGACTCGCGGAAGTTTTTGAGTCACAGCAAAAGCAAAACGCGGAACTCAAACTGGCATTTGCTTCTCCTAGAGCAAGTGCAAACCTGATTTTGCTGTTGCCGATTTTTGCGGTGCTGTTTGCGGAACTACTTGGGCTGCCGGCGGTGTCTGCAGCATTCCGGACTTCTCTTGGAGCACTTGCCGTTGGTCTTGGTTTGATACTGCTGATAGTTGCCAGGGTGGTATCGATCCAAATGCTTCAAAGAGCAAAACCTAAAGAAGCCGACCCTGGAGCATTTCTTGATGCTGTGGTGATTGGGTTATCAGCCGGACTTTCTTCATCGTCTGCGTCTGCTCTTGCCGAAAGAAAGGCACTTGCCACTTTTGGGGAACCGGTTTCAAGTGAGCAGCTTTCACAGCTTGCTGATTCGGTAGCGGTTTCTGAGCAAAGTGGAATTGCCCTGACCGGCATTTTGTCAGCCCGGGCAGACGCCCTTCGACACAGGCTTTGGAATAGGCGTCGCCAGGAGCTGGCGAAGCTGTCGATCAAGCTGCTGATTCCACTCGGTTTGGCCGCCCTGCCCGCCTTTGTTTTCTTGGCCGTTGTTCCACTCGGAATTGGTCTGTTTAGAGCCGTATAGAAAGGTAAGGAAAATGCACTGGAAAAAAGAAGATGGAGCGGCAACCGCCGAGTATGCCATTGCCACCATGGCGGCTGTCGGGTTTGCAGGCCTTTTGGTTGTGATTATGCGAAGTGACGAAGTCAAAGGCATCCTGTTTGATCTAGTTCGATCGGCACTTAGCCTTGGCGGCAGCTAGAAAAGACTCCGGGAGCGTCACGGCTGAGCTAGTTCTAGCCCTACCCGCGGTGCTGCTAATCCTCGGGTTAGCACTTTCAGCCATGACAATTCAGTTGCAGCGCATGGAGTTGGTTTCATCCGCATCAACTATTGCTAGAGCTATTGCAAGAGGTGAGCCGATCGAAGTTGTTGACGCTTTGGTTGCAGAGCTAGGCGAAGCTGTTGGGTTCGAAATTGATGAGAGTGAAGGATTAATTTGCGTGATTTTGCAAAGCGAAATCACAATTTTCTCGATTGAATTGGGTGACTTGAAGTTGATTGAGACGCAGTGCGCGAAGTCTCAGGGCATATGAAAAATGAGTCCGGAGCCGGAACAATTCTGGCTTTTGGTGCAATATTTTTGATTCTCGGAATATTTTCAGCCGGAAGTTTCTTTTCCTTGCATTTACTAGTAAATACAAGGCTTCAAGCCACTACAGAGGCGATTGCCCTGGCTGCAACAGACGCTCTTCGAGGCGTATCTTCTGGTTATCCGTGTATTGTGGCAAAAGATATTGCTGCCAATAGCCAGCTGGTTTTGGAACGATGTCGTATTGTCGGTTTCGAGGTCTTTATCGAGACCAGCTCGGAAACTCTCGGGTTCGTGCATAAAGCAAGAGCTCGAGCAGGGCCCTGAGTGAATGAAGTAGGAGATGTATGCCAGGCAACAAACTAGTGATCGTCGAGTCGCCAGCTAAGGCGAAGACCATCGCTAAGTATCTAGGCGATGACTACACAGTCATGGCCTCGATCGGGCACATCCGAGACCTAATTGACCCCAAAAACTTACCTCCCGAGGAAAAGAAGAAAAAGGGCTCGCTGGCCAAGTTCTCTATCGACATCGAAAATGACTTCGAGCCTTACTACGCCATTTCGGCAGGTAAATCCAAGACCGTATCTGAGCTGAAAAAAGCCCTCGGTGAAGCCGACGAGCTTTACCTTGCTACTGATGAGGACCGCGAGGGGGAGGCTATCGCCTGGCACCTACTCCAGGTGCTAAAGCCCAAGGTTCCGGTCAAGCGAATGGTGTTCCACGAAATTACAAAAACCGCTATTCAAGAAGCCCTGAGCAAAACCCGCGATGTTGACCAGAACCTAGTTCAGGCCCAGGAAACTAGACGAGTCGTTGACCGTCTCTACGGCTACGAGGTTTCACCGGTTTTGTGGCGCAAGATCAACCGTGGTCTTAGCGCCGGAAGAGTTCAGTCACCAGCCATGCGATTGGTTGTTGAGCGTGAGCGTGAGCGAATGGCGTTTATCTCGGCTAGCTACCACGACGTAAAGGCTCTGTTCAATACCGACAAAGGCAAAGAGCAAGACTTTGAAGCGAAGCTTCTTTCAATTGACGGAAAACGCATTGCTTCCGGTGACTCCTTCAACGACAAGGGCGAGCTAAAAGACGGAGTCTTGCTTCTGGATGAAGACGCGGCCGAAAAGCTTGCCGTCGCGATGCGCAGCAAAGATGTAAAGGTAAAGGTCGAGTCGGTTGAGTCAAAGCCTTCAACCAGAAGACCTGCGGCACCATTTACTACTTCTACTTTGCAGCAGGAAGCTTCCAGAAAACTCCGCATGTCTGCAAAGCAGACCATGGATACCGCGCAGTCCCTCTACCAAGAAGGACACATTACATATATGCGTACCGACTCACCGGTGCTTTCAACGCAGGCAATCCAGGCTGCTAGAAGCATTGCGATTGAGATGTTCGGTAAGGATTCGGTTCCTGACTCACCCAGGGTTTACACCGGCAAAAACAAAAACGCTCAGGAAGCGCACGAAGCTATTCGCCCAGCTGGTGAAACCTTCCTGCACCCAAGCGACTTACCGATGAGCATGTCAACCAGATCAAAAGATCTTTACGAGTTGATCTGGAAAAGAACTATGGCCTCTCAGATGGCTGACGCCAAGGTTTCCACCACCACCGCCAAGATCTCGGTTGGACCAATTGATGGCGGCAAGATGGCCGAGTTCTCAGCCTCCGGAACGGTGGTTCTGTTCAAGGGCTTCATGGCGGCCTACGAAGAAGGTCACGACCCAGCCCGCGAAGAAGAAGAGGAAGAAAAAGAGTCCAAGCTACCTTCTTTGGAAGTTGGCCAGGAGCTTTCGGTTGTTGAGGTCACCGCCAAGGACCACGTGACTTTGCCGCCTCCTCGTTATACCGAAGCCAGCCTGGTGAAGGCTCTTGAAGAAGACGGCATCGGAAGACCTTCTACTTACGCTGCCATTTTGTCGACAATCATCAACAAGGGCTATGTGGTCAAGCGTGGCCAGGCGCTGGTTCCTGAGTGGATTGCGTTCACCGTGACCAGGTTCCTGGAAGAGAACTTCGTGAAGCTTGTTGACTACGCCTTCACCGCTCAAATGGAAGAAAACCTTGACCAGATTGCTGCCGGTGAACTTGACCGCAGCGACTGGCTAAAGAAGTTCTACTTCGGTACCGACGACGAAGATGGTTTGCACGACACAGTTCAGAACGTTGGCGACAGCGACCCCAAGGCTGTGAACTCAATCCACCTTGCCGAGAACATCACGCTTCGCACCGGAAAGTTTGGGCCCTATATCGAGACCATGGTGGAGCCAGGTTCCGAAGGAGCCGACGAAAACGGCCGCCGAATTGTGAACATCCCGGAGGGGTTAGCGCCCGATGAGCTCACCGTTGCGAAGGCTCAAGAACTTATTGATGCGCCAATCATTTCTGACCGTGTCATGGGCCAGGATCCCGAAACTGGTTACGACATATTGTTCAAGGATGGTCGCTACGGTCCTTATGTGTTGCTTGATGACCCTAACGCCGAGAAGCCAAAGACCGCATCACTTTTCAAGTCGATGTCGCCAGAGACCTTCACATTTGAACAGGCGGCAATGCTCCTTTCGCTTCCAAGAACAATCGGTCTTGACCCTGAGACGCAAACTCCAATCACCGCGCAAAATGGAAAGTTCGGTCCTTACCTAAAGAAGGGAACCGACTCAAGGTCACTAGCTACCGAAGACCAGATCTTCTCGTTGACCTTGGAAGAAGCTCTCGAGCTATACAAGCAGCCGAAGTACGGCGGCCGCAGAACTGCCGCAACACCACTTCGCGAATTCGGCGAAGACCCAGCTAGCGGTTTGGCTGTTGTTGCCAAGACCGGTCAGTTTGGTGACTACGTCACAGATGGCGCGATAAACGCGACCATTCCAAAGGATGAAAAGCTTGAAGAACTAAGCCCAGACCAGGCGTTTGAGCTTTTGGCCATCAGGCGTGAGAAACTTGGGTTAGAGCCCGGCCAGGCTGCCCCCAAGGCAGGACGGGCTTCCAAGAAGGTAGCAGCTCCGAAAAAGACTGTGAAGGCTGGCACCGCTAGAAAGAAGAAGTAACTTGGGCCAAGGACTTTTCATATCCTTCGAGGGTATCGACGGCGTTGGCAAGTCCACTCAAGCCGACCTCATGGAAACCTACCTTTCCGAAAAAGGCTTGACTGTAGTTCGAACTCTCGAACCAGGCGGGACAGATCTTGGTCAAGAAATCAGACACTTACTTCTGCACCGCAAGGGTGAAGTCTCGGCTCGATCCGAAGCACTTCTATATGCAGCTGATAGGGCCCACCACGTCGCCAGCAAGATTTCCCCGGCCCTTGCCGAAGGCAAAGTTGTCATCACCGATCGTTTTCTGGATTCCTCGGTTGCCTATCAGGGCGCAGGTCGAGAACTAGATCTCACCGAAGTTAGAAACTTATCGCTTTGGGCAGTCAACAATTTGCTTCCTGATCTCACCGTGCTCCTGGATCTTGATGCTGAGCTTGCTGCCAAGCGTCGCGGGCAGACCGGTCAAGAACCAGACCGTCTTGAGCGAGAGAAGATTGAGTTTTTCGAAGCGGCAAGAAATTCTTATCTGGAGCTAGCAAAGGCTGAGCCAAATCGCTTCTTCGTCGTTGACGCTAATCAGCCTCCGGAAGAAATTTGGAGAGCAATCCAAGTGCGTCTTGATCAGGTTCTGGAGAGTAAAGGGCTTTGAGTACAGTTCTAGACTTCGAGCCAATTTGGTCTGAGCTACTTGGTCAACCAGAAGCCGTTTCACAACTTCGTCAGGCAGTAGCAAATAAAGAAAATGGTTTGCAGCACGCCTGGCTGCTTACTGGCCCTCCAGGCTCAGGCAGATCTAACGCGGCAATGGCATTCGCTGCAGCGCTACTTTGTGAGGCTGCTGGCTGCGGTGACTGTAAGAGCTGCAAAATGGTCAGCTCTGGTTCTCACCCGGACGTTTCGGTTCTAGCCACCGAGAAGGTCTTGATTTCAATCGATGAGATCAGGGAGCTAGTTAGCGCTTCGCACTTCGGTGGCTCTGTTAGCAAGTATCAGATCATGATCATCGAAGATGCCGATCGCATGACCGAACGTTCCTCGAACGTTTTACTAAAAGCTCTTGAGGAGCCACCTGCCGGAACCATCTGGTTGCTGTGTGCACCGAGTGAGGCAGACATGTTGCCAACCATCCGGTCCAGAGTTAGACGAGTTGCACTCAAGCAGCCTTCGACTCAGACAGTTGCTGACCTGTTGGTCTCAAGGGATGGCATTGAACCAAAACTTGCTTTGCAGGTGGCCGCCGAAGCTCAAGGCCACATCGGCATGGCACTTAGGCTTGCAACCAGTTCTGATGCCAGGGCTAGGCGAAAGGAAACACTGGTTGCCTCACTGCAGATCGACTCGATTCCAAAAGCGATGTCAACTGCCGAACGCTGGTTAGAGCTAGCCAAAAAAGACGCCGATGCTTTGACTTTGGAACGAGATGAACAAGAGCGAGCTAACTTGTTGGCAACTTTAGGAATTCCAGAAGGCGGAACTGTTCCTCCAGCACTTAGGGCAGACATCAAAGCCTTGGAAGAAGCCCAAAAGCGCCGCGCAACAAGGAGTCTTCGCGATGGGATTGACCGAATTATTGTTGACCTAATGTCGCTCTACAGAGATGTGCTAACCATTCAACTCCAGGCATCGGCTGAGCTTGTGAATCAAGACCTAAAGAATTCTTTGGATGAGGTAGCCTCAAGCAGTAATCCGGCACAAACCATATCAAAGCTCGAAGCAATGGCTGAAGCCAGAGTGCGAATCGGAGCCAACGTTCGAGATCTGATGGTCTTGGAATCCTTGGCCGTTAGCTTGAGAAGGAAACTTTGAAGAAATACTTAGTCTCACTAGCGTTTGTTACCGCAGGCTCACTGCTGCTTTCTGGTTGCGCAGGTTTAGGCGCTGATTCGTCAGAACCTGCCCCAATAACTCCAATCACCTCTGGTGCTCCAGCTGGCTTTGAAAAGTATTACGAGCAGGTTGTCGAATTTGCTGAGTGCGGTGACGGGCTTTTCTGTGCCGAAGTTGAGGTCCCGATGAACTGGGATGATCCCCAGAGTGAATCAATCACAATTGCTACCGCGTACCGTAAGGCCGACAAGAAAGATCCTGTTGGTTTTGTCTTGTTTAACCCAGGTGGCCCTGGCGCATCAGGGTATGACTGGGTTATCGAGTCGAGTGATTTTCTTGGAACCAAGGTGCTTCGCGAGAACTTCAACATCATGGGCTTTGACCCAAGGGGAGTAGGCAGATCATCGGCTGTTTCTTGCCTATCCGATGAAGAGTATGACGAGTTCCTTTATGGCGTCACAGGTTTTGAACTTGGTAGCGATGAAGATCTTGCTGCGGGACGTGCGGCTGTGAAAGAGTTTGGCCAAAAGTGCCTCGAGAACACCGGTGACTTGCTAGGTCACGTCGACACTATCTCGGCCGCGAAGGACATGGACCTACTCAGGGCAATCCTCGGTCAGGAAAAACTTCACTACCTCGGATACTCCTACGGATCGCTTCTTGGAACCGTTTACGCGAACTTGTTCCCAGATCGAGTCGGGCAGTTCGTTCTGGATGGTGCAATTGATCCAACAGTTCCAGATGAGCAGCAGACCCTGTTTCAAATTCAGGCTTTTGAGAAAGCACTCCGAGCCTTTCTCGAATCTTGTGAGGAATACCGCGACTGCCCATTCACTGGCTTTGTTGAGGGTGACCTAAAGACAATCAAGGAATTCTTCCTGGAATTAGAAACCAATTCACTGCCGACTGATTCAGGTCGCGAACTAACTATCTGGGCGGCAGTCACCGGCTTGATAATGCCGCTTTACTCTGAAACTTACTGGCCATATCTCTCGACAGCTTTCGACATGGCGCTAAACGACGGTCAGGGAGATTTGTTTCTAATGCTGGCCGATCAATACAACGATCGCGGAGAAGACGGCACATACGCAACCAATCTGATTGCCGCCAACTACGCAATTAGCTGTCTTGATTCCAGAGCCAGCACAAACATCTTCAGCATGAGAAGACAAAACCAGGCGCTAATTGATGCGGCGCCAACTCTAGGTAAGTACTGGCAGTACGGAGCTTTGCGTTGTGAGACTTGGCCGTTTGACACAAAGCCTGCACTGCCATCATTTAGCGCTGAGGGAGCCCCAACAATTCTTGTGGTGGGAACCACCGGTGACCCGGCAACTCCTTACTCTCAGGCGCAGTCCCTGGCAGGAAGCATCTTGAATGATGGATTCCTGCTCACCTACAACGGTGAAGGGCACACTGTCTACGGCCAACAGATCAGGTGTGTCGATAACGTGGTGGACACCTTCTTTCTAACCGCCGAACTTCCAGATTCCGACCCAAACTGCCAAGCCCCATAACTCAAGATTCTGCTTGAGTGTTTTGCTAAGCGGTGTTGTTTGGCTAGTAATGTTTTTCTAAAGGAGATGCTATGAAGGCACTGTTTGTTCAACACGACCATGTTTCTCCGCTGGGTCCAGTTGGAGAAAGATTCCGCCAACACGGATTCGAAATAGAAACTTTGCTCGTCGTTCCAGAAAGCAACTACCGGTCTCCCAACATCGAGTTCAGTTTTCCTGACTTCAGAGATTACGACGTAATCATTCCTCTTGGCTCACCCTGGGGTGCATGGGACGATGCCTGCATAGGAAACTGGCTAATCCCTGAACTTGAGTGGATAAAAAGCGCCATCGAGGCAGATGTCCCAGTTCTCGGTATTTGCTTTGGCGGACAGTTGATGGCGAGAGCTCTAGGCGGCAGCGTCGCACCAGGGCCAAGACCCGAGTTGGGGTGGACTTACATTTTTAGCGACCAGCAGTCTCTGATTTCTAACGGACCTTGGTTTCAGTTTCACTATGACTACTGGCAGGTTCCTCCAGCAGCCAAAGAGATTGCTCGCACCGCTTTAGCATCTCAAGCGTTTACGTATCGCAAATCTCTCGCGCTACAGTTTCACCCCGAACTAGACAGCGAAGTTCTAGAGGGCTGGCTTATCTGGGATGGCAACGAGGAACTAGCAGCAGACGGTCAAGACCCGAAGATTGTTCTTGCACAGACCAGGGCGCTAGCCGAGGAATCCACGAAGCGCGCCTACGAACTAGTCGACAACTTCCTGCAACAGGTAGCTCAGCTACCCCAAAAAGCCTCTTAGTAGAGCGGCTGAACCTGCCAGGTGCTCGCGCATGGCGCTTTGGGCTGCAACTGGATTGCCCTTCAGAATTGCGCTGACAATCTTCTCGTGCTGTTCGTTGGAGTGAGCGATGTTCGGGGGAAGCAGCGGGATGCTATCTAGCAACTCATTTACCCTCATGCGAGAGTAAGCAACTTCGGAGATTAGCTTCTCAGAGCCGGTGACCTCCGCAATTAGCAAATGGAGCCTGGAGTCTAGACGGCGATAGTCCTTTGGATCTGAAGAGCTAGTTTGCTCGTGGGCGTCTTGAAGGGCGCCTCGCACATCTCGACTTAGTTCAGCATTGGCAGCGGCATATGCTGCTCCACACTCCACAACTTCGCGAAAAACCAGGATGTCGGTGATCTCGCTACTTTTTGCCAGTCCCACTTTCTTGTATTCAGCTGGCAGCGTTTCAGAGATAAATGTGCCGCCATAGCGTCCACGCTTGGTGGTCAGGTATCCAGCAGCGCCGAGAGCTGAAGTTGCCTCCCGAACGGTGTCTCTTGAGACACCCAGCATGGCTGCAATTTCACGTTCTCCAGGTAAGCGATCGCCCGGGTGAGCTAAGCCAAGTCGAATGGTCTGCAGAATTCTTTCCACGGTTTCCTCAAACGCGTTCGAGCTACGCGTGCGCTTGAGCAAGAGTGAGCTACTGCCAAGCGGAATCGGCTGGATTGTTTCAGCTTGCTTGGCTTTAGTCATTTTTATAGTGGAGTGACGTAGGCACCAGAGATTCCACCATCAACCAAGAAGGTAGAACCGGTGATGAATGAACTGTCATCGGAAGCCAGGAAGGCAACTGCAGCAGCTAGCTCCTCAGGGTTAGCGAATCGGCCAATTGGAATGTGTACCAGTCTTCTCGCGGCACGCTCTGGGTCCTTTGCAAATAGCTCCTGAAGCAGGGGAGTGTTCACCGGTCCTGGGCAAAGTGCGTTCACGCGAATTCCCTGTCTAGCGAACTGGACACCTAGTTCACGGCTCATCGCCAAAACTCCACCCTTGGAGGCTGTGTATGAGATCTGGCTGGTTGCGCTTCCCATCACGGCAACAAAAGAAGCGGTGTTAATGATTGAGCCAGAGCCCTGCTTGGTCATGTGGCGAAGGGCTGCACGGCAGCACAGGTAAACGCTTTTTAGGTTTACGTCTTGGACTTTTTGCCATGCTGGTAGCTCGGTTATCTCGATTGAGTCATCATCGGCTGGAGAAATACCAGCGTTATTGAAAGCGATGTCAACGCTGCCATAGATCTTGGCGGCTGAGTCAAACAGGTTGTTCACTTCGGCCTCGTCGGCGACATTCACCTTGACGAATGAGCCACCAACCTCAGCGGCGGCTTTCTCGCCGGTTGTGACGTCCATGTCTCCGATTACTACCTTGGCCCCCTCGGCGGCAAAGCGCTTGGCGGTGGCAAGGCCGATACCGGATGCTCCACCGGTGATTACTGCTACTTTTCCAGCTAGACGCTGAGTTAGATCCATCTTTGTGATTGTCATTTGTTTCTCCTAGTCGGCTGGGTAGTAAACGGTTTTTTCTTCGGTGAAGTGAAGTGGTGCATCGGGTCCGAGTTCGCGGCCCAATCCAGATTGCTTGAAGCCTCCGAATGGGGTGTTGTATCGAACCGAGGAGTGAGAGTTCACGGAAAGGTTTCCGCTCTCTACTGCCCTCGATACTCTAATTCCGCGGCCCAAGTCACGAGTCCAGATAGAACCACTCAAGCCATACTCGGAATTGTTCGCAATCTCCAAAGCCTCGGCCTCGTCCTTAAATCGGTAAACCGAAACAACTGGACCAAAGATCTCTTCAGTCATGCAACGATCGGTTAGCTTCTCCGGAGTTAAAACGGCAGGTGCCATGAAGTAGCCCTTACCGGTTGGAGCATTACCCCTAAATGCGATGTTGCCATCTGAAAGATACTGCTCAACATTGTCGAAGTGCTTCTTGGAAACCAGAGGCCCCATCTCAGTTGCGTCTTTGGTTGGGTCATCAACCTTGTAAGCCTTAACAGATTTTTCAAGACCTTCCATGAACCGGTCATAGACCGAGGCCTCAACCAAGATTCTGCTTCTGGCGCAGCAGTCTTGACCTGCGTTTTCGAAAACCGAACTTGGGGCCGTAGCTGCTGCCTTGTCCACATCGGCGTCAGCAAAAATAATGTTTGCGCTCTTTCCACCAAGCTCAAGAGTCACGCGCTTGACCTGGTCGGCTGCCTTCTTCATAACCTGCTTACCAACTTCTGTGGAACCGGTGAAGACAACCTTTCCGACCTTCGGGTGAGTTAGGAATCGATCGCCAACGACCGATCCCTTCCCTGGAATTACCTGGAACAAACCTTCTGGCAATCCTGCTTCAAGCGCCAGTTCGCCTAGACGAATGCTTGAAAGTGGAGTCCATTCGGCCGGTTTTAAAACAACTGCATTTCCCGCAGCTAGGGCAGGGGCAAATCCCCAGCTGGCAATTGTCATTGGGAAGTTCCACGGGGTAATCACGCCAACGACACCGATTGGTTCGTTGAAGGTGACAGCTATACCGCCAGCAACCGGGATTTGCTTACCGATAAGGCGCTCAGGTCCTGCCGAGTAGTAGTCGAGTACGTTTCGGACGTGAGTTGCCTCCCAGCGGGCCTGTGAAATCGGGTGACCTGAGTTTCTTACCTCTAACTGAGCTAGCTCTTCGATGTGCTGGTCAACTGTTGCGGCGAACCTGTGCAACAGCATGGCTCGATCGGATGGGTTCAGCCCAGCCCACTTCTTTTGGGCCTTAGCCGCTAACTCGATTGCCGCATCGGTTTGCGAAAGATCAGCGTGAGCAATTGTTTCCATCTGCTCTTCGGTTGCTGGGTTGATTAGCGTGTAGCTCATTTTGAACCTCGATACTTTCTTGCAGCTTCGATGAGTCCTTCAAATATTCTTAGGTCTTCGAGGGTTTGCTCGGGGTGCCATTGCACGGCAACGCCAAACGGGTAGTTCGATAGTTCGATGGCCTCGATGATGCCTTCAGCAGTCTTTGCGGTTACCTTCAGGCCTTGTCCAAGCTGGTCGATTGCCTGGTGGTGATAAAGCGCTGCATTTGAAACACTCTCACCAACTAAACCACCAAGGATTGAATCTGCTTCAACCTGCACATCGGCCGGAGTAAAGATTGCATTACCTACTTGGTAGCGACCATGTCCGACAACATCAGGAAGGTGCTGAATGATTGTCCCGCCTCGATTGACGTTCAGCATTTGAGCGCCGCGGCAAATTCCTAAGAAAGGAAGCTCTGCTTCTATGGCAGCGCTCAACAACCTATCCTCTAGGTCATCTCTCAACGTGTCAGGTTCCTCGGCCTTCTCATGTGGTTGTTGTCCGTATCGAGAAGATTCAATATCGCGACCACCACAGAGCATTAAGCCATCGAGTGAAGAGACAATATCCTGAGCCTCGTCGCTGGAGATTTTCTGAGGTGGGAGCATGATTGCAACTCCGCCTGCTCTTGTGATGCCTTCGATATAGAAAGTAGGAATCATCGCCATCTCGGTATTCCATACTCCGGTTTGACCCTGCTGACGGTAGGTTGTCAAACCGATGCGAGGTTTAGGTGCGCTCAAAGCCACGCACCCGCTCCCATTCAGTGACCGAACTGTTGAACGCGTGAATCTCTGTCTTGGCGTAGTGCAGGTAGTGATCTACTACTTGGTCGCCGAAGCTAGCCCTTGCTACCTTGGAGTTTTTGAATAGCTCCATGGCCTCCTGCATGGTGGCTGGAACATGTGGCTTATCTGAGGCATAGCCGTTACCGGTAGTCATCTCGTCAAGTTCTAGCTTGTTTTCGATTCCGTAAATACCTGCAGCGATCATGGCAGCGGTGGCAAGGTACTGGTTCACATCGCCGCCAGGGACGCGGTTCTCAACCCTCATGCCTAGGCCTTGGCCCACAACCCTCAGGGCAACTGTCCGGTTGTCGATGCCCCAGGCCACTGCGGTAGGGGCGAAGCTTCCCTCGACGTACCTCTTATAAGAGTTGATTTGAGGTGCGTATAGCAAGGTGAACTCACGCATCAGCGCAATCTGTCCTGCAAGGAAGTGCTTGAAGGTATCCGACATGCCTCTTGGGTCAGACTTGTCGGCAAACACCGCCTTATCGTCCAAGCTTCGGAAGGACATGTGAATGTGACAGGAGTTACCTTCACGTTCGTTGTACTTGGCCATAAAGGTCAAACTCTTACCGTGCTTGTCGGCAATCATTTTTGCACCCGACTTGTAAACACCGTGGTTGTCACAAGTGGTCATGACATCGTCATACAAGAAAGCAATTTCTTGCTGACCCAGGTTGCATTCACCCTTGACACCTTCGCAGTACATGCCTGCATCATCCATTGAGTTTCTGATTTCGCGAAGCATCGGCTCAACTCTTGTTGAAGCAAGCAGATCGTAATCAACGTTGTAATCGGTGGATGGTTTTAGCTCGCGATAGCCTTTGGCCCAAGCATCCCTGAAGGTGTCATCGAAAACTATGAACTCAAGTTCTGTTCCAACCAGAGCCTTCATGCCAAGTTTCTCCAACTTGTCCATCTGCGCTTTCAAAATGGACCTTGGTGACTGTGGAATTACTTCGTGCGAAGTAGTGTGAAGATCGGTTGTGACAATCACGCTTCCTGGAAGCCACGGGGCCATTCGCATTGTCTTCATGTCAGGAACCATTGCCATGTCGGCATAACCGGTGTCCCAGGATGAAATTTCATAACCCTGAATTGTGTTGTTCTCAATGTCTACTGCTAATAGGTAGTTGCAACACTCGGCTGCGTGACCTGCGATGTTGTCGAGGAAGTGTCTTGCGGCGACTCTTTTGCCGATTAGTCTTCCCTGCATGTCAGTGAAAGCCATGATGACGGTATCGATTTCACCGGCTTCATAAAGCGACTTAAGCTGATCCATTGAGATGTAGCCCTTGGTGGCCATAGTTTCATTCCTCTTCTTTGAGGTTGGTTTTCCAACCATTAGATTACATCAGAGATTTAGACTCCTTGCACGCAAGCCTAGACCTAGGCGCTTGCGGGCATCAGGGGGTAGAAATTTGTTTACAAGGTAAACAGCATTCTTTTGGCTAAAGGTTGCCAGAACCTCCCCTAGTGGGTCTAGAGTTCCAAGTGAAACAACCAATCACAATGTCGTGGTGGAAGACTCTCGAACCCCGAGGTGTCATTCCGAAGCGACGGATAGGAAACCGAATGGCTTCGGAACACATGAAGGTCTCAGGTGTTACATACAAAAAACCTGAAGACGGATATTTTGAAAAACGCCAGTTAACTCGAGCAGCAGGCCTTCTAGGTCTATGGGGACTCGCGGTTGCTGCAGTTATCTCAGGTGACTTCTCTGGATGGAACTTTGGTCTAGACGTCGGTGGATTTGGTGGATTGCTGATTGCATTCGGAATCCTGGTCATCATGTACTACGGTCTGATGTTCTCAATCGGAGAAATGGCAGCAGCCATGCCTCACACCGGTGGTGCATATTCATTCGCAAGAACAGCAATGGGACCTTGGGGTGGTTTCATTACAGGTCTTGCCGAAACAATTACTTACGTTGCAACCACTGCCGTAATTGTTTTCTTCTCTGCGGGATATGCAGATGGAATTACTTCCACACTCCTTGGAGTTTCACTCCCAACTTGGGTTTGGTGGATCATCCTCTACGTAGTCTTTATTGCACTGAACGCAACTGGTTCACACGTTGCATTTAGATTTGCAATCATCGTTGCAATCATTTCTTTGGCAATCATCGTGATCTTCTCACTGATGGCAGCCTTCTCTGGATTGTTTAGCGTTGACAAGTTGTTTAACATCGCACCAGAGCCTGGACAATCAGCCTTCTTGCCATTTGGTATCGAAGGAATTCTTTGGGCAATTCCATTTGCGGTTTGGTTCTTCCTAGGAATTGAGGAACTACCTCTAGCAGCCGAAGAAGCCAAGGACCCAGCGAAGGACATTCCTAAAGCTGGTCTCTGGGCGCGTACTACTTTGATCGCAACCGGTTTGCTAATTCTGTTCTTGAACACTGGAATCGTTGGAGCTGAAGAGCTACGCGTTGCCGGTGAACCTTTGCTAGATGGATTCCGCGTAATGGTTGGTGACCAGGCAGCTGCGCTACTTGGCCTAATCGCCCTTATCGGTCTATTGGCATCGCTTCAGGGAATCATGTTTGCTTACGCAAGAAACATGTACTCGCTGTCTAGGGCCGGTTACTACCCTCGCGGACTATCGGTCACCAACAGCAAGAACACGCCTTTCGCAGCATTGGTTGTTGGAGGTCTAATCGGATTCGTCGCACTTCTAGCAATCGAAGTTCTGACTGCCGTTGACGCCGAGGGTGCTGGTGCTGTTGCCGGTGCCATCGTTCTAAACATCGCTGTTTGGGGAGCCATGCTTGCCTACATGATGCAGGCAATTAGCTTCTTGCTACTTCGCCGCAAGCTACCTAACCTAAAGCGCCCTTACAAGTCACCATGGGGCGTTCCAGGTGCTGTTGCTGCAGCGGTGATCGCAGGTATTTCATTTGTTGGATACCTAATCAACCCAGCGTTCCAGACAGCAATCGCAGGTATCGCCGTGATCTACGTGATCATGTTGATCGTGTTTGCCGTTTACGGAAGGCACAACCTAGTGCTGGCTCCTGAAGAGGAGTACGCAGTAAAGAACACCAAGAAGTAACTATGTGAAGTGAAACGGGCCGGCTTAGTGCCGGCCCGTTTTCATGAATGGAAGCAAATGACTTACGTCGGAACTTTAGACCTCTTTACTATCGGCATCGGCCCATCTTCGTCTCATACGGTGGGACCGATGCGTGCTGCACGCGCATTCGCGGTTGAAATTCCAAACCCTGAGCAGATATCGAGAATTGAGATAACTCTTTACGGATCTCTTGCTGCAACCGGGGCTGGCCACGGAACAACAAACGCACTGATTGCAGGGTTAGCCGGACAGCGACCTGAGGACTGCAACCCAGCAGAAGTCCTCACTCTGTTTGAAAAGGCGATTTCATCAAAGCAGCTTGTTCTTTTGGGTAAAGCGGTTCCTTTTGAGCAAGCCGATCTTGTTTTTGAGCGCAAAGAAAGACTCGACAAGCACTCCAACGGAATGCGCTTCAGAGCATTTGCTGGCGATCAACTGGTGCACAGGGCAATTTTCTTCTCCGTCGGCGGCGGCTTCATTGAAGGGGAGACCGAGACCGTTCGGTCTGAGAGGAACGTTCCGTACCCTTACCAATCCGCCGTGGAGCTACTTGCCCACGCCAACGCCGAGAAGGTTTCGATTGCAGAAATTGCCTATCGCAACGAGGTATCGGTACACGGGGAGGCCGAGGTGAATGCGCGCCTGGCTGCAATCTGGTCGGCGATGAAATCTTGCATTGACTCTGGGCTAAGCGTTGATGGCACGCTTCCTGGCTACCTTAATGTCCCAAGGAGAGCTAAGGGGATGTCAGATCGACTAGCAAAAATGTCGAAAGAAGAAAATCAGATTGGTGATTTAACTGCCGAGTGGCTTCAAGCATTCGCAATTGCCGTGAACGAGGAAAATGCAGCCGGAATGAGAGTTGTAACCGCTCCCACAAATGGGGCAGCAGGAATCATTCCTGCTGTTGCATACTTCGCACACAAATTCCGAAACATTTCCGACGAAAAGATTGCTCGTGACTATTTGTTGACAGCCGGAGCCATCGGTGCGCTTTATAAATTGAACGCATCAATTTCTGGAGCCGAAGCAGGCTGCCAAGGCGAAGTCGGTTCAGCTTGCTCGATGGCAGCTGCTGGAGTCACAGCGCTAATGGGTGGCACGAACGAGCAGATTGAAAATGCCGCTGAAATTGCTATGGAGCACAACTTGGGTCTTACTTGCGACCCAGTCGGGGGTTTTGTTCAGCTTCCATGCATCGAGCGAAATGCAATCGCCGCAGGAACCGCTGTCGCAGCGATGCGGTTGGCACTGATGGGTGATGGCGAGCACAAGATCTCGCTTGACACCGTCATTGAGACTATGAGACAGACCGGTGTCGACATGTCTACCAAGTACAAAGAAACATCGATGGGTGGATTGGCTGTCAACGTTGTTGAGTGTTAGCTAGGAAATTAAAAGATAAACCCCGCCCGAGGGCGGGGTTTATCTTTTCTGTCAATCTAAAACAGAAGAGCAATAACTAAGAATACATAGATTGCAACAAAAATTGTTGGTGTGACATACCGAATTACATCCAGCCAATTTGCGAAGCGAAGTAGCTGAACTGAAACCTTCGATTTTGTCTTCAATGATCTGATATCAGCAAGCACTGCACGAGCCTCTGTGGCAGTTGAATACTGGGCAAGATAGCCAAAAATGCCAGAAGCAAGCAGGATTCCCAGGGTTGCCATGCGCACCTCAAAAGCGGCTTCTGCAAGGCCATCATTGAGAAGCCAGATAGTGATGATCAGCAAAAATGTTGGCGCAAGTTGGGAAAAGATCACCTGATTGCGCAATTTGTTCCACAACTGAATAAGGTCAAGTTCGGTCAAAAGACTGCTCCGTTTCATAAGCTCTGTTGTCTCTAGGTTAGCTAAGGCTTAGGAGAAAACTTGCTTAGAGGTCTGCCGACGCCCTGAGGTAACCTTGTCTGGCCCCACTCCGAAATCATAAGGATGACGAAAATTTCAATCACTCAGCCCATTCGAATTCCATTCGACTCCAGGGCTAAGTCATACCGTGCAGGTAGGTGGTTGGCGTACCCCACCCTATTTTTGCTACTCGCGGGTGACGCTGTCAGATATCTAGTTGGTTGGTACGGTTACGCGGCTGCAGCTGTCGCTGGCTTGATTGCGGTTTTGGTGTTCGTAATCGCGAACCCAGACAAGTCGCCGCTTCGGCGCTTCCCCTTACCGCTGGCAATACTTCTTGCTTACATGGGGCTCAGTGTTATTTGGTCAAACTATCCGCAGTTCACTTTGGCAGCATTTGGAGTTCAGCTGGCGACCACACTGGTTGCAGTTTTCTTCGCCCTGCAATTTGATTGGCGGCAGCTACTAAATATTTTCGCAAACACGATTAGAACAATTTTTGTATTGAGCATTGCTATCGAGTTAACTGCAGCTTTCACTGGTCCGATCAAACCCCCCTTTGCCTATTTCGAGGGAGACACCCCACCTGCACCTGCGTACTGGTGGGTTCAAGGAAACTTGTTTAACTCGGATCGTATTCAAGGGATAGTTGGAAACGCCAACCTGTTGGCCTTTGTTGCGGTACTTGGACTCGTGGTGTTCTTCGTTGAATACCTGGTTGGAGCTAGGAAGCAAAAGCTTGCAATTGCTTCAATGGTTGCCGCCGCGACTCTCATCGCTCTTGCAAAATCGGCAAGCATGCTGGTGGCTTTGGTGATTGTTGTTATTGCTGCTTTGGTTGCGATGCTGGCAGAGGGGAAACCTCGCGCTAGGCGCCACGGAATTTATAGAGCAACGCTTTGGTCGTCTTTGTTTGGGGTGTTTCTAGTTGCCATTTATTGGGTGGAGCTAACCGACCTCCTGGGTAAGTCTACTGACGCATCGGGAAGATTCTTCATTTGGCAAACCGTTTGGACCTTGATCGAGCAACGCTGGGTGCTGGGTTGGGGTTGGATTTCTCACTGGATTCCGGGAGTTGCACCCTATGACGGACTGATTGTGATTGAGAATGTTCCACATTTCCACGCTCACAACGCCTTCCTCGACGTTTGGTTACAGCTTGGCATCTTTGGGCTTGCAATTTTTGTTTGGTTGCTTTGGACCACCTTCGTTAGGGTTTGGAAAGTTGCCGTGGTTCACACCAACCCGCTTTACTTTTGGCCGCTGTTCGCATTCATGGTAATCGCGACTCAGTCCTTGACTGAGTCAAGAATGCTGATCGAAAACGGCTGGGTGCTACTTGTCTTATTAGCACTCAAGTCGAGAGAGCCTTTTGAGAATTTAGAGCCGTTGGGTATGACTCCAAAAGCCAAGAAGTTGTTGATGACTTTCAGGAAAGCTCCTAGCTTTGATAACAACAAGTCTGGCGGAGGAAGCAAACTATGAGTGAGGTAATCGCAGCCGCAGCTGCACTCAAAGCGGGGAATCTGGTTGCCTTTCCGACCGAGACTGTATATGGGCTGGGGGCTAACGCGGAAGATGAATCTGCTGTTGCGAAGATTTATTCGGCCAAGGGGAGGCCTGCCGATCATCCGCTAATTGTTCACATTGCATCCGATAGGTACTTGAACTTCTGGGGGCAATCAATTCCCAACTACGCGATAGAGCTTGCAAAAAAGTATTGGCCAGGTCCAATGACTCTTATCTTGAAGCGATCCGACGCCGCGAAGGATTTTGTCACTGGTGGTCAAGACTCGGTCGGGCTTCGCGTCCCAGCACACCCAGTTGCACTAGAACTACTCGAGGCCTTTGCTGAATTGGGTGGTAAGGGCATTGCAGCGCCAAGTGCCAATAGGTTTGGTAAAGTCTCGCCAACCAAGGCAAGTGCTGTGCGTGAAGAATTGGGTGGGGTCCTTGGGTCCAATGATTTCATTCTTGATGGTGGAGACTCTATGGTCGGAATCGAATCGACAATCATTGACTGCACGTCCGCTGCCCCAAGAATCCTCAGACCAGGTGCTATCACCGAAGAAATGATTGAAAAAGCAACCGGACTTGAGCTTGAAAGATCTCAGTCAAACTTGCGAGTTAGTGGATCACTGGAGAGTCACTACTCGCCAACGGCAGTTGTGGATCTCGACGTGGAGCCCGCTTCAGGGGATGGCTTTGTTGCGATGTCAAACGTTGAAACACCTGTAGGGGTGATTCGACTAGCTGCTCCAACGAACCTGGAGGAGTACGCGCATGTTCTCTACAGTGCCTTGAGAGCTGCCGATGAAAAGTCACTACAAAGAGTTGTAGTTTGGCAGCCAACCGGAGACGGAATTGCGATAGCAATTCGCGATCGACTGCAGCGAGCTAGCAACAAAGGATAGATTTTTTAGACTTCGGAGCTCGCGCATTCCTTGGATAAAATCAGAAGAGTTCGCCACCTTAGCTCAGTCGGTAGAGCAGTTCCCTCGTAAAGAGCAGGTCAGGAGTTCGATTCTCCTAGGTGGCTCGGTTGATTTGGGAATACGGTTAACTAACCTCGTGTTGAGCTTTGCAATGGACTAGCAGGGAGGAGTAATCGATGGCAACAAAATTTACTGGTCTTCGACCTTCCTACTTTGTTGGTCCAGCAATAGCCCTTCTTCTGCTAGCGATTTCTTGGGGACAGTCATTGGCGACCCCTGTTCTATTTATCCTTGGCCTGGTCCTCATTGCTACAGTCTTTTCTGCTGTTCACCACGCTGAGGTTGTAGCGCTGCGCGTCGGTGAACCTTACGGTTCTTTGATTTTGGCTGTGGCTGTCACAATCATCGAAGTTGGAATGATTCTGGTCTTGATGATAGACAGTCCAGAAACCACAAAGAATCTTGCCAGGGACACTGTCTTCACTGCTGTCATGATTACGACCGGAGGCATGATTGGTGCGGCACTACTCATTAAGTCTCTTAGAAGAAAAGTTGCTACATTCAACCCCGAAGGAGTTGTAGGGGCGCTAGCTGCGCTGGCGTCTCTGAGTATCCTGAGCTTAGTCCTTCCAAGTTTCACCACTTCCACATCAGGCCCTACGTTCAATGGAACGCAGCTAGTGTTCGCTGCCGTAACTTCTTTAGTTTTGTACCTGACGTTTGTTGCTATGCAGACGGTTAGACATCGCGATTACTTTCTTCCTCCAGCGAGATTGAACAGCACTCAGAGCATTTCGGTTCACGTCAAACCCCCAACAAGCAGGCAAGCAGGATTAAGTCTCGTTGGACTGCTTGCATCTCTGGTTGCGGTCGTTGGATTAGCAAAAGTGACCAGTCCCTTGATTCAGGGAGTTGTAACTAGTCTGGGATTTCCTCAGACTGTTGTCGCACTGAGCATTGCCGCACTTGTTCTCCTGCCTGAATTCATTTCAGCTGTCAAAGCTTCTTTATATGGAAGAACGCAAACAAGCTTGAATTTGGCATTGGGATCAGCCTTAGCAAGCATTGGTCTGACAATTCCGGCAATCGCAGTGATTTCCTTGGTTTTTGGTTTTCAGGTCAATCTTGGGCTTGGACCTACGGACATAATTCTTCTTCTACTGGCCCTAGTGGTTTCCGCACTTACTCTCATACCAGGGAAGGCCACAGTCTTGCAGGGAGCAGTGCACCTGAGTATTTTTGGGGCCTTTATTCTTTTGGTCTTTACCCCTTAGCTTGGGCGGGCAAATAGACCCGTTTATTCCTTGTTATGATGATGCGAACTAACCATCGCTGGCTTGTTCGCTAGGGGTGGACCCTAACGCGGAAGGTCAAAGATGACACCGAATCCATGGACGAAGCACTATCCAAGCGAAGTCAGCCCAGAGCTTGAGAAAGTTCCATACTCAAATCTTCCCGAGCTTCTAAAAGAAGCAGTAGCGACCTATTCCAAGACCAAGGCATTTACTCAGGTGATGCCTAACGGAATGAATGGCTCATTGACATTCGCTCAGATTGACACTCTCTCGGATAACTTTGCTGCTTATTTGCGTGAGGTTGTTGGACTAAAGCAGGGCGATCGCGTTGCCGTCCAGATGCCAAACTGCTTGGCATACCCAATCGTGGCTTTCGGTGTTTTCAAGGCAGGGCTAGTTCTTGTAAACACCAACCCTCTTTACACCGCTCCAGAAATGATTCACCAATTTTCTGACTCCGGTGCTTCGGCACTTGTAGTTAGTGACATGTTTGCGGATCGTCTTGAAGCGGTATTGCCGAAGACAAAAATCAAGACTGTCGTGACCGTTCAGATCTCCGAGTTCTTCCCACCGATTGTCGCCGGAATCATCCGACTAGTGCAGCGCTACTGGAGCAGAACCCTTCCAAAAATCACCGTTCCTCACACCTGGTTCCAAGCAGCTTTGGCTGCCGGCAAGAAAGCCAGAAGTGAATCAGCTGCAAAATCTTACTTGAAAGGTATTTCATCTGACTCGGTTGCCGCACTTCAGTACACCGGCGGAACCACTGGTGTTTCAAAGGGCGCGATGCTTTCACATGGCAACTTGGTGACAAACACGTTGCAGATGATTGCTCACTGTGGAACTGGAATGAGAAAAGGTGTTGAGGTCGTGCTAACCGCACTACCGATGTACCACATCTTTGCCTTCACTGTTAATTTGCTCGGCTTCTTCCACATTGGAGCAAGAAACATCATCGTGCCTTCACCTCGTCCACCAAGCAATCTTCAGAGAGCTTTCGAGAACTACAAGGTGACTTGGCTAACCGGTGTGAACACACTGTTCAACGCTTTGTTGAATGAGCGGTGGTTCCAAGACAGCCCACCAAAGTATCTGCGATCTTCTGCTGCTGGAGGAATGGCTTTACAGGCTGCCGTCTCTCAGCGATGGAGAGCCGTCACTGGAACACCTCTAGTTGAAGGCTACGGATTAACCGAGTCATCTCCCGTTCTTACCTTTAACCCACTTACTGGCCTAGCTAAAGATGGAACCATCGGTATCCCAGTTCCGTCAACCGAGGTTAAGTGCGTTGACGCCAAGGGTAAAGAAGTTCCCGTTGGTGAGCCTGGTGAAATCATTGCCCGCGGACCGCAGATCATGCTTGGTTACTGGCAGCGACCAGAAGAGACCAAGGAAACACTTAAGAACGGCTGGCTGCACACCGGAGACATCGCTCAGATGGACACCGATGGGTACTTCAAGATTGTGGACCGTAAGAAAGACATGATTCTTGTGAGTGGATTCAACGTTTATCCAAACGAAGTCGAGGAGCAGATTGCTGCGGTTCCAGGCGTTCTAGAAGTCGGGGTAATCGGTGTTCGTGACGACAAAACTGGCGAGAAAGTCCAGGCTTACGTTGTTGCGAAGAATCCAAAGCCATCAGCAGACGACATCAAGGCACACTGCCGTGAGAGCCTTGCGGCTTACAAGATTCCGGCGGAAGTCATCTTTGTTGATGAGCTACCCAAGAGTCCGATTGGAAAAATACTTCGACGCAAGCTCCGTGACCAAGTCGAAGCAAGCAAGTCTGCGTCTTCAAGCCGAGAGGGTTCAAGTAAATGAGTAAGTCATTGAGCGTATTTGCATCAGCCACCGTCTCCGAGCAGGATGTGGTGACTCCATTCGAGCAGAACCTTCTAGTCGGTCTCGTGTTTGTGATCATGTTTGGTCTAGGTGCCGGGTTGACCGTCAAGGACTTTACTCGTGCGCTAAAGCGGCCAAAGGGCGTTGTAATCGGCTGGTTCGCCCAGTACGGCGTTATGCCGCTACTTGCCTTCACCTTGGCAGCCGTTTTCCTATTCCAATTGCCGATTGAATACGCGGCACCGGTTGCCGTAGGTGCACTACTAATGGGCTCTGTTCCGGGAGGAACAACTTCGAACCTGTTTACTTATTTCTCTAAGGGAAACCTGGCACTTAGCGTGATCATGACTATCAACACAACTTTGTGGGCATTGATCATGACCCCACTAGCACTGTTCTTCTTCGGAGGATTCTTGTTTGCCGATAACCCCGAGTGGCAAATTCCAATCACGAACGTGGTCGTGACAATTGCTGTGATGTTGGTTCCTGTGATTCTTGGAATGGCAATCAGACGCTACAGCGCGAACGTTGGTGCAGTTCTAGAACTACTTGGTGGGTTCTTTGGAATATTCTTCATTCTCTTCCTGATGGCAACTTGGGTTCCAAGAAACTTTGGACTATTGCAAGCAACTCCATGGCAGGTATACGTCGTAGCCATCGGACTTGGAGTCTTCGGCATGGGAGCTGCATTCCTAGTATCTAGGGCATTCAGAGTTCACCCGGTTGATGCTCGAAGCATCGCGATGGAAGTTGGAATTCTGAATGGACCTTTGGCTATCGCAATCATTCTTCTCACCTTTGCTGGCAACCCAGACATTGGAAGAATTCTTATTGTGCCTGCGATGTACTCACTATTCATCGTGATCATCTCGACCATCGTGACTTTCTGGTTCCGCCGAGCAAACCTTGCGGCAGAGCAGAAGATTCCGAACCTTCTCTAGACAAAGTGATTAGGGCCGGCAGTTCGATGCCGGCCTTTTTCGTTTTTCAAAACCCGTTGGAATTTGAGACTCAAATAGTGTGTTTGACTAATTTGCAAGGAGAAATAGTTAAGTGTCAGTCAAGAAGAACAATGCCCTACAGGAGTACCTGTCTCGCAGATTTAGGAAGCTGCTGTCAGGCGATCCAAACGGCATACCTCCTTGGCTAGGGGTCGTAGCTGAAGGCGATGAGGCCGGCTACTTCGTTCCAACTGACGCGCCTTGGGTGGTTCATGCTGATTTCGGGACACTGGTTGGAGGAATCAGAGCCCTTCTTATGCAGGCACTGCACCCAGGCTCACTCACCGGAGTGAAGAATCATTCCCGATATGAGTCAGATCCACTGGGGCGGCTTGCTGGAACAATTCGATGGCTTACGGTGACCACCTTCGGCTCAAAAACAGCGGTGGCGAACGAAGCTTCCAGGGTGAACCGTCTCCACGATCGAGTCAAGGGTGAGTACACCAGAGGCACTGGTGAAACCATTCCTTACAAGGCGGCCGATAAAGATCTATTGCTGTGGGTGCACATCGCATTCATGGAATCTTTTCTGGTGGCGCATCAGATGTATTCCAGCAAACCAATTCCCAAAGGTAATGCTGCATCAGGGGCTGACAACTACGTTGTGCAGTGGAGCGTATCGGTAGCACCTCTTGGTTTGGATAGTTGTCCGATGAACAAGGAAGAGCTAGATCGCGAAATCACCAATCTTTACAAAGCAGGATTGTTAGTTTCCACGCCAGACACCGAGAAAGTTATTGAGTTTATTAAGAATCCACCGCTTCCCGCATCTGCCAAACCAATTTACGGTTTGCTATTCGAGGCAGCGGTTGTTTCGCTTCGTCCTGAGTTTCGAAAACTTCTAGGGCTAAAAGCTAAACCGAAGTGGATAATTCAACCGCTTACACGATTTGTACTGAAATTTATGAGAGCAGCAATTGGGCCGGAGTCTCCTATTGAAGATGGATCTATTGCGCGCCTTAAAAGAATCGGCGTGTTAGGACAGGCCTGAATGGCCCGTAGTCATTGGCCTTTGCTGGGTGTTTCTGGCTTTCTTTGAGATAGTGAGAGTAGGCTGGGAAGGTTCTCGAAAGGAATCTAAATGTTTGGCCGCAAGGGCTTACATCCGTCTCAGTTAATTGCAATCGCTTTCACCGCAATTATTCTTTCCGGCACCTTACTGCTGAGTCTTCCTATCGCAACTCAGAGCGGTAAGACCACACCATTTCTAGACGCCCTTTTTACTGCAACCTCAGCAACAACAGTTACCGGCCTAAGCACCCTTAACGTCGAGACTCACTGGAATCTCTTTGGTCACGTGGTTATTGGCCTTCTAATTCAAATCGGTGGATTTGGAATCGTCGGCTTTGCCTCCTTGGTCGCAATTCTTCTTGATGGTCGTGTGTCACTCAGGACCAGACAAAATGCAACTTCAGAGGTTGGCTCGTCAGCCCCGAATGTTAGAGAACTTCTGATGAACGTCCTCAAGATAATGCTCTTTTTTCAAGTCATTCTTGCAGCCATATTGACCTGGCGATTTGCAACCGAGTACGCATACAGCTTCAACGACGCTATGGCCCACGGCGTATTCCACGCGATTTCGGCATTCAATAACGCAGGATTTGCCCTTTACAGCGACAGCATGATGCAGTTCGCGCGCGATGGCTGGATCTTGATTCCAATCCTCACCACGGTCTTTCTTGCAAGTCTTGGTTTTCCAACTATCGCAGAAATACGTGACCGTGCTGGACTTGCTGTTGCAAGAATTCTCAAGCTAACCCCCGATTACTCGATGCCCAAACAGTGGTCGCTTAACTCACGAATTGTACTGTGGGCAAGTTTTGCACTCTTGTTCCTAGGAACAATAGCCATAGCAATCCTCGAATGGTCGAACCCAAATACCTTGGGACCACTTACGCCAGCGGAAAAGATTGTTGACAGTGTATTCGCATCGGTAATGCCAAGAACTGCAGGTTTCAATTCACTAGATGTTGCTCAAATGGAACCAACCTCTTGGCTAGTCACGAGCATGTTGATGTTCATCGGTGGAGCAAGCGCTTCGACTGCAGGTGGTATCAAACTTGGAACACTGGTTGTCTTGATTTACATCGTTTACACAGAGATCAGGGGAGACGCTGCTGTAAACGTCGGAAACCGTCGTCTACCAAGATCTATGCAGCGTCAAGCACTTACGATTGTCTCGCTTTATGCGGTAGTCACTATCGGGGCCCTGTTAATTTTCAGAATGTCGACAGATTTCACCCTGGACCAGATTTTGTTTGAGGTGGTTTCGGCTGTTGGAACCGTTGGCCTCTCAACTGGAATAACGGCAGATTTGCCTGATCACGCCAAGTTCTTACTTTCACTGTTGATGCTGTTTGGAAGGTTGGGGCCGATAATCGTTGCGACTTCGCTTGCCCTCCGCAGAACTAAGCGTCACTTTGAGTACCCGAAGGAAAGGCCACTGATTGGCTAGAATGATGAAGTTCTCGATAGGAGCAAAAATTGGCTAGTCGCCTAAAGATACTCGGAAAAGAAAAACACGGCGCATCGACGATTGCAGTAATCGGTCTTGGTCGATTCGGCACCGCACTCGCCCTTGAGTTGGTCAAGTCGGGTCGTGAGGTGTTAGGAATAGACTCCGACGAAAGGCTCGTCCAGGCCAACGCCGAAGCTTTGACTCAGGTTGTACAGGCAGACTCGACCGATGAGGCTGCGCTTCGTGAACTTGGTATACCAGAATTCGACTCTGCCGTTGTTGCTATCGGATCTGACCTAGAGGCATCAATCCTCACCGCCTCACTGCTACTGCAACTTGGTGTTCCCGAGGTTTGGGCAAAGGCCACAAGTGTTTCGCATGGAAGAATTCTTGAGCAGCTCGGTGTACACCACGTAATCTTCCCTGAAATGGATATGGGTAAGCGCGTAGCGCACATGGTAAGCGGTGAGTCTCTCGACTACATCCAGCTAGACGAAGACTTTGTGATGGCAAAAACTGAGGCCCCTGAGAGCTTTGACGGTAAGACTCTTGCTGAGATGAAGTTCAGATCGAACCATGGAGTGACTGTTGTTGCCACCAGAAAAGAAGGCGCCAGCTACCTGCCTTCATTCCCTGAGACAATCTTGAACTCGGGTGACGTGATGATTGTTGCTGGAAGAACTTCGAAGGTAGAAGAATTCTGCCGCATGGGCTGGTAAATCAAACCCTTTTTCGAGTTGGCACTAGTGCCCAAAGAATTGCAGCCACATCAATAAATTCCTGAGCGATTGCGCTACCGGTAGCACTTAGAACTCCAAGACTTGCTAGAACCATCGCGACGACGGCAAGCCCCATTCCGCCGCCGGCAGCCTGAACAGCACGAGCCCTTGCCCCCTTTGCAACATCTATCGCTATTGCTAAGTGTTTTATTGAGTCTTCAACGATCACAACGTCCGCCGCTTCACTGGCAGCGGTGGTTCCGCGCGCTCCCATGGCAACCCCCGCAGAAGCTCTTGTCAATGCCGGTGCATCGTTAATTCCATCACCTGCAAAAACTACTGTTCCAGGCGACTTTGCCATCTCTGCTTCTACCAAACGCAACTTTTCTTCCGGGCGGCAATCAAAGTGGACTTCGTCAACTCCGACCGAGCCCCCAACACTGCGGGAGGTTTCTTCACGGTCACCCGAAACCAAAAGCACACGATCAACACCCAACTGCCTCAATGAGTCGATGGTCTGTTTCGCATCCGATCGAATTGGATCATCAAGTCCCAAGATGGCTACCAATTTAGAATCAACTTTTACGGCTACTAGCAGCGCGTGATTGATTCGGGCCCAGTCTGGTAAATCCTGATTTGGTTGTCCGATGGAGACTTTCTTGCCCGAAATGATTCCTTCAATTCCATGGCCAGCTTTTTCGATGGTGTTTTCTGCAATTCGAAAGTTAAGCCCTCTGTCTTTTGCCGCACTCACCAGAGCCTTGGCAACTACGTGAGGACTGTGTTGCTCGAGTGAACCGACCAGTGCCAATATTTCATCCTGATTTTGCCCAGGCGCTACAGCAATTTCAGAAAGTGCTGGGCCTCCGTGTGTAAGTGTCCCGGTCTTGTCGACCATTACAGTTTTGGCTCTTGCTAGTTTTTCTAAAGCTGCACCACCCTTGATGATCGCCCCGCGTCCAGCGGCCCTAGACATTCCTGAAATCAGAGCCACTGGAACCGCAAGGATAAGAGGGCAAGGAGTCGCAGCAACAATTACGGCTACCGCCCGATCTAGTTCGCCAGTTATCAGCCAGGTAAGTACAGCAAAGCCAATTGCAAAGGGAACAAAGAAGACAGCCCAGCGATTAGCAATTCGCACTCCACTTGCACTGTTCGCGCTCGAGGATTCAACTAGCTTGATGAGGTTGGCGTATGTGCTTTGATCAGCAATGCGCATGGCGATGATCTCGACCGAGGAGGCAGCGTTCAATATTCCTGATTCGATATCATCGCCAGGGGCTAGCGACTGAGGAAGGGATTCGCCAGTTAGAGCCGAGGCGTCGAAGGTGCCTGCGCCAACCATCTTTCCGTCAACCGGTACAACTTCACCAGAGCGGACTAGGACTCGATCGCCTACCTTGACCTCGGAAACCGGAACTTCGCGCACAATGGCGTTGCCTTCAATTAGGTTTGCGGTTCTGGGCGCTCGTTCTAGTAGAGATTCGAGTCTGCGGCGTGCTTGGCCGGCAGCCCAGGTCTCCAAAGCACGACCAGTTGCAAGCATTAGAGAGATAACACTTGCTGCCAGCCACTCGTTCGTCAGAGCTGTTGCCGTTATGGCAATCACAGCTAGGGAATCGCTACCAAATTCTTTGTTTCTAAATGCCGCCACAACCCAATTGATCGCCAAGGCCAAACCAACAATCGCGCCAACGGCATACGCGAAGGGAGCAAAATCAGATGATTGGAAGTCGAGCCAAAGACCAAGCCCTAAACTAGCTGCGGAAATGCCTAGAAAGCTGTACTCAGGCAATCCAACTTTCGTCATGGACCCATTGTGCCACTCAATTAGACTTAGCCGAATGAGCCAGATTACGATCTCATTTTTGGGGGCAGCAGGAACCGTAACTGGTTCTAGATTTCTACTTTCCAACGGAGCAACCAAAGTCTTAGTTGATGCTGGATTGTTTCAAGGAATCAAGGAACTAAGACTTAGAAACTGGGAACCGTTCGAGGTTGACCCTAAGGAAATCTCGGCGATGGTGTTAACCCACGCTCACCTAGATCACTGTGGCTACATTCCATCACTAGTGAAGCAAGGCTTTGCGGGCAAAGTTTTTTCTTCGGAGTACACAGCAAAGCTTGCAGACATCATTCTTCGCGATTCTGCTCGCATCCAGGTTGAGGATGCCAAGTACGCTGCAAAAAAGGGTTACTCAAAACACAATCCGCCGATGGCTCTTTATGACGAGGAAGATGCAAACCGCGCCATAGAGCGATTTAGTGCAACGGACTTTAATGTAAAGACCAAAATCGCCGAAGAAACTTTTGTGACCTTCCATCCGGCAGGCCACATCCTGGGTGCTTCGGTTGTGGAAATCGAATTCTTTGGCAAAAGACTTCTTTTCTCAGGGGACCTTGGCAGGCCAGAGCACCCGCTTCTCACTGCACCTGGCAATATTCCTGCCGGCGCCTTTGACGCAATTGTCATCGAATCCACCTACGGCGATCGCGAGCACGTCGAAGCCGAGTCAAACCTTGCCAAGGTAATCAACGAAACCGTCGAGCGAGGTGGGTCGATACTAATTCCTGCCTTCGCCGTCGATAGGACCGAGGTAATCCTCGTTGAACTGAGGAAGCTTCTTGAGGCGGGTGCGATTCCGGCTATCCCGGTTTACGCTGACTCTCCAATGGCACTTCGAGCACTTGCTTTGTATCGCGAGGCTATCCACGAAAACTCTCCAGAGATTCGGTCGGATGTCTTGGCCGCCAAGATGACCACCGACCCCTTTGACGCAGGTCAGTTAGTAGAACTACCAAGCGTTGAAGAGTCTATGTCGATCAATAATCCAACTACTTCCTGCATCATCATCTCGGCGAGCGGAATGGCCACCGGTGGGCGTGTAGTTCACCACCTCGCAAATATGCTTTCGGTTCCTAAGCACACGATTGTTTTGGTGGGTTACCAGGCGGTTGGCACTAGAGGCCGCAGGCTTCTGGAGGGCGAAGAGTTTGTAAAGATGCACGGTAAAGAGATTCCAGTGAAAGCTCACATCGAGCAGATCAACTCTTTCTCAGTTCACGCTGATGCATCAGAGCTTGTTGATTGGCTGAGAACCAGCAGTGAGCCACCTAAGAATGTGTTTATTGTTCACGGTGAGGGAGATTCCTCGGCTGCTCTTGAAGCAAGAATTACCAATGAACTCAATTGGAAAGTAACCGTCGCGAAGGACAATCAGGTCATTAACCTTTAGCCAATACCTAGCAATCTTCAATGTTGGCTTTAGCCTAGAAGTATGCGAAAAAATTCTTGGAAGTCTCTTACTGCCGCGACCATTTCTGTGGTGTTGGCTCTGACAATTGCTCCAGTTGGTTTCGCAAATCCAGAGCACACCACTTCAGACCCAGCTGTCGACGCCACAGTCGAACCGGTTGAATGCACCGCAAACAAAGCGATGAGTCAAAAGACTCTAGGCAAGTTTCACGCATATGTAATCAACGTGGATACCGGTGAAGTGCTAGTAGATGTCCGCGGTACTGAACTAACGCCTTCGGCTTCAGTAATTAAAACCCTTACAGCAGTTGCCGCTCTTCAGAAATTACCCGCCGAATATCGAGCCACCACACAGGTATTGGCTTCCCCTGCAGACCCCACAACACTTGTTCTTAAGGGTGGAGGAGACTTCACTCTTTCACGTCTTGGTCCAGGTGAATCTAGTGTGTACTCAAAACCCCCAAGGATCCGTCAGCTTGCAAGGACCGCCCTTGCTCAACTTCCCGGAGAAACCCCGATAAACACCATCGTCCTTGATGACAGTTTCTTCAGCGGCCAAACTTGGAATCCTGACTGGCCAAGAAGCTACCGAACCTTGGGTTACGTTTCCCACATAACCTCGATTCAGGCCGATGGAGACCGAATTCAACCGAACCGGTTGGCTTCAAATTACAGCTTCAGAAGAGGCAAAGATCCAGTTCAAACCGTTGGAGAGTCATTTAGGACCTTGCTTGGAAACCGAGCAGTTTCGGCTCAGCTGGTTCGAGGCACTGCACCCGCTGACGCAGTTGTAATAAGCCAGGTCCAGTCACAGGATATGCGACAGAGCTGGTTGGGTCACATGCTTACTCACTCCGATAACACCGGAGCTGAATTTATTGCGCGCCACGCTGCCAAGGCGGCTGGATACGAAGCGAGCATCGATGGCGCTAATCGTGTAATCAAACAATCACTTCGCGAACTAGGTCTTAGGCCAAGAACCTTTGTTATCAGAGATGCATCTGGACTTTCAAACAACAATCGCGTTCACTCAAAACTTCTTGCCGAACTCATGGTCAAAGTTGCAAAGGCCGAAAATGGTTTGGATGCCCTTACTCAGTGGATGCCAATTGCCGGACAAACTGGAACACTCAGATACCGGTTTCAAGGAAAGTCAGCGATAGCGCGCGGAAACGTAATTGCAAAAACCGGTTACATCCCGGGCCTCTATGGACTTAGCGGAATAGTAAATACCGCCGATGGCTCAAGACTCGCATTTGCAGTTTTTGCTCGCGCCGATCGTGAAAACGGATTGTCAGTGACTTACACAGCACAAGGCGCTATCGACCGTGTGGTCACCAGGTTCTACACCTGTGGTGCGTCACTTACTCAGTAGTATTCGTGGCAGAATTGAATCATGTCAGCAACGAGGCTTGAGCACGACCTGCTCGGAGATTACGAAGTTCCCGCAGATGCATACTGGGGTGTACACACTGCAAGGGCAGTAGAAAACTTTCCCATCTCAGGTGTCCCAATTGGACACTATCGCTCACTAATCAAATCCCTTGCAGTGGTAAAGCAAGCAACTGCTCAGGCTAACTTCGAACTCGGCGAGCTCTCATCAGAGCTGAACGATGCAATTGCAAAGGCCTGCGTCGAAGTTGCCGATGGCAAATTCGACAACCAATTTGTTGTTGATGCGATTCAGGGTGGAGCTGGAACCTCCACGAACATGAACGCCAACGAAGTAATTGCCAATCGAGCCATTGAGATACTGGGTGGATCAAAGGGCGACTATGACATCGTTCATCCGCTAAATGACGTAAACATGTCCCAGTCCACCAACGATGTCTACCCAACCGCTCTCAAGCTGGCCCTGATTTTGGAGATTAACGAACTTCTCAAGGCCATGGCCTACCTACAGGATGCTTTCCAGGCTAAGGCCAATGAGTTTAAAGATGTCATCAAGATGGGAAGAACCCAGCTTCAAGATGCAGTTCCAATGACTCTTGGCCAAGAGTTTGCAACGTTCTCAAGAATGACAATGGAGGACATCCAAAGACTCAGAGAGACAATTCCTCTGCTACGAGAAATCAACCTTGGAGGAACTGCGATCGGAACAGGGCTTAACGCCCCTCCCGGCTACGCCCAAAAAGCATGTGAGATTTTGCGCAGGCTTTCTGGTTTCGAATTTGTTGTCGCTGAGGACATGGTTGAGGCAACCCAGGATGCTGGAGTTTTCGTAATGGTTTCTGGCGTTCTAAAGCGGATCGCTGTAAAGCTTTCCAAAACCTCTAATGACTTACGTCTGTTGAGTAGTGGCCCTAGAGCTGGTCTCGATGAGATCAATTTACCTCCTAGGCAAGCAGGCTCTTCGATCATGCCGGGCAAAGTAAACCCTGTAATCCCTGAGGTTGTGAATCAGATTGCATTCGCAGTAATTGGAAACGACGTGACCGTTACGATGGCCGCTGAAGCAGGACAGCTTCAACTAAACGCATTCGAGCCAATTATGTGTCGCGCACTGATGATGAGCATTACTCAACTCCGCCAGGGTTGCTACGTGCTTGCCAATCACTGCGTTTCGGGAATCACCGCCAACGTTGAAAAACTTCGACACAGTGTTGAGCAATCAATCGGTCTAGTAACCGCTATTTCTCCTGTGCTTGGCTACGAGAATGCAACTGTAGTTGCCCAGAAGGCGTTGGCCGATGGCACAAGCGTCCGAGAAGTAGTTCTGGAACTTGGTCTTATGACCGCGGATGAATTTGCCGAAGTACTTGGCAACATCGACGCGCTGGTTAGACCTCGGACTGCTTAGCCCGTCTTCTGATCATTAGGCCAATAGGCGCGAAGATCACACCAAGAATCACCATCGCTAGCCCAACGTAGAAACCAACCATTGAGCCACCGCCTGTTTCTGCTGGTGCAGGGGCAATCAAAATAGGTTCAGTCGAATCAGAAGGTGTTTCTGATTCTGGAACGTTGAGGGTAAAAGTTGAGTCCCCGCTGATTGGGTGACCGTCCGAGGACACTACTTTCCATCGCAGTTCGTAGTCACCAGGCTCACTTAGGGAAATTTTTGCGGTCAGCACTCGGTCGATTATTGAAATCTCATGATTTGACCAGTTCTCGGTTCCAACCAGCCTGGTGGAAAGCTCGGCATTGACCTCGCCCTCGACAACCAACAGCGGATTGTTGAAGGTGAGCTTTGCATCAAATTCACTGACTTCAACCACTGAATTGGGAGCAGGATCTATATCGACCAGGAGATCGTGGGCGCTTGCTTGCGGTGAGAACAAGAACGTGGCAAGCAAGGTCAAAATGACTGAGGTCTTTAGGCGCATGGCTTAAGTCTAAGCTTTAGAGCAACGACCAAAGTTAGGTAAAAAAATGACTGACAAACTCAGCTGGGGAATCATGGGGCCAGGTAAAATCACGCTAACGATTCTGCAAGATTTCCGATTGGTCGGGATACAGTTTGACGCCGTCGGCTCTAGATCAGCCGATAGAGCAGCTGCCTACGCCAAGGCTCATTCGATTCCTAAGCACTACGGCAGCTACGAGGAATTAGTTGCAGATCCAGATTTAGATGTGATTTACATCGCGACCACTCACAACGCACATTTCGAAAATGCCACTCTTGCTCTTGAGGCAGGAAAAAA
>JBJOKH010000029.1:0-89773 GCA_046046195.1 Actinomycetota bacterium | reverse complement strand
GGAATGTTGTACCAGAGCTTGTAATCTTCGCGAGGAGACGCCTGTTGCATTACAAGCATCTGAGGGAGCTCTCCCTCCCCATCACCCTCAGTGACAATCATGAAAGATCGTGGCCAGGCGTTGGTGCTTGCTGGCAAAGCGATAGAAATTGCAGAACCGGAAATTGGTGGAAGCGGTTGGATTTCTGGCGACTTTGTCATGAGAAGGTAGTGCGCCTGTCTAAACAAAAGCGCTGGCCCATCAACTCGCTGCTCAAGCAAGCTGGAGTCTCCTGCTTGGTCGGCTTCAGCTACAACTTCTTGTAGTTCTCGAAGGATCTTCCTTACTTGAGTGATGTTTACAACCGGTGGAATAGCATCCACCGTGTCCTCGGTTGAAGAAGCGGTAGGCGTTGGAGTTGCCACCGGGACAGTTTGCGCAGAACAACCTGTGACCACCAGACTCAATACAAGTGCAACAGGAACGAATGCGACCTTGGATCTGGCGGCCCGGCGTCCGCGCTTAGGAACATCCAGGTTAGTCTTTCTCGGGCGATACCTTGGACCCTGTGGTGCGCGAGGAAGCTTCCTTCTTGGACCACGGTTGATGAGCATCTTTCTCAAGGCCAATAGATTCATGATTATGGCTGCCAGCAAGAATCCGGATCCAACTCCCAAAAAGACATCTGAGACCAAGGTCGAATTTTCGATGGGCCAGGAGATCCGCACTCGAGAAGGTGCCGGCTCAAATCCGTCGGATGCAACAATGACCGCATAGTCACCTTCGGCCGGGACTATCACCTCGGCATAACCTTCGCCGATACCCTCGGTGACCCAGAGGTCAGAGCCTGCAGGGTCGCCATACTCGGCAGTCCCGATAATGTCTCTAACCCCCAAGGCGGTGCCATCATCGGAGGTCAGAGCTTCGGAATGGCCAGCTAATCCAATCCAGGCCCTAACATCGTTTTCCTGACCAGCAGCCAGGAAGACCTTGGCGTCCCCGATACCACTTACAACCGGTTCCCCAGGCATTAGGGCCAGTTCCTCGGCAGGAATCAGAACATAGGGCTGATTGCCCTGAATAGACAGATCTACGGAAAAGCTGTCGGGCGGAGCCCAGATGGTTCGCTGGGCCAAACCCAGCAAAAGTAGCGAAATAGCAAGGATAAACAGCAGTGCGGCAACCAAAAAGCGCATGATTATCCATTCCAGCTAAACTTGAGAGTCTGGCCTTAGGGCCTTCCCCATTCTACCGAAACCGTGCTGGAGGCCCGATTTGTCAGGCGATGCGACCTCGTTCCCAACTGCGATGCGCGGCTACTCAAAATCAGCCGTCGATGATGCCTTTTTGGACCTTAATCGCGATGTTCTTCGGCTATCGACCCAAAATGCCCAGCTCGCAGAAGAACTGAAGCAGGCCAAGGCTGAGATTGAGCAGCTCACCGCCAAGCTCGAGGAAGTCCAATCGCCAACCTACGCAGGCCTTGGCAATCAAGCGGCAATAATCCTTGCTTCTGCTGAAGATCAGGCAACCAGGCTCCTGGCTCACGCCGAAAGTGAACGCGGCCGAATTCTTGGAAACATAAATGAAGAAGTTGAGTCCAAGAAGAACGAAGCTAAGGATTACTACGACTCATTGGTCGCAGAAGCAGATCGCCGTGTTGAACGAACTATGAATTCGGCCCGCGGCGAGGCGAACGAGATTCTCGAAAAAGCCCAGAATGAAGGAAAGCGCCTAATTGAAGAGGCGACCCGTGAAGCTGGTGCCATTAGAGGCGCCATTGCAACCGAGGTGGCGAAGCTTCGCGCCGATACCAAGCGTCAGACCGAGAACCTAAAGGCCACGGTTGAAAGAAACCTCGCTGAGAAGAAACTCTTGTTGCAAAAAGAGATGGTTCGCGAAATAGATGCTGAAAAAGCGGCTCTGCTTATCGGGGAACAGGCTCGAATCGACCTCGAACTTGAACTTACCGCCAGAAGGTCTGAAGCGGAGGCGGAGTATCTGCGCAAACACCAGGAAGCTGTTCACCAGACTCAGAAGTACCTCGACGATGCCAAGGCACAGCTTCAGGCGGCAATCGCCAGAACCAACGCCGCTCAACTCGAAGCTGAAACAATCGAATCGGCAGCCCGTTCGATTAACAAGCAGACCACCGACGCCGCGAAGCTACAGGCTGAGCAGACTATTGCCTTGGCGGAGGCCGAAGCAAGGCAAATCGTTGCAGATGCCAAAAACCGTGCCGCCCGAGAACTTGACGAAGCCAATGCCAAACTTGCCAAGCTGGAGATCGAGAGAAGAACTGTCGGTTCATATCTTGAACACCTTGAAAAAGTTGTTGAAGCATCCAGAAAATCTCTTGACTAGGTAATGAGGAGTTTTTAGTTGGACACTCAAAACTGGAAAATCTCTAATGCCTACAGTGCCGGTCTATTCGCAGGGCTCGGTGTACTAACAGCCCTAGTGCTCGGTGGTGCCGTTGCAACTTTGGCCAACGTCATAACCTACGTTTTCGCAGCAATCTTTCTGGCCCTAGGTCTCGATCCGCTGGCTAGCGCACTTGAAAAAGCAAAGTTCCCGAGGCCGCTTGCTGTTCTCACTGTGGTGGCAGGACTTCTTGGTCTGGTGGCACTTCTTATCTGGACCCTGGTTCCAACCCTGATCACTGAGACCACGAGGTTTCTAGAAACCGCCCCGGCATTGCTTCAGGACATTACCCAGTTGCCATTTGTTGTTCGCCTAGACAATCAATTGGGTGGCGCGATTGAATCCGCCCTACTAAATGCGGGAAACTTCCTTGCGGACTCGGCTAACTGGCCGACCATGCTTGGCGGTGTCGTCCAGGTTGGAATCAATCTATTCAACGGAGCTTTTGGCTTCATCATCATTGTGGTACTCACGGTTTTCTTCCTGGCTTCATTAGAAAACGTGAAGTCATCCTTGGCAAAGCTAGTTCCAAAAAGTAAGCGTGCTCGATACCTGCAGATCTCTGATCAGGTTGCACAATCAGTAGGGCGATATGTCATCGGTCAGGTATCGGTTGCAGCACTAAATGCCACACTCGGTTTCTTGGTCATGTCCTTGCTCGGACTTCAGTTTGCGCTAGTTCTGGCGTTTGTGGTTTTTGTTTTGGCAATAATTCCACTGGTGGGTTCAGTGTCCGGTGCGGCCTTAGTTGCAATAGTTGCACTAGCTGTTGACCCTACCTCGGCAATCATTCTGGCCATCTACTACCTGATTTACCTTCAGCTTGAGGCATACCTAATCAGCCCTCGAATCATGAAAGTGGCTGTTTCGGTACCAGCGCCGATCGTTGTAATCGCAGCGCTCTCAGGAGGTGCTTTGCTTGGAGTATTGGGCGCCCTGGTGGCAATCCCATTTGCAGCATCGATAATCTTCATAGTCCGAGAGATCTTCATCCCGCGGCAAGAAGCCCGTTAGAAAGTTTCCGGAAGCGGATACTTTGCTGGATTAACGGCCTTCACAATTTCATTCAGAACTCGCCTAGTTGCGCTCTCGCCAACCCACAAGTGTTTTGCCCCGTCAACGGCAATGATTTCTGCATCCGGCAGCACACTAAAGCGCATCTTGGCTGGCTCCGGCGGAAGATAGTCATCATGCTCCGGTACCAGCGCAATCAACCGCATGCTTGCCCCTGACCAGTTCATCAGATCCTCTTCGGTGGCTCGGTGCAGTGGCGGAGAAAGCAGGATTGCTCCTGCAATCTCCTTATCAAACCCATACTTGATTGCTAATTCAGTTCCGAAAGACCATCCCACAAGCCAAATTGGACCCAAGTTTCTAGAGTGCAAGAAATCTAAAGCTGCTTCAACATCTAGACGCTCATCCACGCCTTCACCGAAAGATCCCTCGCTGGTTCCGTGAGGGCTTGCGGTCCCACGGGTATTGAACCTCAGGACTGCAAGGTCGGCTAGAGCAGGAAGGCGATTAGCTGCCTTGCGAAGAATATGTGAGTCCATGAATCCACCGTGGGTTGGCAAAGGGTGGAGAGTTAGAAGAACTGCAGCAGGTTTGTTTTGGACAGGTAGTGCGAGCTCACCAACAAGTTTCAGATTGTCGGCGGTGGTAAGAGTCACCGGTTCTCGGATTGAAGGTAGCTCGGTAGATGAAGTTATCTCAATCAAAGCAGGGGCCCTTGAAATGCCTTCCAGCAAGCGTTGTGAAAGTGTCTTCTGGTTTCGACGCCTCGAACAGAATCCCAAGCCACCGTGTGATTTTGTCCCTTGGATATACCCAAATGACAGTGGGGACAAACCCAGCTTTTGTCATCCTCGGCACGAAGTCCTGAGGTTGTTTGAACTGAGTACTCGACTCCTCTTTTTTGCTCGGTTCGCTTTACTCCAATTCTGACCCGCTCAAGATCGAGTGGCTGAAATTCGGCTCCCCATTTTGAGCCTCTGTTTCTTCGACTTTTCATTTAGTACCAGTTGTGCTCTTCAGAGTGAGCCCATGCCCCACAAGGGTTTTTGTATCTGGCCGCAATGTATTTGACTCCCCAGCGGATCTGAGTCTGAGGATTCGTCATCCAGTCAGCACCTTCGGTTGCCATTTTGGAACCTGGTAGCGACTGAGGAATTCCATAGGCACCGCTAGAGGGGTTCTTCGCCAAGTGCCTCCAGTTGGACTCTCTGTTCCAAAGGTTTACAAGGCAAGAGAATTGATCCAATCCCCAACCGCGCTTTGAAATGTATTCAAGTGCATAAGCCTGTGATGAACCAGGTGCTGGCATTGGAGCAGCAAGAATGAAATAGCTCTTGGCTTGCGTGCCTGAAATCATGCGATAGCCACCACGTTCAAAGCTGACCGTGTAATCCTCTTCAAACACAAAACTCTGGTTGTTCTTATCCTCTGGGTCGTAAACCTGGATAGTGGAGGCGCTAGCTAGGTTGCCGGAGTAGGGATCGACTACGTAGACCAGCGTCAAGCTCATGACAAAGAAGAAACCCAGAACTGGGAAAGATCTTTCCTTAGTTAACCTTGGAAGGTGTGGCCTTGCCAGGCCACGCTTGGCAAGAGCCTCATCGAAGGAAAGGACCACTCTTTTCGCAAAGGAGGGTCTAATGGCTTCATACTTACCCACGACAGTCTCCTTTCCGAATTGTTTTTGCTAGCGACCTTCAAGTCTACCTTGAGTGTTATGGAAGGGCTAGAGAGCTAGTTTGGAAGCCGTTTTTTCGGGCAACTGGCTAGTACTCGGGCCATAGTGTCATGCTCCGCCTGTGTCACCCAGAGCTCGTATTTGACCTTCACCGCAATTTGCCTGGCAACGAATGAGCACCTAAATGACTTGTTTGGAGGTAGCCAGCTGGCCGCATCTGAATCACTCTTCTGAGAATTAGCCGGACCCCACACCGCCAAAAGGTTCAGCGGGTCGTTGTAAATCATGAACCGGTCGTAGGCAGGCAATTGCTGAGCGCCTTTTTGCCAGGCGTCACTGAGCGAGACGACGTGGTCGATCTGGACGTCAAGCGAAGTCCTGATTCCGCGTTGGAACGCAATGCCCTGTCCGGTGAATGGGTCTTCTAACACCCCTGTTTCGATAATGCAGGAAGAGCCGGAACGATACTTATAACTTGCAAGATCCCTGCGAAGAATCCTGTTCCTGGTATCGCAGCCATTACTGTAGTCCCAGTCGTTTGCGAACATCTCCCGCGAATAACCGGTTTTTGGAGCCCGTCCCTTAATCGGCAATTTAGCAAGAGCCCTGAGTGCTTCGCCACTTTTTTTGGGCTTTATCGTTGGTTCGATTGTCGGCTCGAGCGTTGGTTGCACACTTGGGGCCGAGGTTGCCGTAGGCGAGGGTGTTGGGGTTGGATTATCCCCAGAACCAAAAAGAATTGAAAAGAGAATAACCGGTGTTGCGACAATCCCTAGGCAACTGGATTTATTCAGTGACTTCAAGTTGAAGCGCCTCGATCACTCGATCCAAAAAGCTATCGACTTGTGGCATTGAGTAACCAGATCTGGCCGCCGAGAACTGTGCTCTCCTTATCTGGGCCACCCGAACTTTCGGTCCCCCGTTGAAGTGAGCGGATAGCTCATCACAGATCTGGTCAACCTTTTTCTTGTCGTAGCCTCGAGCCAGAAGCGAAACCTTGGCAAAGCGCTTGCCCTTTTCGCGTCCGAGTCGAGGAAGAAGGGATTGTTGCAATTCTGCGTACCTTTTGGCTAATTCCTGCTGCCCGTAACGCTCGCGGAAAGCTGCGATCTCGGCCTGAATGAAGTGATCTTCCAGGTTGTCCAGAGCGGCATCAACTTGCGATATGGAATAGCCGCCACTAACCAAATCCAGCCGTAGGCCTCGAAGATCTGAGGCCCTAAGCAATACTTCGGACGGGCTTTCATACTGGCGCTTAGCCAACTCCAAAAGAGCATCAACTTGCTCAGGGTTGTAGCCCATCCCCTGAACTTTCGAAAATCCAGGATTCTCAGGCAAAGAAAACCACCATCACAAGATAAGTCATTAGAGCAGAAGGAAGCAGTGAATCCAGACGATCCATCATTCCGCCGTGACCTGGCAAAAGTTTCGACATGTCCTTTACTCCAAGATCACGCTTGATCAGCGACTCGGCTAGGTCGCCAAAGACCGCTGCCAAGATAATTGCGGCTGCCAGAATCAGGCCTACCCACCACGGACCACCCAGAACAAAGACAGTCATTGAAATGGCAGTTGTTGCTCCAAAGACGATTGAGGCCACAAGACCTTCCCAGGTCTTTTTCGGGCTTACGCCCGGGGCAAGCTTGTGTTTACCAAATACTCGACCGAATAGGTACCCAGCGGAATCGATAAGCGCAGCAGTTGCCACAAATGTCAAAACCCAGAATTGACCATCTTCTGGCTTTCTCAGCAGCAGCATTGAAAAACTTAGGGAAAGCGGAAGATAGATGACTAGAAAAGCAGCTGCACCGAAGTCACGAATAGTGCGCAGAAAAGTTTGGAAGTTTGCTTTGCGGCGTTCCCACAAAAGGTGCACCGTGCGCCACAAGATTAATGCCGCAACAATGCCTAGGCTAACTAACCACTGAAGCTCAGGACCACCGTAGTAGGTGGCTGGCATGATGATGACCGAGCCAACTACCGCAGGTACGCGCGGGACATACCAGCCCTTGATCCGAAGTGCGGTTGATAATTCCCAGGCTCCAATTGCGGTTGCCGCAATTGCAAGAAGGATGAAGAGCTCTTTATAAACAAGTATTGATGCCAAAAATAGCCCAGCGAGAAAAAGCCCGACCGCTACCGATTTAGATAGCGACCTTCCAGCCGGTGCGTTCACCTCGGACAATTTAGCTCTATACCTCGAGCAGTTCGGCTTCTTTGCGCTTTAGGGCGTCGTCAATAGCCTCAACGTGAGTTTTGGTTAGGTTATCGAGCTCTTTTTCGGCCCGCAAAATTTCATCGTCGCCTGCCTGGCCATCCTTCTTGAGGGCATCGAGCTCGTCGTTGCCCTTGCGTCTGATGTTTCGAACAGACACTCGGTGATCTTCGGCTTTAGTCTTTACAAGTTTCACGTATTCCTTGCGACGGTCCTCAGTTAGCTCTGGAAGGCTAACTCGAATGATTGTGCCGTCGTTGTTGGGAGTTGCCCCTAGGTTCGGTACATCGCGGATGGACTTTTCGATTGAAGCCAGTGCGCCCTTGTCATAGGGAGTGATGACTATGGTCCTAGCTTCCGGGTTCTGAAGGGATGCCAGCTGAGCAAGTGGGGTCATGGTGCCGTAGTAATCGACCATGATCTTCTGGAACATTTGAGGATTAGCGCGCCCAGTGCGCACAGTCGCAAAATCGTCTTTAGCGGACTCAACTGCCTTCGCCATCTTGTCTGCCGAAGTCTTTAGAATCTCGTCAATCATTTACTGCTCGCTTTCCTTGAATCAAAACTATGCCGTGACCGTGGTGCCGATTTTCTTACCCTTGATGGCATCCGTCACATTACCTTTTCCTTGCATTCCAAACACTCGCATTGGCATTTTGTTGTCCATGCACAAAGAGAAAGCTGTTGCATCCACGACCTTGAGGCCCTGGACAAGAGCTTCCTGGTAGGTGAGTTTCTCAAGTTTCTTAGCATCGGAGTTCTTCTTGGGATCCGATGAATAAACGCCGTCAACACCGTTTTTGGCAACTAGAACTTCATCGGCTTTAATTTCCAGGGCGCGCTGCGCTGCAACGGTGTCAGTTGAGAAGTAAGGAAGTCCGGCACCGGCACCGAAGATCACAACTCTTCCTTTTTCAAGGTGACGGATGGCGCGTAGCGGAATGTATGGCTCGGTAACCTGTGCCATGGTGATTGCTGATTGAACGCGAACACTCACGCCTGCCTGTTCCAAGAAGTCTTGAAGAGCCAGAGCATTCATGACAGTTCCCAGCATTCCCATATAGTCCGCACGGGAGCGCTCCATGCCACGCTGAGATAGCTCTGCTCCGCGGAAGAAGTTTCCTCCTCCAACGACGATTGCAACTTCAGCGGACTTTGCGCCATCGGCAATCTCTTTCGCCAGCTCGGCAACAACGTCGGGATTTACGCCAACGGTTCCCCCACCAAAGGCTTCTCCGGATAGTTTCAGCAAAACTCTGCGTCGTTTTAGCGGCACGGTACTTCCTCCAAATGGTTTAGCTCTAGTCTAGGCGGGCAAAGAAAAAGACCCGACCCCACGGGGCCGAGTCTTTTGTCTTTCAATTATTTACGCTCCTACGCGGAAGCGAACGAAGGCAGAGACCTTGGTATTGGCTTGGTCAAGCACTTTCTGGACGCTTAGTTTGTTGTCCTTAGCGAAGTCCTGCTCAAGTAAAACGTTTTCCTTGAAGTACCCGTTAACGCGACCTTCAACGATCTTTGGAAGAGCTGCTTCTGGCTTGCCCTCATTCTTTGCAGTCTCCTCGGCAATGCGGCGCTCAGTTTCTACAGTCTCGGCCGATACCTCGTCGCGGCTTAGAACTGATGGGCTGAACGCAGCGATGTGTACTGCGACATCGTGAGCGGTTTCGGCGTTGCCGTCGAATGCCACCAAGACACCAACCTGTGGAGGAAGATCCTTTGAGGTGCGGTGCAGGTAGGCGTCAACTGAAGCATCAGAAACAACAGCCACGCGACGAAGCTCAGCCTTCTCGCCGAGAACGGCTGCCTCATCGTTGATTGCGTCCGCTACAGTCTTTCCCTTTAGAGGAGCCGCTAGAGCTGAAGCCAAGTCCTTGGCTCCCGCCGCAACGATCGCGTCTGCGATTTCTTCGCCTAGGTTTACGAATCTCTCAGCCTTCGCAACGAAGTCAGTTTCGCAAGCTAGTTCAAGAAGGTAACCGGTTCCACCTGAAACGCGAGCAACTACTAGACCGTTACTGGTTGCACGACCTTCGCGCTTAGAAACACCCTTTAGGCCCTTCAAGCGAAGAAGCTCAAACGCTTTGTCGATGTCTCCGGCCGCTTCGTCAAGAGCTGACTTACAGTCCATCATTCCTGCGCCGGACTTCTCGCGAAGTGCCTTTACATCTGCTGCGGTGTAGTTAGACATGAATTACGCCTTCTTCTCTTCGGTGGTGTCCTTGCCCTGCTCTAGAAGCTCGCGCTCCCACTCGGCAAGTGGCTCTGCTGCAGCTTCTGGCTTCGAGTGACGAGCAATCAGACCCTCTGCAACTGCATCCGCAATAATGCGAGTAAGCAGTTGAATTGAACGAATTGCGTCATCGTTACCAGGAATTCCGTACTGAACGTCGTCTGGGTCACAGTTTGTGTCCAGGATTCCAATAACTGGGATTCCAAGCTTCTTGGCTTCTGTAATAGCAAGGTGCTCCTTATTGGTGTCAACAACCCAAATTGCTGATGGAGTCTTGGTTACGTTGCGGATACCGCCTAGAGACTTTTCTAGCTTGTCTTTCTCGCGGCGCAGAATTAGAAGTTCTTTCTTGGTAAGACCAGACTTGGCTGAGTCTGCGAAGTCCATGGTCTCAAGTTCCTTGAGTCTGGCAAGACGCTTGCTCACTGTCTGGAAGTTAGTAAGTAGTCCACCAAGCCATCTCTGGTTGATGTATGACTGACCAACGCGCAGAGCTTCAGTTGCGATTGCTTCCTGAGCCTGCTTCTTGGTACCAACAAAAAGGATTGAGCCGCCAGATGCGACAGTATCCTTCACGAACTGGTACGCGTTGTCGATCATCGCAAGAGACTGCTGAAGATCGATGATGTAGATACCGGAACGGTCGGTAAGTATGTATCTTTTCATCTTCGGGTTCCAGCGTCTGGTCTGGTGTCCGAAGTGTACGCCGCTGTCTAGCAGCTGGCGGGTGGTTACGACAGACATAGAGTCGAACTTCCTTTCGGCGCAACAAATGCGCCCACTCAGTTAATGGTTGTTTGCGGTTGCAAATAACCCCTGGTGCCGGATTTTTCCCACAAGCCCGTTAGAGCCACTGAGTGAGAACCATCTTGGTCGGCACGCGAAGTCGACATTTTCAAAATCAATGATTTTTAGCGAGAATGCCGCTACCTGCAAGCATACCAGCCTTAGAACCGGCCCAAAAGACCCAGCTTTTCCACAATCAGCTTCTGATTGACCCAAAAACAATCGATTCAGGGCAGATTTGTGCTGTGTTTCAGCCAGATCGAATCGCGCTTATCCAACTGGGAAGCTTTTTGGCGTTGGCTATAACTTGGCAGATTCCAGCACCTAGCCTTGGCGCCTCGATTGAAATGACCTCACCGCTTATTGCAGCTGAAGTCATAAATCAGTATCGACAGTCTGAAAACGAGTATTCAGCTGGACATCGAGGGGTCGATTACGCGGTTGAACTTGGCCAAGGAGTGTTTGCTCCGATGGATGGGGCGGTTCACTTTGTTGGAAACGTAGTGGACCGACCATTGATTTCCCTTACTCACGAAGGTGAATTGCTAACGGCTTTTGAGCAGGTCTGCTCGGAACTGGCAGAAGGTCAAGAAGTTTCCCAAGGGGACCTAATTGGTGAGGTCTGCGAAGCCGATGCGGGCTATCAACAGCATTGTGAACGGGCCTTCTGTCTGCACTTTTCCGTCAGGAGAGCTGGTGAGTACTTGTCACCACTTTGGTTTACGGGTCAACTTGATCCCTCAAAGCTTCTTCCCTGGATCGAACCAGTTGATTACTGAAGCTATGCCCTTGGGTGAGCCTTCAGGTAGCCCTGCTTCAGTCGATCAACGGACACATGCGTGTAAATCTGGGTAGTTGCCAGAGACGAGTGCCCAAGAAGCTCTTGAACTGCTCTGAGATCTGCTCCGCCGTCAAGAAGATGCGTTGCCGCTGAATGTCTAAGGGCGTGCGGTCCGGCCTGACCCACTGCAGTATCGCTTAGTAATGAAGCAACCAATGCGTAGACCTGACGAACGCCAACTCGTTTTCCTCGGCTGTTTATTAGCAAGGCGCTTTGGCTTACTTCATTTTCAAATTGCGGTCTGCCAACTCTAATCCAGGTTGCTAATGCATCACCGGCAGGATCACTAAATGGAACCATTCTCTGCTTGTTTCCTTTACCTGTGACCCGAAGTATCTTGCGTCCGTAATCAATATCCTCCATATTCAAACCGACAAGTTCACTTACTCGAATACCGCTTCCATAAAGCAGCTCGACCATCAATAAATCTTGGATTGCTGCCGGGTTATCAGGTGTTGCCGACGGCTCAAGTTTTTCAAAAATTCCAGACATGGCTTCCCTGGAAACAACCTTCGGCAAAGTTCGCGACGCCTTCGGAGATCTTAATTTCAACCCCGGGTCTGAATCTAAATTGCCATTTTTGTATAGCCAGGCAGTGAAAGCCCTAATGGAGGCTGATTTTCGAGCAAGAGTTGTTTTCGATAGACCCTTTTCACTTACCCGCCACAGCCAGTCACGAATTAGCTCCAAATCAAGATCGGAAATCTCATTTTGATTCTTGCTTTCCATAAATGATGCAAGGTCATAAACGTCAGACGTGTAGGCCTTTACGGTATTAGGTGAGAATCCCTTAACCACAGCAAGATCAGCAGCAAAATCTTCGAGAAGTGCTGTCAATTCGCTAGCCATGATTCAAAGCGTAATGTAGCTCACCGCCAGAAGTGCGTTGCTCAATCAGTTGATTTGTTCTGGTGAGCTCCGTGACGGCAACTTCCACTTCGGATCGAGTAAGACCTGCAGCCTTGGCGATTTCCAGCGCACTTGGAAAGCCAATTTCGCGAACTGCGTCTTTAGCACGCTTAGCTAATGAACTCTCAAACTCTTCAATCGGATAGCTTGTGGTTCCTGTTGCAAAGGCTGTCACATCGTTGAGAATCGATGCCTTGTTTGTGGCAATCAGTTCGTTGGTGCCAAGTGATGTACCAGATAGTACCGATCCAGGCACCGCATAAAGGTCCCTTTCTAAGTCCAAGGCATTGTTTGCTGTTCTTATGGAGCCAGAACGAAGCCCCGCCTCAACAATCACTGTTGTCGGGCTGAGGGCTGCAATAATCCTGTTTCTTTGAAGAAAGCGCCATCTTGTTGGTGCCACCCCTGGTGGTAATTCGCTAATCAAAACACCTTGAGTTTTGATTGCCTCAAACAATCCGGAGTTATTCCGCGGGTACTTTCTATCGAGTCCACCGGCCATAACAGCAACAGTTGGTAAGCCAACTTCGAGACTTGTCCTATGAACTACTGAGTCGATACCGAGTGCGCCGCCAGACACAGTAGCTCTTTGCTTGATGGCTAATTTGCGAACCAAGCGATCGGTTACCTGAATCCCATAGGCTGTTGCGGTTCTGGATCCGACAATGGAAACACTTGTTTGAAGGCCGCTTAGCAGGTTTGTATTTCCCTCAACAAACAATATTGATGGTCTTGCATCCTCGAGGTCATTTACCCCCTGTGGCCAGTTTTTATCTTCAGGGGACACAAGACTGAGACCCAGACTTGAACTCTGATTGAAAAGGTGCCGAAGTCTAGATTTTGAGAATCTCGGAAGCCAGCGCTGTCTGGAGTCCGAAATGGTCTCCTCCAGTTTGCCAAACTGTGCTCGGAGCTCATCGACGGCTGATTTAGCAGATAGTTCTTCGATCACTGCTTTTGTTTCTAGCCCACCAATAAGAAGTGAAACCAGGTTGTCTCTCCCAAGGCACCTAACTAGGGCACCTGCCATACGATCACCAGGTTCGGTAATCATGCTCAGGCAGCCTGCGGTGGCAATTTCTAAAGCTCTTTCAAGGGATAACTCATCGGCAAGAAAAGGAGACGCTAATTCAATGACTTCTTTATCGGTTAGGAATAGCGATTTGGCCATGCCAAAACTATTTCAACTGCGGGGCAGACTTTGGGGGTTGCTGATTAGGTTGTGTAGAACCTATTCGCCTACGGCTAGTTCTTTGGGTAGTTCATAAGCCTTACCCGATAGCTCTTCAACGTTTACATCCTTGAAAGTTAGGACTCGAACTGACTGCACAAAGCGGTCGGTTCGGTAGATGTCCCAAACCCAAACATCAGACATGTTTAGCTCAAAGTAAAAGTCAGTTGCGGTATCGATTCGTTTGAGCTCAACTTCATTGGCGAGGTAAAACCTGCGCTCAGTCTCAATTACATATTTGAAGGTGCCAACGACGTCCCGATACTCGCGATAAAGCGAAACTTCGGCCTGTCTGTCGTAGTCCTCGAACTCGTTCTCTTCCATGTATTTCTAGTCTATTCCCGCTCTAGGGCAGAATCCTAGTCAGCCAAGTTAACCGGTGGATAGCTGAAGGTCCATGGGTCTTCAAGGCCTGAATGTGGGCAGCGGAGGCATAACCCTTGTGTCCAGCAAAGCCATATTCGGGGTAAGTCTCGTCATGTTGCTGCATAACCCCATCTCTTTTCACTTTTGCAAGCACAGCTGCGGCAGCTACTGACACGCATGAAGTGTCGGCCTTGACTTGAAGATCAACTTCCAAACCAGCAGCTTGCTTGCCTAGCCAGTTTTGTGAACCATCTAACAAGATCACTGCTCCATCTGACGCAAATTCAGATCTCAGAGAATCAGATTCAAACAGTTCGGAAAGTGCTCTTGAGGCTGCAGTTCTTAGCGCTTCACTTATTCCAGATTGATCTATTTCCTGATTCGATGAGTAACCGATGGCGTAGCCATCAACCCAGGACTCAAGTTCTGCAGTTATCTCAGTTCTGGACTTTGGTGTCATCAGTTTGGAATCTTGAAGTTTTTCAGGCCAGTTTTTGAGATTTGGGTTTTGTTTGTCCAACACGGAAACACCAACAGCGACTGGCCCAGCTATTGCTCCCCTGCCAACTTCATCAATGCCAATTACGAAACGGTTGCCCCGTTCGAAAAGCCTTGACTCAGTTAGCAGGCTTGGGAACGTTTTTAAAGACATCGGGGTAATTGTCTAGCCAGTTCCAGTTGTCGAAAGGCCAGCTGATGACGAAAGCTCTTCCCACGACCCAGTCGTTGGAGACAAATCCCTTGCTCGGTAGGTCGCCATGGAATCTGGAATCCTCGCTGTTGCCGCGGTTATCACCGAGCACCCACAGCGAGTTTTCTGGAACAGTCACGTCAAATTCGACAGCAGAAGGAGTTTGACCAGGGGCAAGATATGGCTCGGAAATCGGTACACCGTTTATTGTTATCAATCCATCAGCGTCGCAACAGATAACTCGATCTCCTGCTACGCCAATTACACGCTTCACCAAATGCTGTTTGCTATCGGGCGCTGTAATTCCAAAAGCTGATAGGAACCAATCAACAGTGACCACCAGAGGATCGGTTGGTTCTTGAACATCTGGGCCCAGCCAACCTCCGGGATCTTTGAACACAACAACATCCCCACGCTCAATTGGGTAAAGAGCAGGAGTCAATTGATTGACAATTATTCGGTCGTCGATCTGAAGAGTTTCAAGCATCGAGCCTGAAGGGATAAAGAATGACCGGATGAGGAATGTCTTGATTAGCAGTGACAAAACTAGAGCTGCCCCTAGCACCACGACCAAGTCAATGAGAAAAGCTACGAAGAAGTTCTTCCGAGCGCGACGAAACATCCGTCTTCTGTTACTGCTTTTGTTCCTTGGCCGAAGAGGTCCGTTAGTTTCCTGCTGGTCGCTCACTTGCTAGCGCGCTTACCTTGGGGACTAAACGTTTTCGCGCTTTTCGCGAATCTTTGCCTTCTTGCCGCGTAGGTCGCGAAGGAAGTATAGCTTCGCGCGACGAACCTGGCCCTTTGATACGAGCTCAATCTTGTCAATCACTGGGGAGTGAATTGGGAAAGTTCTTTCAACACCAACCTGGAAGGTTACTTTTCTAACAGTGAAGGTCTCGCGAACGCCCTCACCAGAGCGACGGATGACAATACCCTGGAAAACCTGGATACGTGAACGGTTACCTTCAACGATGTTTACGTGGACCTTAACTGTGTCACCAGAACGGAAGTCTGGAACATCGGTCTTTAGTGAAGCCTTGTCTACTGAATCTAGAATGTGCATTTTGTGTCGCTTCCTGTTTTTAGCACGCAGGTCAAAAACATAATTTTCAGAATTGGTGTTTTGCTTGTCTTCGCCTTGTCTCCCCTGCGGCAGAGTCCATTACTGGCGGCGAAGTACTCATATTGCCACAGTTTGCCTCGCGGTGGCAACTGCCTAGTCCAGCAGCTCTGGCCTTACCTTTTTGGTGCGCTCAATGGCCTGATTCATCCGCCATTTCGCTATTTCAGCGTGGTTGCCACTCAGGAGAACCTCAGGCACCTCTAGTCCCCGCCAGTTGGCAGGCTTTGTATAGCTTGGGTATTCCAACAGACCTGCGGAGTGAGATTCTTCATTCAACGATTCAGCATTTCCAATCACACCCGGAATGAGCCTCGCAAGAGCCTCGATCATTGCAACCGCGGCAACCTCCCCGCCATTCAATACGTAATCACCAAGGCTAATGATTCGCACTTTCGCCTTAGACGCTGCGTAATCAACTACTCGCTGATCGATGCCTTCATACCTCCCGCAGGCGAAGACTAAATGCTTCTGCTCGGAGAGTTCTTGGGCTGTCGCCTGCTTGAAGAGCTCTCCCGCCGGCGAAGGAAAGATAACTACCGTTTCCTCACTCAAAACTGAATCTAGGGCCTGACCCCAAGGTTCAGCTTTCATAAGCATCCCGGCACCGCCGCCGAAAGGGGTGTCATCGACGGTTCGGTGCTTGTCTTCCGTGAAATCCCGAAGGTCATGAATGCGAACATCAATTAGATTTTGTGACTTGGCTTTCCCTAACAGAGAAATGTCCAAAACGTCGAAGAACTCAGGGAAAATACTGATTGCATCAATTCTCATCTTTGGAATCGCCCTCCCGGTTCAGTTCAAACAAGCCATCAGGCGGAGTGAGTGTTAGCTGACCCCGCTCCAAACTAACATCGGGCACAATCTGCTTCACAAAAGGTACAAGCACTTCGCCTTCGGCGGTTTCAATCGCCAGCAGGTCTTGGGCAGGCAGGTGATCAACCCTTACAACTGTGCCGACGAGTTCATCCCCGACCATAGCTTTGAGGCCCACGAGCTGGTGGTCATACCAAGCTTCGGGTTCATCAGGCAAAACTGTGGTTTCGGTTTCGATTAGCAAGATAGCTTTTATGAGAGTTTCCGCTTTAGACCGATCGTCAATTCCCTCTAGAAACAAAACCGGTGACTGATTGTAAAAGCGCAATTCGGATACAGTTACGGTTTTTCCAAACCAATCAGAAGACTCAGGTACTTGAAGCTCAAGTACTTGACCTGGCTTGAATCGCTGATCCGGACTGTCTGTGTAAAGCTCTAGCTTGATGGCGCCCTTCAACCCGTGGGCTTTGACCAACCGGCCCACCCGCAGTTTGGTTTTGCTAGAAATCGCCGTCCACCACATCAACGCGAATCTTCTTGCCATCGGCAAGAGCGTTGACCAGGGTTCGAAGTGCTTTTGCTGTTCGGCCGCTTCGCCCGATTACCCGACCCAAATCATCTGGGTGAACGTGAATCTCAAGAAGATCTCCTCTTGATGTGGAACGTTCCGTGACTGAAGCTTCGTCAGGGTTATCGACGATGCCCTTCACTAGGTGCTCGAGCGCAGCGGCTAACATTTTTTCTTAGGCCTCTGGTTTAGCTTCTTCAGCGGCAGCCTCGTCAGCAGGTGCTTCTTCAGCAACGGCTTCAGCGGCAGGAGCCGACTCTTCGACAACCGGAGTCTCGGCTGGAGCTTCTACAGTTTCTGCAGCTGCTTCGGCTGACTCTGCTGGAGCGTCTTCTGCAGGAACATCTGTTGCTGGAGCTTCAGCCTTTGCCTTCTTGGCAGCAAGTTCTTCCTTAGGAAGCAAGACAGCTTTCTTCTTGGTGTCTTTCTCGAAAACTGGCTTTGCAGGCTTTACCTGAACCGTGTTCTTTGCGTCCTTGTCACCCTTTGACTTCTGGAAGTCTCCGGTGAGCTTTAGTAGAACCTCAACCTGCTCGGTTGGCTGAGCGCCAACTCCAAGCCAGTACTGAGCGCGCTCTGAGTTGACTTCAATGAAAGATGGGTTTTCGGTCGGAATGTAACGACCGATTTCTTCGATTACGCGACCGTCGCGGTGAGTTCTAGAGTCAGCGACAACGATGCGGTAGTGCGGCGTACGGAGTTTTCCGAGACGCTTTAGGCGGATTTTTACAGCCACAATGCTCCTGTTATTTGTATTGGGGCGAACAATCAACCGTGAGCGTGGGGGCACACTCGGTAGTCAAGCTCTATGGTTTTGTCTGGTTCGGTACCTGGTTAGAGGGTCAGGTCCCTAGACAACTTCCTTATTCTGCCAGAAATGACCAGAGATAGCTAGTTGCCAATTCCAAAGGCCGATCCAGCGCCTCCAGATGATGGCTTTATGCCTAGTTCTCTGGCCTGAAGCTCGGCGGCACGCTTGGCAGGGTTGCCAGACTTGGAGCCAGCCTTCTTTTTGTCTTTCCCCTTCTTGCGGGGCACTACTCCTCCAAGCCCCTGCGGCATGCCGGGAACTTGAGGGGTGCCACCCTTGGCGACTGTCTTCATCATTTTGGCAGCCTGCTCGAATCGGTTGACTAACGAGTTAACGTCTGTAACGGTCATTCCGGAGCCCCGCGCTATTCGAGTTCTTCTCGAGCCGTTTAGAACCTTGGGGTTCTGTCTCTCAACTGGAGTCATGGATCGAATGATCGCCTCGGTTCGATCAATGTCTTTCTCGTCCAGGTTGTCCAGTTGCTGCCGCATCTGTCCAGCACCCGGCATCATCGCCAACATGGACTTCAGGGAGCCCATTTTGCGAAGCTGCTGCATTTGCTCCAGAAAGTCATCGAGAGTGAAAGTCTCCTTGGCAAGCTTGAGAGCCATCTCTTGAGCAGATTCCTGATCAAAGGCCTTCTGTGCCTGCTCAATTAGGGTGAGGACATCTCCCATGTCCAGAATTCGAGAAGCCATTCTGTCTGGATAGAAAGGCTCAAAAGCATCTAGTCCTTCACCCGTGGAGGAGAAAATAATTGGCTTGCCAGTCACGGAAGCCACCGACAAAGCGGCACCACCGCGAGCGTCACCGTCTAGCTTTGAAAGGACAACCGCTGTGATGCCAACACCGTCTTCGAAGGCTTTGGCGACATTGACGGCATCTTGACCAAGCATTGAGTCAATAACAAACAAGGTTTCGTCTGGCTTGACTGCATCGCGAATGTTTGCCGCCTGCTGCATCATTTCCGCGTCAACGCCAAGTCGTCCGGCGGTGTCAACGATTACAACGCTGAGTCCCTTGGATTTAGCATGAGCAATTGAGTCTTTAGCTACCTTCACAGAATCACCCGAGCCAGAACCTTGTTCCGGAGCGTAAACCTCTACCGAAATCTTTTGGCCAAGGACTTGTAGTTGCTCGACCGCATTTGGTCGCTGAAGATCTGCAGCTACTAGAAGTGGCGTCTCTCCTTCGGAAACCAACCACTTAGCAAGTTTTCCTGCGAGCGTTGTTTTTCCAGAACCCTGGAGACCTGCCAACATAATCACTGTTGGCGCTGTTTTGCCAAAACGGAGTTTTCTCGGTTCGCCACCGAGAATCTTTACAAGCTCGTCATTGACGATTTGCACAACCTGCTGAGCAGGATTGAGGGCTGCAGATACCTCATCACCAAGAGCACGATCGCGAACGGCCTGAATGAAATTCTTAACCACCTCTAGGGCAACGTCGGCCTCCAGCAGTGCTTTGCGTATCTCGCGCAAGGTTGCGTCAATGTCGGCTGGCGAAAGCCTGCCCTTACCGCGAAGGTTTTTAAAGGTTTCCGCGAGGCGGTCAGATAGATTTCCAAACAATTGTTTTCTCCTGAGAAAAGGCTACGCTACGAGCCCAGCAGCAAACTCTTTGGGGTCAAAAAAGGCAAAGTCGTTGATTCCCTCGCCAACTCCAACCAATTTGATTGGGATACCAAGTTCGCTCTGTATGGCAAACGCGATGCCGCCTTTTGCTGTTCCGTCCAATTTGGTTAGGACGATACCGGTGACCTGAGCCACCTCAGCAAACGCTTTGGCCTGGGCAAGACCGTTCTGGCCGGTGGTTGCATCAATAACCAGAAGGACTTCAGAAATCTCGGCACGCTTTTCAATTACCCTTCGGATTTTTGAAAGTTCGTCCATGAGATCCGTTTTGTTCTGCAGCCTTCCAGCGGTGTCAATGATTACGATGTCAGCGTCATCTGCAATTGCGCTTTCAACGGCTTCAAATGCAACTGATGCGGGGTCTTGACCGTCAGATTTGGGTCCCACCAGCTTTACTCCGGAACGATCGGCCCAGGTAGAAAGCTGATTTACAGCTGCAGCCCTGAAAGTATCGGCAGCACCGAGAACTACAGACCATGAACCCTCTTTGAGCCAGTTTGCGAGCTTCCCGATAGTAGTTGTTTTTCCAGCTCCGTTTACCCCAACGACCAAAAAGACATAAGGTAACTTTCCATTGCTTAGTGAAAGTGCACGCTTATCGCTGTAGAGCTCTTGCTCAATAACTGCGGCCAATACTTGACGCAGTTCACTTTCTGACGATGCGCCCTCTGACTTCGCTTTTTTCTTTACCTCCGCGAGAATTTTTTCGGTTGCCGATAGTCCGAAGTCCGCTTGAATCAAGACATCTTCCAAACTCTCTAGGTCTGATAAGTCAAATTTGTAGGAGGAAAAAAGTGATCTGATGCCCTTGCGCGAAGTTCTTGAAGGTAGAGCAGATGCGGTCAGCGAAGGGCTGGGTGCGTCAGTGTTTAGAGTTTCTGTCCCTAAGGGCTCTGCTGCTGATTTTTCTTCGCCACGCTTTTTGCGCCAAAAGAAAATTGAAGACATTAGGCGTCGGCCTTCTCACGAAGACGCTGGCCCACCACCGCTGAAATTCCGTCAGCCTTCATAGACACTCCATAAAGCGCATCGGCAATTTCCATGGTGCGCTTTTGGTGAGTGATGATGATCAGCTGGGAGCTGTTCCTAAGGTCCTCAAAGATAGACAGAAGGCGGCCAAGGTTGGCATCATCCAGCGCGGCCTCAACCTCATCCATCACATAGAAGGGCGAAGGGCGAGCCTTGAAGATTGCAACCATTAGCGCAACCGCGGCAAGCGATCTCTCACCACCGGAAAGCAACGAAAGTCGCTCAATCTTCTTACCGGCGGGCTTAACGTTTACTTCAAGGCCCGTGGTTAGCAAGTTGTCTGGGTCTGTAAGGAAAATCGATCCAGTACCACCTGGGAACAGAATTGGGAAAACCTGCTCGAAAGCCTTCTTGGTGTCCTGGAAGGCATCATTGAAGATGACCTGCATTTTTTCATCGAGGTCAGCGATGATCTTTATCAAGTCTTTGCGCGTTTCGGTCAGATCGTGCAATTGGTCAGTCAAGAATTTGTGTCGCTGCTCTAGGGCTGCAAATTCTTCAAGAGCAAGTGGGTTTACTCGTCCAAGCTTTTCAAGAAGTTTCTCGGCATCCTTCAAACGCTGCATCTGGCGTTCGCGGTCGAATACTTCTGGTTCACCTGACTCGGCAGTACTCGGAATCAGTTGGTCTGGTCCATACTCAGCTAACAGAGTTGTTTCGTCTAGGCCAAGTTCTTCTTGAGCCCTGGTGATCAAGTTGGCAAGGTTTAGGCGCTTTTCGTGGTTCTGGAGTTCGATGTCGTGAACAGACTGGGTTAGTTCTGAAAGCTTCTGCTGAATCGAGGCGATGTCACCTCGAACCTTTGTCAATTCTTGGAACTGATCGCTTCTTTCCTGATCTAGCAAGTTGTAATCTCGCTTGGCCTGATTAGAGCTTTCCGAAACGCTCTCAATAAGGGCAGGCAATAGTTTAAGAACCTCTCGAGCCGAGCGAAGCTGGGCGGTACGTGCTTTGGCTGAGGCGATTGCCTGCTCAACGGCTGCTCTTGAAGAATCAAGCTGGTTTGAAAGATTCTCGGAGCGTTCTATCTCAACACGAAGTCTTTCGGTTGCTGCACCCAACTCAACGCGGATTTCTAGCTCTTTTGATCTTTCCTTCTCTAGAGCCTCGACCAATTGATCGCGGTCCGAAAGCTCCTGTTCTGGTCGGCCCAAGTTTTCAAATTCGCGGAGTTTCGTCTTCGCATCTGCTAACTCCCGCTCCGCCTGGGCAATTGCCTCATCGTTGGCATTAGCAACAGTGGTCAGACGATCGAGCTCGCTCTGCAACGCCTCCACTTGAACACGGATGCGGCCCAGCTGTTCCGCCTGTGAGGCGAGTTTTGCGTCTTGTTCATTCAGTTCCGCAAGGGCTTGTTTCGCCGAGTTCTTGGCCGCTAACTCGTTGGACTTAGCTTGAGCAAGCTCAGAAGATAGAGTCTCGATTCGTGAACTGATTCGCGAAAGTGCTGCCTCGGCAGCGTCTCGTTCGGCAACCAGCTCAACCTTTGATGGTTTGCTGGATGACCCACCTCTGAGAACAGCCCGGGTAAGAACGTCTCCCTGCTTTGTTATCACCTGGCGATCTTGACCCGAGGAACGGAAGTATTCTCTGGCTGCATCAAGATCATTAACAATTACAACGGTTGACAGAAGCTTGAGAATGCCATCCGGCGCACTTACAACTTCTGAGGCAAGTTTGGCTCCAGCAATTTGATTCCCGAGCGACAGCTCCGAGCGAATATCGACGTCTGCAATGATGATCTCAACACGACCACCGTCGGTTCGCTTCAGGTGCTCAAGTGCAGAAAGACCTGAATCCATGTCTTCTGCCACCAAGGCGTCAGCAAGTGAACCTAGAGCGGCAGCAATTGCTTGCTCGTATCCAGGTTCGATTCGCATGTGGTTAGCAACCAGTCCTCGGATTCCTCGAAGCTGAGCCTGGGTCAAAGATGTGGCGCCGTCTTTTTGCTCGAGAGTTAGATTCAGCGCTGAGCGTTTTCCAGCCAGGGCATCTTTTTCACGCTCGGCCTCGTGGAGTTGGTCGCGCAAAGATTCGATTTTCAGGGCCGCATCGGATACAGCCTTTTGGGCAGCTTCGTAGTTCGATTCCAAGTTTCCGGCACTTGGCTGATTCTGTGAAAGCAGCGCTTCTAGCTCTCGGTACTGCTTTGACTGCTCCTCGTGGCGGGAGCGTGCTGCCGAAAGAATTTCCTGGTGTCTGGTCTTTTCGTTTCTAAATGCTTCGAGCTTGCTCTCAGAAACTTTTACATTGTTAGCGAACTCCGCAAGTTCTAGATCAAATTTGGAAATTAGGGAGTTCTGCTCTTGAGCCTTGGCGTCAAACTGTTCGAGGGAGTCTCGAGCGACATTTCTGCTCTGTTCGGCAAGTCCTAGTTCTTGATTTAGGCGATTGACTTCTTGTTCTAGTCGGTCAATTTCTAAGGCAGCTTTTTCAATGTCGACCGTAATCGAGGAAATGTCGAACTTGCTTTGCTCCTGGTCACTTGACTCTAGAAGTGCGACCCTTGCACTTGCGATGTTGGAAATGGATCGAATGCGCTCCTGGAGCGAATCAAAATCAAATGAGATCTGGCGAGCGCGGTCGAGCTTTTGGTTAAGCTCCGGAGACTCCAACTGAGTTAGTCGCTGTGTGTTCTCCGAGAGCATCTCTTGGAGGATGTTTCTTTCACTTCTTCTTTGTGACTCACTGGTTGCAGTTGTTTCCAACGAATTCTGGATTTGGACAATGTCGTTTGCAAGAATTCTGGACTTTGCGTCTCTTGCTTGCGAGGCGATGTTTTGCGCCTCTCTAGCAATCTCGGCCTGCTGACCAAGAGGCTTTAGTTGGCGTCGAACTTCTCCAGCTAGGTCGCTGAGTCTTGCAAGATTGGCCTGCATCGCCTCGATCTTGCGTTCGGTTTTTTCCTTGCGTCGGCGGTGCTTCAAGATACCGGCTGCTTCTTCAATGAATCCGCGGCGCTCTTCGGGTGTTGCCCTGAGTACGCTGTCTAGCTGACCCTGGCCAACGATAACGTGCATCTCTCTACCGAGCCCAGAGTCGCTAAGTAGTTCTTGAACATCCAAAAGCCTGCAGGGTTCTCCGTTTATTGCGTACTCAGATCCACCACTTCTAAATAGTGTTCTTGAGATAGTGACTTCGGAGTATTCAATAGGCAGAGCTCCATCGGCATTGTCGATTGTCAGCATGACTTCGGCTCTTCCAAGGGGACCCTTGGTTGCGGTTCCGGCGAAGATTACGTCTTCCATCTTTCCGCCACGAAGAGTCTTTGCTCCCTGCTCACCCATTACCCAGGCAAGCGCATCAACTACGTTGGACTTACCCGAACCATTTGGCCCCACTACACAGGTGACGCCTCGCTCAAATATGAAAGTTGTGGGCTGGGCAAATGACTTGAAGCCTTTGAGGGTAAGGCTCTTTAGATGCAAGTTGAGTCAACCCCTCTGAGGAATATGGAGCTGGGCCTAAGGGGCCAAGCAGAATCTAAAATTACCCCATTTTTGGGGTGCCTAAGACCGCCCGCTGGGGCGCTGGCATTTGGGGCAAAAGTGGGAACCCCGGTTTGCCCAAGCCTGGCGCCTAATCGGGGTCTGGCACCTAGCGCAGGGCTGATCGGTCTGGCCGTAGGCAAAAAGTTGCTGAGAAAAGTAGCCGGATTCACCGTTTACGTTCTTGTATTGCTCGTCAAAGGAAGTTCCGCCCTGCTTAACGGCTGCCTCGAGGACCTGTTGGGAAATCTGCAGGAGCTCGGTCAGCTTGGCTTTGGAAATGCCGTCGGCACTCCTATCGAAGTGGAGCCTTGCCAGCCAGAGCGATTCATCGGCATAGATGTTGCCGATACCACTGATGAGGTTCTGGTCTAATAACACTCGCTTGATGCCACTTTTCTTGGCGCGCATTTTGGCTACTACCGCGTCTAGGTCGAAGGCCTGATCCAGCGGATCTCTTGCAATATGAGCGGCGGATATCGGGATGAGATTCTGCCAAGGTTTAGAACGGTTCTTTCCAGCGCTGAATCCACCCTGTCCCCCATCTCTGGTCAAAACCAAGTTATCGATTGCCAGAGAACCGAAGATTCTTTGATCCACAAACCTAAGCTCCAGAGATTTACCGGACTTGGTTTCAAACTGAATCGTGACTCGATTCAGGTTATCTTCGGGAAAGTCTGGGGTGCGAATAAGCATTTGACCGCTCATTCCAAGGTGACCAACCAATGCGGTTTCACCTGAATCAAGTGGTAGCCAAAGAAACTTACCTCGCCTAACAACATCTTGAACTTTTGCGCCCAGAAGTTTCTTCTTGAAGTCGGTTGGGCCACTCAAGTGGCGCTTTAGAGACCTAGCGTCATGAATCTTGATTCCGGTCACGGTTGCTTCGGTGATGGATTTTGCAAGACCTGCTCTAACAGTCTCAACCTCGGGAAGCTCAGGCATTTACTTTAGTTTTGCCAAGGCCTGAATTGCCGCGTTGGTCTCTGCCGTCTTCCTAGATCGGCCATTTGCCGAAGCAATCACTTCACCATCAACTAGCAGGGAAGCAAAAAAGGTTCTGTCGTGATCCGGACCTTCGTGAGTGATTTCATAAATTGGTTGAGGTTTACCGGCGGCTTGGAGAGCTTCAATCAGGGTTGTTTTTGGATCCGATGAATCTAGCAACTGCTTTGGGTCTGAAAGCATTGGAATGATGAATTTTGAAACTATTGCTGAGGCTGCATCCATTCCCTTAGAGACAAACGCTGCACCAAGAATGGCCTCAAAGCAATCAGCCAAAAGGTTTTGCTTTTCTCTACCGCCAGTTTGAATCTCGCCTTTACCGAGGAGTAAGTGTGAGCCTAGGTCCAAGGCCGTTGCTGCTTCCGCAAGTGCTGGAGCACTTACCACCGCGTTCTTGAGTTTTGTGAGCTCACCTTCATCTAGTTCCTGAAAGTGATCGTGAATATAGGAGGTCACCAGGAAGCCAAGAATTGCATCGCCTAGGAATTCAAGACGTTCATTGTTCGGTCCACGTCCATTTTCGTAGGAAAAGGATCGGTGAGTAAGAGCCAGTTCGAGAAGCTGAGGCTCAATTTCGACGCCAAGGGATTTGCCCAGCGCAGCTAAGTTCATGACTTAGGCGTCAGCGACCTTGCGGCCCTTGTACTCCATGAAAAGAGCGTTGCCAGCTGAGTCTTCAACTAGCTTTGCGCGGTGAGGAAGAGAATAGACGGCCTTACCGTTTTCGATGCTCTTGACCAAAGTAATTGGCGCGGCCTTCCACTGGGAGCGGCGTGCGCGAGAGTTAGAACGCGAGAGGCGTCGTTTTGGTACTGGCATTTCTTACTCTTTCCTAAAGTTTTCTAATTCACCCCAGCGAGAATCAATCTGCGCCTGATGAACGTGGTTCGGGTCCTCTGCCATTTTCAAGCCACACTCAGAGCAAAGACCTAAACAGTCTTCGCTGCAAACTGGTTTGAACGGAAGGCTTAAAACTACCGCATCGGTGATGGCCTGCTCAAGGTCGATTTTCTCGTCCTCGACTAGGAAATCATCTTCCTGCTCTAAAGAATAGGCGAAAAGCTCCTGAAAATCCACCTCGACCGCTAGATTCAAGGGCTCCAGGCACCTCGAGCACTCCGAGACAGCTGTTGAGTCAACCTCCCCAGTCGCCAGAATTCCCTCATGAACCGACTCGAGACGAAGGTTCAGCTCAATGACTTGGCCGGCAGGCACAATTGCTGCACCGGTTCCCATAGCAGTCGAAAGTTCGATGTCGAGTTCGATTTCATTCATTTGACCTGGGCGTCTGGTCAGGTCATTTACCGGAACAACAAAACTCGTCACTTTGAACTCCGCAGTGCTCTGGCAACCGCCTTTGTCACGTAGTTTTCAACTGGTCCACCAAGTTGTGCAACCTGGCGAACAAGCGACGAAGCCACAAGACCATATTGCGGATCGGCCGCAATGAAAACGGTCTCAATTCCGCTTAGGTCACGGTTGACCTTGGCCATAGGCAATTCGTAGTCGAGATCAACGTTGTTTCTAAAGCCCTTGAGCAAAACCTTGGCATTTACTTCTCTGAGGTAATCAACCAGTAGACCTGAAGATAACTCGGTCACTCTGATGTTTGGGGCATCAAGTTTTGCCTCCGCAAGAGAATCCTTGATTAGCTGAACCCGCTCAGCAATTGTAAATCTGGGGGCTTTGTCAGGATTATGAACAACCAAAACTTCAAGTTCATCAAACAATGAAGCAGCCCGTGCGATTATGTCGACGTGGCCAAGAGTGATCGGGTCAAATGAGCCCGGGTAAACGGCGAGTTTTGCCATAAACCTAAGGTTAGCAAGAAATCAGGGCCTAACCTTTGGCCAGATTTTCAACCGCATTGGCCTGCTCTAGTGCTGAGCGTAGTTGCGGGAAATTGGACAGAGTTGGGTCAGATTCAAACAGTTTCTCCAATTCCACTCGAACCTTCTGGATTAGCTCTGAGTCCTTTATCACTTGGAGAAGCCTCAAGCTCGAACGCCCACCTGACTGATTAGCCCCCAAGACGTCTCCTTCTCGCCGCAGTTCAAGATCTATCTCACTTAGCTTGAATCCATCGCTTTCATTGGCAACGGCCTCTATGCGCTGAAGGGCGATTGAACCATCTTCTGCTCCAGTTAGCAAAAGGCATAAACCTTTAGCGGATCCTCTTCCAACTCGGCCACGAAGTTGGTGGAGCTGGGAAATTCCAAAATTGTCGGCATCGAGAATGACCATGACCGTAGCATTTGGAACGTCAACACCTACTTCTATGACCGTGGTGGAAACCAGCAGGTCAATCTTTTTTTCGACAAAGTCCTGCATGATGATTGACTTCTGGTCGGCGTCCATTCGGCCATGAAGCTCTTGAATTCTTAGAGACTTAAGCGCTGGGTTTTGGCGCAGTTGAAGCACGGTTTTTTCAACGGATGCACCAGCATGCTCTTTGTCACTTTCGTCAATCTTGGGACAGACCACAAAACCCTGGTGACCCTTGGCAATTTCCTCGGCAACCCTTTCCCAGACCCTCGCAACCAAGGACTTGTCAGCTGCTCTGACTAGGTGGGAATCAATTTCCTTTCTACCTGCTGGGAGTTCGGTCAAGGACGAAACCGCCATGTCACCAAAAACTGTGACGGCTAGGGTCCTGGGGATCGGAGTAGCGGTCATGGTTAGCACGTGCGGGGAGAGTTTCCCTTTTTGGCGCAGCTTCTCCCGCTGCTCTACGCCGAAGCGGTGCTGCTCATCAATGACTACTAACCCCAAGTCATAAAACTCTACTTTTTCTGAAAACAAAGCATGAGTTCCAATAACTATTCGAGCTTTTCCAGACACAACTTGCAGCATCGCTTTCTTTCTCGACTCCGTTGAAAGCTGGCCAGTCAATAAAGTCAGTCCCACCGCTTTGGCGAGGTCAGGGCCCAAACTTTTCTCGATTGACCTAAAGTGCTGGGACGCCAAAACTTCGGTTGGTGCCAAGAGGGCAGATTGACCGTCGCTGTCAGCAACAGTCAACATGGCCCTGAGTGCAACCAAAGTCTTACCGGAACCTACCTCGCCCTGGAGAAGGCGATTCATTGGAAAAGTCTTCGAAATGTCAGTTTTGATTTGCTCCCCCACTTCTAACTGACCACTGGTCAAAACAAAGGGCAGCGCAGAGTCAAAGGAATCCAGAAAACCTGATGATTTTGAAGTTCTAGAAGTAGCAGGCAGGTGTTCATTGTCGAGACGCCTCTTTATCAAGTTTGCTTGCAATAGAAACGCTTCTCTGTAAACCAGCGTTTTCTTGGCCGCTGTAGCTTCAGCCTTTGTTGTTGGTCGGTGAATCTTCTCTAAAGCCTCGTTCGCTGACATCAGCTTGTGCTTAGTTTTTAGATCTTCCGGTACCTCTTCTTCAATCGGTGAAAGCGTGTCCAGGACTATACCGAGGGCCCTTTGAATCATCCATGTCGTCACCGAGGCAGATGCAGGATAAATGGGTATGGGTTGGTCAGCCCAAGCCTTGGCGTCAAACTGGGACAGCTCCTCAGGAAAAAGTTCATAGTCAGGGTGGGCAAGTTGTAGCTTGCCCTGATACTCGCCGATTTTGCCTGCAAATAAACCACGCACCCCTGGCTTTAGGTCTTTCTGCCGCCAAGCCTGATTGAAAAACGTCAGCGAGAGAAATCCACTTCCGTCGGTGATTCTGACCTCCAGAATGTGACTAACTCGGCCCTTGGTTCGCCGCTCTCTCGCGTCGACTACCTCGGCGACGATAGATAAGCTCTCTCCCACTGGAAGGTTTGCAATTGGAGTGAGTTCTCCTCGGTTGGAATACCTTCTCGGGTAGTGCAGCAGCAGATCCGCCACCGTATTCAAACCCAGATTTTTGGCAAAGCTCTTGGCGGTCTTGTCGCCCAGAACTCGGTCAAGTGGGGTTGTTGGTAGCAGCACCCTTCAATCTTCCACGAGCCTTGGGACATTTGCGGTTAGGCTTTGCCAGACATGACAAGAATAATCGGCGGGCTAGTTGGGTCCAGAAAACTGGCATCACCTGCAAAAAGCACAAGGCCAACTTCAGATCGCATTCGTGAAAGCATTTTTAACTCCTTGGAATCAAGAGGAGCTCTCGAGAAGTCTGTTGTTCTAGATCTATACGCCGGAACTGGTGCTCTGGGTTTAGAAGCCTTGAGTAGAGGGGCCAAATCAGCTCTCTTAGTCGAGAGCAATAAGCAGGCAGCTGCCGTCTGCATAAAAAATGCACGTCTTATTCAAGATGCTCTTGAGACTGAGGGCGAGGAAGTCTCGGCAAAGGTGCAGATTCTTCCGGTTCAAAAGTTTCTTGAATCAAATACTGTCGATTACGACTTAGTTTTCATCGATCCGCCATACGACCTGGAAAACTCCGAGATTCAAAAGAACCTCGAAAGTCTTAGAAAATCGGTCAAACCGAGTTCAACAATCATTGTTGAGCGTTCATCCAGGGCTGACAGCTTAGAACTAAGCGGCTATGAACTGGTTGAGACCAAGAATTTTGGAGACACTGCGATTTACTGGCTTAAGCCGAACTAGACGTTTCTTTCGCCTTCGCCTAGGTAAACCTGCTGAGGCCTTCCGATGCGGTTGTTTGGGTCTTGCATCATTTCGCGCCAGTGAGAAATCCAACCAGGCAGTCTTCCCATTGCAAACAACGCAGTGAACATCCGAGGTGGGAAACCCATGGCCTTGTAAATCACTCCAGTGTAGAAATCCACATTTGGGTAAAGTTTTCGCTCGGCAAAATATGGATCAGCCAAGGCGGTTTCCTCGAGTTGCTTGGCAATGTCGAGAAGCGGGTCAGAGATTCCCAAATCGGTGAGCACCTTGTCTGCGGTGGCCTTCACGATTGTGGCCCTCGGGTCAAAGTTTTTATAGATTCTGTGGCCAAAGCCCATTAGACGAATTCCGTCTTCTTTGTTCTTTACTCGCTCAACAAACCGCTGAACGGACTCGCCGGATTCATGAATCTCATTCAACATGTTCAAAACCGCTTCGTTCGCTCCACCATGAAGTGGGCCAAACAAAGCATTAATCCCAGCTGAAACCGATGCGAAAAGATTAGCCTGGGCTGATCCAACCAAACGAACCGTAGAAGTTGAGCAGTTTTGCTCGTGGTCGGCATGAAGAATCAAAAGTGTGTCTAACGCTTTGGTGACAATCGGGTTCTGAACGTAGTCCTCAGCTTTGGTTCCAAAGTTCAAACGTAAGAAGTTCTCCACCATTGACAGTGAGTTGTCCGGGTAAAGCAAGGCCTGCCCAAGGCTCTTCTTGTGTGCGTAAGCCGCGAGAACTGGAAGTTTTGCCAGAAGTCTTCTGGTTGAAATTTCGACATGCTCAGGGTCGTGTGGATCTAACGAATCCTGATAAAAAGTCGATAGGGCGGACACACCGGAAGCCAACACCGACATTGGGTGAGCATTTTGTGGGAATGCGTCGAAGAACCTCTTTAGATCTTCGTGAATTAGAGTGTGGCGGCGAAGGCTCTGGTCAAAAGAATCAAGTTGTGCCTTGTCTGGTAGCTCTCCGTAAATCAGAAGGTAGCTGACGTCCAGAAAAGTCTTCTTTGCAGCAAGCTGCTCGATTGGGTATCCCCGGTAGCGAAGAATTCCTGCGTCTCCGTCGATAAAAGTGATGCCCGACTTAGTTGAGGCAGTGTTAACAAATCCCTGGTCAAAAGTGTGAAGACCCAAGGTGGACTGCAGTTTGCTGATGTCCATGGCGTCTGATCCGACGGCTGCCTCGACCACTGGAAATTCAGCGGTTTTGTCTTTGTAGCTGATAACTACTTTTTCGTTGTCAGTCAAAGCGCTCCTAGGTTTGAAAAATACCTTGATTAGCCTAAAGCATTTTCGAGTCTGGAAGCAGCTCGGGCTATGTCGGAATCGGTGGCGGTGAGCGAGAAGCGCACGTGCTTCGTCGCATACTCCCCATAGAAGCTGCCAGGCACCACCACTATCCCCAGCTGAGCCATCTTCTCAACGGTTGCCCAGCAATCTTCACCGAGGGTAGCCCAAAGGTATAGCCCAGCTTCACTATCTGAAAGCTCAAATCCATACTTCTTTACGGCTGCTAGCAACACCTCGCGACGTTTACGGTAGACATCTTTTTCTACCTGAACGTGTTCGCTATCCCCCAAAGCTGCGATAACTGCTTGCTGGGTAGGCAAAGGCATCATCATGCCGGCATGCATCCTAAGGTTCACAAGGTCCTTGATGAGAGTTTTGGTGCCGACGGCAAAGGCTGCACGGTACCCGGCCATGTTGGACTGCTTCGATAAGGAATAGACGCACAATATTCCTTCGTGGCTATCGCCACAAACCCTCGGGTCTAGCACGCTGGGAATAAGTTCTTTATCCCACGGAGAGCTCCAACCAAGCTCCGCGTAACATTCGTCGGAGGCAAGTAGCGCTCCAAGTTCACGAGCTTTCTTTACTGTCTTTGCAAACTTGTCGGCGGGCAAAACTTTTCCGTCTGGGTTACCTGGCGAGTTGATCCAAATGAGTTTGGTGTTAGTTGGCCATTTATCAGGGTCATCTTCTGAGATCAACGTGGCACCAGCAAAGGCTGCGCCAACTGCATAGGCGGTGTATGCAACCTTTGGCTGAACCACAACATCGCCTTTGCCTATGCCAAGAAGAACCGGAAGCCAACTGATTAGCTCCTTAGACCCAATTGTTGGCATTACTTGGTCTGGATCCAAGCCTTCGACGCCACGGCGCTTGGCAAACCAACTCACAACCGATTCGCGAAATTGTTGCGTGCCTGCCGTAGACGGATAACCCGGAGCATTCGAAAAAAGCTTCAGGGCGTCTTGGACGACTTTTGGTGTTGGATCAATTGGCGAACCAATGGATAAATCAATTGCCCCTTCAGGATGTAGCGCAGCTTTTTGGCTAAAAGGTTTCAGGGATTGCCATGGATACTCCGGCAGAGCGGTGAACATCTAGGCCTGTTGAGCTTGAGGTGGGAGCGCCGCCACAATCGGGTGGTCACCAGGAATTGGACCCACCTTGGCAGCACCGCCAGGAGAACCTACTGTTTCAAAAAACTCAACATTAGCTTTGTAGTAGTCAGCCCACTGCTCGGGGACATCGTCCTCGTAGTAGATGGCCTCAACAGGACACACCGGTTCACATGCCCCACAGTCCACGCACTCATCAGGGTGGATGTAAAGCATCCGGTCGCCCTCGTATATGCAGTCAACAGGGCATTCCTCAATGCAGGCCTTGTCTTTCAAGTCAACGCACGGCAGAGCAATAATGTAAGTCATCTGGATGTCCTTCCGCTCACCATTTTACTAGCGATGTCCCGATGCGTTTTTAGCCCAGGTGCCGGGTCTAAGCTTTGGAAACAAAATCACAACTGCGCAAATGATCAATGAACCATAAACCCAGAAGTTTCCCGCTTGATTATCGATAATCAGGGCATCCCCCGCTGCCGTTGGACGGGACAGCCAAAAAACGGTACCTGCCAAAGTTAAGCTCATCAAGTACAGCGCGCCCCTTGAATTTCTAAGCAGTCTGAGCGCTACCGCCAAAGAAAAAGTCGTGACTAGGGCAACAACAAGACCGATCGGTGTTCTAGCCTCATCTGCAGCTGTGACTGAATGAAGCAATGTTCCTGCGAAGCCAAGCAAAATTCCAAGAGGAAGGGCCCACAGTGCCAAAAAAACTGGTTTCAGCCAAAGCCAAGGTGTGGTCGACGCCCTACGTAGTCGCTCTGGTTGGTCGTATCTAATTTCTCGTCCGGCTACCAATGAGTAAGTTTCTTGGGCCACGGTCACTTGACTTGCGTGTTGCTCAAGGGCGGCCTTCTTTTTGGGTGCAGTTTTTGGTCCGCCAATTTCAACATCGAATCTCTCACCCGGTTCGGCAATAACCCAAAACTGGGGAGGCTTTGATTTTGAGCTTCGGGCGAATCTGCGCAGTGCCATGGCGGTTGCCTCATGGGCCTTTTTGTGATCGGGGTGACCAAAGCCACCCTTGCGGTTGTAGGTGATTACGGCATCAGGTTTGAATTTAGAAAGAACTTGATAAATGTCGTCGGCGATAACTGCTGTGGAAACCGAGGCAAGCGACATCTCATCTGTGCGGCGAGGCTTTATCGGCTTACCGAAGGCATTTAGTCTCATACCTGAATCCAGATAAGCCCTGGTGCCTGCGAACTTGTGCTTCACGTCGCCGAGTTGACTAAGTGCATTCTTGAGTTCGTTCGACCTAAACTCACCCATCGAAGCTAGGTTGCCCTCGAGCGGCTTTAGGTCTTCAAGCTTCACCCGACCGCGTTCTCCGCGAGTGAGTGTCAAAACCATGACCTCGGAACGAGCAGCAGCTCTATCGGCAATCACGTGTCCAGTGAAGAGTGATTCATCATCTGGATGCGCGTGCACCAGAAGCACCCTTTTTGGGTTGAATGCAGCTTTTGCCATACTTACAACTCTAAGTGGTTTAGCTCTCGCTGGCTCGTTTTCTAGCTGAGGCAGCGCGAGCTCTAAGGTTTGGATCTAGCTCAACCTTGCGAATTCTGGTGCCTTCTGGGGTCACTTCAACACATTCATCTTCGCGAGCAAACTCGAGACATTCTTCCAAGGACAACTTTCTTGGTGGGGTTAGCTTCTCGAAGTCTTCGCTGGAGGAAGCTCGCATGTTAGTTAGCTTCTTTTCCTTGGTGATGTTGACTTCCATATCGTCAGCACGAGCGTTTTCGCCGACAACCTGTCCGGCATACACTTCATCAGTTGGCTCGACAAAAAATGTTCCTCGCTCCTGCAGGCCAATTAGTGCGAACGGGGTCACGGCTCCCGCTCGGTCAGAAACTAGTGAGCCGTTTGTTCTGGTGACAATCTCACCAAACCACGGCTCGTAGCCAGCAGAAATTGCGTTTGCAATTCCGGTGCCACGAGTTGTGGTTAGGAACTCGGTTCGGAACCCAATTAGCCCACGCGAAGGAACCAGGAACTCCATGCGAACCCAACCGGTGCCATGGTTGATCATGTTTTTCATGCGACCCTTGCGAGAGGCAAGAAGTTGAGTAATTGAACCCAAGAACTCTTCAGGAACGTCAATGGTGAGGTCTTCAACTGGCTCGTGAAGTTTGCCATCTACCTTCTTTGTCACAACTTGAGGTTTCCCAACGGTTAGCTCGTAGCCTTCACGTCTCATCTGCTCAACCAAGATTGCAAGCGCTAGCTCACCTCTACCCTGAACCTCCCAGGCGTCTGGGCGCTCTGTCGGCAAAACCTTAATTGACACGTTTCCGATTAGTTCGCGGTCAAGTCTGTCTTTGACCAAACGAGCGGTGACTTTTGCTCCCTTTACGCGACCGGCCATAGGAGAAGTGTTGATTCCGATAGTCATCGAGATGGCAGGGTCATCGACCGAAATAAGTGGAAGCGGTCTGACGTCGTTCGGGTCTGCAAGAGTTTCCCCGATCGTGATTTCTTCGATTCCGGCAACGGCAACAATGTCACCGGGGCCAGCCTCTTCGGTTGGGAATCGCTCCAGGGCTTTAGTAATCAGAAGTTCTGTGATTTTCACTGTCTGGGTTTCACCATTTTGCCTAACCCAAGCAACCTGCTGGCCTTTTTTGATTCTTCCGTTGTAGATGCGAAGCAGCGCTAGTCGACCAAGAAACGGTGATGCATCTAGGTTTGTCACGTGAGCCTGCAGTGGAGCATCGGCATCGAACTTAGGTGCAGGAATGTATTTCAAGATTGCTGCAAACAGCGGCTCTAGGTCCGCATTGTCAGGAAGTGATCCATTTGCTGGCTTGTTGAGCGATGCCGCACCTGCTCTACCTGACGCATAGATAACAGGTAGGTTCAAGATGGCGTCGACGTCTAGTTCGGGAACGTCGTCGGAGAGATCGCTGGCGAGACCTAGAAGAAGGTCGTGAGTTTCCTCAACTACTTCGTCGATGCGGGCGTCTGGTCTGTCTGTCTTGTTCACCAGGAGAATCACAGGGAGGTTTGCCTCCATGGCCTTGCGCAAAACAAATCGAGTCTGAGGTAAAGGTCCTTCGCTGGCATCAACCAATAGAACAACACCGTCGACCATGGATAGCCCGCGCTCAACTTCACCACCGAAGTCGGCGTGCCCTGGGGTATCGATGACGTTGATAGTTATGGTCTTGCCTTCGGCTGCTTTCCCGGAGTAGCTAATCGCAGTGTTCTTGGCAAGGATTGTGATTCCCTTTTCCTTTTCTAAGTCACCGGAGTCCATGAGCCTCTCGCCCATGTTGGAGTGGTCGCTAAATGCACCAGTCTGGCGGAGCATTGCGTCAACGAGCGTCGTCTTGCCATGGTCTACGTGTGCGACGATTGCAACGTTTCTTAGGTCTTCTCTGATTGCCAGAGTCATAAAAACTTCCTTAATAAATGCGCACGAAAACGCTTGTTTCAATTCAAATTGATTTTGCCGAGCCTGAGCCAAACAAGATTTGCTTCCCAAGAGGCCTTGCCTCAAGTTTAGCTCCCAATGAGCTTTGGTCACGAATAATGCTCTATTTCTAGGCGTAGGCTGGATTTATGTCCACCGGTCCAGTACTTATTTATGATGGCGATTGCAAGTTTTGTCAGCTAAGTCTGGAATTTGGGATTCGAAACCTTCCCACATTTCCCAAGTACGTGGCATTTCAAAAGATAAACCCAGAAACCTTCGGCTTAACAAGAGATCAAGTCAAGCGCGAGATATGGCTGGTAGACCTTGCGGCCAACCCAAAACAGCAATTTGGTGGTCACCTTGCAGCGGCCGAGATTCTGTTGTCACAGCCAAATGCATTCTTGCGTATGGCCGGTTGGATCATGAAGACACCTCCAACCTCATGGCTGGCAAAACACACTTACAGGTGGATTGCAAACAATCGTCATCGTCTTCCCGGAGGCACGAGGCAATGCAGCATCCAAGACACTTACTCCGATGAAACCAGAGGTTCTTAGAAGCCTTTGGTTATACCTTCCATACTGGAAGACGCCAACCAAAATAGAGTGCCAGGGCGCGTAGCACGATCGTAAATGCAGCCCCCGCAGCAATAGCCACAAAAGATTCAACGCCCAACAGACTAAGCCCAACTACAACCCAACCACCGGTAAACGCAATGACGGCGTACGGGATGTGGTCGCTAAAGGCTTTAGGTATTTCGTTAACAACAATGTCGCGAAGCACTCCGCCAAATATGGCTGTTAGGACACCCATGATCACAGAGATAACTGCAGGTAGACCAGCACTCAAAGCCAACTGGGTTCCACCAGCAGTGAAGGCACCTAAGCCAATTGCGTCAGGCCATTGCATAGCGCGTTCGGTTAGTTCAATGTGACGAGCCCTCATAAACAGAAGTGCCCCAACGCAAATAAGGATCAATATCCAAATCCAAATTTCATTCTCAACCCAAAAAAACGGCCTTCTGTCCAAAAGAATGTCCCTAAGGGTTCCGCCCCCGAATGCGGCAAGACCGGAAACCATCGCCATGCCAACAAGATCGAGGCGCTTTCGGGCAGCCTCAATCAATCCGGAAAGTGCAAAAGCAAGAGTGCCGATGATTTCAAAAAGAATGGTGCCGTTTAGCAGGAGCCAGTTTGAATCCAGCATCTTTAGCGCAGGACCTTTAGAAGACGGTAGCCCTCGCCTTCGGACACCACTTCGTGAGCAAAATCAATACCGATGTTTCCAAGTGTGACGACGTAATCAGATTCAGAAACGTTCTCTGCCGCGATAACGCTACCCTCCACGACTAACAGATCCTTAATGTTTGCCTCGTCTATCCAGAACTTCACCGTGAAAACTTCAGTTCGAGTCTGCCCAATAACCATGATGCGGTCTCCAGGAACCTCCTGAAGATAGCTCCTTGTACCCCAACCTGCCTGATCGAAGTATGCAGGAGTTCCGTTGATTTCAATCAACTTGTTTTGCGACATTACTAGAGCAAGTATCAGCACGGCTGGCATTATGAAGCGCCCAATAACCAAGTTGCCCCGCTCTGGGTTCACAATCCAGAAAATGATGGCGCAGCTTACGAAGATACCCACAAAGACAAAGAATCCTTGGCTGTCACCAATGCCAGGGAGCGTGGACGCATCCGCGTATTGTTTGTCAAATGTTGGTGGGTAGTAAATAGTGAAGAACATCGAAGCCGCGACGATTATTGAACCTTGAATGATTCGGAAGAGTCTCTTCGAATCCGTAAATCTAGGCAGAAGTAGGCCCATGACAATGAATTGTGGAATCAAGAATTCGTAATAGCGCAAAATCAATCGGTCGCTGTGGTCATCACCGCTTGCTGTTACATACGCCTCAAAAAGAGCAACAACAACAATCATGGAAACGGTGATAAGCGCTATGAGCACAAAGAGTGAACTTACGTCACCAATTGGCTGCTTAGTTTTGGCAACCGAGTAGCTAACTCTGAGTGACAAGAAAAGTGGAATTCCGGCCAAGAGCAGCATCGCCGATGCATGAGCCAAAAGGTGCGTGGATGCAACTGAAATCAATACTTCAAGTCCGGATCGAGCGACCCCCTCTGCCCCAACCGAAACCCCTTCGGCTGCAACCGCTCCAGATAGTGCGCCAACTGGTGAACCGTACCCACCAAAAAGTTTCAGACCTTCTGTGCCGGCGAATGCAAATCCAAGCCCGAATTTGGTGACCAAGAATCCGGTAGCTACGGCAGCTGCGGCCTGAAGACCTCTAATCCAACTCGAACCAGAATTCTTATACGCAAACAAAAAGGCAAAAAACACGAATGCGGGAAGCATGAAGACGGCATGAGGCTTAACTAATGCTGTTGCTCCGAGGCTAAGTCCTGATACAACCCAGAACAGCCAGTTCTCTCTTTTTGAGACCACCAAAGTTAGCCAGATTGTCAGTGTCATCATGGAGAAGTACATGGTCTCTGGCATGAAGTAAGACACAGGAACTGCAATTGGGCTCAACGCGGTTATGGACGCAGCAAAAACTGACCAACGGAAAGTGAGGAATCTAATGGCAATCAGGAACGTAAGAAGTACCGTGCCCATGAAGAAGAAAGAGTTAATGGTTTTAGTGCAGGAATAGAACTCGGTGCCGCAGTAGTTCGTGATCCCCATTACCGCAGAAAAGAGGTAGTTCGAGTAAAACTGTTCCGCAAAGGGAAGATTTTTTGCCTGGCTCGTGTAGATGTACTCGTCCTGCATGATTGAAGGTAGGACGGTCCAGACGCGACTGATAGACCAGAGTGCCAGGACAAAAGGGGCAAGTATCCAAGCGTGCTCAGCCTTGAGGTTCTTTACCAAGGTAAATCCCCTTTGTGTCTAGGTCGGGTTGGAACAGACGAAACATCGTGACTAACAAAAGCCAAAAGTAGTTGGAATCCGAGAATTAGAGGAACCACCGAGATCATCACTGTTCCCGTTGTTGCCGCAACACCGGTCGCCATGGACTGGTTGTATGAGGCAATACCAAAAATCAACCCGAACCACCAAAGAACGATTCCAAGTGGAAGCTCTATCGAGGCAGCCGAAACATCCCTTAAGTAGTAATTGTAGAAAAGACGTTTGTGAAAGTTCTTGAAGTGCTTCCAAGGAAACTCCCAGAGAGTTTTGATGATGCTGAGGTTGCTTTTTTCGGTTCCATAGCGAGCTTGCATCGGAACATCCCAAACCACCGCGCGATAAAGGCTCAGCCTAAAGAGCATGTCTGACTCAAAAAAGAATCTCTTGCTCAGCATGTCTAATGGAATTGCTTTCAAAACATCTCTGTGAATCGCGGTGTATCCATTAGTTGGGTCCGTGATGTTCCAGTACCCTGTGGAAATCTTTGTAAGTAGAGAAAGTCCGGCATTTCCAATTAGTCGAATGCTTGGCATCTGCCTAAGACCTGTGAGGCTGTCCAGACGGTCACCCTTTGTGTAGTCAGCGCGACCATTTACTATCGGCGCAATTAGCTCGCCAATCAGTGCGGGATCCATTTGGCCGTCGCCGTCCAACTTGACGATGATGTCGGCATCGGTTTGTAAAGCTGCTTTGTAACCGGTGATCATGGCACCGCCAACGCCCAGATTTTCCTCGTGAAAAACAACAGTCAATCTCTTGTCGGTGTTTTTCTCCTGGACTAGTTTTCCCGAGCCATCGGGGCATGCATCGTCAACGACGAAGATGTGAGAAACCTCAGGGCCAATCTCAGAGAGAGTATCGAGTATGTGGGAGGTGACCTTGTAAGCGGGCACAACGACGGCAACTACCGGCTTAGACAAGTAAACCCCCGTCAGAGAAGCAGCTGATAAAGACCCTCGCGTGAAACTCAATTTGATTCATGGTCTGATCAGGTTTACTTCCGGCTCGATAAATGAAGCTATGGAAGTTAATTTACTTGAAAAGTGCGTATAAAGAGGTCTTAGCTATGCAATAAAGCCCAAGGAAAACCTTGGGCTTTATTGAACATGGTGGAGATGGGGGGAATTGAACCCCCGTCCGATATTTGGATTCTGACTCTTCTACGGGTGTAGCTTCAATACTGTTTTACTCGACTCCGGTCATAGCTTGAAGCGACCTAACCGACGAGCCCAGCCTGAGTAAAAGTCCCAAGTAGCCCTAAGGCGTAGCTACCCAGCAAGATTTCTAAATGACGCCAGGACCTAAAACGAAATCAAATTTAGGCTGACGGACCTCGAGGCTAGCTTATGCAGCTAGGGCGAAGTCGGTGCTCTTAGATTTGGCACCTATAGTTTGCAAAGGACGTTAACGAGATAACTTTGCATTCTCGACCCGCTTCATTCAGTTTCGGCAAATGCCGTCGAAACCGATCATCCCCATGTTTAGTTTTCAAACTACCTTTCGGCAGTCTTTCAGTCTATCTTCTTGGTGAGACAAACGGAAGGGTTACCACTCTTTACCCTTGGTTGACATCGCTCTTGCAGCTTCCCGCTTGTCTTGCTGCTCTTTCAAAGCGTGACGCTTGTCGTAGTCCTTCTTACCCTTAGCAAGCGCTAATTCAACCTTTGCCTTGCCATCTTTGAAGTAAAGCGATAGCGGTACAAGCGTGAAACCTGATTCCTTTATCTTTCCTGTGAGTTTGGTTATCTCCACTCGATTCAGAAGCAATTTGCGACGTCTTCTCGTCGAATGGTTGGTCCAAGTGCCTTGGGTGTATTCCGGAATGTGAACATTCTCGAGCCAGGCTTCCCCACGTTCAACCGTTGCGTAGCCATCCACCAGGGATGCGCGACCAGCCCGCAACGACTTCACTTCAGTTCCGGTTAGGACAATGCCTGCTTCATAGACATCTTCGATGTGATAGTCGTGACGGGCTTTACGATTGGTGGCCACCACTTGCTGGCCACGCTCTCTCGGCACGATCGACTCCTAGATTTTTAGATAGCGACGGATTGCTAGACCCGACGCCACTGCAGCCAGCACTATGCCGGCTGCAATTAGTAACGGAACTACAAGCATGCCATCGCTGATACTCACAAAGCTAGTGAAAGGAAGTCTTTCGGCTAGGAAGCCCTGGACAAAGAAGACCACAAGCCCTAAAACAGCCCCAGCGGCTAGAAGGCTACCGATTGATGCGGCTACTACACCCTCGAGGATGAACGGCAGCTGAATCGAGAAGTTGCTAGCCCCAACCAACCTCATGATGCCAAGCTCGCGCCTTCTGGAGAAGGCAGAAAGTCGAATGGTTGTAGAAATCAACAGAACACTGGATACCAGCATTAGACCAGCAATCGAGATTGCAGCGAGAGAAGCAATGTTCAGAATATTGAAGATTTGATCCAGGTAACTTCTTTGGTCACGCACCTCTTCAACCCCGGCCAGGCCAGTAAAGCTTTCGGTGATGATTTGTGACTGGTTCGGGTCATACAAGTTAACCCAATATGTTTCGTTGAGCTGCTCGGGCTTAACGTACTGTGCTACCGCATTTCCTGAGAACTGCTCTTGAAAGTTTGCGAAGGCTTGCTCGTGATCTTCAAAGTAATACTCTTCGATGAATGGAGTAAGAGTTGGTGACTCCAGACGTTCTTTAACTTCTGCCTTTACATCTTCAGATGCTTCGCCCCTTGGACAACTAGCCTCAGGAGAAACATCGGTGCATAGGTAAATAGCAACTTGGGCCCTGTCGTACCAGTAATTTTTCATCTGACCGATCTGCAACTGAAGCAGGGATGCGGTGCCGACGAAGGTTAGAGAAATAAATGTGACAAGAATGATGCTGATTACCATCGAGATGTTTCTACGGAGGCCTTGTCCAACCTCAGAAAACATAAATCCAAAACGCATGTCTAGGCTCTAACCCCGTAGCCACCGCTGGCCTGGTCGCGAATGATTTTCCCTTGGCTTAGCTCAACAACACGTCGCTGCATCTTGTCAACAATCGACCTATCGTGCGTCGCCATAACAACCGTTGTCCCAGCAAGGTTGATTGAGTTAATCAATGCCATGATTCCTTCGCTGGTTGTAGGGTCAAGATTTCCGGTCGGCTCATCGGCCAACAAGATAGCTGGCTTATTTACAATCGCGCGAGCTAATGCAACACGCTGCTGCTCTCCTCCAGAAAGTTCACTTGGAAGGCGGTCAGCTTTTTCAGCCAAACCGACTAGTCCAAGAACGTCTGGAACAGCCTCCTGGATAAATCCTTGTGATTTGCCAATCACCTCGAGACTGAACGCCACGTTTTGGGCAACCGTTTTGTTTGGCAGTAGTCGAAAATCCTGGAATACCACCCCGAGTTTTCTTCGAAAGAACGGGACTCGTCTAGCCGGTAGTCCAACTAGATTTTCTCCAAGTACATGTACCGAACCGCTGTTGGGGACATCCTCCCTAAGCATTAGCCGCATAAGACTAGATTTTCCAGAGCCCGAAGCACCAACAAGGAATACAAAGTCGCCCTTTTCAATCTCAAGGCTTACTTGGTCAAGGGCAGGTCTTGGAGTTCCCTTGTACTTTTTGGTGACGTTTTGAACGCTAATCATCGTGTCTCAAGCCTAAGCGTGAGACTGCATTCTCCATCGGATTCCCGCGGCAATAAATCCATCGAGTCCCCCGTCAAAAACGGCTTGTGGATTGTTTTCTTCATACTCCGTACGAAGATCCTTAACCATTTGATAAGGAGCTAGCACATAAGACCTCATCTGCTCTCCCCAGGAAGCTTTTACATCGCCAGCAAGCTGTTTCTTGGTCGCCTCTTCTTCACGTCTTCTGATTTCAAGAAGGCGTGACTGCAGCACGCGCATCGCAGCCTGTTTGTTTTGTATCTGACTTTTTTCGTTCTGGCAACTTACGACAGTTCCCGTTGGAATGTGTGTGATACGAACAGCGGAGTCTGTTGTGTTAACTGATTGTCCACCAGGACCTGATGAGCGAAAAACATCCACCCTGATATCCGCATCAGGAATATCTATGGCCTCGGTTTGTTCGACGAGTGGAACAATCTCTACGGCCGCGAATGAGGTTTGTCTCTTCCCCGCTGCGTTAAAGGGACTCATTCGAACTAGACGGTGGGTGCCAGCTTCGACCGAGAGAGTTCCGTAGGCGTATGGGGCGTCAATTTCAAAAGTTGCTGACTTGATTCCCGCACCTTCGGCATGAGATACGTCAAGGATTTGCACCGGATACTTTTTTTGCTCGCAGTACCTTATGTACATCCGCATCAGCATCTCGGCAAAATCAGTGGCATCATCGCCTCCTGCTCCGGAGCGAATAGTAATTACAGCCGCTCGGGAATCGTATTCGCCACTTAGCAAAGTCTGGATTTCGAGGTCACCAACTAGCTTTTCCAAGTCTGAAAGCTCTTTCTTTGCCTCAGTCTTTGTTTGAGTATCCGAGGCATCATTAGCCATCTCGATCAGAACTTCTAGGTCGTCGATTCTTGACTCCACCGAGACAATTAGGTCCAGCTTGTCCTGCGATCTAGAAAGGGATGATGTGATTCTCGATGCTCTTTCTGGATCGTCCCAGAGATCTCCCGCTGAAGCTTGCTCCCTTAGGGAATTCACCTCAACCTGAAGTGCAGCAGGATTAATTACCTCTTTTATGGTTGCAAATAGCTGCCGAAGAGCTTTGATTTCAGATGCTAGATCGAGTTCGGCCATGATTTTTCAAGTCTAAGTCAGGAGCATAATTGTCAGGTGCCCGCAAACACCAAGGACTTCAGGATTTCAAGCCTGAACTTTCCGGTCTTCGCTCCATCGCTGTTGTTTGGTATTGCTGAAGGAAGCCTGCTGCCTATTTTGCCCGCTAGTGCTCAAGCGCTAGGGGCCAGTCTCCCAACCGCAGGCCTAATTACTGGATTAGTAATGGTCGGTACTCTGTTTGCTGACATTCCGGCTGCCAAACTCATAAACGCCACCGGGGAGCGAAAAGCCATGCTGTTGGCAGCTGCAGTTGGAAGCATCGGTGTTTTGGTTTCTCTTCTTTCAACTTCACTATGGATGCTAGGCGCTGGAATGTTTTTACTCGGCGCAAGTGTCTCTGTATTTGCACTTGCAAGACATTCGTTTCTTACAGAAGCCGTCCCTTATTCACATCGAGCTAGGGCGCTTTCGATTCTTGGTGGCGTCTTTCGCGCAGGTCACTTCATTGGTCCGATGATTGGTGCCTTGCTGATTACTTTGATAAGTATCGAAGCAATTTATTGGAACGCTGTTTTGTTTTGTGCCTTGGCAGCTGTATTTCTGGTTTTTGTTAAAAAAGATCAAATGCCTGACACTCCCCTCAGAGAGCCAGGGGCTACCTGGAAGGTTGCAAAACGAGAATCCAAGAAGCTCGCAACTTTAGGTGTGGTTTCGGCAATCATGGGTGGGCTAAGAACGGCGAGAATCGTAGGCCTTCCGCTCTGGGCGCTCCATATCGGACTATCGCCAGCAGTGACAGCACTGTACGTAGGAATTGCTGGAGCACTCGACCTAGCGCTTTCGTATTCATCTGGCCAAATCATGGACCGGTTTGGAAGAAGGTGGTCAGCTCTTCCGACGCTCCTTGGGCTATCCCTGACATTTAGCCTGCTCACTATTGCTAACGATGCGACAACCTTCTTGGCGGTAGCGCTCGTGATGTCACTCGCTAACGGAGTTGGCAGTGGAATCATTCTGGTTATTGGATCTGACTTGGCGCCAAAAGGTGAGAGAAACGAGTTTCTGGCTTCCTATCGCTTACTAGTTGATGCAGGAGTCGCCGCTACTCCAATCCTGATCTCCGTTATTGCTGCAGCATTCGGATTAGCTAGTGCCATGTTTGCGCTAACGGGCGCAGGGGTAATCGGTGCTGCAATGGCCCATCGCTATCTGCCCCGTCGCGCTAAACCTTCAGAGCAAACACTCCCCGTTTCGGACACTATGTAACTTTGAAACATTGATTGCCACTTGCCACAAAGTCGAACGCGCACCGTTCGAGAATCGGCCATTGATGCTTCTATAAGGACAACTTCAATCAACCCCGGTGGAGATGCCAGGTCCAGAAATCTCTTCGCACTAGAGGAAAAATTTGATGCTGCCGACACATCACTATCAATCAACACCGCTAGAGCTGTTGCTTCAGCCAAAGTTGTAAGGCGTCGCTCAGTGAGGTACAAACTTCCTGAAGCCAGAACTGCAGTTACCGTCGCTAGGCAAACTAATGCAAGGCCAATTCCCAAAGGGGCAAGAGAGCCTCGCTCTGAAGAACTAAAGTCTTTGTGTCGCATGGGCAACTAGACCTCCCATCCGCACCTCGATGCTTGCAACTGTGCGCGGTGCTAGACAAGTGGGATCAGGAGAGCAATGTAGCTTCCAAGTGATTCTTTCCGCGCTCAGGCCAAAATCGTTCGCAATCTGCACAACAACGGCTTGCACGTTCTCTCGCTCTGGCCACAAAACAAAGCTTCGTAAGGCGTGCCTTGCAATTGATTCAATGGCGAAGCTTTGCTGTTGAGATTGAACTGCCAACGTCGCAAACATGAGTATTGGGATTTGGAGCAAGATGCCAAAACCTACTAGATCGACAATGGCAGAGCCACTATCTGACCGAAAGCTAGTACTCAAGCTCACGGGTTGAGACCGAACTGACAGAAATTAATCTGGAACCTGGCACCAAACTGTGACCGAGGGTGGAAACGAATCTGATTGACTCAGTAGCGCCAATTCTTGAGATGCTCGCTTCTACGCTCACACTGGCAGCTTGACCGAGCGATCTTGCTACTAAATCTTTTGTCCTGCTGATACCTGACTCAAGATCCTGATCGGCCAATGAGGCATACCTTGCTCCTTCTATGGTGGCGTCGAGAAGAACCAGGCGAGTATATGAAGCAAGCGTTATCGAGGTGGTAACCGAGAAAATGGCCAGCATTGGAAAAGCAACTAAAACAAAGCCTGCTACAGCAGACCCCTCATCCTTAGAAACTGACCACACGATTCATGGCCTGCTGGAAAACTCCCTGAAGTGCAGGGCCGGCAAACGACCACATCACAACTACCAAGCCTGCAGTCATCAGCGAAATCAGGACCCAGCCCGGTACGTCCCCACTCTCATCCTCTAGCGAATCATTTCTCATGTTTTTATCCCTTTCTTTCATTAGATGAATCCAAAATTCAATAGCTCGAGGCTTGGATAGATCGCGAACAAGACGGTGACCGGCAAGATCATGAAAACTAAAGGCACCAGCATTCGCGTTTCGTTTTTGCCTGCTTGTCTCAATAGTTGGTTTTTGATCTCAGACCGGACACTCAAGCTTTGTTCCTGAAGCAGTTTGGCAAGTGGGGTTCCTCTCTCGAGGGAAAGAACTACTTTGGCTAGAAACTCGCTGACCTGAGGTTGAGGCAGCGCTCTGGAAACTGTTTTTAGCTCGTCCCCAAACGCGGCTCCATAGTGCGCGGACTTCAGGGCCCGCTCTAGTTCCCTTGCTAACTCACCTTCACATCTGGGAACCACAGTTTCAAAGCTTCTGTAGATTCCCTCTCCGGCTCTAAGGCTTACTTCGATCAGTCCCATAAGCTCAGGTAATTCCATAAGGGCGCGATTGAGTCGCATCGAATTTCCGCGCGAGCCTTGAGTGTCAAGGATGGTCTTGAGTTTTTCTCTAAAGGAAATTGATGAGTGACTCTGGAGCGTCAAGACTCCCCCGACTCTTTGCGAAAGTGCCGTTGCAGGCTCGTTCAGATACTTCTTTATAAGCCCGGCTATCCCCAAACCAAAACCTATAGCGATGAGAAACTCTAAGTTCATTTGATTAGTACCCGCTTGGGTCTTGTGAGGGTGCCAAGAAGATTGACCAAACGATAGGCAATTAATGAAACTACGAGCCCTGATAGCAAAATTGTTAGTCCCTCAGTGGTGTTGTAAATAGCTACGTTCTCAGGCCTGGCGGATAGTGTTCCAACGACAATCCATGGGGATACGATGGCGAGTTTCGCAGTCCCGCTAACCCAGCCCTGCTTAGATTGCAGTTCGCCCCAGAGCGCAATCTCTTCTCTGGTTCTAAGCGATTGATCTCGCAAAGATTCGATATATCCAGTCCCTCCTGCTCGATGAACTATTCGTATTAGCTCAACTAATCGGTCGGCCTGCAAACTACCGAATTGGATTTTGAGCCAGTCAAGAGATTTTTCAATTCCAAGACCTGAGTCGATTCGCTCAACTAAACCCTGAAACACAGTTCGAACGGACGCGGGTCCAGATAGGGCAAGTTCCTCGAATGAATCGACGATGCCATAGCCGCTACCCGCGGCAGATTGAAGAGAATCGATGATTTCTGGCCAGACTTTAGAAAGTTGATCGGTGCGCTGCCTAGCTGTGTAACTCAGGGTCTCGATTGCAGCTCCGATGGTGACCAGAAAAGCGAAAAGGCTTAGTCCAACCACACCAAAGCTGAGCTGCACCCAGCTGGCAAACAGTGTCGACAACGCAAGAGCAGATACAACTGCCTGTACCGGGGTAAATCTTCCAAGGCCAGCAGCTTCCAGTTTGAGGCGGATGGTCTTCATGTGACCACGGGATCAAGTTCAACTCGGCCGGTGGCCTGATTCCAGAGGACACTCGCAATCTGTTCAACAATTCTTTTCCCATTGGGCAGCATCCGGCAATGGACGACAAGATCAATGCAGTCTCCAACGGTTGGGCTAACGAAGCTTGCGTTTATGTTTGGTCCGGCTAACAGAGGTAAAGTGCAAAGTTTTGAAATCGCATCTGAAGCGGAGTTGGCGTGAATCGTACAAAGGCCTGGGAGCCCAGAGTTCAATGCAATTAGTAAATCGAAGCTTTCGGCTTCGCGAACCTCGCCGACGACAATTCTCCCTGGCCTCATGCGAAGGGCTTCCTTCACTAGGCGACGCAGTGAAACTTCTCCCTGGCCCTCTAAGTTCGGTTGCCTCGTTTGCATGGCAACCCAATCATCACCATCGAATCGAATTTCAAATGTCTCCTCTATAGAAACAATCCGCTCAGACTTACCTACTTCTCCAAGCAGGGCGCAAAGCAGAGTGGTTTTCCCTGCTTGCGTAGCCCCGGAAACGAGAATGTTCTTTCCTTCCTTGATTGAATTGCCTAAGTACGCAGCTTGTTTAGGTGTCAACGCTTCAAACGCGACCAACTCGCTTAGTGAGAATGGTTTTGCCGGGAACTTTCTGATGTTGATGGACCAACTGCTTTTTGTGATTTCAGGAATCACCACATGCAGACGGGACCCGTCCTCAAGGGCTGCGTCAACAAATGGACTGGAGCGGTCAAGTCTTCGTCCTGTATTTCGAAGCATTTTCTCCACCAAGGTTTGGAGCAACTCTTGAGTTATCGGCAGGTCTAACTTGATGCTTTTCCCGGAACGAGCAACATAGACAGACGTATTGTCATTGACCCAAATCTCTTCAACTCCGGGGTCCTCAAGCAGCGGTTGAAGCGGTCCGAACGCCAAAAGCTGATAGCCAATTGCTGCTCGGAGGTCTCCTTCGATCCCGGCCATTTCTCCCGATGGATCGGCCTCAACGGCCTCATCAAGGACCTGGTTCAGGGCCTCATCTTCATGTTTTCCAGAGTCAACAATTCGCATTCTTGCCCGTCTCGACAAGGCAGAAACTAGCTCAGACAACTGGTCTCCCTACAACGTTTGGAAGCCAAGTTTTGCGTCTTAGCGGTTTCTGGGTAGGGATTTATCCACAGCCGGAATTGGCTAGACTATTCGAGGAACGCGGAAGTGGCGAAATTGGCAGACGCACTGGATTTAGGTTCCAGCGTTCGAAAGGACGTGTGGGTTCAAGTCCCACCTTCCGCACCAAAGAAAAAAGACCCGCTACTGCGGGTCTTTTTTGTTTAATGAAAAAACTATTTGAGCGCGCTAGTCCTAGCAAGAGCCAGCTGAGCATTCACTATGCCCGCGCCACAAGCACCTGTCACAGCGCATGTGGACCCAACAGGAAATGGTCGCACCGAGTCACGAAGAATTGACCTTACCTGGGAAGGTTTGATTGAAGGTTGCATGGAATACATCAAAGCAACAATCCCTGAAACAACCGGAGCAGCCATCGAAGTTCCCTCCGAGAGTCGATAAGTAGGCAGGTTTGTCTGATCTACCCAAGTGGAGATGATCGCCCCGCGCGATTCCGGTGACTCAGTTGAACCGATGTTGAACTCACCACCGGGAGCTGCAATCAAGGTGCCTTCTCCGTAGTTTGAGTAATTGGCGCGATCACCTAAAGACTGTGTAGCTGCTACCGACACCACACCACTGCAGTTTGCGGGGAAGGATAGCGAAGGCCTTCCCTCGTTACCTGCTGCAACTACGATTGTGATTCCCTTAGCGATAGCTGCATCGATAACTGAAGCCAAGATTCCTGAGCAAGGAGCCAGCTCCTTAGCCCCGAGAGACAAATTAATTACCGAAACTGGATATCGATTAACCGGAACATTGGGAAGCTTTTCACCTGCTGCCCATCTAATCGCCTGAAGAAGATCCTTTAGGTCGCCTCCATCGCGACCAAGAGCACGAATTGGCAACACCCTAACGTTTGGCGCAACACCAGCTGTCCCAACGAAATCATGCTCGGCAGCGATGATGCCGGCAACGTGGGTGCCGTGATAACTGTTCGCGCCTGAAGCATCTCCACCTTCATCATTGGGATTTGAATCTTCCGCGTCCCCATCGGAGGCGCTGGCAACATCAGACACAAAGTCGTACCCGTAGATAGTGCCGTCTGGATTTTTAGTCAGGCGGTTGTCAATTTGTTGATGGGACTTGATTCCGGTATCAATAACGGCCACGACTTTGTCGCCGTCGCCCTGGGAGTACTTCCAGGCTGCTGACATGGAAACACCATTTCGTCCATTTAGGTACCACTGAACTGGGAAGTAAAAGTCATTGACACTGACAGCGTCGTTGGAGCTAGATGTTCCAAGCTCGTTGGCGGCAAAAACCTCCACCGAATAAGAAGTGTTTGCGATTAGATCTGGGAAGCGGCACCTCGTTGCATTGCACAACGAAGTTTCCACCGATTCAATATCGGCGGCTGTTGCAACCGCGCGATAGCGAACTTGAGAAGCTGGGAAACCACCACGATCGGATACGGACTGCTCGAGGAAAGTAACATTGCCCGGTCCAACTCTTACTCCCGAGGTGATGTAGACCGGCTTCGGAGCAGTTCTAACGGAAGCGGTAGCTGCGTTGGAGCTAGAGCCAATTGTGTCGGGGCCGGAGCCGTCATTTGTAATTGCGCGGACTCGGAAGCGATAACTTATTCCCGCCCTTATGCCATCGCTTACGGTTGCTCTGGTTTCGTTGTTGCCAGTGTCGTTGATAAGTGTGCGCCAGCTGGATCCACCGTTTGAGGAGTATTGAATCGAGTATCCAACGATGGTTGCGCCAAAACGATTTGCAGGTGGCTGCCACTTCAAACGCACTCTGGCTTTTTCTGGAGAACTCGCAGCGACGGAAGCTTTAGCGCTTAGAGCTCGAGGTGCCGAGGCCGGACGGGCTTTTGCAATCGCTGGTGCCCCAATACTTCTTGGAGTGAGCGTAGCCTTTTTGATTTCAAAATTTGCTTCGGCCAGAGCGATTCGGCGATCTAGCCGAAGTCGATTCAGCCAACCTCGAGCTTGATTGAGAGAAATAGGGTTTTCCAGTTCCAAGGAAAACAAACCGCCACCGAGGTCTTCCGAGACGACATCGCCTCTGAGTAAGTTAGCTCCGGTTGGTTCTCCGTTTTGGGCAATGGCAGAAACTCCGGGCTCGTACTGAACGATGAATCCCGAGACAGAAGTCTCAGGAGATAAAGTGCTAGCCACTGAAGCTGGGGTGATTCCCGTTACCAGGATTGCTGACAAGGCAATAGCCGACCCGAGACCCCGCAGATTCATGATTCTCAATCTATCAGAGGCTTTTTTGCATAAGGATTGTGCCTAGCCAACGGTCAAACTTGAACCCAACTTTGGCCAAGTGTCCTTGTTTCTTGAAACCAAATTGCTCGTGCAAGCGAACAGATGATTCTGCTCCGCTGTCGGAAATCACTGCGACAACTTCTTTGATTCCAACTTCCTTGGCTTGCAGGAGTAGCTCTTCAAGAAGTCGGGTACCGATTCGCTTACCGGTGGCTGCAGGTCTTAGATAAATGCTGTCTTCCACGGTGGTGCGATAGGCCGATTTTTGTCTCCATGGCGCTACGTAGGCAAAGCCGAGTATTTCACCCTGTTCGGTGACAGCAACGATGAATGGAAATTTTTGCTTTTGCAAATAAGAAAGCTTGTCTTGCCAGAAAGCAAGTTCCATAGTCTGTTCGTCGAAGGTGACCACGGAGTTCTGTATATAGAAGTTGTAAATTTCACAAATTGCGTAACAATCAGAGCTCTCGGCAGGTCTTAGGTGAACGCTGAGTGGTCGATCGGTGTCTTCGCGAAAACCGCGAGCGCGAAATCTTCTAATTAGCCTCCAGCGGGAGGCAGAATCTAGACCCAATCGAACTCCTAACAGGACCAATCTATCGGGGCGAGCCCCTTGGCTTGCAAGGCCTCATTGACCTTGGAGTATATGCGTGAGCCAAAAAAGCCTCGGCTTGCCGAAAGCGGGCTTGGATGAGTTGCTTGGATGGTTTGGCCAAGCACAACTCCCGCAGAAAGCTTCTTTGCGTGCTCCCCCAAGCTCAGGCACACCAGCCGGCCAGCTGATTCGGTATCGAGGTATCGAATCACTACCTCGGTAAATGATTTCCAGATCTTGGCATGGGCGCCAGGTCGACCTATAGCTGTGGTCAGCGCCGAGTTTAGGAGCATCACACCTTGATCGTTCCAGCGTTCTATGTCCCCTGAGTTTGTTGCTTGTGGCAAATCAGAATGGAGCTCTTTCATTAAGTTCTTCAAGCTCTGCGGTTGCCTGCTTCCCTTTGAGACAGCAAAGGCGAGCCCGCAAGCAACACCTGCAGTTGGGTACGGGTCCTGCCCTATAAGGAGGACCTTCACCGACTCCAAGGGGTTCTCGAACGCACGCATTATTAGGTGCGGTTCCGGGGTGGTACCTGGTGCACCGACGACCTGGGTCTCTATTTGATCAACAAGCCCTTGATGGGGAGCCAGCAGCGAACGCCAAGAGGAATGCATTGAACCAAACAGCATGTATAAAGGGTATGGCTTTACTGGTGGCACAATGATTCCATGAGCCAGTCGATTCTTCAGCAATCCCAAGCAATGCTTCCGGAATTGCAGTCACTTAGAAGAAAGCTTCACCAAATCCCGGAATTTGGTTTGCAGCTTCCTAAGACGCTAGAAACTGTGCTCTCCGAGATTTCTGGGCTTGGTGAAATCACCCTTGGAAAGACGATTAGCTCAGCGGTGTTGCACATCAAAGGCGATCACCCTGGCCCCACAGTTTTGTTGCGGGCAGACATGGACGCTCTCGCAGTCATAGAAGAAAGTGGCGTTGATTTTCCATCAACCAACGGCTACATGCATGCTTGCGGTCACGACCTGCACATGGCCATGGGTGTCGGAGCTGCCAAGATACTCGCGTCTAGAAAATCTGAACTCAAGGGCGACGTGATCATATTCTTCCAACCGGGCGAGGAAGGGCATCACGGTGCCGACGTCATGCTTGAAGAAAATGGCCATTTGGTTTCTGGAAGCAAGCCGATCCGTGCCTATGGGTTACATGTTTTCAGTTCTTATCCGGTTGGAATGATGGGGTCGCGTAGAGGTCCGTTGATGGCCTCTGCTGGTGATCTTCTTGTCACTGTTTCGGGAAGCGGCGGCCATGGTTCGATGCCTTGGCTATCGAAGGATCCGATAAGTGTCTTGAATGAAATCATGAGTGCAATTCAAACCATGGTGACTAAGCGCTTCAGTGCATTTGATCCCGTGATTGTAAACATCGGTTGGGTGAGAGCTGGAGATACTGCAACCACCAACGTCATTCCCGAGACTGCAACTTTTGGGGCTACCGTTCGGGTTTTCTCAGAAGAAAACGCCAGCAAGCTAAAGCTCTATACAAAAGAACTAGTTGAATCAATTGCAACAGGTTTTGGACTTACTGCCACCGTGGAGTTCACGCGAGCCACAAAGGTTTTGGTAAACGATTCGGCTGCGATTGATTCGGTTGAGAAGGTTACATCTGAACTATTTGGTGCGCATCGCTATCTGAATCTTCCGGCTCCAATAGCAGGTGGCGAAGACTTCGCATCAATCCTGCATGAGATACCTGGCGCATTTGTGTTCATGGGAGCCTGCCCAACAGGAGTCGACCACACAACTGCAGCTACCAATCACTCAAACAAAGCCGTATTTGACGATTCAGTTTTGAGTGACGGGGCTGCACTGTTGGCAACCCTAGCTATCGATGCACTTAGCTAGCCAGTAGGCTTTTTCTCAATCATGGAATTTCAAGTATCTGGCGACAGCATCCCATCCGAATTCATCACGGATGAAATGGCTAGAAAGCTCATCGGCAAGCCGCCGCCCTCGGGTGCTTGGCGCGATGGTGACCCTGCCGGAGATAGAAAGTTCACCGCCGAATTCGATCTAAAGCTTGAAAGTGGCAAACGCCTTGATTCAGTGAAGATTGCGTACGAGAGCTGGGGAACTCTAAATGCTGATGGCTCCAACGCACTCCTAATTCTTCACGCTCTCACCGGAGACTCTCACGCTTTCGGTTCAGCTACCAGAGCCCACCCAACCGCTGGTTGGTGGAACGGTGTAATAGGACCTGGTTTAGCTATCGACACCGAAAAGTATTTCGTGGTGGTACCTAACATGCTCGGGGGTTGCCAAGGTTCTACCGGACCTACCTCTCTGGATAAAAAGGGTAAAGAATACGGCGCGCGCTTTCCATACATAACGATTCGCGATCAGGTCTTGGCTCAAGTGGAGTTGACTAAGCAACTCGGCATTAGACGCTGGAAGGCAATAATTGGCGGCTCCATGGGAGGTATGCAAGTTCTGGAGTGGGCGATAGAGCACCCAGATGCCATGGAAAAAATCGCGGTACTTGCTGCTCCGGCTTTTTCCAATGCTGACCAGATCGCACTAAATTCTGTCCAGCTCGAGGCAATCAAAGCAGACCCGGCTTTCAAAGACGGTGACTATTACGATGCAGCGCCTGGCTTTGGTCCTTATCGAGGTTTAGCTCTTGCAAGACGCATGGCGCTTTTGAATTACCGCTCCCCGGACGAACTTAATGTGCGATTTGAAAGAACTTGGCAGTCGAAGGTCAATCCGTTTGGCGACGGCGGAAGATTTGCGGTGGAAAGCTATCTAGATTTTCACGGGAACAAATTCACCCGACGTTTTGATGCCAACAGTTACCTAACTCTTGTGGAGGCGATGAACTCCCATGACATTGCCAGGGGCCGCGGTTCAATAAAGAAAGCGATTCAGAAAATCAAAGCAGAAATGCTGCTGGTTGGCATAGATAGCGACAGATTGTTTCCCGTTGCGTCACAGCAGGTAATTTCAGATAGCAAACCGAAAAAACTCTTTGGCAACAAGTTGTTTGTCATCAAATCCGACTATGGCCACGATGGGTTTCTCATCGAAGCAGACAAAGTTGGAAAACTTCTGAAGAAACTGCTGGCTAGCAAGTCGTAGTTCAAACCTTAGATATACAGGTCCTGCCTAGGATAGGTTCTGTCGACATAGCTGAGGTACTCAAGGGAGATCTAGGGTGAACAATCTGCAAAAAGCAAGATTTGCCGTTTTCGCCTACTTCACAATCGCAGGTGCTGCAGTCACCTTTTGGGCAGTTCACATACCCGTAGTTGAGAACAAGCTGGAGATCTCACACTCCGCAATCGGCGCCTTGCTGCTGGTCTTTGGTGGCGGTGCTCTCGCGGCTATACAGTCGGTAGGCAGTTTGATTGATCGGGTGGGTTCCAGAACAGCCACCTTTATCTCTGGAACATTTATGGGCGTGATGCTTTTTCTACCAGGGCTCGCAGACACTCCCCTGCTACTTGGAATCGCTCTTTTTCTTCTCGGGGTAGGTGTTGGGTCAACCGATGTTGCCATGAACGCACATGCGGTTGAGGTTGAAAAGGCTTACCAGCGGCCGATCTTCTCTGCTTTCCACGCCATGTGGTCTTTCGGTGGGCTACTTGGGGCAACCCTTGGTGGTCTAGCTCTTGCCGCCGGTCTAGAAATGCAAACCACCCTCTCAATAGCTGCTGTTGCCACTTTGGCAATTGCTGTCTCGATGCGCAGCTGGATGCTTCCCGATAGCCCAAATCACGCAGCACGAGACAAGTCCAAAGAAAATAAAGAGCAAGAGAAACTTCGGCTCAAGAAGTCCAATGCATCGAATCGAAAAGTTCTAGGTTTTGTTTTGTTCTTGGGAGCCATGTCAGCTGCTGCTGCAATTGCCGAAGGAACCGGTGTTGACTGGTCAACACTGCACCATGCCAGAGTGCTGGGCACTTCGGAAGCACAGGCTGCTATAGCCCTCGCTGCATACACCGGCTCAATGGGATTTACCCGACTCGTAATTGACAAAGTGGTTGCAGCCAAGGGTCGGATTTTTGTGATTCGATTCGGTTCATTAGTTTCAGCTCTCGGAACTGCAGTTGTTGTGCTTTCAACCTCATCGCCTGTGGCACTTGTTGGATGGGTCATCGCAGGAATTGGAATCGCTGGAGTGATTCCGCAAATTTTTGCCTTGTCTGCAGAAATTGGAGAGTCTTCACACTTTGGCAGAAACATGGCGAAGGTAGTTGGAATCACCTATGCCGGTGTTCTTGCTGGGCCAGCCCTAATTGGCTTCCTAACCGAGCTTGTGCCACTAAACGTAGCCATAGGTCTGGGTGTAATTCTTGGTCTATTCACTGCGCTCGGTACAGTTGTCATCACCAGAAGGAATGCAAATGTCAAAACTGTTTGAACCCATCACGCTGCGTGGTATGACTGTAAAGAACCGCATATGGATTTCTCCGATGTGTATGTATTCGGCAGAAGGTAAAGATGGCATGCCTGGAAAGTGGCAGGAGATTCACCTGGGCGCCAGGGCTGTGGGAGGCGCAGGGCTCATCGTGGTCGAGGCCTCGGGGGTTGTGCCAGAAGGACGAATCACCCCATGGTGCACAGGAATTTGGAATGACGAACAGGCAACCGCCTGGAAAAAGATTGTTGATATTTGCCATAGCCATGGATCAAAGGTGGCAATGCAGTTGGCTCACGCTGGAAGAAAAGCTTCCGTGCATCGGGAATGGAGCGGGGTGGGTTCGATTGCCGCCTCCGAAGGCGGATGGCAAACAGTTTCGTCGACCGATGTTGCGTTCGGAGATTACGCTCCGCCTCGAAGGCTTTCCGAATCTGATATCAGTGGTCTGGTTGAAGCCTTTGCGGCAGCGGCAAAAAGATCTGTTGCTGCAGGTTTTGATGCGGTTGAAATTCACGGTGCCCATGGTTATTTGATTCACCAGTTTCTATCTCCAATTAGCAACGACCGGACAGACGGATATGGCGGATCGCTAGAGAACCGCGCTCGTTTCCTTTTGGAAACAATCAGAGCCGTGCGGGACGCGATTCCAGAAAACATGCCGCTGTTTTTGAGACTTTCAGCAACCGATTATTCAGATGGCGGTTGGGATAAAGAACAAACTGCAATCGTTTCTGGTTGGGCATCGGAAGCGGGTGTTGATCTAATTGACGTCTCAAGTGGTGGCCTAATCACCGGAGTTAAGATTCCAACTGGGCCTGGCTATCAGGTTGCATTCTCTGAATATGTTGCGGAGCGCATAGAGCAACCGGTAAGTGCTGTTGGTCAAATCACCGACCCGCATCAAGCCGAGCAGATTCTGCAAAGTGGCAAAGTAGATGTGATCCTGATTGGCCGCGCAAGCTTGCGCGATCCCTACTGGCCATTGCGCGCTGCCTCCGAATTAGGCGCGGATGTTCCCTGGCCCAAGCAATACGAGCGGGGCAAGTGGCCAAAGCCTTAGCTTGGCTAAGTTCCCCACAAAAACTGGTGAACACTAGGCGATTACCCACTCCCAGTCGAGCCTTAGCTCTAGCCCTTAGGATATAGGAGTCATTCAGGCCAACAAATAAGGGGTTTTCTTTGTCCGGTGAAGGATCGCAAGACAACTACGGTGCCAATTCCTGGCTAGTAGAAGAGATGTACGAGAAGTACAAGCAGAACCCAGATTCCGTAGATAAGGCCTGGTGGCCAATTCTCGAGCACTACCAGTCCACTCAGGGACCTGTCTCCCCTTCCGCGCCTGCAGCCACAGCTTCCCAACCAGCGGTTTCAGATTTGACCGGCTCAATCCCAGTGGTTGCAAAAACCACCCGCATAGAAGCAAAGCCTCAACCAATTCCTGCTCAAGCACCAATCACGGAGTCAATTGCGGTAGTTCAAGAAGTCGAGGACGACAAGGCCCAAGATCAGGTCACGGTACTCAAGGGTATGGCTAAGACCTTGGCTACCAACATGGACCAGTCGATTCAGATTCCAACCGCAACTAGCGTTCGCTCGCTTCCTGCAAAGCTGATGATTGACAACCGTTTGGTAATCAACTCTCACCTAGCAAGAACCCGCGGAGGAAAAGTCTCTTTCACTCACCTCATTGGTTTTGCAATCATTCAGGCGCTGAAGAAGTTCCCTAGTCAAAATGTTTACTACGACGTCGTTGACGAAAAGCCGGTTGTGGTTCAGCCGGCCAACATTAACTTTGGTCTGGCAATCGATATCCCGAAGCCAGATGGCTCAAGGGCGCTACTTGTTCCAAACATCAAGCGCGCACAAAGATTGAATTTCGCTGAGTATCTGGCCGCTTACGAAGATCTTGTCAACAAAGCCCGAACCAACACATTAACCGCTGTTGATTTTCAGGGAACAACAGTATCGCTGACTAACCCCGGTGGAATCGGAACTGTTCACTCGGTTCCAAGACTTACCAAAGGCCAGGGCTGCATCGTCGGCGCTGGAGCACTCGAGTATCCAGCAGAATTCCAGGGCATGAGCGATGCTCAGTTAGCCAAACTTGGAATCAGCAAGGTAATCACCCTGACCTCGACATATGATCACCGAGTCATTCAGGGCGCGGGCAGTGGCGAGTTCCTAAAGATTGTTCATGGACTACTTCTTGGCGAAGATCGTTTCTACGATGAAATTTTCGCTGACCTTCGAATTCCTTACGAGCCCGTACGTTGGGTTCCAGATTTTGATCGCGAAGGTGCCGATGATCGCGACAAGTCGACAAGAATTCAGGAGCTAATCAACGCTTACCGAGTTCGCGGTCACCTAATGGCTGACACCGATCCTCTGGAGTACAAGCAGCGAACCCACCCAGATCTAGACGTCCTAAATCACGGTCTGAGCCTCTGGGACCTAGACCGCACCTTTAGAACTGCAGGTTTTGGAGGTAAGTCCAAGGCTCCATTCCGAGAAATCCTGAAGACGCTCCGCGACTCTTACTGCCGAACAGTGGGCGTTGAGTACATGCACATTCAAGACCCAACTCAGCGAAAGTGGTTCCAGGACAAACTCGAGAAGCCTTATGCCAAGCCAACCCGCGAGGAACAGCTTCGAATTCTAAGCAAGCTAAATGAAGCCGAGGCTTTCGAAACTTTCCTCCAAACCAAATTCGTTGGACAGAAGCGCTTCAGCCTCGAAGGCGGCGAAAGCGCAATCGCTGCGATGGATGAGATTCTGCAGTCAGCGGCGAACGCCGGAATCGACGAAGTTTGCATCGGTATGGCTCACCGCGGTCGTCTAAACGTGCTCACCAATATCGCAGGCAAAACTTACGGTCAGGTCTTCAAGGAATTTGAAGGCAACACCGACACCAAGACCGTTCAGGGTTCAGGTGACGTGAAGTATCACCTTGGAACTGAAGGGACATTTGAAAGCCTTCAGGGGAACAAGGTAAAGGTTTCGCTCGCCGCTAACCCTTCACACCTCGAAGCAGTCAATCCTGTCCTAGAGGGTATCGTTCGAGCCAAGCTTGATCGCCTCGACGCAATTCCTCGCAACGAATTCCCGGTTGTGCCAGTGCTGATTCACGGTGACGCTGCCTTCGCTGGTCAAGGAGTGGTTCCAGAGACTCTCAACATGGCAGGCCTTCGTGGATACAAAACTGGTGGAACCATTCACTTGGTCATCAACAACCAAGTTGGTTTCACGACTCCACCGTCTGAGTCAAGATCAACCATCTACTCAACCGATGTTGCAAAATCAATTCAGGCTCCAATCTTCCACGTGAACGGTGATGACCCTGAGGCGGTAGTGCGAGTTGCTCAACTGGCGTTCCAGTTCCGCCAGGAGTTTAAGAACGATGTAGTAATTGACCTGATTTGCTACCGTCGTCGCGGACACAACGAAGGCGACGACCCGTCGATGACTCAGCCGCTTATGTACAACCTGATCGAGGCCAAACGTTCGGTTAGAACTCTTTACCTTGAATCTCTTGTTGGCCGAGGAGATATCACTAAGGAAGAATTCGAAGCCGCCAACTCTGACTTCCAGGCCAAACTTGAGGGAGCATTCGTTGAGGTCCATGAGGCAATGGCAGCTCCAATTGAGCTGATACCGCGCAGGGTTGGAATTGGAACCACCGCCAGCGATGCCCCTGAGATCACCCGTGCAACAGCAGTATCTAAGGAAGTTGTTGAGCTAATTGGCAATGCCCACGCCAACACACCACCAGGATTCAGCGTTCACCCGAAGCTTCAGCAATTGCTAACCAAGCGCGTTGAAATGAGTCGCGAAGGCGGCATCGACTGGGGCTTTGGTGAACTCATCTCACTTGGTTCCCTCTTGCTCGAGGGAGTTCCGGTTCGCCTGGCAGGCCAAGACTCAAGGCGCGGAACTTTTGTGCAGCGTCACGCAGTGTTCCACGACCGTGTCAATGGTCAGGAATGGATGCCGCTTAGAAACCTAGGCCAGAACCAAGCCAAGTTCTGGATCTATGACTCGCTACTTAGCGAGTACGCAGCGATGGGCTTTGAGTACGGTTACTCGATTGAGAACAAAGAGGCTCTGGTTCTTTGGGAAGCACAGTTTGGTGACTTTGTAAACGGTGCCCAAACTATCGTCGACGAGTTTGTTTCTTCGGCTGAACAAAAGTGGAACCAGCACTCAAGCTTGGTTCTGCTTCTTCCACACGGATACGAAGGTCAAGGACCGGACCACTCATCGGCGAGAATCGAAAGGTTCTTGCAGTTGTGTGCTGAAAACAACATGACTGTGGCACAGCCGTCTACTCCGGCTTCTCACTTCCACCTTCTTCGCAGGCAAGCATTTGCCAGACCTAGAAGACCACTGATTGTCTTTACACCGAAGTCGATGCTGCGTTTGAAGGCTGCGTCTTCGGCAGTTGCAGACTTCACCAGCGGAAACTTTGAGCCAGTTCTTGATGACACGCAGGGTCTAGATAAGGCAAGCGTCAAGCGCGTTATCTTCTGCTCGGGCAAGGTCTATTGGGATCTTATGGCTGAGATCGAGAAGCGTGGTGAGAAGGCAATCGCGGTTGTGCGCGTAGAGCAGCTCTACCCGACTCCGGTTGACGAAATCAAGGCAACCTACGCTCAGTATCCAAACGCGGAACTGTTCTGGGTTCAAGACGAGCCAGCTAACCAGGGACCTTGGACCTACATCGGTCTGTTCTTGCCTAAGTACATGAACGGTCAAGTTGCCACCTTGGTATCAAGGCCAGCTAGCGCCTCTCCTGCAACCGGTTCAGCCAAGCGCCATGCCGTTGAACAGGCCGACGTAATCGCAAGAGCGTTGGCCCTGTAAACAAAAATGGAACAAGCTGAAAAAGTAGAAACCCGAATCGTCATTCTTGGCGATGAGACAACTACCGCTATCGGCGACGTAAAGGCACTTGGCTGGGTGGGGCGCGTAATGGCTCGCACACCGGTCGAAGATCCGATCATTGACATCTATAACGTTCCTTCGCCTGGCGAGACCAGCACAAGCTTGCTTGAGCGCTGGAGCGCTGAGGTTCAGCGCCGATTCAGACCCGAAACCGACAACCGCCTAGTTCTTGCACTTGGGAACTCAGACTCGAGCGAAGGCTTGTCGGTATCTAGGTCACGACTCAATGTGGCAACAGTTATTGATGAGGCAAGACGCAATGACATTTCGGTTTTTGTTGTGGGGCCAGCGCCAAGTTTTGATAAGTCACTTAATTACGAAATTGAACACCTTGCAACCGGATACGAAGACGTTTGCCGACGCCGAAGCGTGCCTTTTGTTGATTTCTTTCATCCGCTAGTTGATCACGAAGGCTTCAACGCAGAACTTGAGGTATCAGCTCGAAACATGCCGGGTCAAACCGGTTATGGCTTAATGGCTTGGCTGGTTCTAAACCGAGGCTGGTATCCCTGGCTCGGTCTTCAAGAAGCTGAAGACTAGTGTGACTGGGACTTTCTTATAAAGTCCAAAACTCGCTGCGCGAGAGTTTCTGGTGGAGCCTCATCGCAGGAGCGAGAAATCGCTTTGTTCAAGTAGACCTCAAGGTCATACTCCTGCTCACAGGAATCGCAAAGGGCAAGATGCGTTGTAATGTCCTTCTGGTCTTCGGGACGCAACTCGTTGTGAAGGTACTCGTGCACCAAAGACTTAGTTTCTTCGCAGTCAAACTCTGCCATTAGCTTTTCTCCGTTTTTGTTTCAGATGTTAAATATCCCTGCTCGCGCGCGTATTCCGCAAGTAGCGCTCTGAGTAATTTTTTGCCGCGGTGAAGGCGACTCATCACAGTGCCCACGGGAGTTCCCATGACTTCAGCAATCTCCGCGTATGGCAAACCGTCAACCACCGCGTAGTAGACCACCATTCGAAACTCCTCTGGAATTTCAAGTAGCGACTTGCGAATAATCTCGGAAGGTAAGTTGTCCAAAGCCTCAAGCTCGGCTGAACGGGTGGTTGTGGCAGTAAGAGACTTAGCATCACCTAGCTGCCAGTCCTCAAGTTCGTCCAGACCACCCTTTGAAGGATCCTTGGCCTTCTTGTTGTAGCTATTGATGTGGGTGTTGGTCATGATTCTGTAGAGCCAAGCCTTGAGGTTTGTGCCCTGCTGGTACTGACCCCAAGCAACAAAGGCTTTGGCCATTGCCTCTTGGACTAGATCCTCGGCATCAGATGGGTTTCTGGTCCAGCGCAATGCGGCTCCATATAGCTGGGGCATTAGCGGAAGTGCCTGCTGCTCAAAGTCTCTGATTTTGTCCTCAGTGGCTTTGTCTGGCTGGCTAGTCATAGGGTCAGAGTCTACCAAGACCACCGAAACGGCTAAATCTTGCACTGCTGACACTTGGGGCTCCTACTGTCTTTGCCTGACCTGATACTTTTAAAACCAATGACTGAGCAAAGCTATTCCCGCAGCTGGCTCGCTCCCAGCACCCAAAATCCAATAACGGCAACGGTTAGCCTTCCTGGGTCTAAGTCACTGAACAACCGTGAACTTGTGCTTTCTGCCCTAGCAATCGAGCCAACCGAACTAACTCAAACTCTCGAGTCGAGAGATTCGACACTCATGATTCAGGCACTTCGGCAATTAGGAACTGAGATTCAAGTCAGTGGCACGACAGTTGTAGTTACTCCTAAGCCCCTGCATGGTCCAGCCTCAATTGATTGCGGCTTAGCGGGAACGGTTATGAGATTTGTGCCGCCGCTTGCAACCCTGGCTGTAGGTCAGATCAATTTCGATGGAGATGCCCAGGCCCGCAAACGACCCATGAGAACTACCGTGGAATCGCTTCGTTCACTGGGTGTTGTAGTTGTTGGAGATGGCCTCCCGTTCTCAATTCAAGGCACCGGCGAGGTCCTAGGCGGAGAAATAGAAATTGATGCCTCGGCTTCATCGCAATTTGTTTCTGGACTGTTGCTGGCCGGCGCGAGATTCCAAGAGGGGCTTACCGTCAAGCATGTTGGTGATCACTTGCCTTCATTGCCCCATATTGAAATGACGATCGCCTGCCTTCAGAAAAGAGGTGTCGATGCCAAGCAAATTGACGCGGCCACCTGGCGAATCGAGCCCGGACCCATATCTGGGGGAAAGATTGCGATTGAACCAGATCTTTCCAACGCCGGACCATTTCTTGCCGCAGCCATGGTCACTGCCGGTGAAGTGAGAATAAAGAATTGGCCCAAACACACCACGCAGGTCGGAGATGACTTTGACGGAATCTTGCAGCAAATGGGTGCCGTTATTGAGCGCAAAGGCGATGATCTTGTCATTTCAGGAAACGGACAAATCGATGGTGTCGACATTGATCTCTCAACTGGCGGAGAGCTGACACCAGTAATCGCGGCCCTTGCTGCCCTGGCAAATAGCCCAACACAAATTCGAGGAGTTGGACATCTGCGAGGTCACGAAACAGACCGCCTAAAGGCTTTGGTTATCGAGATAAACGCAATCGGTGGAGACGCAACCGAAACTGAAGATGGCATGATTATTCGCCCAGCAAAGCTGCATGCCGGCCCTTGGAGAACCTACGAGGATCACCGCATGGCAACTGCTGGAGCAATTATTGGACTTCGGGTTCCTGGAATCGAAATAGATGATGTCAGCGTGACGTCAAAAACCATCCCACAGTTTGTTGAGCTGTGGGAGAAGATGCTCGGGGGCAGCGCTTGAGTTGGCTCTATGAGCCAGAACCTGGCGAACATGATTTAGACGAAACCGACGTTCGAGTTCGCCCAAACCCAAAGGGCAACAAGCCAAGAACAAAAATCAGGCCCGAGCACCAAGATGCAGCTCTTGGTCTACTTGTAGGCGTCGACAAGAACCGCTACCAAGTTCTGCTCCAAGATTCTGAAATTCAACTAAATGCGACCCTTGCTAAAGAATTGCGAAAAGACGGACCAGCCGTTGGCGATGTTGTCGCCTTGACAGGAGACACGTCAGGTGAAGAAGGTGGGCTAGCGAGAATTGTTCGAATTGAACCTAGAACCACTCTGCTTCGAAGAAGCGCAGACGACACCGATCAGGTCGAACGGGTAATCGTTGCCAACGCCACTCAATTAATGATCGTGATTGCCGCTGCCAACCCCGAGCCTAGGACTCGGCTGGTTGACCGGTATTTGGCTGCGGCCATTGATGCAGGACTCAAACCGATAATTTGTGTCACTAAAACAGATCTTCAGGATCCAGCGCAGTTTCTATCCAACTTCGCAGGTCTAAGCATCCCGGTTGTCGAATCTAGGTCCGATGAATTCAAGCTCGAGAAGATTCATGAGCTGTTGAGCGGGGAAGTGACGGTTTTAGTAGGTCACTCAGGTGTTGGAAAATCGACTCTCGTGAATGCAATTGCCCCAACAGCCAACCGGGCTGTCGGTGTGGTGAACGACGTCACTGGACGGGGGCGCCACACCTCTACCTCGGTCAGGGCAATCAAATTGGAAGACGGCTGGATTATTGACACACCTGGCATTAGATCGTTTGGACTAGGGCACATCGATCCTAAGAATCTACTTAGGTCCTTCGAGGATCTCTGGGAAACAATCAAGTCTTGCCCCAGGGGTTGCACACACCTTGCTGATTCTCCGGATTGTGCTCTTGATGAAGCCATCGCAAACGGAGCTCTTGGTCCCCAAGGTGGGGCCAGGGTGGATTCCCTTCGTCGCCTGATGACTTCGCTAAGTTAATAAGGGTGTTTACCTTCGAGCAGGACTTGGCGCTAGCAATAGAGCTCGCCGATGCTGCCGATCAGATTTCCCTGGCTCGTTTCAGAGCCCTTGACCTAAATGTCGAGACGAAACCCGACATGACCGAAGTCACTGACGCCGATAAGTCAGTGGAACAAAAGATTCTCGAACTGCTAGGTCGCAACAGGCCAGATGATGCAATCATCGGCGAAGAATTTGGTTCCAGCGGCCAAGGTTCGAGAAAGTGGATCATCGATCCGATTGATGGAACTTCTAATTTTGTGCGCGGAGTTCCTGTTTGGGCCACACTTATAGCCCTAAGCATTGACGGTAAGCCAACGGTCTCAGTTGTATCCGCTCCGGCCATGGGTGCTAGGTGGTGGGCGGCTCCTGGGGTTGGCTCACACACTAATTCCCTTACCGGTGGTTCAAGGTCGCTTTCAGTCTCAAACATTTCGAGAGTTGAGGACTGCTCGGTTAGCTATAACAACTTGCAGCTTTGGCAAAAAACCGAATATATGCCTCAGCTACTAAAGCTCTCTGAGAAGGTTTGGAGAACCAGGGCATATGGCGATTTCTGGAGCTACATGCTGCTTGCCGAAGGTGCCGTTGACGTAGTTGCCGAGCATGGTCTAAAGATTTATGACATTGCTGCACTGGTTCCAATTATTGAACAAGCTGGCGGCACAATTTCAGACCTAAGTGGCGAGCTAACAGAAGCAAGCTCGAGCGTATTGGCAACCAACAAACTGCTGCACAATCAAGTCCAGGCACTCTTCCAGGCAGCTAGTTAGGTGAGCGTTCAGAAACCAATTGCTGGGCGCATCCTTGCACTTGCTGGACTTCTCTTAATTGCACTAAATCTTCGAACCGCAGTTTCATCACTGTCGCCAATCATTCCTTTTGTTAGAGATGACTTTGAGCTTTCCACCCTGGCGGTTTCGTTTCTTGGAATGCTCCCGCCATTGAGCTTTGCAATAAGTGGGCTAATTGCTCCGATCATCACAAGGCGAATCGGCTTGGAGGCTGCTCTTCTTGTTCTGCTTCTAACAATTGCCGTGGGCAGCTTGATCAGGGCATTTTCAGGTGACTGGAGCCTATTGAGTGTTGGCACCCTACTGGCTCTGGTTGGTATGGGTATGGGAAATGTTTTGCTGCCAGTGGTGGTTCGAAAATACTTCCCTGACCGAATAGGTCAGATGACAGCGCTATATCTTGTAATTGTTTCGATCGGAGCCTTCTCCCCCGCACTGATTGCAGTTCCGGTTGCTGAGGCTGCCGGTTGGCGACTTTCTCTTGGGCAATGGGCGCTACTGGCAGCCATCGCTGGTTTGCCATGGCTTTTGGCGCTAAGGGGCAATAGAGCGGAAGAAGAAGTTGTCACGGCTGCCCTGGCTATTCCAATCAACGTAAGGCACGTGAAGATATGGAAATCCCCGACCGCAATGGCCATGGTCGTGATCTGGTCTGTTTCATCACTAAACGGTTATGCCAACTTCGCTTGGCTACCGCAGATTCTGATCGACGAGTCTGGTTCAACGCCAGCCGAGGCCGGAATACTTCTTGCGCTCTACGCTGCCATGGGAATTCCAGCTGCGCTATCGATGCCGGTTTTAGCAGTTAGATATCCAAACCAAGCTCCGCTTGTTTACTTGAGCGCAGGATTCTTTTTCACTGGTTACGCTGGCCTCATATTTCTTCCTGGCTGGTGGTCGTGGTTGTGGGTTTTACTTGCAGGTCTTGGGCCAATTCTTTTTCCACTAAACCTTGCGATGTTCAACATCCGCTCAAAATCCCAGGAGACTCTACTTCGCATTTCCGGTTTTGCTCAGGGTTTTGGTTATCTGGCGGCAGCTCTTGGGCCGCTGATACTGGGTATCCTTCACGAGCTGACTGGAAACTGGACAAGCTCGCTGTGGTTCTTGTTTCTTAGTGCTGTGCCGGCAATCTTCGCGGGATCGGTAATCTCAAAACAGCGCAGCATAGATGAGGAATTGCAAGGCAAAGCTTAAAGCCACCTTGAAGTTTGGTGGTCCGCGATCACCTTTCGGACTGTGCCGCTTTTACCTCTGATGATTATGCTCTCAGTTCGTATTACCGGCCCTCTGCGGCTAACACCTTCAAGAAGACCACCGTCGGTTACCCCAGTGGCGATAAAGAATGTGTTCTCACTTCGAACCATTTCATGGGATTCGTAGACGTAGTCCATTTTCAATCCCGAATCAAGGCCGCGCTTAGCCTCTAAATCGTCTCTCGGCTGCAAGACCCCTTGAATCAACCCTCCGAGAGCTTTGATTGCGCAGGCGGTAGCAATTCCCTCTGGTGATCCACCTATTCCTACACACATGTCAATTCGAGAACCGTGGCTTGCCGCGTGAATGGATGCTGCAACGTCCCCATCCAGCAACAATCGGGTTCCGGCACCAGCTTCACGGATTTCACGAATCAAATTCTCATGCCTTGGGCGATCCAAAACGGCAACTACCAATTCGGAAACTGGCTTCCTTTTAGCTTTTGCCAGGGCTCGGATGTTTTCTCCGATAGGTTTTCGAATATCACAGATACCGACACCTTCGGAGCCAGTTACTAACTTATTCATGTAGAACACTGAAGATGCATCAAGCATGGTACCTCGGTCAGAAACGGCAATAACAGACAAAGCGTTTTGCCTTCCGGCCGCGGTAAGTGAAGTGCCATCAATTGGATCAACGGCGATATCGCACTTCGGTCCATTTCCAGTTCCGACGAGTTCTCCATTAAAGAGCATCGGTGCCGAGTCCTTTTCCCCCTCGCCGATCACCACTAGGCCTTCAAAATCAACAGTTCCGAGAAAAGCCCGCATTGCGTCGACCGCAGCTTTATCAGCAGCGATTTTGTCGCCCTTACCAATGAATGGCTGGGCGCGAATCGCGGCTGCTTCGGTAGCTCGAACTAACTCCAATGCGAGGTTGCGATCGGGGTGTTGAACCGCATTGTTAGCTAGTGACATACTTCTTACCCTAGCCATTCGACTAGCATTTCAGAACAAACATGGAAGCGACTTGGTTGCTAATCTCGTAAGGATGCAGATAACGGTACGCCTAGCCACAAACTCTGACCTAGAGGCAGTCTTGGGGTTAGATCGCGAATGCTTTCCTCCCGGAAACCAGGATCTAGAGCCGGCCCCACCGGGTGAGATTGAATCGGGTGTAGCTAGTGATGAAGTTTTTGTGGCGATTAACGACAACCAAATTGTGGGCATGCTTCAGCTGGAGCGCTCATCTACCAACGAGTGGGAACTTTTGAGTTTGGCGATTACGGAAAAATCCAGAGGTCTTGGTGTTGGTCAATCGCTCATGGAGCAGCTGTTGCTCGAAACCTCAAAAAGCCCATACATAGTTTCGGTAAGTTGCGTGACCTCACCATCCAACTTGGCAATGCAGGGCCTACTTGAACGATACGGGTTTGTCCAGGTTGGACTGCTCGCGGATTACTTTGGGCCTGGAAAACACAGACTAAGGTTTCTGCTCAACTGAGCTGGCGCCTAGTTTTTTACCTCGTTGAGCAGCCGAATACGGGTTCTAATCAGTTTTCGAACTAAGGCTTTTGGAAGCGGCTTATCGATATCAAATTGCAGTGTTCCCTTAGAGGTTTTGTAATTTGCAAGTTCTTCGGCGAGTTCCGGAATCACCAATGAAGAATGTGGGAAGTAGCTGCAGTGATTCTTGAAAGCATCAATTCCGCAGATAACCTTCCCATCGATTTTGAATCCTGGAAAACCGTAGGAAATAACTTGCTCGGCGTTTGGGATGATTTCGAGAATTGTCTTTCTAAGAGCCCTGAGCGTTGATCGCTGAGGCTCGGGGATTTTTGCTAAGTGGGAATCTACGGCCTTGGCTGTCATATCGGTTTAGCGCTCAGGAAAGTCTCTAGGTTATCGAAGTAGCTTTCCATGCCTTCTCTGGATGCCTCGGCTTGCTCTGCTTCCATCTCACCAAACTGGGAAAACCTCACGGTGCAACCATCTGGAAGTTGATGGAAATCAACTTCAATTCGGTGAGCTTCAGGCTGTGGCTCTCGAAGTGCAAATTCGAGCTCGTCTTGTGAATAGTTCAGATCGTGAACCAATTTCTGGTTTAGATCAACCTGCTGATATGTGCCCCAAAAGTAAGCGTTGAATCCATTTGCTGAGACATCAACTGCAATGGCCCAGGTGCCGCCAACTTCTGCGTCACTGGTTGCCGAATTTGGTACAACACTCAAAAAGATTGGACAGTACCACTGTTCGAGCTCGGCTGCATCAGTCCAAGCACGCCAAACTCTGTCGACTGGATGCTTGAGCGTGCGCTCGACAAAATATAGAGGCTTCATGGCTATACGTTAAATCTGAACTCCACTACGTCACCGTCTTGCATGATATAGTCCTTACCCTCCATGCGGACCTTGCCCTTAGCTTTGGCTTCGGCCATGGAACCGGCAGCTACCAGGTCATCAAAAGAAACAATTTCAGCTTTTATGAAGCCGCGCTGAAAATCAGTGTGAATTACGCCGGCAGCCTGCGGAGCACTCCAACCTTGTTTGATAGTCCAGGCTCGCGCCTCTTTAGGTCCTGCGGTCAGATATGTCTGTAGGCCCAGAGTTCTGAATCCAATTCTTGCCAGTTGGTCCAGTCCGGATTCATCTTGACCGAGTGAAGAAAGAAGTTCTTGAGCTTCTGCTTTGTCTAGATCAATCAGCTCCGATTCCACTTTCGCATCCAAGAAAACTGCTTCAGCTGGAGCTACTAGGTCAGCCAGCACTTTCTTTTTGGAAGCATCGGTCAAGATCGCCTCGTCGACGTTGAAAACGTAAATGATCGGCTTGGCTGTCAGAAGACCCAAGTCCTTTATTGGGGCGATGTCGATTTTGCTACTGGAAAGCGGCTTTCCGCCATTGAGAATTGCGAGCGCCTCATCTATTGCTGTCAGCGCTTCGGGCTCAACTTTCTTACCCTTCACCTCTTTCTCGATGCGAGGGCGTGCCTTCTCGAGGGTCTGCATGTCGGCCAAGATCAGCTCTGTGTTTATGGTCTCGATATCTGAGCTCGGCTCAACTTTGCCGTCAACGTGAACTACGTCGGAATCACTAAAGCCTCGCACTACTTGGGCGATGGCGTCTGCTTCCCTGATGATGGCAAGGAACTGGTTTCCCAACCCTTCTCCAACGGAAGCGCCTTTAACAATTCCGGCGATGTCAACAAAGGAAACTGGGGCCGGCAGAATCTTCTCACTGGAGAACAGTTCTGCCAATTTGTCGAGTCTGGAATCAGGAAGGTTTACAACGCCTACGTTTGGTTCGATCGTGGCAAACGGGTAGTTTGCGGCCAGAACATTGTTTTTAGTGAGTGCATTAAAGAGGGTCGACTTACCAACGTTTGGTAGTCCCACGATTCCGATTGTTAGAGCCACGGGATACCACTCTACCCGTCGTAGGCTACTGGCAGACTAGGAAGCATGTCCCTAAACTTCACAGCCATTGACTTTGAAACTGCCAATGGATCCCCGGCCAGCCCCTGCGCTGTGGGGCTGGTAAGAGTCAGGGATGGTAAGCACGCTGAAACTTTTGAAACCCTGATTCGGCCCCCAGCTGCACATAACTGGTTTAGTGATGGCAACATAGCCGTTCATGGCATAACTCCAAAGATGATTGAATCCGCGCCTGATTTCATTGATGTTTTGGAGCAAATGCTCGCATTCGTCGGGGATGATGTTCTGATTGCGCATAACGCATCATTCGACATAGGAGTGCTTCGCGCAGCCGCTGAAGCAGTTTCTGCAGCGGTTCCGCCCCTGAGCTACACCTGTTCGGTCCAAATCGCCCGAAAAACTTACAACCTAGATAGCTACCGACTAAACCAAGTGGCCTACGCCATAGGTCATGAGGAGTTTGATCATCACAATGCCCTGGCTGATAGTGACGCCTGCGCCAGAATCGTGATCCACGCAGCAGATCGCCACGGCAGCGCTGATCTAAACGAACTACTTACTGCCACCAAGCTTTCGTTAAGGCAGCTCTAGGCGACATTCGACTAAAGACCAGCTATGTCGCTGGCTAATGGCATAGTTCTAACCATGGAACTTATCTACTTAGGGCTCGGGCTGCTAGTCGGCCTAGTTGTTGGCGCACTCGTGGCAACTCTTCGATTAAAAACAAAAGGTTCAGATAGCGCGCTGGCTATCCAGCTAGCTAGTGCTGGGGCAACAGTTGCCGGACTCAATGCCGCACTTGCCAGAGCCGAAGAAGATCGCAAAGAGCGGGAGCAGCGAGACCGCGAGGAGTCAAGGTTGATTGCAGAGCTCGCACCGGTCAAGGACCGGCTCGAGCAGATGCAGTTATCTGTGAAGGCGCTAGAAAAAGAACGCACCGAGCAGTTTGGAACCATTCAAGAGCAGCTCAAAAATGCCATTGCCTCCGATGATCAGCTGCGAAAAACGACTCAGGCCCTTTCTCTCGCCCTTTCTTCTAACTCTGTTCGAGGTGTCTGGGGAGAAACACAACTTAGGAAGCTTGTAGAGCTAGCGGGTCTAATCAAGCACGCTGACTTCAGTGAGCAGGCATCTTTTGAGACCAATGCCGGATCCGGTCGCGCTGACCTCGTTATCAATTTGCCAGGTGGTAAATCGTTAGCTATAGATTCCAAGGTGCCATTCAATTCCTACCAGGAAGCCTCTGCCATTTCGGAATTGGCCGAAGGCGAAGACGCAAAGCGGCGCGCTGAGCTCATTGCAGCTCACGTAAAAGCTGTAAAGACTCACATAGATGCTCTGTCAGGAAAAGAGTATTGGACTGGACTGGGTGCTTCTCCTGATTTCGTGATTGCCTTTGTTCCATCCGAGTCGCTGCTTTCGGCGGCTCTTGATGCTGATCCTGCACTGCTCGAATATGCGTTTAAGAAAAACGTAGCTCTTGCCTCTCCAGTGAGTCTTTTCTCAGTGCTAAAGACCATTAACTACATCTGGCGTCAAAATGCGGACGAAGGCTCAGTTCGAACAATGATCAAATTGGGCAAGGAACTATACGAACGAATTGGAAAGATTGCAGAGCACGCTGACAAGCTCGGCCGCTCAATTACCAGCACGGTTAAGGATTACAACGTATTTCTGTCCTCCCTCGAGTCTCGCGTCTTGGTGACGGCAAGAAAGTTGAATGATCTGGATGAGACTCAGCTTGGAACAAGCGAGATTCTCTCCCCTGCTCCGTTGGAATCAGCGCCCGACAGCATCACCGCCAGCGAGCTGCAGAAAGACGCCCAAGAAGACTAGGGATTTGGACCATCCAGGGCCCTTTCAGGCCCGAAGAAGGCTTTGGCTATACTTTTCAGGAAGTGCTCACAAAGGCGTTTGCAGCTAAATATCACCGGAAAATCTTCAATCCGGATCCAATTGAAAATCCGCAAGGAGAAACTGCATGTCTGGCAACAACACAAAATCACCAATTGTGACCCTTACGCCTGCGCCGACTCTTGACCGAACTTACTTTGTTACAGACCTACACCGCGGCGAAGTAAACCGCGCGGATTCAGTTGGCGAAGAGCTTGCAGGCAAGGGAATCAACGTTGCACGCGCTTTGCGTCTTGCTGGAATTGCCGCACCAGGTGTTGTTCCAATTGGCAACGCCGAAAAGGAAATTTTAGAAAGAACTGGATCAACCAGCTTCCTGATTCCAATGTGGATTGAAGGAACCATTCGAGTTTCAACCACAATTCTGGAGCGCGGTGGGCCGACCACAAAAATCAATGAGGGGCCAAAGCCACTTACCGCGGAGGAATGGCAGCGGGTAGTGGATCTGACTGAAGAAACTGTTAAAGAAAACGATGCAAAGTGGTTAGTAGTGGCAGGTGCGCTTCCTATCGACCAATCGACAGGTAAATATGTCGATTTACACCCTGTGTTTGAACGAATGAAAAAACTTGGAGTCCGAGTGGCTCTAGACACCTCGGGCGAACCTCTTGCCTACTGGGTAAGACAAGGTGACGCAGCAATTTTGAAACCTAACGCTGAAGAATTGGCATCGGCCGTTAGGCGTTCACTGTTAACAAACGGTGACGTTATCGAAGCTGCTAGGGAGCTGTGTTCGCACGGTGTTGAGTGTGTGCTGGCATCACTGGGCGCAGACGGAATGTTAGCTGTGACCAAGTCACGCGCATGGGGGACCAGAACCACTCCAGTTGAAGTAATCAACACTGTGGGTGCCGGAGATGCGACGCTTGCAGGATTCCTTGCTGCCATTACACAGAACCCATTGACAGAAGGTCACGAAGACATCGGAGTTGAGTTCAATGTTCCGGTTGGAGCCATGGCAGCAGTTCAATGGGGTGCGGTCAAGGTTAGCCAGCCCACGAGCGGACTGGACAACATTGATAACCTCCCTGAAGTTTTCCTAACTGAAGAAGTTGACCTTTCCGCAAAGCTAAAAGAACCAGCAATCTACAAGGAGAAGTAAAGATGCCCGTAGCCTCACCAGATGCATACCTAGAGATGCTGGACCGAGCCAAGGCTCAGGGATTTGCCTATCCAGCAATCAACGTCTCCTCCTCCTCAACAGCAATTGCCGCGCTTCAGGGTCTTCAGCAGTCAGGTTCGGACGGAATTCTTCAGGTATCAACCGGAGGCGCAGAGTACTGGTCAGGTTCAACGGTCAAATCCATGGCAATTGGTGCCCAGGGCATGGCTGCATTTATTCGCGAAGCAGCCAAGGGCTATGGCATAACTGTTGCACTACACACAGATCACTGCGCCAAGCACCAATTAGATGGCTTCGTCAGACCGCTTCTTGAAGTTTCCGCGGAGCGCGTCAAATCCGGTCAAGACCCTCTTTTCAATTCACACATGTGGGATGGTTCAGCCGTTCCACTCGGTGAGAACCTGGATATTGCCAAGGAACTTTTGGCGAAGACAAAAAACGTGGGCTCAATTTTGGAAATTGAGGTGGGAGTCGTCGGTGGCGAAGAAGACGGCGTCGAGGGTGGAATGGGTGAGCACCTTTTCACAACAGTGGCTGACGGAATGGCAACTGCTGAGGCTTTGGGCCTAGGGGAAAACGGCCGCTACCTAACCGCTCTTACATTTGGAAACGTCCACGGCAGTTACAAGCCGGGCAGCGTTCAGCTCAGACCTGAATTGCTAGACGAAATTCAGAAGGCAGTTGGTCAGAAGTACTCAAAGGACAAGCCATTTGATCTAGTGTTCCACGGTGGATCAGGATCGACTGCCAAAGAGATCTCTGACGCCGTGAGTTTTGGTGTTATCAAGATGAACATCGACACCGACACTCAGTACGCTTTCACCAGAGCAATCGCTGGCCACATGTTTGAAAACTACGATGGAGTACTCAAGGTTGATGGCGAAGTCGGAAACAAAAAGACTTATGACCCAAGAGTTTGGGGAAAGCTTGCAGAGGCCTCTATGGCCGCTCGCGTAGTTGAGGCTGCTGCTCAGTTGGGCTCAGCTGGAAAATCTGCCAGCGCATAATATGCGGGAACCGTTCTACGACAATGGAAGCCCTAGATACACGGGCAAATTCAAGGCCGGGCAGATGCATGGACCATGGAAGTTTTTCCGAAAAGACGGCTCGTTGATGCGGTCAGGGAAGTTTAACTCAGGCAAGCAAGTGGGTATTTGGACAACCTACGACCGAAGTGGTCATCCACATAAAGAAACGGATTTTGGCGCTTAGGGGCGCTTTACTTTGTTGCTGGTGTCTTGGCCCGCGCTCTTTAGATCTTTACGAAGCTCTTTCGGTAGCGAGAACTGAACGTCTTCCTCGGCCGTTGTTATCTCGGTCGGCTCTCCGTAGCCACGCTTGGCAAGGTAATCCAGCACCTCATCGACTAGCTCCTCAGGGGCAGAAGCGCCCGATGAGACGCCCACGGTTTCGACTCCCTCGAACCACTCCTCTTGGATTTCGCTGGCAAAGTCGATGCGGTAAGCAGCTTTCGCGCCAGCCTCAAGAGCAACTTCAACCAAGCGAACAGTGTTCGAAGAATTCGCAGAACCAACAACTAAAACTAGGTCAGACTCAGAGCCAACTTTCTTAATGGCTACCTGGCGATTCTGAGTTGCGTAGCAAATGTCGTCGCTTGGTGGGTTTTGTAAGGTTGGAAACTTCTCGCGAAGTTTCAAAACGGTCTCCATGGTCTCATCAACAGACAGGGTTGTTTGCGAGAGCCAGATAACTTTCTTCGGGTCCTTAACTTTTGCGTTAGTGACGCCGTCTTTGCCATCAATCAACTGAACGTGATCTGGGGCTTCACCGGCAGTACCCTCAACTTCTTCGTGACCCTCGTGGCCGATTAGTAGGATGTCGTAGTCCTCTTGAGCGAATCTCTGCACCTCTCGATGGACTTTTGTAACCAATGGGCAGGTGGCGTCGATTGTGTTCAGGCCTCTGGCTTCGGATGCTTTGACCACCGCTGGAGAAACACCGTGCGCGGAAAAAACCAGAACGGCACCTTCTGGTACCTCATCCACTTCGTTGACAAAAATCGCTCCGCGCTTTTCTAAACCGGTGACCACGTGCTTGTTGTGGACAATTTCCTTGCGAACATAGACCGGAGCACCGTAGTGATCCAGAGCCTTCTCCACTGCGATTACCGCACGGTCTACTCCAGCGCAGTATCCCCTTGGGGCCGCCAAGAGCACGCGTCGCTGGGAGGTATTGTTTATTTGGGTCACACCTCAAGTCTACGAGAGATAACGAAGCCTCCCTAAGGAATAGCCATGTCGGAGAACCAAGCAGCCGAATCCTCCGAATCGAGGGTGTCCAGCGAGCAATCTCCTTGGTCTGTTGCGAATTTCACCAATACCCTCAAAGAGTGGATCACTCGTCTAGGGAACGTCTGGGTCGAAGGTCAGATTTCGCAGATTAGCCCCAAAAAGGATGTCTTCTTTGGTGAGCTACGCGACTTAGTGGCTGATAAAGGATTCTCAATCCATTCAAGGCGCCCCGATGTCCTGGCAGCGGTCTCTGAGCTTTCAGCTGGTGACCGAGTAGTTGTATTGGTGCATCCAGATTTCTGGGAACGTTCTGGAAAAACCAGCATGGACGTCCTAGCAATTCGAAAAGTCGGGCTTGGCGAGCTGCTTGAGCGGATCGAGCGTCTGAGACAGCAACTAACCAAGGAAGGGCTCACCCTTGCAGAACGCAAGCTTCCCCTGCCCTTCTTGCCAAACCTAATTGGTTTGATCACAGGGGCAAATAGTGATGCCGAAAAGGACGTCCTAGAAAACACCAAGCGGCGCTGGCCAGAGGCAAGGTTTCGAGTGATTCACACACCGGTTCAAGGTGACAAGGCAGCACCAGAAATCATTAAGGCTATTGAAGCTCTTGATGCTGACCCAGAGGTGGAAGTCATCGTGCTGGCTAGGGGTGGAGGAAGTTTTCAAGACCTCCTGGTTTTCTCAGATGAAAAAGTTGTTCGAGCAGTTGCAAATTGTAAGACTCCTATTGTCAGTGCGATTGGCCATGACAACGATCGACCATTAACCGACGAGGTAGCAGACTTTCGAGCATCAACACCAACCGATGCAGCAAAGCACATAGTTCCAGATGTGGTTGAGGAACGTAATCGGATTTCTCAAGCTTTGCAAAGAATTAGCCTTCGAGTTATCGGCTACATCCAGAACCAAGTGGAGCTGGTTTCGGGAATTCGCTCCAGGCCTATTCTTGCTAATCCATTTGCTTTGGTGGAAGAGAGAGCACTGCAGATCTCTCAACTTGAGCAGTCACTTACAAATCATGTTAGAAATACTCTTGATAAACAACACCTGTTGGTTTCCGGACTTCGGGGCCAAGTTAGAGCATTATCCCCCAAGCTGACTTTGGATCGCGGTTACGCGGTTGTTCGTGACGCGGACGGACACGTCCTTACAGCCCCGAAACAAGCCAAGGCAGGCCAAAAGCTCAAGGTCACCCTCTCTGGAGGCGACCTTGGAGTCACTGCAGATTGAAAGTAGGCTTGAGACATAATGACTGAGAAAAACCAAGACGTAGCTTCAATGAGCTATGAACAAGCCCGCGACGAGCTAATCAAAGTGGTTGCCGAACTTGAGACCGGCACGGTGACCCTCGAGACATCTATGCAGCTTTGGGAGCGAGGCGAGGCCCTTGCCGACAAGTGCGAGCAGTGGCTATCCGGCGCCAGAGCACAGTTAGAGAAAGCCGCTAAGGCGAAAAAGAGCAACGCGTAAATGAGTGATGCCGCGGCCAAGCGCCGAGCCAGACAGACTCTGATAAATCTCTTACTTTCGCTCGCTGCCACCGTGGGTGTCATGGTCCTTTTGGTTCTAGCGGTTCCAAGAGATGATTCGAATAGAGTTCAGCCGGTTGATTACGTTGCAATAGCCGAACAGGCTTCAACTGAGGCCCCTGGAAAACTCCTGGTACCAACTATGCCGGTTGACTGGTATTCGAACGCTGCGCGCTATAGATCGTCAGCTCAGGACGGTGTTGCCAATTGGTATGTGGGATTCGTCGGTCCGAACAGTGAGTTCATAGCCATGACCCAGGGTCTTGAAGTTAACCAGACCTGGATTCAGCTCATGCTTGAGTCGAACAAGCTAACTGGTGAAGTTGAAATTCAAGGCAGCACCTGGAAAGTTTACGAAACCGTCCGCGAGAATAATCCGCCTAAGTCCAAGGACTATCTCATGTTGTTGGAATATGAAAACAATGCCGTGTTCGTTTATGGTGTAGCGCCAAGGCAGCAGCTTGAAGATTTCGCCCTTCAGCTGACCCTCCAGGTGGATCAGAACTAAGTTGATCACTTCTCCGGCCGAAGCCTATGCGAGATTTATGCAAGGCAATCAGCGCTTTATTTCTGGCGAGGTATCGCATCCAAGGCAAGACGTCGAACATCGAACTGAGATTGCGACGAGCCAAAAGCCATTTGCTGCCCTTTTCGGGTGTTCAGATTCCAGGCTCGCAGCCGAGATTATCTTTGACGTTGGACTCGGCGATCTATTCGTGGTGAGGAATGCCGGTCAGGTAATTGCCGAAACCATTCTTGGCTCACTGGAATACAGCGTTGAGGTCCTTGAAGTTCCACTAATTGTTGTTCTAGGACACGACGGTTGTGGGGCAATCCAGGCAACCATGGAGGCCGAATCTGGAACCCTAGAAACAACTGGGGAATTCATAGATGACCTCGTTTCTAGAATCCGACCCACAGTAGTTTCCGCCAAACTCGCGGGCACAGACAGCATCGACGAGATAACTGACCTACACGTCAAAGACACCGTTGCGGAGCTCGTGAACCGCTCCAAGCTGATAGATAGCGCCGTTAGAAGCGGTAAATTAGCTGTTGTGGGTGCAACTTACCAACTTGCACTCGGCAAGGTGACTCCGCTAGTCACCGTTGGCAAAGTCAATTAGCCCGAAGGAAAGGCTCGATTTTCGTGGAATACCGCATTGAACATGACACCATGGGCGAAGTTAAGGTCCCTAAGGATGCACTCTACGCAGCTCAGACTCAGCGTGCTGTCGAAAACTTTCCTATTTCCGGAACAACTTTAGAGCGCGCTCACATAGCAGCCTTGGCGCAGATCAAGAAAGCCGCGGCCCTAGCAAATGCGGAGTTGGGTGTTATCGATAAGGATCTAGCTGACGCGATAGCAAAAAGTGCAGACCAAGTGATTGACGGTTCTCTCGATGATCATTTTCCGGTGGATGTCTACCAGACAGGCTCTGGAACCTCTTCGAACATGAACATGAATGAGGTGCTTGCAACTCTTGCTACCAAACACCTTGGAAAGCCAGTGCACCCAAATGACCACGTCAACGCGTCGCAGTCTTCGAATGACGTATTCCCTACCTCTGTTCACCTAGCCGTCACATCAGCTCTTCTCACTGACTTGATTCCTGCTCTTGAGTACTTGGCAGGAAAACTCGAAGTGAAGGCAAAAAGTTGGGCCGAAGTGGTCAAAGCTGGACGCACTCACCTAATGGATGCAACCCCTGTAACTCTTGGTCAGGAATTCGGTGGCTACGCAGCTCAGATTCGATATGGCATTGAGCGAATCAAGTCTTCAATAGCAAGGGTGGCTGAAGTTCCGCTTGGAGGTACCGCAGTTGGGACCGGAATCAACACCCCGAAGGGATTCCCACAGACCGTTATCAAGTTGCTGGCAGAGCAAACCAAACTTCCAATAACCGAAGCCAGGGACCACTTCGAGGCACAGGGTGCTCGAGATGGATTGGTGGAGGCCTCGGGCGCTCTACGCGTTCTTGCTGTGAGCCTCACAAAAATCAACAATGACCTGCGATGGATGGGGTCTGGACCAAATGCTGGACTCGGTGAACTGGCAATTCCTGATCTTCAACCAGGATCCTCCATAATGCCGGGCAAGGTGAATCCGGTCGTTCCCGAGGCTGTCCTAATGGTCTGTGCCAGGGTAATTGGAAATGACCAAACTGTCGCCTGGGCTGGGGCAAGCGGAAACTTTGAGCTGAACGTTGCCATCCCAGTAATGGGTAATGCTCTGCTTGAATCGGCAAGGCTGCTAGCTAATTCTTCAAGAGTTTTGGCAGATAAGACCATCGAGGGCCTTGAGGTCAACGTTGAGCGATCTTTGGCTCTTGCTGAGTCAAGCCCATCAATCGTCACACCACTGAACAAAGTGATTGGCTATGAGGCGGCAGCCAAAATCGCCAAGCACTCGGTTGAAAAGTCAATGACCATTCGTGAAGCTGTAATCGACTTAGGATTTGTTGCTCGCGGTGAGGTTTCCGAGGCTCAGTTGGATGCTGCCTTGGATGTTCTGTCTATGACCAAACCGCCAAAGTAAGGGTTCCGAGAAAACCTGCAATCAAGTATGGTCCTAGTGGCATCGACCCACCAACCCTAATTCTTTTTGTAATTACCAGGGCAATTGCAACCAGTCCGGCAATTAGAAAAGTCAGACCGAAGGCAATAATCGGCAAAAGCATCGAATACCATCCCAGGGCCAGAGACATCAGTGTCATGAGTTTCACATCTCCCATCCCCAGTAGTCCCGCCCTGTTAATCAGCAAGGAAACAGTAAACACCAGTAGTGCACTAACGAAGGCGTAAAACATCCCATTAAAACCAGACCCCGAGAATCCTGCCAGCAGCTGGCCCGCCCAAGTTATTGGAAAGCCAGGCAAAACATATTTGTTTGGCAGTCGCCTTTCAAGAATGTCGGTCTTGGCTAAGGGCCAAGCCGTAAAGACCAAATAGCCAAGACCGAGTGCCGAAAAAACTGAGGAGAGATTTTCAAACACTCGGTAAGGCTAGCTAGGCAATAAAGTGTCGGGGGAAGTTATCCCCAGCTGAATTACCGGTCTAGTAAATCGGTGACCAGGGCGGCGATAGCACTTCGCTCGGACCTGGTAAGTGTGATGTGTGCAAAAAGAGACTGTCCCTTGAGGGTTTCTATAACCGACGCAATTCCATCATGTCTTCCAACTCGCAGGTTGTCTCGTTGAGCAACATCGTGAGTTAGAACAACTCTTGAGTTCTGCCCGATTCTTGAAAGCACAGTGAGGAGAACATTTCTCTCGAGGGACTGAGCCTCATCGACGATAACGAAGCTGTCGTGTAGCGATCTTCCTCGAATATGTGTCAACGGAAGAACTTCGAGGAGACCTCGATCTTGAATGTGCTCGATGACTTCTTTAGAGACCAGAGCACTCAGGGTGTCAAAAATTGCCTGGCCCCATGGGTTCATTTTCTCGGCTTCCGTGCCAGGTAAGTACCCTAGCTCTTGACCGCCCACGGCATAAATTGGCCTAAAAACCATGATCTTCTTGTGCTGGCGACGCTCAACAACCGATTCCAGAGCCGCACACAACGCCAGTGCAGACTTTCCAGTTCCGGCTCGGCCTCCCATCGAGACGATGCCAATTTCCTGATCTAACAGGTAGTCGATGGCTAGCCGCTGTTCGGCTGATCTTCCCTGGACGCCGAAAACGCCACGGTCGCCGCGAACTAGCTTTACTTTCTTACCTGACACCACTCTTCCAAGAGCGTGTCCGCGCTCAGACGAGATTACTAACCCGCTGTTTAGTGGAAGGTCCGCTGCGTCAGGGTGAGAAATCTCTTCGTTGTCGTAGAGCTCAGCCATCTGATCGGCACTCAAAGCAAGTTCGCTGATTCCGGTCCAACCAGACTCTGTTGCTAGTTCATTCAAGTACTCTTCAGCGAGCATTCCTAGGCTTGCCGCCTTAACGCGCATAGGAAGATCTTTTGAAACAACGGTTACGTTGAAGCCCTCACTGGCCAAGTTCATGGCCACGGCAAGAATTCTTGAATCGTTGTCACCTAATTGGAATCCGGCCGGTAAGACAGATTGGTTGCTGTGGTTTAGCTCAACTCTGAGGCTACCCTTATCGCCGACCTCGATCGGAAAATCAAGACGCTGGTGCTTTTGCCTTAGGTCGTCCAGGTGTCTAAGTGCCACCCTCGCAAAATAACCAATCTCTGGGTCGTGACGCTTTTTCTCGAGCTCGTTGATAACGACAATCGGAATAACAACCTCGTGCTCGGCAAAGCGAAACATGGCTTTGGGATCCGACAGCAGCACTGAGGTGTCCAGCACGAAGGTCCTCACCGCCTGGTCGTTCTTTTTCTGAGTATTGGCGGAGGAAACAGCTTCGGCTTTGGGCACTAAACGCTCCTTATCTAAGGCTTAGCTTTAAGGTAAAGCCCCAGCCCTGGTCGAGCCGATAGCAACACGCCCGAATAAAGGACCGCCTCAGGCTCCGTAGCGGCGGTGCCGGCGGGCGAAGGCTCTGATTGCCCTCAGGAAATCGACCCGGCGAAAGTCAGGCCAGAGAGCTTCTTCGAAATACAACTCAGAGTTGCTCGATTGCCACAGCAGGAAGCCACTCAAGCGTTGCTCTCCGGAGGTTCTAATGATTAAGTCAGGGTCGGGCTGGTCGGATGTGTAAAGGTGCTTGGCGATCAGTTCTGGAGTCAGCGAATCGGCTAGTTTTTCAAGATCGGAACCGTGATTTATTGAATCCTTAACAATCGAGCGCATCGCATCGGTAATTTCTTGTCGGCCACCGTAGCCGATAGCAAGGTTCACCTGAGAGCCAGGTGTGTCCTTGCTGTCTAACTCACTTTGCTCCAAAACCTTTAGAAACTCGGACGGCAAAGAATCGCGGTTTCCAACTAACCGAAGTTTCCATCTACCGCGCCTTACCATCTCCCTGGCCAGCTCAGAAAGAATAACCAGAAGGTCCTTGAGCTCTTCGGAATCTCTCCGCTTTAGATTCTCAGTTGAGAGCAAATAGAGAGTTATCACTGGAACTTTTAGATCATCGCACCAAGACAAAAAGTCAAAAATCTTTTGGGCACCTGCTGTGTGACCAGCTTTTGCTTTAGAGCCATTTTTCTTATCAGCCCAGCGTCTATTGCCATCTAGCATTACAGCGATGTGCTGGGGAATGTTGGAGGTATCGAGCTGACGCTCTAGCTGAGCTTCATAAAGCCGATACATCAGATTTCGCACTACTTTAGGTTACCGCCCCAAAAGCAAACTAGGGTTGAATCATGGCCCAGACCAGCAACGACGAATCTCCCTTACATCTTCCCCTCTCGCAAATTTCGGGAGAGGTCGAACCTGAAAACAAGCCCACTTGGAGGGGTTGGATTCACACTGGAGTTTTGCCACTGGCCATTGCCGGGGGAATTGTTCTGATTGTGCTGGCCGATGGGCTAGTTGCCAAAATCGCCTCAGCAGTTTTCTTTGCAGGTTCTGTTTTACTCTTTGGAACGAGTGCGATTTACCATCGCTTCAATTGGAGTCCAAAGGTCAAGCTGGCTCTCAAGAGATTTGATCACGCAAACATTTTTCTACTGATTGCTGGAAGCTACACCCCGATTACCCTTTTGGCGCTGCCTCAGGATAAAGGCTTGATGTTGATCATCGCAATCTGGTCGGTTGCACTACTCGGAATTGGTTTCCGGGTTTTTTGGATTGGTGCTCCGAGGTGGCTCTACGTGATCATCTACATCGCCATGGGCTGGGCTGCTGTTGTATATCTTCCCGATTTACTCGATGCCAACTTCGCCATGATGCTTCTTATCCTCATTGGTGGCTTGCTTTACACCCTGGGAGCAGTTGTCTACGCCATGAAGCGACCCAATCCATTCCCGGGTCACTTTGGCTTTCACGAAATCTTTCACACCTTTACGGTTCTAGCTTTCATGTGTCACTGGACCGCAGTTCTTCTAGTTTCGCTTTCCCCTATGCCTGGGTCATTCGCCTAAGGACGTGTGGGACTTTCCGGAGGAGCTGGGCGCTCAGGCTTGGTGCCTGAATTTGGGTTGGCTTTAGATTCATTGTCCAACTGCTCTTGATCGAGCCGTTCTGAAATTTCAGCCCGATAGCGCACTCTGCGCACTCTCCTGACCAAGTCAAAGATCAGAAGCATAGCTGCCGCGGCCATCCCGAAGGTAGCTACGAATCCAACAACGCCTGGGCTGTACCAAGTGTCGTCAATTATTACGTCGCCGGGGGCTGGGGTTTCGCTGAGAATCATGAGCAGTTTCATAGTTCAAGTATGAACCACGATTGTCAGTTAACCTTGATGAGTGAGTGAAAATCTTCTTCAGCAAAGATATGGCTTAGGTTCGTCTCGAAAGCGGGATCGGATACTGGCCATTTCGGTGGCTGCCGTCGCGATTGCTTCATTCTTAGTTTGGGCGATATGGTTCACGATTGATGACGCCAACAAGATTTCAACCCGAGACGTCGGATTCACTGTGATAGATGAATTCTCCACAGAGGTGGTTTTCGAAGTCTCCAGAAACCCTGGTCAGGCGGTCGTTTGCGATGTTCAAGTTCTGAGCCAAAACTATGCCGTGGTTGGTTTCAAAACCCTTGCCGTGGAACCCTCAGCTAGTCGCTCAACCGTGATTTCCACCATGGTCAACACCACAGAGCTGGGCACAACGGGCTTGGTCGACAGCTGTCGGTGAAATAAGCTAGAGAAATTATGTCTGAAAGTCATGAAGCCACTTGGCTCACCCAGGAAGCATACGATCGCCTAGCCGACGAGCTGGAATACCTGATCTCTGTGGCGCGCGGTGACATCGCCAAACGCATTCAGGAAGCCCGCGAAGAAGGTGACCTCAAAGAAAACGGTGGCTACCACGCTGCCAAAGAAGAACAGGGCAAAATCGAAGCTCGCATCAATCGAATCGAAGAAATCTTGGCCACTGCCCAGGTCGGCGATGCCCCTAAGGCCCACGGTGTTGTTGAGCAAGGACTTGTAATCACAGTCAATCTGAACGGTTCCGAAAAGAAGTTTCTTTTGGGAAGCGCTGAAATCAACGATGACAGTGTCGAGGTTTATAGCCCGGACTCGCCAATTGGAAGTGCGATTCTTGGAAAGAAAGTTGGGGAAACTTTGGATGTTTTCTTACCCAACGGCAAAGCCATAAAAGTAGAAATTCTCGCGGTTACGAACGCTTAGTCCTCGCGTGGCTTTTCTAGGCGAGGTCTTAGCCCTGCCTTCTCCAAAGCCTTAACAACTTCCATACGATGCTCGTGTCCGCTGGTCTCAACAGAAAGATTTAATTCAACCTCGCTGATTTGAAGACCATTGCCGTGTCTGGTGTGAAGCACCTCAACCACGTTTGCATGGGCACCTGCGATTACCTCAGCAGTAAGTGCCAACTGACCGGGACGATCTGGAAGCATCACTGAGAAGTTTGTGTAACGGTCTGATGCGGAAAGCCCGTGGCGAATCACACGCTGCAACAACAGTGGGTCCATGTTTCCACCGGAAAGAATTGCGATTGTCTTACCCTTGGCCTTGGCCTTGCCGTTCATCAATGCAGCAACTGCCACAGCGCCCGCCGGTTCAACAACTTGCTTAGAGCGCTCGAGCAATACCAAAATTGCTTTGGCGATGTCGTTTTCTGAAACCGTGACAACTTTGTCGATGTGCTTCTTGATAAGTTCGAACGGGACTCGCCCTGGCTTTGATACTGCTATTCCGTCAGCGATGGTTGGCGTGGCAACTACTTCCGTGATTTTTCCAGATCTTATGGAAACTGGGTAAGGCGCGACATTCTCTGCCTGAACCCCGATAACTCGAATCTTCTTACCCATGGCTTGGGCAGTCAGCTTGGCAGCCACAGCAACTCCAGCCGCCAGCCCTCCACCTCCAATTGCCACGACGATTGTTGAAACGTCTGGGTGCTGTTCCATGATTTCAACGCCCACGGTTCCCTGTCCCAGCACGACGTCAATGTGATCAAAAGGTGGGATGAAGATTGCGCCGGTCTCCTTGGCTTGTTCTTGAGCAGCCTTCAGGGCCTCAGCAAATGTGGCCCCGAACAGGACAACCTTTGCACCATAGTTTCTGGTCGCTGCAACTTTTGGAAGCGAAGCTCCGAAAGGCATGTAGACGGTTGCTTTAATTCCAAGTTTCTTGGCGGCCAGCGCAACACCCTGAGCATGGTTGCCTGCAGAAGCTGCGATCACGCCTTTCTTTTTCTCTTCGGCAGTTAGCTTGCTCATGCGATTGAATGCGCCACGAACTTTATAGGCTCCGGTTCGCTGAAGGTTTTCGCACTTCAGCCAAACATCCTGACCGACCAACTCGGAGAGGTAGTGCGAATGAAGTACCGGAGTTTCGATGGCCACTTTTCTAACGTTTGCCAGGGCGCGCTCAAAGTCGCTCAGGGCAGGTACAACTACCGGCGGCTGGTTGGTCATTAGAGGCCTTTCGAAAAACTACCTAGCCCCCAAGTTTAGTTTGCTTTGACCCCTAGAACTTAGTCCCCATTGTGCGAATTCGCTCGACCCGCTTAGGTATAGGCGGGTGGGTAGAGAATAAACGTTCGGTGAATCCAGGCTTGATCGGGTCGTTTAGGAACATGTGGGCCATAGAAGCGCTTACCTTCTTCATCGGGCGCCCATATTCGCCAAGCTTGTTCAGAGCACTGGCTAGTCCCTCGGGGTATCTGGTGATCTGGACTCCAGTCGCATCAGCCAGATACTCGCGTTGGCGCGAAACCGCCGCGCTCACTATTGGGCCAATTAGCCAAGCTATTACGCTGGCAATCACTCCGATGATAAGAAAAACTGCCCCAGCTCCATCTCTGGAACGGTTGCCGCCAGCAAAGAAGGCTGCTCGGATAGCAAAGTCGGCCAGAATCCCAACTGCGCTTACTAAGCCAAAAACGATTGTCGAAACGCGGATATCGTAGTTTCGAATGTGAGCTAGTTCGTGGGCCATAACACCCTCGAGCTCGTTGTCATCCATGATGACTAGAAGCCCGGTAGTTGCGGCCACGATCGCGTGCTCGGGATCTCTTCCGCTAGCAAAGGCATTTGGTGCTGGGTCGTTGATGATGTAAACCTTTGGCATTGGAATGCCTTCGGCAATAGAGAGGTTCTCAACAATTCTCCAGAGCCTTGGATTGTCGGATTTTTGGATCTCGACGGCACCGGTCATTCCGATGGCAATCTTTCCTGCCATGTAGTACTGGAAAATTGTATAAACCAGAACAAAACCAACTATGAAAAGTGCTGATGAGCCATTTCCTGATGCGGTTCCCCACCAAATAGAAAGTCCGCTTAAAAGCGCAACAAAGGCAACGATGATGATGATTGTGTTGCGTTTATTGGCAGCGATTGCTGAATACATCTATTTAGCCTATAAAACTAGAAGCTTGCTTTTGGTGGCTCTGCGATAGCTGCGCTATCTGCGACCTCAAAGAATTCACGCTCTGGAAAACCAAGTGACTTCACAAACAGATTCTGCGGGAATTGAAGAACCTTAGTGTTCAGTTCACGAACTCCCCCGTTATAGAAGCGTCTGGATGCCATTATCTTGTCTTCGGTGTCAGACAGCTCCGCCTGAAGCTGCAGAAAGTTCTGGCTGGCTTGCAGGGTTGGGTAGGCTTCTGCAACAGCAAAAAGAGATTTCAGTGCACCCTGCAGCATGTTTTCAGCTTGGCCCGCCTGCTCTGGGTGGGAAAGCGCCTCCGGCGAAACTGTCGCAGCACGTGCGTTGGTTACAGCCTCGAACACCTGACGCTCGTGGGAAGCGTATCCCTTGACGGTCTCGATAAGGTTTGGAATAAGATCGGCGCGACGCTTCAGTTGAACGGTTATGTCACTCCAGGCTTCATCAACTCTTACGTTTAGAGCAACTAGTCCGTTATATGTGGACCATAGCCACAGCCCGATAAGGACTGCTACACCAAGAACAACTAATAGTGCGATCTCCACATGAACCCCTTAAATAGCTTCGTCTTATGAAGATGGTATGCCAAAGAACGAATTATTTTCAGTTTGTGGACGGAATCACAGCTAACTCAAAGGTGCCCCCGATGGGACTCGAACCCATACTGTGACGATTTTAAGTCGTCTGCCTCTGCCATTGGGCTACGGGGGCCGCAATCCAAAAGAAGCTAGTTCTTAGGTCTAGAGGCCCAGGTCTCAAAGGCTAATCGAGGTTCCTTCACGGCGTCGATTGAAACCACGTCTCGGCGTAGCAGGAAGTTTGCCACCCAGCCGCCGAATACGCGAATCTTTCTCTCCCACATCGGCATGGCGAGCCCGTGGTAGCCGCGGTGCATAAGCCAAGCCAAGAATCCGGTCACAGCAATGTTTCTGTACTGGAAAACTCCAACTCCGATGCCAAGGCCTGCAACCGCACCCATGTTCTTGTGGAAGTAGTCCTTGATTCCATCGCCGCGAAGAGCCGCGACCAAGTTCTTTGCCATTAGCTTTCCTTGGCGCACAGCATGCTGGGCGTTTGGAACGCAGTAGCCGGCAACACCATCACCTGAGAGATCGGGCACTGCAGCAACGTCTCCAGCTGTCCAAGCGCCCTCGATAACGTTCTCGCCATCTACAACTCTTAGAGACGCGTTGGCAGTGATTCGGCCTCGCTCATCGGTTGGTAGATCGGTGTGCTTAACTACTGGGTTGGCCATTACACCTGCAGTCCAAACGATGGTGTCGGCTTCAAACTTCTCTCCGGTGGAAAGTTCGACAAGTCCGTTGGCTGCCGAAAGCAACTGTGTCTCAAGGTGCACCTTGGCGTTTCTGTCAGCTAGGTTCTTCAAAACCCAGTGGCTGGTCTTGAGAGAAACCTCAGGCATAATTCGTCCCATTGCTTCCACCAAGTGGAAGTTGATGTCTTCAAACTTCAGCGTCGGATAGTAACGCAATAGGTAAGTAGCCAGTGAAAGCATTTCGGCAAATGCCTCGATACCCGCAAAGCCACCACCGACGACCACAAAAGTCATCAAACGTGCGCGCTCTGGGCCCTCAGGCAGGTTGGCTGCCTTATCGAAGTTAGTAAGTATCCGGTGGCGAACTTCTACGGCTTCCTCGATTGTTTTCATGCCAATCGCATTGTCAGCTACACCTGGAATTGGGAAGGTTCTGGAAACCGCCCCGGCAGTCACAACTACGTGGTCATATTCACGGTCGAATGGCGCAAGTCCTGGGCACTCGATAGTGACCTTCTTGTCCTTGTGAGAAACGTTAGTCACCTTTCCGGTGATGATTTCGGTGCGCTTTAGGTGCCTGCGGTGAGATACGACAGCATGCCTTGGTTCAATAGATCCAGCCGCTACCTCTGGCAAAAATGGCTGGTAAGTCATGTATGGAAGCGGGTCAATCATTGTGACCTCTGCCTCGTTTTTACCGAGGTACTTCTCTAGTTTTCGGGCTGTGTAAAAACCGGCGTAACCGCCACCGACAATCAGGATTCTAGGCATTGGTCTAATTTACTACTTTCGCTTATCGCTCTTAGGGCCTCTGGCTTTGGGCCTAAAGGCAAAATACAAGAATGTGGCTAACAGCCCTAAACCAGCATAGCCAGCAAGGGGTAGCCAAATGCGCTGTTCCAACCCAATTGGGCTTTCAATTGTTGTCACTGGGGAGTCAAACGGGGTCACAATCTGACCAGGAGCTAGTTCGGTAGCAGCATCGCCTCGGTAAAGCTCAATCCATTCCACAAGGGAACCCAAGGGATTCTCCTTAACTTCTGGGATGTCGGCTGTGACGGCCTTCTGGGCATCAATCAGACCATATCCGTAGCTGGTTGAGTAGGTTTCAGAACCATTCTTGGTCGCTGACTGGATTACGCGATTGACAACGTTTGCCGCACTCATTTCCGGATACGTGGATCTGATTAGAGCAACTAGACCAGAAACAATTGGTGCCGCGCCACTGGTCCCAGACCAAATTCGATACTCCCCATTCGGATAAGCTGCAACCAAGTTTTCCGATGGTGCCGTCACGCCAATTGTGAAACCGCTAGTGGAAGCTAGTTCACTTGCCTGAGCATTAATATCTACGCCGGCAACAGCTATGACTCCTGGAATTGTTGCGGGGGCGGAGACTTGTTCCGTTCCGTCTAACCGATTTCCTACAGCGGCAACCACAACAACGTCATTTTCAAATGCATACAAAAATGCATCATCCCAGGATTTTGGCCACTGAACAGAATTACGAGTCAGAGAAAGATTTATTACCTTCGCGCCATTGTCAACGGCCCAGATGATTCCGTTGGCAACCTGCGCATCAGTGTCTAGACCTTCGACTCCAAAGGCCATGGATACTGAAAGAAGCTCAGCCTTGGGTGCCGTTCCCAGGATTCCTGAATCCGGGTCGTCGACACTTCCTCTTCCGGCCAAAATCGAAGCCACCATGGTTCCGTGGTAGCTGTTTTGCCCAACGGGGGTGAGTCCATCTGCGGAACCAATTCCAGAAACATCCGTCCCCCCGACAACGGCACCAATCAGAGAGGGGTGAGATGCATCAATTCCAGTATCAATAACGGCAACTTTTACCCCTTGACCTTGACTTACTTTCCAGGCATCACTGAATCCGTAGTCACTGAGCCAGTACTGCCGATCCCTTATCGGGTCAGCTGAAGCTGATTGTGAATTGGTCAGGAGTAAGAGCGCAACAAGGGCGCAGGCACTTAGTTTGCGCATACGCACCGAGTAGGCGACCAGCTACAAATCTCTAGAGCCGCATCTCCAATGGGGTTAACGCCTGGACCCTTAGCTAGCGAATGGGCGACCAGCGAGTGAAGGCACTTAACCCTCGAAGGCATTCCACCGGCTGAGATGCCTTCAATCTCTTCCACTTCACCAAGTAGCTTTCGATCTGCAAGATAACTTTCGTGCGCTAGCTGATATTTGGAAGCAAGCTCAGGTTCTTCTGAGAGTCGATCTTGCAGCTGCTGCATGAGACCACTAGCCTCCAGAGTCGATACAGCTGCAGTGGCTGCTGGAAGCGTTAGATAGTAAACAGTTGGAAAAGGAGTTCCGTCTTCAAGACGGGGTTTAGTTTGAACCACAATCGGGTTGCCGCAGACGCACCTTGCAGCGACCGCTGCAATATCTCTTGCGGGTCTACCTAGTTGACTTGATACTGCTTCAATGTCTTTTTCGGTTGCACTAGTTAGTGGCACTTTTGATTTCCTGGTTTGGTTGTTCAAGACCGGCACGCAGTGCAGACTCCAGAAATGCCTCTACCCAGTTTTCTTGACTCGTGGAAACTTCGGAACTGAAGCCGCTTCTCTTGCGCTTCTCAGCCAGCATTGCCCCAACAGTTCCAGAAGTATCGGACACGTCAATTCCTTCGGCATCCATCACCAAGAAACTTACTTCACCGGGCATTACGAAGTACAAGCGATCTCTGGCTTGAGCTCTGATGTATACCTCGTCGTCCCAGCGCAGTCTCTCGGCCTCCATATCCTCCAACTCAGCCTTAGCCTGAGCAACCAGAGCCTTATAGTCGGAAATCTCCTGGCGCTGCTCGTACCAAATTTGGACGCTGGGAGCGAGTGTAAAGATTCCGATGAGAATAACCGCCAGTAGCGTCAAGGTGTAGCTGTTGAGCCGACTGGTGATTCTCATTTTTCTTTCCTAGCGGAAGTTTTTGAAGGCTTTTGC